>JAWACZ010000011.1:0-45308 GCA_038896555.1 Candidatus Caldarchaeum sp. | reverse complement strand
GACGACGGCGCCGTCTGATGTTTTGACGACTGGCGGCTCGATTGCGTCGACAGGGGTTACCACGCCGCCTTTTCCCGGAAAGTCTGATTTGAGCTGGGTTCCCGTCACTATGTAGCCTTTGAGAACTTTCATGGCCATTGGGTGTATGCCGTAGGCCGCCATGCCTGTTGCGAAGGCTCTGCCGTATCTTATCCTGAAGCCGCCGAATGTGTTGGAAAGTGATACTACAGGCCTCCCACCTATGACCTCTATCTCCTGCTCCTCAGCCTCGCCCATGGTGAGTTGTGCTGAAGCCAGCTCCTCAATCCAGTCCCATCCAGACATCCCCATCGACCTGACAACCTTCAGAACCTTCTTCGCCCTGCCGACTATGCCGTCGTTAACAACTCTCAAAGCTCCTCCGCGCAGGTAGTTTGTCTCTACCCTCTCGAGGTCCCTGTAAGATGGTGAGAGTATGTTGTCTGTGGCTACGCCGGTTATCTCGACGGGTGTCATGCGGTAGGCGTAAGCTATCAGCTTGTCGGGCACGTTGTACTGGAACCTGCTAACCTTTCTGACGTATGTCCGCAGCTCCTCCACAAACCTTTTCACCTCCTCCTCCCTCGCCTTGAACCTGTCGAGACCGAACAATCTTCTAACGTAGTCAGCCAGCACAACGACTGTCGCAAGCTCGGTGCCTCCAGCGGCTCTTATGGGGCCTGCGAAATATACTGCCAGATATTTGCTTCCGTCGTCGTTTTCTTTTATTCTTACATGTGAGATTCCCTCTGAGGGGGCTGCTGTGATGCAGGGCGGTGTGAGGACGGCGAGGGCCGTGCATATCGCCTGCTTGATCACACTTTCCTCTGATTCTTTGCCTATGCTTGCGTAGACAAGCTCTTCGCAGAGCTTGAAAGCCAGCTCAATCCCAGAAAGTTGTCTCTTCAGCCTGCGTATCTTTTCAGCAACGTCTTTAGGCCCTACAAGCAGCTCAACCCGTTCTTCCATCCTGTCGGCGAAAACTGTCTCAACGTAGGGGAGGGGGCTGTTTGTCCGTCTTCGAAACTCTGACGCCGCAGCGTAAACTTTCTCCACGTCACGGAGAAGTTGTTCACGGTATTGGGAAAGCTCTCCCTCCACCCCTCTAGTTTGAGCAGATGGGTTGGATTTAACTGATTTGAGGTTTTATTTTTCTGTTTGTACGTCCATGGGTGTGTTGAGTTTTTTGATGAATTCGTCGTAGGGCTCGTGGATTATGATGCCTCGTTCAGGCTCTATCGTGAAAACGTACATGGTTGAATCCATTGCCGACCACCTCATTTTTCTCACGTAAATTGTTCTCACAAGCCTCCCGCCCACCTGCCTAACCCCCAGCACTATGACACCTGAGGCGAGAAACTCTTCAAGCATAAACCTGCTCATCCTCTTCGACCCTGTTGGTATGTCTGTCGTCATCAAAGTCGTCACCCTGAACCTTTCCTCAATCATCGTGATTATCTCTCGGAGGTATTCTCGGACGTAGAACTCGTCTTTAGCTCCTTGCGCCAAAGCTGAGACAGGGTCGAGCACCAGGCGGGAGAAACGTCTTCCCCTTGCTGCGTTGAATATCGCGTCCACGAAGGCTCTGCTCTCCTTCCCGTATTTTCTGGCCTCGGCTGCGTAAAGCCTCAGCTCCAGCGGGATAAACCTTCCCGACTCCATGAAGGCCCAGAAGTTCCAGCCGAGGGATTCAGCACCTCTCAAAACACCTTCAATCCTCTCGTCTATCGTAACGTAGACGCATGTCTCGTTGCGTGCCAACCCATTGAGAAGGAATTGCAGGGCCAGAATAGTTTTTCCAACACCTGTCTCACCCGTCACGAGGTATGTTCTGCCTCTTATGAAGCCGCCGCCGAGCATTCTGTCGAGCACAGGGTTGCCTGTTGAAAGCCTCTCGTCAGCCGTCGCATCCATGTACACAGCATGCGACAACACCCTATTAAGAATAATGTCATCGACCTTTCTTCGAAGAAGGCCAAACAAAGGAGACAGCCTTATCAACTGGGCTGGAGCGGTTTCCATGGATGAGTTCTTCGACTGAGCTGGACGAGCTCGACAAGATAGCGGAGGAGGTTAGGAGATGCACGCTCTGCCCGCTGTGGCGGAGCAGGACCAACACGGTTCCAGGCGAGGGCAACCACAGAGCTGAGGTAATGCTCATAGGTGAAGGTCCTGGCGAGGATGAGGACCTTCAGGGCAGGCCTTTTGTCGGAAGGTCTGGGAAGCTTTTGACGGAGGCGTTGAAGGAAGCGGGCTGGAGCCGTGAGGATGTTTTCATAACGAATGTTGTGAAATGCCGTCCGCCTGACAACAGGGAGCCAACACCCGAGGAAAGAGGCATATGCTCCGACAGGTATCTCCGCAAACAGATTGAGGCTATTAACCCGAGGCTTATCATTTTGTTGGGAGCCGTTGCTGTCCAAACCCTTCTCGGCATAGGGTCTGTTACGGCTGTGAGGGGGAAAGCTTTTGAAAAACACGGCCGCAAATACTTCTGCACCTACCATCCCGCCGCAGCCCTCTACAACCCAGCCAACAAAACAACCTTCTTCAAAGACATACAGAGGGCGAAGGAGTTGGCCGACAGCCTGAAGCCTTTCTACAAACAGAGAACGCTTGACGAAGGTTGAAGGAAGTTGAGGCTGGGCTTGAGCTTCTACGACCGTGACACGGTCGAGCTTGCCAAAAGGCTTCTGGGCAAAATCTTTGTCGTGAACAAGGATGTGAGTAAGCGGGTTAGGATTGTGGAGGTTGAGGCTTACGTCAAGAACGATAGGGCCAACCATGCTTTCAGAGGGATGACGCCGCGGAACAAAAGCATGTTCGGGCCTCCGGGAACCTTGTACGTTTACATGGTTCACACACATAACTGCATGAACGTAGTAAGAGGCGGCGGCGAGGCTGTGTTGCTGAGGGCGGCTCAGCCCGTCGAGAACGTTGAGGGAAGGCTTGACGGGCCTGGTAGGCTTTGCAAAACCTTGGGCGTCGACAGGTCCATGGACGGCTTAGACCTCTGCAGCTCCGATGTAGCCTGGCTCGAGGATGATGGATATGTGTTTGAGAAAATCGCCGTCACAAGACGGATAGGTGTGACGGCTGATGTTAACCGTCTTCTACGGTTTTACATCCATGGATGTCGCTGGGTTTCGAGGAAAAACAGTCCGCCTGTTCTGAGGCTGGAGAACCCGCCTCCGCCTCTACCGTGAGTCCGACCATCTTCCCGCTGCTGCTGCGTGTGTTGGCAGGCCTTCCGCTCTCGCCAGCAGGGCTGCATGCTTTCCAAGCCTTTTAGCCGCACCCTTGAGAACCCTCACCTCAGCGACTATCTTGACGTAGTCGAGCACGCTCAACCCGCCTCTCAAGCGGGCCTGGCCCATCGTGGGGAGAACGTGGTTGACGCCGACGACGTAGTCGCAAAGCGCTGGAGAGGTGAAACGACCCACCGATATCACGCCTGCGTTTGAAACATGGGAGACAATTTTCTCAGGCTTCGACGTCACGTAAAGATGTTCGGGGGCGATTGTCTGAATGAGCTCGACGGCTGTCTTGAAGCTGTCGCAAAGAGCGACGTAGCCGTTTTTCTCAAGCGATTCTTCCACAATCTTACCCCGCTCAAGCCTTGGAGCGATGAGCTTGACGTATTTCATGACCTCGGAAGCAAGCTCGTCAGATGTGGTGACCAAGCCTACCAAGGTGTCGGGGCTGTGCTCAGCCTGCGCGCAAAGCTCCAACGCAACATCCTCAGCATCCCTCACGTCGTCGCCGAAAACCATCAGCTCCGTAGCCCCCGCCAGCATGTCTACGGGGACATCGCTGCTGACAAGCTTCTTAGCCGCAGTAACATACGGGCCTCCAGGGCCGACAATCTTGGCGACGGGCATGATTTTTTCGACGCCGTAGGCCATGGCTGCGACGGCATGCGGCCCCCCCATGGCGTAGACCTCGTCGGCTCCCGCCAGGTAGAGAGCTGCCATGACCACGTCGTTTAACATGCCGTCTTGGCTTGGCGGGGTGCAGACGACGACCCTTGGGACTCCCGCTGTTTTGGCTGGGACGACGGTCATCAAGGCTGTGCTGGGGTAGCTGGCCGCGCCTCCCGGCACGTAGCAGCCGACAGACGGCAGCGGAGCGGTTCTGTAAACGACCTTCACACCTTCCTCAACCCTTCTGACAAAGTTGAGCCTCGTCAGCTGGGAGCGGCTGGTCTTCTCAACGTTCTCAGCGACTTTCTTCAAAGCGTTCTTGGTTTTTTCATCAACTCTTCCGTAGGCTTCAGCCAGTTTTGCACGCGGAACAAACAACGTGTCAGCCGTCACCTTCGGAGAGTCAAACCGGTTGACATACTGCATCAACGCCGTCAAACCGCCGACCCTTACGTCTTCTACAATTTTCCTGACGGCTTCGACGTAGAAGTCTAGAGGCTTCCTCGAAGAAGCTATTTCGCCTGCCACGTCCCTGACGTTGTCCAAGCTGACTTTGAAGAACCTCAAGCCGTCTAAGACCGCATAGCCCTGGATAAAAAAGCTGTTGCGATGACGGTGTTCGAGTCCCCTGTCTCGGCAGGAAAGCCGGTTGTGTTTGAGTTCGACAAGCCCTGCGACTATGGCCTTGGTTAGGAAGCGTTGACGTAAGAGTTGTTTTGCCTCATCAGCGGTAGGTGTCAGACCTTCGCGACCAAGAGGTCGTAGGCTTTGATGACTGCTTTGGGTGAGGCTTCTTTAACAACCCTCTCGCCAACTACCGTCAGGTCTTTAGAGATTTCTGCTATTGTTTGGCGTGTTGCTGATGGTTTGTTTCTTTCTTCGACGACGTAAAGATGGATTGTGGCGTTTGGAGCTGCTTTCTCCAACGCTGTGGGCAGGTATTTGATTGACTGGTGTGGGAGGTTCATGATTATGCGGTTGAAGCAGGTGTCGTGGGTTGGAACTATCTCTGCTGCGTCCCCGAGAAAGGGTTTCACACGTCTTTCAACCTTGTTCAACTTGATGTTTGTGAGGAGGTATTGGTGTGCGGCAGGGTTTTTCTCCACGGCGTAGACAGTTGTGGAGGGTTTTTTGCGGGCTATGATTATGGAGAAGGGGCCGACGCCTGCGAACATGTCAAGCACGGTCTCGTTTTCTCCGGCCTGTGAGGCGACGCGTAGCCTCTCGCCTGAAAGCCTTGGGTTGAAGAAGGCTTTGGCTAAGTCAACTTTGAACACGCAGCCTGACTCGCGGTGTACTGTCTCGGTGACGGGCTCGCCGTAGATAACATGGTAGGCTGCGACACGCTCTTCGCCTGCAACCATGCCTGTCTTCTGGAGCACGGTTTTCACTCTTGGATGGCGGCGGACAATTTCAACCGCTAACGCTATAGCCTTGTCCCGCGGCATGTCCATGTCGTTGATTACGGCGATGCTGCCGACGATGTCGAAAGAAGCCTTCAACACTGTTTCGATGAATAATTTTCTGGAAGGAAGCTCCGCCTCAACAACCTCAAACGCATCCAGAGGACGTGCCAGCACAGGGATGAGGACATATGTTTCCGTTTTGACGATGCAACGCGAACGGTCGAAAAGGTTTTGTTTAACCAGCTGCCGCCTAACAGTCTCAGCCATCTCCCTCGCCACCTTCACGGCGAGCTTGACGTTACCTTCCGCCATTCATCACCAAACCATGTAACAGACATATCGTTAAAGTATTTTAACGATAGGGATGCTTTTGGGCCGGATGGCTAAAGACCCTGTCTGCGGGATGTATGTCGAAGAATCTTCTGACGCGTTGCGTGCAATTGTTAGGGGTAGAGAGTATTTTTTCTGCTCTGACTCCTGCTTGAAAACTTTCATAGCGCCTGAGGCTGAGTTCAGGAGGCTTAAGCAGTTGACTGTGCTCAGCTTCGCTCTCGGTATACCGACCCTCATCCTTACATGGTTTGTGACCCTGCCCCACAACATCCACGACCTTGTTCTCTTCATTCTGGCCACGCCTGTCCAGCTGGTTGCGGGCTCACGCTTCTACAAAGGTGTGGCCCATGCATTCAAAGCAAGGGCGGCTAACATGGATACGTTGATAGCAATAGGGACGACGGCTGCGTGGGGATACAGCACGCTGGTAACCTTCTTCCCACAGTATTTCCAACCCGGAACATACTTCGAAGTCTCAGCGCTCATAATAGCTTTCATACTGTTGGGAAAGGTTTTAGAGCATTTTGTGAGGGTCAGGGCCTCAGACGCCGTAAGAAGGCTTTTGGAGCTCAAGCCTACCATGGCACGGGTTTTGAGGGACGGCGTCGAGGTTGAGATACCTGTGGAGCAGGTGAGGGTTGGCGAGATAATGGTCGTCCGGCCAGGTGAAAAAATCCCAACAGACGGCGTCATCGTGGAAGGCCATGCCTCGCTCGACGAGAAGATGGTGACTGGAGAAAGTACGCCTGTCGACAAATCGGTGGGGGATATGGTGATAGGAGGTACTATAAACAAGACTGGCTTCATCAAAGTTAGGGCTGAGCGCGTGGGCTCCGACACGGTGTTGGCGCAGATCATCGAGCTCGTTGAGCAGGCTCAGGCTGGACGTGCGCCTGTAGAGAAGCTGGCGGACAGGGTTGCCTCGTTCTTCGTCCCAGCCGTCGTAACCACAGCCATCCTGTCGCTCGCCGCATGGACACTTGTCAAAGCTTCTGTCTTCCCCACGGGCTTCGTAGCCTTCGTCGCCGTCCTCATCGTCGCATGCCCCTGCGCCCTCGGCCTCGCTACGCCAGCCGCGTTAGTCGTTGGAGTTGGAAGAGGGGCTGAAAACGGCGTGCTGATTAAAGGCGGCGAATACGTCGAAAAAGCCAGCAAAGTCGACGCAGTCGTCTTCGACAAAACAGGAACGCTGACTGTTGGAGAGCCTTCAGTAACAGAGGTAATTCCGTTGAACGGCTTGAGCGAAAACCAGCTACTCAGGCTTGCTGCAGCCGCTGAGAAAGGCTCGGAACACCCCATCGGAAAAGCAGTTGTCAAACACGCGTCGGACAAAGGCATCGACATGCCTGCGCCGTCGGACTTTGTTTACATTCCGGGGATGGGTGTGAAAGCCGTTGTCGAAGGCCGCTCCGTCGTTGTGGGCAGCTTGAGGATGCTGGAGATGGTTGCAGGCGATACAGCGGCTGTGGACGCGCTTGTCCAAAGGATGCAAGATGAGGGAAAGACAGTCATGGTCGTGGTTGTGGACGGGGTTTTAGCGGGAATGATGGGTTTGGCTGACACGCTCAAGCCGCACGCTGGAGAAGCCGTAGAAGCCCTCAGGTCCATGCGCATCCGAGTCATGATGCTGACGGGGGACAACGCGAGAACCGCCAAGGCCATAGCCAAACAAGCCGGCATCGACGAAGTGTTGGCCGAGGTTCTGCCAGCCCAGAAATCGGAAGCCGTCAAAAACCTGATGAGCCAAGGATACAGGGTTGCGATGGTTGGCGACGGAGTCAACGACGCGCCAGCCCTCGCCACAGCAGACGTAGGAATAGCCATAGGCAGCGGGACAGATGTGGCAGTGGAGTCGGCGGGAATTGTGCTGCTGAGCGAGGACCTGAGGAAGGTTGTGACAGCGCTGAAGCTCAGCAGACAAACGATGCGGAAGGTGAAGCAGAACCTTTTCTGGGCTTTCATATATAACACCGTGCTAATTCCGGTTGCCGCTGCCGGCTTCCTCAACCCCGTCCTAGCAGCCATAGCCATGGCCCTAAGCTCAGTCTCGGTCTTAACAAACTCCCTAAGCCTGAAAAAAGTCAAGCTCTAGCAATCATCTTACGAGGACAGACATAGCTACGTCATAGGGTGTCAGTATTTTCCCAAGCTCCCTGTAGACAGCTGCCTTGGCCTCGCTCTTCATAATCTTCAAGGCAACGCTATACATGTCTTCATCCAAAGCAACTGTAGCAGGTTTTTTCAAAAAATTTTCCATGGCAGAAACCGGAGCATTAAGCGCCTTCGCAGGGCTATCTCTTAAAACATCCAAAACAGGCTGGGTGAAAAGATATGTCATAAAATCTCTGTCGGCTAGTATCCTGTTGCCAGCAATAAGCTTTCTGACACCGTCCCCGAGCATCTTTTCCATCGCTTTCTGTATAGGTACATCGAGCTTAACCCTACAATCGAGACCAGTATCTTCCATGACGTCCGTCACTGTCAGGCGGGAGAGTGTTGTTCTAAGCTTTTCAGACAACAGAAAATTTAGGACGTCCAACGATGATAAAACGTTGACCAGCCTCCCCTCGCTCATCACCAACGAGTAACCCCATCTATCTAAACGCCAAGATTCCAGCACTTGCTCCAGGCTGGAGGAGAGAGTTGTTTTTGCAGCATGATGCGTTAGGTCTTGGGCTTTCGTCTGATACAGCTTGGTCCAAGCCTTTGCAGGCTCTTCAACAAAGACTTTCAAGATGTTATATCCTGTGACCAGGCCGTAGGGTTTCTCGTCGGCGGCCACAACAACATAATCTAAATCAGAGACCGCGATAAAGACTGCTGCGGCTACTACTGATGTTCCGGGTCCGACGGTTGTTGGCGAAGGTTTTTCCGCATAGTCGAGGATGTCGCGTACTGTTTGCTGTGACAGAGCTGTCAGCGGCTCTGCATAGCTCACAGGCCTTCCTTTGTTTATCGGCTAGCTCACCGTTTTTTATTGTACACAATAGTTATTAAATATATCTAGGTTTAACCCTAAAACGTTACCCAACAAACCAGCTCCAAAACCAGTTTGCCAAGACATGCATCCAGCGGGGACAGCATCCGTCTATAACACCAAGCTTGTTCAACGCCGTTAACATAGAAAAAAGCCTCAACGTATTTGAGATAGGCGACGCAATAATCCTAAGGGCTGAAGGTGTGCCCTTGGCAATCCACCGAATCCACCGTGTTTCTCTTGTTTCTACTGCTCATTCAACCACATTTTGCCTTGGGGCTTGACGATGACGGCTGGGAGTTGGCCAGCCAGCGACGTCCCTGGGCTTTGGGGATAACGGTGCCGGACAAAAGCCCCTTAGAAAATGGAGAGAGGCTTGACTGGTCTCTAGTCAAAAACCTCACGGTTGTTGTCACAATCCCCAAAATAAACCACACCGACGACACAATCTACGTTATTGTAAGTGTCATGACCGCTTCAAGGACTGTTCTCCAGGTTGCGGCTGGGCTTGAACCCGGGGAGACGGCTTGGTCAACATACGCAATGTATGTGACAGATGTCTACGGACCGAATAAAACCTATCACCTAGTGCTTTACAAGTCAGCTCCATACTTCGCTCCCGGAGACAAGATATCTGTATCTATCTATTCGTCTATAAATGGGCAGCAGCCTGTTTGGCTCGGTGATGTATGCAACTTGATGACAAAAAAGAGAACTACTTTCCCCATAGTTGCAGACGGGAGCATGAACTTCATGGCTGGGGAGCAGGAGGTCATTGCGTTAGAATCATATACATCCAGGGAAGAGGTTTTCGCCAACATGGGCGGCATGATTTTACACGGTATAATCGTCGACGGCAGACGTGTTGCTGGGGGATGGTATGTTGACGACGGCATGGTCTTCTACCGGCAGTCCCTTTTCGTTGTTGGAGGAGGCGCGCCAGTTCCTGGCTTCATCTCAATCAGTTTTAACGAAAACTCTGAAATGGTCTGGTCTTATTCTCCAGTTTCATGGGAGGCGTCAGGCGGTGAAGCCGTCTACCTAGTCCTGCTCATAGCTGTTTTAGTTTTGTTGGTTACGGTGACAGCAGCTCTAAAAATCAGCTAACATGGTTTTCAGGATGTTTTATGTTTCTCAACGTATGGTGCTGCAAGCGAGGCTACGGCTCCTACAACGGTCACCAGGCACAACGTCCTGAGAGGGTTGACAAACGGCTCCATTATGAGACGGACAGTTTCAGCAGGTGAATGGGCAATTACAGCCGCATAGCCTCCGAGGGCTCCTGCAACAGCCAGCCCAAACGTAGTACCTGTTAACCCCACGTACATTGCGAGAAAGCCCACGAGAGCGAGGCCACGGTTTACCACCCTGCCCTCAAAACGTTCAGCGACGAAGTAAAGATATGAAAGACCTAGAAAACCTCCGAACCCAACTATGATGTACAAAAGATAGCTTAGGATGAACCATGTTCCCGGACCTCCTGCAACGACTATCCTGAGCAGCATGGGGAAGGGGTCGACGGGGATGACGTATAGAAGCGTCCAGACGGCGGAGACGACGGCGTTAGCCACGGCGCCCTTCCTGTATCGCGAAGACCATACAAGCTGAGCCTCCTGCCTCAACACCCTTTGATCCTCAACCTACCAAGCGCATATCCTGTTTTTAAACGCTCGCAGTCCAAGCCTCGCCATCAAGTAATACCCGTGAGAAAAAGTAAATAGTAGTAGAAAGGCTGTTTCTAAAGCATGAAGCCGTACAGCGTCGCCATACTCGGGGCAACCGGGATGGTTGGACAGCATTACATAAGAATGCTCCAGAGCCATCCATGGTTTAAGATTAGATGTTTGACGGGTAAGGAGTCGGTTGGCCGTAAGTATGTGGAGGCGGTGAGAGGTGAGGCGCCCATGCCGCCTAAAGAGATAGCTGAGATGGAGGTTTCGCCCACCGACCCTAAACACGTTGACGCAGACTTTGTCTTCTCATGCCTTCCGACCGAGGCTGCGAGAGAGGCTGAGCCGAAGTTTGCGGAAGCAGGCTTCCCGGTTTACAGCGATGCAGCCGCCTTCAGGATGGAGAAAGACGTACCTCTCATAGTTCCCGAAATAAACCCCGACCACCTCAACCTCATTAAAACACAGAGGAAAAACCGTGGATGGGATGGTTACATAGTAACCACACCCAACTGCACAACAGTAGGCCTTGTTCTGCCCCTCCACCCTATTCAAAAAACTCTGGGGATAAAGCGTGTGATAGTCACCACCATGCAAGCTGTTTCAGGAGCAGGATATCCCGGCGTCCCCTCCCTCTCAATCCTCGGAAACATAATTCCCTACATCTCGGGCGAGGAGGGTAAGGTTGAAACCGAGGCCGTCAAGATACTGGGCCGTTTCGTGGACGACAGAGTGGTCTCAGACGACATGCAGGTGTTTGCCACATGCACACGTGTTCCAACCCTGGACGGGCATATGGAGTCGGTATTTGCGGAGACAGAGAAAAACGCCGACCTCGAAACAGTGTCACATCTTCTCGAAGAATACGTTTCGCACCCGCAGGAGCTTAACCTTCCCACAGCACCCCGCCGGCCCATAATAGTTCACAGGGAGAACGACAGGCCTCAGACACGGATAGACGTTGACGCCGGCTCCATTCCGGGGATGAGCGTGTCGGTTGGCAGGCTGAGAGTATACAACAACACGGTCAGGTTCATATCGCTGAGCCACAACCTCATCAGAGGAGCCGCCGGTGGAACCATATTGACGGCTGAGCTCGCCCATCACTTCGGCTTTCTGGAGGGCTGAGACGCATGGTTTTCGGCAAACAGGTTAGGCTGAGCAGGCTTCTCGAAAACGGGAGAATGCTCTGCGTACCGCTCGACCACGGGACATCAATAGGGCCCGTCCAAGGGCTTGAGCAGATAGAAAACCTCGTCTATCTTTTGGAAAACGCGGGGGTTACAGCCGTCCTAGCCCACAAAGGTGTTTTTAGAGCTTTGAAGAGACCGCTTAAAACAGGGTCGATAATGCACATGTCCGCCAGCACCCAGCTGAGCAGCAAGCCTAACAGGAAGGTTTTGGTCGCCTCCGTCGAGGAGGCTGTGAGGCTAGGCGTTGACGCTGTCTCCGTCCACATAAACATAGGCGGCGCTGACGATGACCTGATGCTCGAGCAGCTGGGTGAAACTGCTGACGCATGCGACGAATGGCAGATACCTCTCATAGCCATGATGTATCCCCGTGGTGAGAACATTAAGGATGCGAGCGACCCATTCACCATAAGCCATGTAGCGCGTGTTGGAGCGGAGCTTGGAGCCGACATAGTCAAGACACCTATGCCGTCCGCCAACATCAGGGATGTTGAACGTGTTGTGAAAACATGCCCCGTCCCCGTCGTCGCTGCAGGAGGGCCGAAGATGGAGAGAGACGAAGACGTTCTGAGGCTTGCCTACGCCTCGGTGGCTGGAGGATGTTTGGGCATAACGTTTGGGAGAAACGTCTTCCAGCACAGCTCTCCAGCACAGATGGTGAAGGCTTTGAGACGTGTGGTCATCGAGGGCCGCACGGTTGAAGAGGCTCTGACGGTTTTAACGATATGAAGAAGGTTGTTGTAGATATTTCGGAGAACCAGCAGCTTTTCCGCAAAGCTTTGCAGCTGGGTTTCAGCTCTTTCATAGCCGAAACACATCCCGAGCATTCAGGGGAGTTCGACATCTACGTTCCAAGCAAGAACGGCTTCAACAGGCTTGGCAAAAAGCCAGCCGAAATCCCTCGCATCACCGTCAAAACACCCCAAGACCTTGAGAAAATTGTCCAACGCGCTCGGCAAGGCTGCGACGAGGTTGTCATCGCCACCAGCGACTGGAAGATAATCCCTGTGGAGAACCTGATAGCCATGATGTCGGGGACGGGCTGCAGCGTTTTGGCTGAGGTCGGCGGCGTGACTGAGGCGGAGCTCTTTATCAACATACTTGAGAAGGGTGTTGACGGGGTTGTTGTCAAGCCTAGGGACGAGCAGGAGCTTAAAATGCTGTATGAGCTGGTGAAAAAGCCTGAGAGCATCCCGTTGGTTGAAGCGGTTGTTGAAGAGGTGCGAGACGTGGGTGTTGGAGACAGGGCCTGCGTCGACACCGTCAGCATGCTTGATATGGGCGAGGGGATGCTGGTGGGCAGCAGGGCCTACATGTTCTTCATGATACACAACGAGTCGGTAGGGTCAAGCTTCACGTCGCCTAGGCCTTTCAGAGTCAACGCCGGAGCAGTCCACAGCTACGTTCTGATGCCCGACGGCTCGACCCGCTATCTTTCGGAGCTTGAAGCAGGGGACAGAGTCCTCATAGTCTCAGCCAGCGGAAAAACAAGAATAACTTCGGTTGGAAGGGTGAAGATAGAGAGAAGGCCGTTAAGGCTTGTGAAAGCTTCGGCGGAAGGGTTAACAGGAGCCGTCACCGTGCAGAACGCCGAGACGATAAGGTTTGTGGCAGCAAGCGGCCAGCTCATACCCGTCACAGAGCTTAAGAAAGGCGACAAAATCCTCTGCCACGTCTCCCAAGCTAAAGGCCGGCATTTCGGAATGGCAGTGGAAGAAACAGTCGTGGAGAAATGAGAAAAACACTGGTCTGCGTCTCGGTTTACGGAAGGGATGAGGAGGAGTTGGGAAGACGTGTTTCAGCTGCTTTACAGCAGGGAGCAGACCTGGCCGAAGCAAGGCTCGACCTCACAAACATAACCAACTGGAACAAGGTTTACACCATTCTCAAGCCGTATGCCGACAGGCTGATACTGACGCTCAGGCCAGTCGGCGAAGGCGGGAAGTCAACATTGTCCGACGGAGAGAGAATCGAGCTTCTCGAGAAGCTCGCGAGAATGGGCGCAGCATACGTTGACGTAGAGCTTAAAGCGGTCGGCGAAAACGTGGAGGAACGTTTAAGGAAGCTGGGCTGCAAGCTTATCGTCTCATGGCACAGTTTCGAGACAACCCCCGAGACATCCACCCTCGTCAACATGGCTGAAGAAGCCCTGAAACACGGCGACATCGCCAAAATAGTCACGTTCTCCACAAGCGTTGAACACACCTTTCGGATAATCAGCCTCTACTCATACCTGCCGCGTGGAAAGCTTGTCGCCTTCTGCATGGGTGAGAAAGGCATGATAACACGGCTTCTTTCGATGGCCGCGGGCGCTCCGATAGCATACGCCTCGTTGGACGACGCCAGGACGGCTCCAGGCCAGCTTCCCCTGAGCAAAATGCTTGAAACACGTAAAAGAATTATTCAAGGTCATTAGAAGCTGCACCGATGTTTCTAAATAACTGTTCCAGCCAACATTCATCATCTGAGGCCCATTATTGTCGATATTATCATCCAAAATCCTGTTGCGATAAAGGCTATAACCACTGCTGTTTTGAGTTGTCTGCCGCTTGCCTTAATGCTGAAGGTTGCTCCAATCACCCCACCCATCAAGCCTCCTAACGCTGACGCCGTGCTCAAGAAGGCGTCGAAGTGTCCTTGCAACCCGAATGCCAAAAGACTGAACAAAGAGCTGAACATCGTGAAAAACTGGCTCGAGTATACCGCTTTCCGAATATTCATGCCTGCGATTGTGACAAAGCTCGGGACCATCAGCAATCCACCGCCGACTCCGAAAAGGCTTGAAACCAAGCCAGATACCATCACGACCACCATCGTTGTCAAAAGCTTACCTTCATCACCTTTTGTAGAAGTATTTCTCTCCACTACGGCCATGAAAGTTGATATTGATATGAGGAAGATGCCGAAAGCCAGCCTAAACATCGATGCGCTTAACCCTGATACGATCAAACTACCCGTTATCACTCCGGGGACCAGCAGTAAGCTTAAAGGCATGAGTCTGGAGAAACTGAACGCAGCTTTTGACGACCTTATCCACGTCGCCGCAAGAGAGTTTGTGAAAACAAGCGAGAGGCTTGCCGGTATGACCGTTTGAGGCGGCAAGCCCAACAGCAGTATGGTTGTTGGAACAAATATGAAGCCGCCGCCCGCCCCTATGACAGCTCCCACAACCGCTGACGCAAACCCTGTGACTAAGGCTGCAACCAGGACGAGCACGTACTCCATTTTGAATAACTGTACTTTAGACAGCATGCTGGAAGTAAAAAATCTATATTCGTTGACGTGTTGAAACCTTAATCTTTTTCACGTTATTTGTCGCAGTCTTCTATCGTTTTTGGCCCAGTTTGTCAAATTTACACCGCGATCTAAGAAACAACGGCCTCCCAAATATCCAAGCCTATTTTAATATACCCGAGTTGATGGGGAGTTGGGGGTGGTGGTTGGCTGAGGTCTGGCTTGCTCGGCGTCATCGGCTATCCTATCGGTCATACGGCTTCTCCAGCGATGGTTAACGCGGCGTTGCGTCACGCTGGGGTTGAGGGAGTTCTCTACATCCCCGTTGAGGTGAGGCCGCGGGACCTGAAGGCTTTCTGCAGCTCAGCGCCTTTGATGAATTTTCTCGGCTTCAACGTAACCATCCCTCACAAAGTCACCATCATAAAGCATCTCAGCGAGCTTAAGACCTCGGCCAAAGAGGTTGAGGCGGTGAACGTCGTGAAGATAAAGGGCGGAAAGCTTGTGGGTTATAACACAGATGTTGCAGGCGTTATGGCTGTCGTCCCCTCCCAGCAGGAGGTTGACGGAAACGTGGTCGTGCTGGGCGTGGGCGGAGCCGCCAGAGCCGCAGCCATAGCTTTGAAGAAACGCGGGTTTAGAGACGTGGTTTTCGTCGGAAGAAGAGCGAGCACCATGAACGTGTTCAAGAGGTTTGCGGAGAGAAAGGGGGTGAGATGCAGGTTTGTCAAATTCGGCTCGATGGAGCTGGCGGACATCATGAGAGAAACAGAGCTGTTGATAAACGCCACGCCCGTCGGCATGTATCCAAACACCAACTCAACCCCCATACCGGGAAAAATGCTTCACAGCAACATGACCGTGTTCGACATGGTCTACAACCCTGTCGAGACAAAGCTTCTCAAAACAGCCAAGGCCAAGGGTGCGGAGACGATTAATGGTGTCAAGATGCTTGTGGCGCAGGGGGCTGAAGCTTTAAAGATATGGCTGGGCATAGACGCCGACCGTAAGGTGATGGAGAAAGCCGTGGTAAACGCGCTCAAGGTGTTCGAGAAATGAGAGGTGTCGGTAAAGCGTACGGAGCCGTGTCCATAGTGAACGCGATCTCAACTGGCTATGGAGCTGCGCTTGGAATAAATCTCCAGACAGAGGCTTTCCTCGAACTTACGTCCAGCAATTCGTTTGTGCTTGAGATCAACGGTATGAGGTCAGACCCGCAGCTGGCGGAGGAAGTTGTCAGGGTTTTCGCCCAGCGTTTAGGATTGTCGGTCAACGGATGCAGGGTTTCGACAAAATCCGAGATACCGATGGCTGTTGGGCTTAAGAGCTCAAGCTCGGCAGCGGTTGCGATTGCCAAAGCTTTTCTCAACGCAGTTGACGGAAAACTGCCGGCGGAAGAGTTTCTAAAGCTTGTTGCAGAAGCATCAACACGCTCAGGCACTTCGATAACAGGTGCTTTAGACGACGCTGCGGCCTGCATGCTGGGTGGAGTAGTCGTAACAAACAACCATGAAAGAAAAATACTGAAGAGAGATTATGTGGACAGCGGCTTGATGACGGTCATATACATACCACCCGGCAAAACATACACCAGGGACTTTAGGAGAGAGCTGCTCGAGCCGGTGAGAGAGCTTGCCCTAGTAGCCTTCAACCTCGCCTACGAAGGCCATTACTGGAAAGCCATGACTCTGAACGGCTTAATACATTCAGCGGCCCTTGGTCTGCCTACCCAGCCTGCTTTACAGGCCTTACGTGCTGGTGCGCTGGCTGCAGGGTTGTCTGGGACAGGGCCCGCGGTCGCCGCCGTATGCAAGGAGGGGGATGTTGAGAGGGTTTTTGAAGCCTTCCATCCCTTCGAAGGCAGGGTTATCAAATGCCGAATAAACCCCAGCCCCGTAGATGATGAACCATGATAATTTCCGTCAAGCCTTCTAAGGTTGAAGGTGTTGTTGAAGCACCGCCTAGCAAAAGCTACACTCATAGGGCAGTCGCCCTCGCAAGCCTAGCCGAGGAAAAATCTATCATTAGAAAGCCGCTTATCTCACGCGACACACAGGCAACAATCAGCGCTTCAAAGATGCTGGATGTTGAAATAAAACAGGGACACGATTTTCTAGAGATAAAAGGAGTCAGGAGATTCCACTGTCCCGAAGACGTTATTAACGTGATGAACTCGGGGACGACGCTCAGGATATACACGGGTCTTTCAGCTCTCGTAGAAAAAGGCTACACCATCCTCACGGGAGACGAAAGCATCAGAAGAAGGCCCTTAG
Source organism: Candidatus Caldarchaeum sp. (assembly GCA_038896555.1). Classification (GTDB taxonomy): domain Archaea; phylum Thermoproteota; class Nitrososphaeria_A; order Caldarchaeales; family Caldarchaeaceae; genus Caldarchaeum. Next base: position 28,281 of record JAWACZ010000011.1, on the reverse strand, counting down.
GCCCTCTTCTCCTATCGCTCAGAGATCTCGGCGTGGAGTGCTGGACTACACGAGGTTCTGGAACAGCTCCCGTTGTGGTTAAGGGCGGAGGAGTGGAAGGAGGATGGACGTCGATAAAAGGCTCAGAATCATCGCAGTACATAACATCACTCCTCCTGACAGGCCTCAGAGCATCCCATCAAGTTACCGTTTCCGTTGAAGGCGAGCTTGTTTCAAAACCTTATGTCGAGGCAACCATAAAAATGGTGGAGATTTTCGGAGGAAAAATAGGCGTGGAAGGGTTTAGACAATTCACGGTAGAGCCTCAAACCCTTCAAGGAGCGGACTTCACAATCCCCGGCGACTTCAGCTCAGCAGCCTTCATAATAGCGGCTGCCCACCTAACAGGCGGGCGTGCTACCATCACAAACCTAGGCATGCAGATGCCTCAGGCAGACTCTGCTATCATCCACATAGCCGAGTCCTTAGGCTCGAGGATAATGGTGGGAAGCGGGCGAATAGAGGTTGAGGGCCGTTCAAAAGATGTTGACGTTGAGTTTAGGCTTACAGACAGTCCTGACCTGCTTCCAGTGGCTGCGGCCATGGCGGTTTTGAACAACGGGGTTGTCAGGCTGTATGGCGTTGCCCACGCACGGTTGAAGGAAAGTGACCGCATCTCAACCGTGTCCACAGAGCTTAGAAAGCTAGGCGTCAACGTGAAAGAAGAGCATGACGGGCTTGTTATAGAGGGGAGTAGGGATATTGAGGGCGGTGTTTTGTTAGACAGCCACGGCGACCACAGGCTCTTCATGGCTTTCACAGCCCTAGGCCTAGCGTTGAGTAAAGGGTTAAAAGTTTCAGGGATGGAGTCGGCGGACGTCTCTTACCCTGGCTTCCTCGAAGACCTGAGAAGGCTGGGAGCAAACATAGCATAAACAGAAGCTCATTGTGACCGGTATCCTTCCCGCCAGCGTAAGCATGTTTTTTACCTCGCGTTAAGCCCTTTTTTAATCGATGCGGCTGTCTAGACAGATGAAGTTCATCGTGGAATCAACTCTGCTGGCGGTTTTGCTGACAGCAGTGCCTGTAATTCTTCTTGTGCTGTTTTATCTCAACGGCCTGTTGACACCGTTAAACCTTGTCGTGTGGCTTTTCGCAGCCTTAGGATGGACGGCCTTAATAACCATCATATACGTGAGGAAGCTGTCTAAACGTGGCGGTATAACGCTGAAGCAATAAGTTTTTTACAACTCGTGTTGGATGGGTTATAGCATGGGTCTGCCCTTTGCTGTAAGCTTTGAGGGTAGGCTGCAGCGTGACAGAATGGCTTTCATACTTAAGCTGGAGGTGTTGACAATTTTCTCCGCGGCCTTGGCCGTCGTGTTCCTGACAGGGCAGGACAGCCTTCTTAAGCTGTTTTTCACCATTCCGACAAGCCTCTCAGTTCTCCTAGTTGTTAAAGATAGGCTCGAGAAGACAGGTAGAAGGCTTAAACGTGCCGTAGTAAGGTCTGTAAAACACAGATGCAACGACTGGTTCTTCTTCCTGCCTATGACCCCGTCATTCAGCTTTACCGCAAACGGCTTCGAAGTAGAGGCTGTGTCGGAGGACATGACGCTGGTCAAGTTCTTCGACTATCGCCCATGGAAGGTAGGGCAAAAGCTACTTGTTTTATCGGACATCCGGGGAAAGGTTTTAGCGGTCCGGGACATGAAACTGCCTGTCAGGATCGACGTTCTCAAGAAGCTTGTTTGAAAATTGTGACACTATAAACTATATAGGAAAAGGTTTTCAATCAGAAAACTATATAGATGCAGCGCCATGCCCCACAAAAAATCGCTTGAACTCATTCTGATAGCGGCTAACGCTGCTTTGTACGCTGGAGTGGGATACCTGACTTATCTGGGGATCTTCGCGCCTGTTGTAGGCACGGTGCGTTTCTGGCCGTCGGTCGTCATACCCGCGGTTTTCGCCGTGGTCTATTCGCCTCGCATAGGCGCGGTTGGAGCGGGCATTGGAATCTTCGTAAGCGACATGCTCATCCACGGCGACCCCGTGCTAAGCATAACCGTCGGCGTCACATCCAACATGGCCGGCTTCTACGTCTTAGGAGTGCTTGCAAAGGCCCTCGGCAAAGCTGGACGTGGGCCGTCGCTGTCTATAACGTTGCAGGCCATACCGTTGGCCGTGACCCTGCTGGCACTCTGGATGAATTTCTTCGGCGACGCTTTAACCGGCTCGGTTTTTTTAGGCGCCGCAGCCCTCTCCTTCGGGATAAGCCTCTTCTACAGCCTTTACAGGCCTGTTTACGCAGGTCTTATAGCCGCGTCATCGATAGGCCTCCTTCTCGGAGCAACCATGATAGGGCTCGGGGTCTGGGGATACAGCCAGTTCTTCTCCCTGCCAGCCGTGGCGGGTGGAGGGAAAAACCTTCCCCTGTTCGTCGCAGCCATCTGGTTCCTCTGGACATACTTGACGGAGATACCTTTCCTGATGACTTTGCTGCCGCCGTTGACTGCTGCTGTGAGAAAAGCTGTGCCTGTAGCCGCGCGTGAATAACCTTGCGGAAAGCTTTCATCAAGACGCCTACACCTCTTTCAAGCATATTCTCCCCCAAGGTTTTGGACAACGGAAGACTTCGGGAAAACCCTGACAGGGTTGGGGCTAGGGGAGGGGGTTTCTCTTTCGTGCCTGGGGTTGAAACTGCTGTCGAGGTTTTGGACGGCGGGCCTGGTTTTAGGATTGAGATAAACGGGGAGCATGCGTCTTTCCCACCGTCGGAGAAGGCTGTGGAGCTTGCTAGAAAACTATGCGGTTTGGAGGGCTTCGTAGTTGTTAGACATTGGATACACGTACCTATAGCAACAGGTTTCGGAACGAGCGCCGCCTCAGCCTTAGGAGTTATCATGTCTCTTTCCTATCTGTCCGGAAAACCCATTACGCTACGAGAAGCAGTCAAACTAACCCACTACGTAGAGCTGGAATGCAGAACGGGTTTGAACAGCGAGGCTGGTTTCGGGAAGACAGGGCTGGTTCTTGTTTTAAGGGAGGGGTCGCCTGACTACTCCATAACAGACGAGATACCGCTTCCTTCACGCTGTAAGCTCGTCTCAGTAGTGGCGGGTCCGGTTCCAACCATGGATGCCATAGCCTCGGTTGAGAGGCTGCAGCAGCTGGAAACAATCGGCGACATGTTCATCGAAAAGATTCTCCACAACCCCATGCCTGAGAACTTTCTGCTTCAAGCAAGAGCCTTCGCAGCCAAATCCGGCCTAGTAAGCCAGGAAGTCCATGAAATCTTCACCGTTATGGAGAAGCTTCCAACGTTGGGTTATGCGCAGAACATGGTCGGCAAAGCCGTCCACGCCCTCGTCTACGAAGAAGACGTGGAAAAAATCACGGCAGCGCTTAGGGCACGTTTTCCGCAGCACCGCATAGTAGTAGGGGAAACAAACTCGTCCATCACGTTGAACACGCTGTAAAAGCTCATAAATCTCCACAACGCTTCCTCTGCGTTGATAACCTACAGGCGGGCTCCAGACTTGGAGGAGAGGGTTAGGATGCTTGTTGAGAGGGCGGGCCTGCATTACGTTGACGTGGAGAGAGTTAGGTGTGTGAGAAGCTACGGCTCCGCTTCGAAAGATGTTTCAGCCCGCATCCACTCCGTCTCCAAAGCGTTCTTGACAGGCTTCGGCATGAAGCCCGCCTACGTAATCGAGTTCATTACAGAAGTCTTCGAAAAACTATCGAAGGAACAGCAGGACAAAGTCATCATCCACGAGCTTCTACACATACCTAAATCGTTCGGCGGAGGCCTGCTGCCACACGGCCGCCTCGACTTCAAAAAAGACGTGGAAACAATCAACAAAATAGTGAAAAACTCCGCCTCGTTATATTCTCTTAAATAATAGTTTCGTAACCCACCATAGATCTTTGCTGCTTCCACAGACTAAAGCAATTTGAACTGTCGAACAATACGGCGAAATTCTCACAACTTGTAAAATAAGACAAAAACAACTAGACTTATGCCCGCCAGACCTTTACCGCTTTTACACGACCTACAATTCCAAAACTGATCGCGACGCTTCTTGCACTCGATCCTTGTATTCCACCGGGCAAAAGACATAAAGTTTGCTCACATGTTTTCTTTCTAAAGAAAAGGGTGATTCCTCGCTTAAGGAACTGGTTGTGCCGTCTCTTATGTCTTCTTATGAGTACTACATACTTGGTTTTGAATTGCCGGTATCCCCCGGCTGGGCATTAAACGTGTCTCACATTCAACGTCAGACACAGCAATTCCTCACGATTGACACTCTACAGCACGTTTCCTACATCTTAGTATATCGACGTAGCTTATCTCTCGTTTTTCTTATAAGCTGAATTCGATTCCTTAAATCGCTTTCGAGAGTGTTTTGCCAGTAGTCTTTGACATCTGGATGAAGGTCGCCAGAATAGACTAACAGACCCTCAGCTTTTCCATTGTTATTCAAAAATCTGCGGAACTTTGACACGAATTTATGGAAATCAGTTAGTGAAACCTGCGATTTGTCTTTACATTCTACGAATATGACCTCCTTGTTGAATAGTCGACTCTTGGTTGCGATAATATCTGCCTCACCTATTTTCTTAGACCTTTGCCTTATACGTGTTTTATATCCATCGTATTGTAACCAGTTGCTAACTAGAACCTCATAATATAGCCCTGGCGGAGCTCCTTTGGGCATGCAATATATAAAGTTCTCTGTGACCTATAAATTTTTCTACCCATCGGTAATGTTAACATAACGTGCGAGCTTGTGTAGTTATGTTGAACACAGAATCGATTCGTTTTCAATTACCCGAAACAGAATGTTGATCTGCCCCGATTAAACTGCTCAACAACGTTCTCCAAAAGTCGTAGCATGAATTGTTTTAGGCTGTGTTGAACTGCAACCGGCCTGCCTCCTTAGTTATGCTTCTGAGGAACACCCTGGATAAAGTCCCTGATAAAATTTATCAGAATTTGAACGAGATTGTAAACGATGTTAGGAACTCTATCGTCGGGGGGTTTTCACCGTTAGCTTCAGCGCTTTGGTTTCTTGACCTCGCCGGTCACCAGAAGGTCGAGGGGTGCGTCGTTAACCATGGTCACTTTGTATCTTACGCCCGGCAGGTCGCCCATCGACTTGCCCATCGAGCCGCCAATCCCTTCTATCAGGACTTCGTCATGTTCGTCGACGACGTTGAGCGCTCCGTCGCCGGGTAAGAAAGCGGTTACAACCTTGCTGTTTTTAATCAACTGAACCCTTACGCATTTTCGAACCGCTGAGTTGGGCTGTCTCGACTCGATTCCCACTTTCTGTACCACTATCCCCCGAGCCATGGGCGCGCCTTCAAGAGGGTCCGTCTTCTCTTTAAGCCCCATCATCCTTATTCTATACTTTCTGATAGCCCATCTGAACTTGTTCCTGACTTTTCTTAGATGCCGGGCTGCGTATTCGCCGTTTCCCAAACCCTTCGCCAAAGTTTTCAGGTTAAATGCCTGTTAATAAAGCTCGCCGTTTAAGCCATGCCACCACAGCGTCTGAAAAACCCCAGACCCCTAAACCCACCGCAGCCATGGACGTTGCCGAAGGTATCAAGGATGCGAAAACAAGCGGGTTGAACGGCCGAACGCCCAGGGAAAACTGCGACACAGCCTGGATGATGACCGTGCTGGATGACGTTATGAAAAGGAAAACAGCCGGCATCAGCCATCCCCCGCCCAACGACACCATCAGAAGAGAGAAAGTAAGCATGTTAACAGAGCCTGCCAAAAGTATCGCTTGTCCGGGAGGCTGACCAACTACAGAAGATACGGCCAAAATTATCGCTGCGGCTGGAGCCCCGTACATGAGAGCGGTACTTATCCTGGTTTTGATGGCGGCTTGAACAGCTTCAGACATCTTGGCCAGAACCATGGTCAGCGTCGAAAGCCCCGTCAGCTGTAAAACCGCTTGGACGGCTTGAGAAGCCATTCCTTTGACAGGCGCTCCCACCAAAGGTGTAAGGAGCTCTGCCGCGGCGTTGGGAAATAACCCTCCCACGGCAGCTATGCTTGCAGCTAGCGCAAACAGCATGGCTTCAAAAAACCTGGAAGCGTTCCTAGCTCCTGCCGAAGAAAATGTTAGAAAAACAGCCGGAATCAGGAAGAAGGCTTGGTCCAGCCTCAGCTCTGAATCCACTGTCTCAAAACTGGATAGCGGAGAGAACAGCACTGCTGCCGCAAGGACGGTTAGCAACGAAAGATGGACTGGTGTTAAACATTCTATAAACCTCTCTAGGTTCTTCTGGCTGAGCGTTCCCAACGAGTACAACATGATTATAGCAACTATGAGTGTTATGTCTGTTGTGAAAATAGTTCCAGGAATTACGAAAGACAGGTAAAGCCCGGCCGCTGCCGTAATGTTTGAAAGAGCTAGGGCAGAGATTCTCCCCAGTCTGCCAGCAGACGATGTGTAGACAAATCCCGATGCAGCGAAGATGAATACAGTTATTGGGTTCAACCCGTTGGCTGTCAAAAGCTTGAAAACAGCTGCAAACGTCATGAGAAGGCCTATACTACGAACGGCCCCGAACCCAGCAGGCTTCGGCATGCTGGATCTCTCGGCAAGCACTGTTAAAGGAATAAAAAACCCGACTACTACAGCTGTCGTCAGTAAAGCAGCAGGCCACAGGCCTATTGACACTACATATTCCGCTCCATATGAAGCTGTGAAGAGTAGCGGTAGCGCTGCCGTAAGGCTTTCGGCGTTAAACACAGGCCTGCGTCTTCCCACAAAAAAGAGGAATCCGGTTACAGCTATTCCAACCGCGACGAACAGGATGAGAACGGGATACACGGCCAAGCTGTTTGTTTAAACGTCTTTCAGCTCCTTAAAAGCACTTCCCTGCGGAGCAGCTGTATGGCTAAGGCTGGGTCAACGCCTTTAGGGCAGACTTGGCTGCAGGAGGCTGCGAAATGGCATCTGAGAAGCGAGTGTCCGTCGGCTACGAGGTCGATCCTCTCCTTTCCTCCTTCGTCACGCGAGTCGGCAAGGTATCGGTAAAGCTGTGCAAGCGCTTGAGGGCCGAGGAAAAGCTTGTCGGTGGCCGCCACCGGGCATGCTGCGTAGCACAGCCCGCATTTTATACAGTATGCGAACTGCAGGTATTTTTCAAGCTCTTCATCCGACTGAAGATATGAGATGTTTGATTTTTCCTGCTCGTAGGTGTCTATTCTTATCAGGTAGGGTTTCACTGACCTATGTTTTTGGAAGAATTCGTCAAAGTCCACTACGAGATCTCTGATCAGCGGGAAGTTTCGTAAAGGCTCAACCATAACCGTTCTGGTTTTCAGCTCCTCTATCAGGGTGTAGCAGGCAAGCCTTGGCAGACCGTTAATAGTCATTCCACATGAGCCGCAGGTAGCCATCCTGCATGAAAACCTTATCGCAAGAGTTGGGTCGATCTTCTCCTTTATGTGGAGCAGGCCCTGCAGAACCGTCATCCCACTTCTGACGGGAACCGTATATGTCTGGTATGTCTTCTTCCCGTCCTTGTCAGGGTCGTAGCGCAGAACCTTGAACTTTACCTCCTCCAAACCAATCACCCACTCACATGGTTGCAAGCTGATGAGCTATCAGAATGGTTCTCGTCCCGTAAACCACCACCGCTATTCCCACGATGGTCAGCAGCAGGCTGACAGCCCTTGTGTAGGTTTTTCCCTGGTAGAGTTCTTGGAGAATCACTCGTAGGCCGTTAAAGCCATGGAATGCCACAAGAACAAGCAAAGCCTCCAAGCTACCTGCTAGCAGCACGTTTCTGTAGACAGAAAGAACGGCGAAGGGGTTTTTGTCAAACTCCATGCTGGCGTGGTAAGGGCTGAGTAGGAAAACGGTGGCTAGGTGGATTCCGCCGAATACGATGATGCCCAAGCCGGTTAGGTAGTGGAGCAGCATTAAGTTCTTCTCCCTCATATCTGCAGCACCTTGAAGAACACGTCGACTGCGTAAACAAGGGCGGCGACGGCAAGCACGACGCTTATCCAGAAAAGCGCTTTCTGAGCCACGGTCATAGACGCAGACCTGTAGGGATACTCTGGCCTGCCAGGCTTGCCCAATGTCAGCCCTAGATGGGTTAGGAAAAGCCTGACGCCGTTGACGGTGTGAAAGAAGATTAGGAACGCTAGGACGGCCAGCCCTGCGTCGAACAGAGGGTTTGCTAGAAACGCTTTAGTCTCGTTCCAAACCCTTTCAGCATACTCGTAGGGTGGAAGCGTCCAAACACCAGCTCCGCCTACTACGTTGCCTGTTTCGACAACGTGAGCTATGAAGTATAAGGTGAGCGCAACACCTGAAACACGCTGCAAAGTGTAACTCCATCGCTCTACGCCGTATCGGATAGGTATGAGCCAGGTCTTCAACGCGTTAACAACTACACTCAACCCTCAATACCTCCGCTCCGTAGGCATGTATTCTGTTATTGTTGGATTAATATACTCAATTCTCGGCCCCTCCTCGGTGTAGTATGCGAGCGTGTGTTTGAGAAAGTTGATGTCATCTCTTTTCGGATAGTCTATTCTTGCATGTGCTCCGCGGGATTCTTTCCTGTTCAACGCTGAGACAAGAATTATCTCAGCCACTTCGAGCATCATTTCTATCTCGAGAACGTTCATCAGGTTTGTGTTGTAATATCTGCTGCTGTCTACAACACCTCTGAACATCTTCTGCTTCAGCTTTCTAAGCTCATCCAAGCCTTCCAGCATCGTTTTTTCATCACGGTAGATGTGGCATGTTCTCTCCATGGTTGATTGCAGTTCGGCCCTGATGTCGTAGGGATTTTCCCGGGGAGCTTTTCCCAGCAGCTCGTCGTATACATGTTTGTTGATTGCTTCAAATTCTGAAGCGGAGATGGCTGTCGGGTTGTGTCCAGCCATGACGTACTCCGCAGCCGCCTTACCTGTTATAGCTCCCCAGACAAGACACTCTGTTGTAGAGTTTGAACCAAGCCTGTTGGCGCCGTTTATCGATACGCATGCAACCTCGCCGGCAGCCCATAACCCAGCTATGTTTGTGGCCCCTCCGATGTTTGTATCTATCCCACCCATGTAGTAGTGGGCTACTGGCCTGACCGGGATGGGTTCGTTTATGGGGTCTATCCCAGCAAGCCGCATGCATATCTCACGTATTCCAGCAAGTCGTTTCTTTATCTTCTCCTCGCCCACCTCACGTAGGTCAAGGTAGAGGTGCTTCATGCCATCAGGGCCCTCAACCCCCCTACCCTCAGCCATCTCCGTATACATAGCTCTAGAGATGATGTCGCGTGGCGCAAGCTCCATCTTCTCAGGCGCGTATTTTTTCATGAATCTTTCGCCTTTTGCGTTGACGAGTATTCCTCCCTCGCCTCTCGCCGCCTCAGTTATCAAGATGCCTGACGGTACAAGGCCTGTTGGATGGAATTGGACGAACTCCATGTCTTTCAGAGGTGCTCCCGCACGGTAGGCTATGTAGAGGCCGTCTGGCGTTGAAGAGTATCCGTATGTTGCGAATGTGTAAAGCCTTCCAGCCCCGCCTGTTGCCATGATGCCTGCTTTCGCTGCTACGGTATGGGTTTTCCCTGTCTTGAGCTCTAGCGCAACAAGCCCCTTGAATTTTCCTTTCTCCACCAACAGTGAGATGGCCGCCCATTCAGGGAAAAACTGGATGTTATCATGCTTGAGTGCTGTGTCGTAAAGCGTGCTCATCTCGAAGAAACCAACCTTGTCCTCAGCATAGCAAGCGCGTGGATAGCTCTGCCCGCCGAAAGACCTTTGAGCAATCTTACCGTCAGGCCGTCTCGACCACGGCATGCCCCATCTCTCAAGCTGTAAAATCTCCTCAGGGGCTTTCTTTACGAAGAGCTCGACGGCGTCTTGGTCGGCCAGAAAGTCCGAGCCCTTAATCGTGTCGTAGATATGGGATTGGTAGGAGTCGCCCTCCTCCGGGTATAGGACTGCAGCCGTGCCTCCCTCGGCTGAGACGGAATGAGAACGCATGACCTGAGTCTTCGTGAAAACACCCACAACAAGCTTGTTCTTGCTTGTTTTGCTGGCTTCTATTGCAGCACGCAGGCCAGCTAGGCCTGAGCCAATTACAGCCACATCAACATCTAAATCAGCCACCATTCTAACAGCAGTTATGGATAAACCACAATTTAGAGATAGGTTCTGTTCGTGTGTTACTGTTGGTTTTCCGCTGTAGCTTCCTTTAACACCTAAATACGCTATATGGCCAGCGTAATCCATGACCCGTCACATCCTTTCCGCAAAACAGTTTGAACGGCAGGAAGTGCTGAAGCTTTTCGAAGACTCTCGGAAGCTTAATCAGCTGTTTAAACAGCATAGGGTCATCGACATAGCGGGCGACAGGATTCTCATGACCGTATTCCTTGAACCAAGCACTAGGACTAGGTTGAGCTTCACCTTCGCCATGAAAAGGCTTGGGGGAATGGTGATAGACTTTGGGCCTGAAGAGGTTACCAGCAGGGCAAAGGGCGAGTCTTTTGAGGATACTATGCGGATGCTGGACGGCTATGCCCCCGACGTCATAGTGTTGAGGAGCAGGGAGGTTGGGGCTGCTGAAAAGGCGTCTAAAATCGTCCACTGCCCCGTGATAAACGCCGGAGACGGCTGGAACGAGCATCCAACACAGGCTTTGCTGGACGTTTACACTATTTGGGAGATCTTTGGAAGTGTTGATGGTTTAAGAATAGGCATCATGGGAGACCTCAGGTACGGTAGAACACCCAGCAGCCTCTCCTACCTCCTGTCAAAATTCAACGACGTCAAAATACACTTTATCGCCCCGCCGGAGCTCCAGATAAGACAGGAAATATTGGAGGCCGTCAAAAACCTCGAAACACATCAGCACACATGGCTTGAAGAAGTGAAGCATGAACTCGACGTTCTGTATGTGACGAGGCTTCAAAAGGAGAGGTTTACAGACCAAAAGCTCTACGAATCGTTAAAGGGAAGCTACACCGTTACGTTGGAGGCGTTAAAAAAGCTGAGAAAAACACCCATCATACTGCATCCGCTTCCAAGGGTTGACGAGCTTTCACCCGAGGTTGACGTCATCCCGCAGGCAAAGTATTTTACCCAAGCCGAGAACGGCGTATACGTTAGGGCAGCATTAATCGCATCCCTGCTGTCGCTGAAAATTCCCAGCTAAAGACCGATGTAATGTTTCCTGAGCTCCACGTTGTTCTGGATCTCGTCGCTGGCTCCTGACATGACTATTCTCCCGTTCTCCATTACGTAGACGTAGTCGCAGACTTTCAAAGCTCTTTCAACAAACTGGTCTACAACAAGTATTGTGAAGCCTTTCTCCCTAAGCTCCTGGAGCTTTTCGAAAATCATGTCAACAAGCTTGGGCGCCAAACCAAGGCTTGGCTCGTCGACCACCAGAAGGTCTGAGCTGGAGACAAGAGCTCTCGCTATTGCGAGCATCTGGGCCTCGCCGCCGCTCAGCTGTCGCGCAGGCTGGCTGCTTCTCTCCCGTAGAACGGGGAACATCTCCTCAACCCATGCGATTCTTTCATCAAATTGCTTACGGTCACGGATGCTGTACGCCCCCATCAGAAGGTTCTCTCTCACGGTCAGGTTTGGAAACAGTCTTCTTCCTTCAGGAACTGTGGAAAGGCCGAGAGACTTGATCTTATGAGGGGACATCCCGGTTATGTCGACGTTTTTGAAGAAGATTTTCCCTGAGTAAGGCTTTAGTAATCCAGCTAGGGTTTTTATCAGAGTGCTTTTCCCCGCCCCGTTAGACCCTATCAAAGCGGTTATGGATGCTTCAGAAACAGACATGTTGACGTCCCAGAGTATTTGGAGGCTTGAATATCCCGCGTTAAGATTGACGGTCTCCAGCATGGCCATGTCTCTCAACCCTTCCCAGCGGTATTTCTCGTTCCCAAATACGCTTCTATAACTTTGACGTCGTTGCTGACTTCCTGAGGCGTGCCCTCGCTTATCACCTCGCCATGGTTCAGCACAACCACCCTGTTGGAGATGTTCATGACAAACCTCATGACATGCTCCACTAACAGTATAGTTATACCAAGCTCTATGTTCAACTTTCTCACCAAGCCCGTCATTTGGTCTACTTCGGCGGGCGTCAGCCCTGATACAAGCTCATCCAGCAAGAGGATGCGCGGTTCTGTGGCTAGACTTCGCGCCAGCTCGACAAGCTTCAGCTGCGGCATGTTCAGCTCCTTCGCCATCCTGTTTCTAAGCCCGTATATTCCGGTAAGCTTCATGGCCTCAACAGCCTTTGCCTCAGCGGTTTTAGCGTCACGTGTCCTCAGGTAAGCACCAACCATTACGGTTTCGAAAACGGTCATCCCGAGGAAAGGCTTGACAACTTGAAAGCATCGTGCGACTCCTCTGAAGGCTATCTGATGCGGGTTAAACCCGGTAACGTCTACTCCGAACAGCTTCACCCTCCCTGAATCAGGCTTGAGAAAGCCTGTGACGACGTTGAAGAGTGTTGTTTTTCCAGCTCCGTTGGGCCCTATCAAACCCACTATCTCATGCTCGTTGACAGACATGCTTACGTTGTTCAACGCAGTGATGGCGCCAAATTTCTTCGTCAAGTTTTCAACTTTTAAGACCGCCAACCTAGTTCACACTGTAGCGGGCATGTTAAAAAGGATTACCGCTGCAGCTTCGCAAGCCTTGATGTTAGACTGTCTATCAACGGGCCTACGCCGTCGGGTTTGAAGAGTATTATGATTATCAGGATTATGCCGAAGATGACTTGATGAAGGCCTATGATGACCGCGCCGAGGGTTATTCTCAGATATTCCTGCACGGAGAGCAGGACCATTGACGTGATGGGCGGACCCCAGAAATGGCCCAATCCACCCGCTATCGCTAGAGTTACTGTCTGGATGCTTATCCAGCTGTCGAAGAGGGTTGGATGGTAGAAACCCACCATGCTTGTGTAAACCCCGCCTGTGATAGCTGTTATGAAGCTGTAAAGCATCAACGCCAGCAGCTTGTATTTTCTGACATCCACTCCCAGCATCTCCGCCGCATCCTCGTTTTCCCTGATGCTCATCAGATAGAGGCCGGTCTTTCCTTTTTTGACCTTGAAGACTATGATGAAGGTTGCCGCCAGAAGCGCTAAGGTGATGTAGTAGTAGAAGACTTTGTACCCTGACTTCATGAAGAACGGGTCGAACTCCATGTAAGGTATGTATCTCTCAAGAGGGCCTGCAACATCTGTCCAAAGCAGAAAAATTTTCTGCAGTATCAGGACGAGGGCAAGCGAAGAAAGGGCGTACCAAACCTCGCGCAGTCCAAACCTGAAGCTCGGATAACCTATAATGAACGCCACTCCAGCAGCCGCTAAACCACTTAAGACAAGCCCAGCCCATCCGGATAAGCGATGGTAAACCATGAAGTAGCCTGTGATTATCGCCCCCAGCCCATGGTAGGCTCCTGCCCCCAGGTCGAGCTGGCCTCCCAGACCGCCGATTAGCTGCCAAGCCACCACTATCGTGGTGTAGAGCAGGATTAACGTCGTGAGGAAAACATAGTAGTCATTGAGCCCTAGCACAAGCGGGAGTAGCAGAAGCAGCGCTGTGAGAACCGCTATGGGAAAACTGGCTTTCACGTCTACCTCCTCCCGAACAACCCCTTAGGCTTAAGCCATAGAATAAGTATGAACAAGCCGTACAGGACTATCTCCCTGCCTCTGGCATCCCAAAGGCCTGAGGCAAAGCTGTCGGCGAGACCGAAGATTATCGAGGATATGAAGATACCTTTGACTGTTCCCAGCCCAGCTAAAGCCACTATCGCCCAAGTGAGCAGACCAAACAACAGGCCTGAGGTAGGTGTCACCGCTTGATATGTCATTATGAGCGAGCCTGACAGCCCCACGAGAGCCATGCTTATGCCTGTATTCAATAGAAAAAGTCTACCCACATCCACACCCATCAATGAAACAGCTTCAACATCGTCTGCCGCAGCCCGCATCGCAACCCCTAGCCTGCTTCTTTCAAGAAACTGGTTGAGTGCTGCGAGAGCCGCTAAACTCACGCATGTTGCCAGCAGCTTGTCTAACGGGATGATTATCGGTCCGATGTTTATAGAGCTAGCGAAAACGGTGGTGGGAGGTGCTTTAGGCTCCGCAGCCCAAATGGCCAGAGCTAGGTTCCGCAGCAACACCAGTATACCTACTGTTGCAGCTATCTGGGAGAGCGGGGGTGCTTTTATCAGCCTTTTAAAGACCCCAAGATAAGTCAAGACACCTATGCCGAAGAAAGCCGGGAGGGTTACAATAGGCGAGAGAACAGGGTCTTGGAAAAAGCTTATGCTTACTAGATAAGTTATGTACATGCCGAGCATGATGTACTCGCCGTGGGCGAAGTTGATTAGGTTAGCCACGCCAAAAAGCAGCGCTAGACCCATTGCTGCGAGAGCGTAGACCCCGCCAAGCATCAAGCCGAAAACTATTGTCTGGAGGAGCAGGACAGGTAGGTCGGCTCCAACCATATCATGTTACACTTACGCGGAAAATAAAAAGGGTGTTTGGGGCTATGGTCTCGGGAACAGTGTTTTAACCGATGCTTTTTCAAACGGATAGACCAGCACGGGCTTGCCGTTCTGGACTTGGAGGACGACAGCCTGAGCGTATATGTTGTCTCCGGTAGGCCCTATCTTTATCCTTCCGGACGGGTATGTCTCAGCAGCTGGGCCGCTTCTAAGATCTAGCTCAGACAATGCTTGCATCAAACTGTCTCCCGAGAGCGGGTTGTCGGGGAACTTCTTCCCGCTGAGCTCCAGAGCTTCTTTCAACGTCCAAAGCGTGTAAAAGATTATTCCAGCAGCCTCCGTAGGAAGTTTTCCATACTTGTTCTGGAAGTTTTGGACGAGCTGTTTGTTGTAGGCTGTCGGCAGGAACGGGTCGTAGCTGTAGGTGTTTGTGATGTACTCTGTTGCGTCTCCGGCGGCTTTTATCGACTCCGGGTCTGCGAGACCTGTGCCTCCCGCTCCGGCTATGAACTTAACCCTCAGTCCAAGAGATTTCACAGCTTTAGCGAAAAGCACAGAGTCAGCGTAGTAGGGGACGACGAAAACAATATCAGGGTTCGCCTGCCTTATCCTCTCGATGATGGGCGACATGTCGGTTATGTCGGTCGGATACTTGATTCTGTCAACAATCCTTATCCCAAGGTCTCTCAGCCTAGTGTATATGCCGTCGGCTGTAACCTCGCCGAATAGCCCGTCAAAATGAACTATCACAGGCCGTTCTATCTTCATCCCATTTTGTTTGAAGAGCTCTACGGCGAAGTCGACGCTCGTTGCTCCGTGCACCGAAGCCTTCGGCGGCAGTCTCACAATGTATTTGAACCCTCTCGCGGTAAGGTAGTCGACTAGGGCATCAGCCATGACTAGGATTTTCTTCGGCTCGGTCACGTCGAGCATTGTAAGGGTGTGCGCGCTGATGAACGCTCCTATGATGACGTTTACTTTATCGACGTTTACGAGCTTCTCTGCCGCAAGCCTAGCGCCATCAGCCGTGCTCTTGCTGTCTTCTACGAAAAGCCTTAGCTTAGCGCCTCCAAGGCTGGATATACCGCCTTTGCTGTTTATCTCATCCACTATCAATTCAGCCGCCTGCTTAGCCTCGTTGCCGAACACGGCGTATGCTCCGCTGAGAGGCTCCACAAGCCCGACCCTGACCTCACTGATTTGAGGTGTTCGTCCAGCGCTTGGGAGGCCTATCGTTAAAAGACCTACGCCGGCGACCGCTGCTATCACAACAACAGCAATCACAACCAGAGCCTGAGCTCTGGTGATAGCGCTAATTTTCCCATCCATTTTCCATCCACCATGTAGTATTTATTTGCCTAAGCCTGTATTTAACAATTCTATTACGGTATCTGCTTACCGATTTTCTTCCCAGTTGGCTCACCGTCGGCTGCGATGACCTCGCCCCGCAGTATAGTGTACCTTATTTTCATGGACAGCTCGTATCCGTCGAAGGGTGTGAACTTCTGCTTGCTGTGCAGCTTCGAAGCAGCTATTCTCGATTTTTCCCGTGGGTCGATTATTACGAAATCTGCGTCTGACCCAGGCATTATCGCCCCTTTTCTTGGGTAGATGTTGAAGGTTTTAGCTGGGTTTGCCGACAGTGCCTCGCAAGCTCTCTCGAGTGAAACGTATCCGTTCAACGCTGCGTTAACCATCAGCGGCCCAACCGTCTCCACGCCTACCATTCCCGAGGGAGCCTCCGGCATTCCTCTCTCCTTCTCCTGCAACGTATGAGGTGCATGGTCTGAGCCTATGTTGCTTACGATGCCTTGCCGCAACGCATTCCATAGTTTCTTCCTGTCGACATCCGTCCTTATCGGAGGGTTGACCTTTATCAACGGCCCAAGCTTTTCATAGTCTCGGCTGTCGAAGAAAAGGTAGTGAGGACATGTCTCGGCTATAACGTTTTCGAGATGGCTTGAACTGAGGTAGTCAACGGTCTCGCCGCTGCTGAGGTGTAGCAGCAAAGCTTTGCCTCCGGTTTTCTCGGCATAGTACGTGATTTTTCTGACGGAGTCAACTTCGCATATGGCTGGCCGTGACTCAAGATGGGTGAGCGGGGAAAGCTTTTGTTTCCACGCCTTCTGTTCAAAATAGTGGACCAACTGGCGGTTTTCGCAGTGGAAGGCTAATATGAACCCTTTCATCCTCGATTTTTGTAATGCTTCGAGGACTGTGCCGTCGCTGGGCGGAGATATATCTCCCGTGGTGGGTCCGAGGAATGCTTTGAAACCTATTGCGCCGGCCTCCAGCATCTCCTCAATGTTGTCCAAGGATTCGTCTGTAAGAACGCCGTATAGCCCGAAGTCCACGTAAGCTTTGTCTTTCAGCAGCGAAGCCTTCCGCCTCAGCTCTTTTACGTCAGCTACCGGAGGAACAGTGTTTGGCATCTCGAGCACGGTTGTCACACCGCCTGCAGCCGCCGCCAGCGTACCTGTCTCAAAATCCTCTTTAAACTCCATGCCCGGCTCCCTGAAATGGACATGCTCGTCCACGAACCCTGGAAAAACGTACATTCCTTCAGCGTCTATTACTTCGGCACCCCGTTCCTTCAGACCATCACCTAACGCGTCAATTTTCCCATCAGACACGTAGATGTCTGTTTTGAAAACTCCATAAGGCGTTACAACACGGCATTTTCTTATCAGCACGCTGGACATAATATTCCATTGATTAAAGACGGTCTTAAACTTGTTCAAGTTAAAATTATCTCTGCATGATTAGCCCGCGATGACCTTAGAGGAAGACTCCCTGGCTATACTGAATGAATGGCTTTCACAAGATAGGTTTATCGTTGTGAAAAAGAACGTCGTACGGTATGAGTCTATTGCAGGAGTTAAAGGCTTGCTGAGGTATGTAGAGGATTACGTGGACAGCCGTTGTCTTTTTGCGAGGATTGTCCGAAGCACGACGCCGCACGGCATTATCAAGTCTGTTAAACTCAACGGCGGAAACGGCTATCTGATAACCTCGAGAGATGTGCCTGGAGAGAATCAGGTAGGGTACGCTATCGCAGACCAGCCTGTGCTCGCCGAAGACAAGGTCAGGTTCTACGGTGAGCCAGTAGCCTTAGCTGTAGCCAGCGACCAATACACCGTTGAAGACCTTCTGGAGAAGGTTGAGCTGGACATCTCCCCTCTTCCAGCTGTTTACGACGTTTTTGAGGCTTTAGAAAACAAGGTTTTGGTGCATGAGGAGAAAGGCTCAAACGTGGCTATAACCGCTCAGGTCAAGAAGGGTAGCGTAGAGAAAGGGGAGGCTGAGTCTGATGTCGTTGTTGAAAACACGTATACTCTATCTCCTCAAGATCACGCATACATTGAGACTGAGGCGGCTCTCGCTACACCCACATACGATGGAATAACTGTCATAAGCCAGGCCCAATACCCTCATCTTGCCCAGAAGACTGTCGCACGGGTCCTCGGCCTGCCGTACAGTAGGGTGACGATAATCCAGCCAGCCGTCGGCGGCGCTTTCGGCGGGAAAGACGACATGGGCCCCATCGTCTCAGCTCAGGCTGCTTTGGCCGCATGGTGTATGAAGAAACCAGTTTTCCTACATTACAGTCGGGAGGAGAGCTTTACCAGCCACTGCAAAAGAGACCCCGCCATAATAAGATATAGGAGCGGGGCTTCAAAAGACGGTGTTCTAAAGTTTGTGGATGCTGAGATTTTTTTCGACAGCGGCGCATACGCCAACCGAGGGCCATATACACTATGGAGAGCTGTCGTACATGCTTCAGGTCCGTACAGAGTTCCCCACGTCAACGTAGTTGGCAAGCTTGTATATACGAACAAGGTTTATCAGGGTAGCTTCAGAGGTTTCGGAAACCCGCAGTCACAGTTTGCTGCAGAGAGGCAGATGGATGAGCTGGCGCGAAAGCTGGGGATGGACCCAGTTGAGTTCAGGCTGAAAAACCTGCTACGCCCCGGAGACCTTTCAGCCACATCCCAGCCTATGCCAGAAGACACCGGCATAGCGTCCCTGGTCGAGCGGATGAAGAAGTTGGACGTGTTCAAAGCCCGTAAACGTCTGCGTGAAGGAAACTATGTCTACGGATACGGCGTCGCATGCTCATGGCACGGCATAAGCACTAGCAGAGGCGTGCCAGACTGGGGGTCGGCAATACTGACGGTTTACAGAGATGGAAGCATAACAATTCAAACAGGAATCGTGGAGTTTGGCCAGGGAACGCATACGGCGATAAGGCAGGTCGTAGCGGAGGTTTTAGGCGTCCCCTATGAGTGGGTGAAGGTTGAAGGAGGGACAAGCCTCGCACCCGACACCGGAGCTACACATGGCTCGCGTGGGCTTACGCTAGGCGGGTCAGCCGCATTAATCGCAGCGGGAAAAGTTAGAAAAAGAATCGTAGGGGTTGCTGCAGAGCTTCTTGAAGCCAACCCAAAGGACATCCAGATAGACGAGGGCAGGATTTCCGTCAAAGGTGCTACGAACCGTTATCTTGAATGGAGAGAAGTCGTCAACGCATGCTATTCAAAGGGTGTTGACCTCACCGCCAGCGGATACTTCTTCCTGCCGAAAGGTAAATTCGACGAGTCAAGCGGTCAAGGCCATGCATACACCATCTACTCCTACTCAGCTGTGATGGCTGAGGTGAGGGTCGACGTGGAGACAGGAAGAGTTGAGGTGACACGGATATGGCCTGGCGCGGCCTGCGGACGGATAATAAACCCAGCCATCTCGTTGGGACAGATACATGGAGCGATAGCCCAAGGTCTGGGCTATTCTTTGCTGGAAAGACTAGAGTTTATGGAGGGGAGAATTCTAACAGCAAGCTTCATGGACTACCTTATCCCTTCAGCCCTAGAAATCCCAGAGATACAGGAACCCGTCTACTTCGAGGATAAAACTGCCTACGGCCCGTTTGGGGCGAAAGGGTTGGCTGAGCTTGCGTTGATACCTATCCCGGCCGCCGTCGCTAACGCCGTCAGAGATGCGTTGGGCATAGAGGTTAACAGCATACCCATAAAACCAGAACAGATTAAAAGCTTGATTGAGAAAGGTGGATAAGATATTGCAGGCCAGTGTTTTCACATATATTGGAAAACGGCTACTACGCAGAGACATAATACAGAG
This sequence comes from Candidatus Caldarchaeum sp., assembly GCA_038896555.1. GTDB lineage: Archaea > Thermoproteota > Nitrososphaeria_A > Caldarchaeales > Caldarchaeaceae > Caldarchaeum. The sequence goes on along the minus strand of JAWACZ010000011.1, from coordinate 8,627 downwards.
AGTTACAGGACGTATAAAGTACACTGCAGACATACAGCCAGCAAAAACACTTTACGCAGCTCTTCTCCACTCACCCTACCCAAGCTGCATAGTTAAAAACATTGATGTCAAGAGAGCTGAGGCGCTTAACGGAGTAGCAGCTGTGTTAACGCCTTTCAACGTCCCCCAGCACAGGTTTGGAAGAACCTTCTCCCCAGTTCCTTGGAAAGTCATCAAAGACCGTAAAATCCTTGACGTAAGACAAAGGTTTGCAGGCGACATAGTCGCAGCTGTGGCGGCTGACTCGCCTGAAAAAGCCTTAGACGCCCTCGACTTGATAGAAGTCGACTACGAGGCTCTTGACTACGTAGCCTCCGTCGAAGAGGCTCTGAAGCCTGACGCACCGCTTGTCCACGAAGAGGTTGAGCTGGGCGGGTCTGTGAAGAAGATGGTCTCAAACATAGGATTCAGCGACGTCGTTGAGATAGGCAGCAGGAGCGAGGCATACTCAAGGACCGCGAAAACGTATGAGGACAGCTTCAGGACACAGATAATGTACAACGCTGCAATAGAGCCTCGGGCTATTATCTGCTCGCCAAGGCCTGACGGTTCTCTGGACATATTCTGCACAACCCAGTCAATACATGGAACTCGCTACTGGCTTTCGCAAGCCCTGCAGATTCCCATGAACCGTGTAATAGTTCATGCGCAGCCGTTGGGAGGAGGGTTTGGAGCAAAATACAACTTGGCGATACACGAGCCTGTCATAGCCTACCTAGCCTTAACCACAGGCAGGACGGTGAAGTATGTATCTTCACGGCAGGAGGATTTCTACACAACCGCCCGCAGAGCTGCGGCCATGGATGTCAAGATAGGCGTCAGCAGCGAAGGGAAGATTGAAGTTATGGAAATGAAGGCTTTGCTCCAGAGCGGGGCTTATGCAGACCACATGGTGGAGGCTGTGACATGCGTCGGCGGCTGGTTTATCTCAAGCTATGCCGCGACATACCGTTACTACGAAGGAAAAGGTGTTTACACAAACCTTCCAGTCTGCGGGGCGATGAGAGGATTCGGAAACCCGCAGCAAAACTTCGCCCTAGAATCCTTGGTCGACGAGGTGGCGGAAGACCTTGGCATGGACCCCCTCGAGTTCAGGTTGAAAAACCTTCCGAAAGAAGGCGATGTTTACTATGGGCAGGGGCCTACGGTCACAACCGTAATCAAGTCGATGAACTTGGAGAAAGCTGCGAGAAAGCTTTCCCATGAGTTTGGATGGAGCATGCGCAGAATCGTCGGCGACCATGTTGTGAGAGCTGTTGGCGTGGCTGTTGGCCACCATACTTCCGGCACAGGCGGCCAGATGGCTGAGATGCAGGACAGGCAGGAGGGGGCGGGGGCTGTGCTGAAGCTAAACGAAGATGGAACGATCAGCCTTACGTCGGCCATGGTTGAGATGGGGCCTGGAGAGCATGAAACCCTCGCAGCTATCTGCGCCGAGGCTATGGGCGTGGATGTTGAAGACGTTTACGTGGAAGCAGGCAACACCCAGAGCACTCCCTTCGACATGGGCACGCATGCAAGCCGTGGAACCTACGTAGGCGGTTTAGGGGTTTTAGCGGCCGTCGGGACACTCAAACAGCAAATCCTCGAGCAGGCTGCTGAAATGCTTGAATGCTCTCCACGCGACCTTGAGATAAAGCAAGGCCGTGTTGTGCATAAGGAAGCGGTTGAAAGATCTGTTAAGCTGTCGGATGTTGCGATGAGGTTTAAGACGCGTAGGGGTTTTCTGCCGATCGCGGTCAGCGGCTTAAGACCAAACGCAGCACCGCCCAGCTGGGCCGTCATCTTCGCTGAAGTCTCCGTGGACACTGAAACAGGGTTGGTGAAGGTTGAAAGACTAGCCGGAGGCTATGACATTGGCACGGTCGTAAACCCTGCAGAGGCTGAGGGGCAGGCGCACGGCGGGATAGCAACAGGCCTGGGCTACGCTCTGCTTGAGGAAGTGGTCGTTGGCGACGGAAAATACCTCAACCCAACCTTCATGGACTACCATCTGCCGTCAGCTGTCGAGATGTGTGATGTGAAAATCTATTTCGCCGACTCCTTCGACCCATACGGCCCGTTTGGGGCGAAAAGCATCGGTGAGCTTGCGACAAACCCTGTTGCCTCCGCCGTTGCAAACGCTGTCTCACGAGCAATCGGCAGACGTGTCAAAACCCTGCCGCTGAAAACCGAAACAATACTAAAGTTGTTGAGCGAAAAGAACCCCGGCCAGAAACGCTAGGAGCCAAACGTCTTATCATTTATAAGGTGAGGAATGGGGTTTGTTACCGGGATTAGCATGCCTAAAGTGGTGCTGATCAAAGGTGATGGCACGGGGCCAGAGCTTGCAGCCGCGTTGAAGACTGTTTTAGAAGCCATTAATCCGCCTCTCGAGCTGATTGAATGTGAGGCGGGGTCTGAATGGTGGATGAAACATGGAGGAAACTCTATGATACCTGAGGAGACATGGGAGGCCATCAAATCCAGCGACGCTTGCTTCAAGGCACCCACCACAACACCGACAGACCCTAAAGCGCCGAAAAGCGTGGCAGTGTCCATCAGACAAGGCATGGACCTTTACGCCAACGTTCGACCAATAAAAACTTTCAAAGGTGCCGAAAGCCCGCTTTCCCAGATATTCGGGCCGTTTGACTTCGTATGTGTGAGAGAAGCTACCGAAGGCCTGTATGCCGGTATAGAGTACAGGCTTACGGATGACGTTTCCATAGCGGTTAGAAAAATAACCGGCAGAAACAGCGAGAGGATTGCACGTTGGGCGTTCAGGCTGGCCGCGGAGAAAGGGTGGAGCAAGGTGATAGTCGTAACTAAACGCAACATCCTCAAAGTCACTGACGGAGTCTTCTGGGAGGCTGTCGAGGAAGTTGCGAAAGAATTTCCGAACATCCAGTACGAGGAATACTACATAGACAACATGTCACAGCAGCTTGTGAAAAACCCTAACAGGTTCAACCAAAACGCTATCCTCAGCACGAATCTGTTCATGGATGTGCTGTCCGAGCTTGCTTCAGGCCTCGTAGGAAACATAGGAATGGTTTATGCAGCAAACATAGGAGACCGTTACGCCATGTTCGAGCCTGCCCACGGGAGCGTGCCAAAGTATAAGGGCATGGATAGAGTGAACCCAACAGCAACAATTCTAGCGGGTGCTTGGATGCTGAAATACGTTGGGCTGACAAAATACGGCGAGGCTGTTGAACGGGCTACGGAAGAGGTTATCGCCGAAAAAAAGTATGTAACAGTAGACATGGGTGGCACAGCCAAAACCTCGGAGATGACCGCAGCAATAGCGAGGAAAGCCGCAAGCCTTCTTTCATAACAATTTTATCCACAACTTTTATATACAAACACGCCGATGAAAACTAGGACCAAATGCCGCTTATCGCCACGGTCTACCTTCGGAAAAAGAAGCACCTAAGCGGAAAAACATACCTTTACATCCACATACCTTCTAAAGTCAGTTCGGACAGCCAGTTTATCTTCCGCGAAGGCGACCAGCTGAAAATGACCGTCGAGCCCGCGAAAAACCGCATCATTCTAACGCGTATGAAGAAAAGCGGAAAAAGCAAGAGAAGATAAAGCGCTTCGGCTGCTTCTTCAGCATCGACCACAACGTCGTTTAACAACGTTTATCTCGGGTCTGATGCTATGAAAACACGGCGAAAAACTGTAGGCTTATATACTGAAAAGAATTTCTCTGAGATAATGGCTCAGAAGGCTGAGGCAGGTCCTCTTGGAAGGGTTTTTGACGAGTTTGTCAAATGGCTTGTTGAAAGGCTGGAGAGGACGCCGATTGTCACGTTCAGGTTTCAGGTTCCCCGTCTTGCCGTAAGCCCGTTCGGCTACTTGGGGACTTTGACCGCCGTCGTCTTCCTTATCCTTGGAATAACAGGCGGTTTGTTGATGTTCTACTACCGGCCTGACGTACGCTTGGCCTACGACAGCGTCAAAGAGATCGAGGAAAACATCGAGTTCGGGTTCTTCCTCCGGAACATCCACTACCACGCATCCAACGCCATGGTTTTCCTAGCCATCGCCCATCTCTTCTACCAATACTTCAGCGGCAGGTATAAGGTGAAGAACGAGGTCATCTGGGTGACTGGCATAATCCTTGGGACGGTGACTGTTTTAGAGGCTTTCACAGGCTACGACCTCATACTAAACCAGAGAGCCATGCTGGCGGTCAACATAGCGGTTGGGTTGACGAACTCAGCTCCCTTACTGGGGCCTCAGGTGGCGCCTATTCTATTGGGCGGCGGCCTCTACGACCTCATCATCAGGTTCTACGCCCTTCACGTCTTCATCTTGCCGATGGTGATGTTATTGCTTGTGCTTATCCATTTCCCGCGTAACCTCGTCTTCGACCCGCCTGTCGTCGCCGGAGTCACAGGAGCCATACTGGTGGCCGGCGGCCTGTATCCCGTTGACCTCGGCCTGAAATACGACCCAACCCGTGCCATCGTCGAGGTTCCCGAATGGTATCTCACGGCAATCTACGCCTTCATCAGGACGGGATTGGAGAGGTTTACGTCGGGCGCACTGCTACCCCTGCTGTTCATCCTCTTCTTCCTGCTCATCCCCTTCGTCGACAGGTCAAAGAAACTCAGCTGGAGGGAAAGGCCTTTCCTGACAGCCGCCGGTCTTTCAAGCATCGTCCTGATAATAGTTACAACCGTCTGGGGTTTCTACACAACGCCTAGAGTTGACGCCTTTACAGCCGTCTACGTCGAACCCCTCATCTTCTATCCAACACTGCTCTTCCTGATAACGGCAACATTCATAATAAGCTACAAGTACATCGCCCCACCCATGTCAAGTCCCACGAGGCCTGCTCCAAAATCACGGCCCGTCACAATACAGCTTCCCTATGAATGGTCTGTGAGGATTATCATGGGGCTGCTGGCGGTAATAGGTATTCTCTCGCTGATTGCTTTCCAACAGTATCTTGAGGGGTTGAAGAACCTGTCACTTTTCAACCTCGGGGTTGTCGTCATGCTCTTCGGCTTGATAGCGCACATGTACAGGCATGCGATGCAGCAGGTCAAATAACCGCCGGCAACGACAAGGAAAACGCCTCACACCCCTCGCTAAACTCTCTTCCCATGGAAGCCATCTTTAAGAGGGTGTTGTCATAGGTTGTTGGGATGGCTGAGGTTGACAGGCTTGCCGGGGATGTTTTAACGGGTGATGTTAAAGGCTCTCGCCAAAGCCATCAGCATCGTGGAGCTATACTCCGCCGAAGCTGAAGAATTGCTATCCAAACTTTTCAGACACATGAGCGGAAAGCCTGTGATAGGTTTTTCAGGCCCGCTCGGGTCTGGCAAAATCACGTTGATAGGTCGTGCCGTCGAGCATCTGACCGGTAGGGGGTTCAAGGTTGGCGTTCTCGCGATAGACCCTTCAAGCCCTTTCACGGGCGGCGCTGTTCTCGGAAACAGGGTGAGAATGGTATAGTAGCTACATCAACTTCTCAACCACCACAGTAAGGCAGACAACTACCGTAGCCATGGGACAACATAAAACCCATACTGCAGGTTTTAATGTAAGGTTTATTTACTGTCTCTTCAAGCGGTATTGTAGAATTGAGTAAAGTCAGGTTTGGACTGGTGTTACCGAACAGAGGTCCGTTGATTTATCCAGATAAGATAACCGTCGACCTTTTGTTATCGCTTGCTGAGATGGGGGAAGAAAACGGCTTCCACTCTGTATGGGTTGGGGACAGCGTGATGGCTAAGCCACGGCTTGAGTCGACCACGCTGTTGGCAGCTATTGCGGCAAGAACCAAAGCAGTCAAGCTGGGTGTTGCTTGCATGGCAAGTTTTCCGCTTAGACATCCTGTTCTGACGGCCCATGCTTGGGCTACGCTGGACCAGATTTCCAAGGGCCGTACAATTCTCGTGGCGTGCATGGGCGGTGGCGGCAGAGAGGCTGGCGATTTTCAAACCGAGTTCAGCAACTTGGGCATCGATTACAGTAGGAGGGCTGCGATATTGGAGGAGAATATCGAGATCATAAAGGCTCTATGGACTAAAGACAAAGTAAACTTTGACGGCAAATTCTTCAAGCTGAGGGATGCAACTTTGGAGCCCAAGCCGTATCAGAAACCTAGACCGCCGATATGGCTAGTAAGCAACCCGTTTCGATTCAATCCTCCGGCTGAACGACTTCGGAAGGCTCTCGGCAGGGTGGCGAGGATAGCTGACGGCTGGATGACGACACTCGTGACACCAGAACAGTTCAGGGGCGGTTTAAGCATAGTCAGGGAGGAAACTCTGAGACTGGGCAGAGACCCAAACACGCTAGAAATATCGCTCTACTACAACATAAACATGCAGGACGACGAGGAAAAAGCGTTCAAAGAGACTAAAGAATTCCTAGACCGGTATTATATGACAAACTTCAGCGCTAACGTGATAGACACTTGGGTGGCGTTAGGCAGCCGCGAAAAATGCCTCAAGAAATTGGAAGAATTCATCGACGCTGGGGTGAAAGTCATCACGTTGCGAATGCCCACCCTCAGGCAGAAGGAGATGGTTGAGAAGGTCTCTAAAGAGATACTGCCCAACTTCTAACACAGGCGGGTAAGCAAAACAAGTAGCATACACGCCACTCTCTAAGTATGTCGGGTTGCGTTCACATTCTACCTTAAATGAGCATTTTTTACTCTACTTGCCAGCTGTAGTTGAAGAATATATTTGTCCGCTCGAGGATGTCTTCGCCTATTTGCTGCACCCTCTCACACAGGTCTCCTTCATTGACATAAAGAGGTTTGCCCGATTGAACCACAATCCTACCGTCAACTATAACTGTGTCAACGCTTCTACCGTCTGCCGAATATACTAGGTTGTTTACAGGGTAGAAGATTGACCTCCATTCACATCTTTTGGTGTCAAAGACCACTAGGTCGGCCTTCTTTTCGACTTCTATTGAACCCAACTCTTTGTTCAATCCAAGCGCCCAAGCACCGTTGACGGTTCCCATTTCTAGCACGGACTCAGGGGGCATAACCGCCTTATCCAGCCTCGCATCCTTGTAGAGAACCATGGCTAGGTACATCAACCTAACCATGTCAAGATAGTAGGATGAGTTCGCCGAGTCGCTCCCCAAGCTTACACGTATACCCTTAGCTAACATCTCTGGAAACTTGCCGAATTTTGTTGCCCCGCCACCTCTGACAGCTGCTGAAGGACAGTGTACGACCTTGGTCCCGCTTTTAGCCAACAGGTCGATCTCATAGTCGTTTACCACTAATGCATGCGAAAGAAGCACATTCTCGTCTAAAATTTCCAAGTGGGCCAAGTGTTCTATAGGCCTTCTTCCTCTTTTTGCTTCGAAGCTCTTTACAGCTTCTTCGCTAAAGGATGTATGCAGCGTCAAAACGGTGTGGTATCTGTCAGCCAGCTCCTTTGCCTTTATCAACAGCTCGTCGCTTGCGTAGTCTGGTGAGAATACGGTGACCCAAGCCTTTACCCTGCCGTTTGACAGGGCCGAATAGGATTTGAGCGTGTCTTCCAAGGTCTTGACCGCCTCGTTAGTATCTCTAACAGGAAGATTCAGCGGGTTAGGTATGTCAACAACATCTCTGCCGACCACTGCCCTTATCCCAGCATCATCAATGGCCTTAACGCCTGCTTCAAGGCTTCCAATGCTGCCTGGGTCTGCGAAGCATGTGCAGCCGTTCTTCAGAAGCTCAGTCACCCCTAAGAGCGTTGTATAATATTCTTCGGAAGGCTTCATTGAGGACTGCAGCTTAAACACATGGCTTAGATACGTCACGCGGGGTAGGTTATCCGGGAAGATCCCTCTAACGGGGTGGGCGTAGCTGATGTGCATGTGAGTATTTATGAAGCCTGGTGTGATGACTTTGTTCAAGCCTTCTATGATGATGTCCGCGTTTTCAAGCCTAAGTTTGTCGGCTTTTTCGACGGCTACGATTTTTCCGTCTTCGATGTAGATGGAGCCGTCCTTTATGATGCGTCGTTTTTGGTCTAACGTTATTATCCAAGATGCTCTTTCTATTTTTATGCTACGCATGTTGATTGAGCACAATCTTTCATATATAAGTCAACCCTTTTTAAATCCGGAGCGGTTAAGAAGCTCGAGAAAGAATAGGCCAAACTCTCGGCGGAAAACTACGTTGCTACGTCGAAGCAAGTGAACGACAGCTTGGCCGAGTTGCGGGGAATAATCCTACGGCTCCATGAGAGATGTGTTTCAGCCCTCGTGAAGGCTTTATCTGAAAATCTAAACCTTTAGGCGGTAACACTTAAATGAGTCAATATGAAGGTTTTTCAAAAAAGTTCTCTTCCTCTGTAAGTCCGGCTACGCTAGCATTACCGCATCCGAACAGCATATGTTTCTCCCATCCTGTAATGATGGAGAAGATTGCCTTGCCCATGCATTCATGACGCATCGGCCTCACAGGCCTTGAAACAATCATAAACCACCCACTTAGGAAGCAAAAAATAAGGGGAGGGTTTGGCTGGAGGCAACCCAGCAAGACAGCATCTAAGAACCCCAAAAAGGGAGGGGCAGGCACGTTTAACCAGCCGTCATGTATGGGATTGTGAGACCCATACACGTTTTTG
>JAWACZ010000010.1:0-47162 GCA_038896555.1 Candidatus Caldarchaeum sp. | reverse complement strand
AATTGTGCCCTCTCCATCAGAGAGAGAATAACCGTTCAGAGATATCGCATGGCCTGTGTTCTTGAGCACTACATACTCAAGCCCGTTTTTGCAAAAACATCCCCAACGTTCCTGCTCCCAACTTACCTGTTGCGTTGATGAGCGAAACGGTCTTCACCGAAGACGGGCAGGATTTCGTGAAAACTTGGGAAATAGGTCCGCAGGTTCAAGGATATCCTAGCCAGCCTCAGGTCGAGAGGGGAGGGCATATGGCTTGGGTTATCTCCTACAAGCCTTTGGAGCACAGGGACTACGTCGAAAGTCTTGTCGCCCGGTATTACTTCCTCGAGGTTAAGGTTATCTTCTGAGCCTCCTAAGCTTGGTGATGTCAGTGGTCCTGTAAGTTCTGTAGACCTGCACCGACAGAAGAAGAGCTAAAGCCACGACGGCCGCCCCCACGCCCAAAGATATCAGTATGAACGATTGTGCGTAGGGGTCGACAAGCCCTGTCCCCTGCTTGGTGGATATCGCTACAAAGCTTAGGTGTGCTGCGTTGACCATTATTTCCAGCCCTATTATCTGTTTTATGAGGCTTTTTCGAGTAGCCAGGCAGAAGACTCCTATGATGAAAATCAAAGAAGCTACAAGAACGTAGTAGATGACCGGCAACCCCATCTACTCTTCCCTCCTCAGCATGGCCGCAAGTCCAATAACAAGTGTCAGCAATACCAAGCCGAAGGCGATGAACAGTGGAAACAGGTCGCCGAAAAGCATTGTGCTGACGTTCCGCCAAAGTGTCGCAGGCTCGGCTTGGACGAGACGGGCTGAGTTATCGCCCCAGAACTTGTATGCTGGAGATGGTCCCGCCAATGCTGAGAAAACCACGAATGCCAACAATATGGCTGTGCCAGCTCCTAAGACTTCAGCCAGCCTCATTCTTCATACCCCTTGGTTAAAATGATAACGAAGATAAAGAGTGCTATTATCCCGCCTGCGTAGATGAGTAGTTGGAATATGGCTACAGGGTATGCGCCCAGTATGAAAAATATAACCCCGAGCGTGGCAGTGTAGCCCAGCAAGCTCATAACGCTTCTGACAAGCCTACTTTGCTCAACAGCTATGACGGCGAAGAGGACGGAAACCGCAAGCAGTAACATCTCCACAAAATCCAAGTTCATGGCCTCCAACCCGCCTCTAATGATGTCAACTGGGGAAATAAATGGATGTGCTTCCTCTGTGTGAAGGGTTAATATTATTGGGTCTTGACAGGTTTGCCTAGAGTTGGGGCTTTCGGAAGTCGTCAAGGTTGCAGTGGTAGCTCCCCGTCATCGGGCTGACCAGCTTGTGGAAGAGTTACTCCGTTTTGAAGACTTCCACCCCGAGGAGAAACCGCGTTTCAGAGACACAAAACTTCATGAGATAGAGCATAGGGCGGAAAGTGGTTACGTAAAGGTACAGGCAATTATACAGGAGCTTGGAATAAAGGATTCCATCGGCCTGATCGACCAGCTAATCAACCCAAACAAGCTGAATCGGATGACGATAACTACTGATGGGCTGTCTCAGCTCTTGCAAAAGCTGGATGAGGAATCGACGCCTCTGATTTTAAAGCTGAACAACCTTCTGGATGGGAAAAAAGTCGTTGTTGAAAAACTGGATCAAACAAAATCTCTCTACAACGTCTTGAAAGCTGTTGAGGACATTGAACTCGACTTGGATTCGATCAAGAAAATAAGGAGTTTTCATGTCTTTGTCGGTTTCTGTTCAGGTTCTGAGCTTGCAGAACTTAGAAGATCTTTACCCTTCTCAGCGGTGGTGGATATGGATGCCGACGGACTGAGCTTGGTTGTTGTCGTTTCGAGGAAGGCTGACGGCGAAAACGTTGAAAGGGTTGTTAAAGGACTGGGTGTTAAGCCGCTGACAATCGCCCCTCAGTACCCTCAGAACATTAAACTTGCGGTGGAAAAGCTTCGGTCGGAGGTAGATGAGCTGGAGAAAAAACTTACTGAAATCGATGAAGAGCTAGGGAAAATAATATCTATGGAATCTGCTAAGCTGGTCGCTTTACGCGACGGCTACGCTCTGGTTAAAGAGACTCTTTCCAGAATAGCTGGTGCCGGTAGCTTGAAGGCTTTTGCGGTGGTTGAAGGGTTTGTCCCGGCGGATAGGGTTGACGAGTTCCAGGCGAGGATAGGGGTGAAGTATCCTGTTCTGTTTGATAAGGAGCAAATTCCTCACAGCAGCCCCTCGGTGATGAACAACCAACCTCTCACAAGGCCGTTCGAGAAGATTACCCTTATACAAGGTCATCCAAGACACGGGGAAATAGACCCAACACCGTACGTTTCAATATTCTTCACAATATTTTACGGTATCATGTTTGCCGACTTGGGGCAGGGGCTTGTCATACTGCTCTTCGCCCTATTCATGCTGAACCGTGTGTCGGGAGGGTTGAAGGAATGGGCTAGGCTCTTAGCCTACCTAGGCGTAGCGTCTGCTGTCACCGGCTTTTTGCTAGGGGAGGCTTTCGGCTTCAAAGTAGGGGGGCTTATAGGGTCTCCGGAACTTCTGCACCTGATAGAAGAACACGGCGAAGCGAAGCAGTTCAACATAGCGGAAGTCCAGAGGCTTCTGGTCTTCACCATTATGCTGGGAGTGGTTCACCTAATCTTAGGTTATGCGCTTGCCTTCGTGAAATATTGGAGGGAGGGTGAGAAAGCGGAAGCGTTGACCGTTAAGCTTCCATCCCTGGCCATGTACGTTTTCGGCATTTTGTTTGCGCTAGCCTTCTTCGGCGCTGGCGGAAGCCTCCAGGGAATTTTCACGGTTGAAAAACCAGCGCCGCTGATAAATACGCCAACCAACCTGGTCGGCGCCCTGGGGGTTTATGGGTCCGTAGCCTGCATACTTGTTTTAATGTTAGGCAGATACGTAGCAGGGTTGGCTGGACTAGGGCATAAAACAGGCATCGTTTCATCGGTTGGGATGGGGCTGTTGGAAACCCTCGAGAACATAATACATTTTCTATCCAACACTATTTCCTACTCACGAATAACCATCCTACTTATAGTTCATTCAGCGCTCCTGCTGCTCCTCAACACAGCCTGGGAGGCTCTCGGGCTGGTCTCTCTACCCCTTCTCATTATCGGAAACATAGGAATAATGCTTCTGGAGGGCATGCTGGTCTTCATACAGGCGATGAGGCTGCATGTCTACGAGTTTTTCAGCAAGTTCTTTGAGGGAACTGGACAGCCTTTTAGAAAGCTTTCGAGCGAGACTTCATTCACTAAAATCAAGTTTCAATGAATCCGTTTCTTCTCCGGACAATCTTGCCTCTAGGTGATGGGATTATCTGGATTTCGGCGTCTGGGAAAGTTCTTTCCAGCTCGGTTCCTTCGAAGAGCCAGTCTAAGAAAACCGCCAACGCAGCAGCTTCGCTGTGGGGCTGGTTTGTTATAGATACGTTGTAGTCAGCGATATGAAAAACTTCAGCCTCAACCTTTTCACCGCCGACCACAACCATCAGCTTCTGTTTTTCAGCATACGTTTTTCGGATTTTTTGTATAACATTCTTCAACGGCATGCCGTACATTGTGAGATGTACGATACAGCCCTTCCAGCCTTTGAGAAGCGTACGCCAAGATTCAACATACTCTACTTCGAACGTGCCGCCTAATTTTTGATTAACTTTTTTGACTGTGAGCTCTACATTCTGGTCTATGTCTCCCGTGTAATACATCTTGTCTGCTCCAAATGCTCTTGCGACCAACGCTACATGGCTTGTCAGCCTTTTATCCCTTTCAACTCTGTGGCTTAGACGGAGCACTGCGATCAAGGCCTATGCCTACCTAACGTTGGCCTCAAGCTCGGCGATTTTCTTCTGCAAAGCCTCGACAAACTTTGTGTTGTCGTACAACGTCAAAGGCTTTCGGCACACACGGCATCTAAACAAAGCCTCCATCGCCTGCTCAAAGCTATATTTAACGCAGCCCGCTGTTCCACACCAGTACATCTGGTTGCTCACTTCATACTCGAGACGGGCTTTAAGCCTCTCCAAGACCCTACGCATCAAAATCTTGGTGTATCCAATGAGCTGTTCTTGGTGGACCCTCCATTTAAACACCCTGTGGCCCGTGTTTTTGTCCCGATGTACCTCGTAAGAAACGGCTCCAACATCGTTAAGACTGTGGAGCGTTTTGCGAACTTCTTTGACATCGATAGAGGTTATGGCAGATATCTCTTCATCTGTGAGCGCCGGCTTGTTCAAAAGCGTTTTAACAACCTTGCGGGCTTTTTCCCCTCCGATCATTCCAACAATCTTCAAACAGGACTCTTCATCCAGTATTATCATCAAGGGGCTACCTGTAAACAAATAAAACACGGCTGGCTTTATTCCTTTTGTGTCCACCATCCATCTAAAGCATGGGAAAGTTGGACCGGCTGGGATTTGAACCCAGGACCTCCCGCACGCCAGGCGGGCGATCTTCCAGGCTGATCTACCGGCCCCGACCACTTCCCTGTAGGACTGAGATTTATAATTGTTTTCGTCGATGTTGTGGGGAAGGTTTTTAAATTATCCCGCCTTCTCAGACACGTGAATGTTGTTGACTTCCTGACCATAGATGACTTTGATGTTTCGGGGAAGGCTGTGTTTGTGAGGGTTGACATCAACACCCCCATAGACCCAGAGACTGGAGCCTTGCTTGAGCTGAACAGGATAAGGGAGGCGTCGTTCACGATCAAGCATTTGAACGGTGCTAAAATAGTTCTAGGTTCCCATCAGGGCAGGGTTGGCAGGTATGACTATGTTTCTCTCCGCCGGCACTCGAAATCCTTGTCAGAGGTTTTGGGCAGGCCGGTGAGGTTCGTGGAAGATGTTTTCGGCGAGGCGGCGAGAACGGCGATAAAAAGCCTTAAAGACGGGGATATCTTGCTCCTTGATAACCTGAGGTTTGCGGCCGAGGAGAACTTCGAGTTTACGCCTCAAGAAGCATTGAAAACCCATATTGTGAAAAATTTGACGCCTTTGTTTGACCTCTGTGTGCTGGACGCGTTTCCAACAGCCCACCGAGCACACCCCACGATAGTGGGGTTTCCGGAGGTATTGCCCACATGTGCAGGGTACCTGGTTGCTAGGGAGCTGAAATCCCTCAACCGGGTGGTCACAACGTCTAAGGCCCCCTACACCGCTGTTCTGGGAGGCTCAAAGGTCTCGGACAGGCTGGAGGCTATAAACGCCCTGATCGCTAACGGCAGGGCAGACAATGTTCTTCTAACAGGTTTGATAGGTCTAGTTTTCCTCAGGGCCGCAGGTGTTATGAAGCATCCTCTTTCAACCGATTTGGAGAAGTATGTTCCGAAAGCTGCATCCCTCCTCCAAGAGCATAGGAACAAGTTCCACCTACCCGAGGATGTCGCCGTCGATAATGACGGTGAAAGGGTTGAAGTCGATGCAAGCAACCTTTCCAAACCAAATTATGTCTACGACATCGGTGAGAAAACCATCAAGAAATACTCCAAAATCATCAAGAGCTCGGGAACGATTTTCATAAGCGGACCACCTGGAGCTTTTGAGAAAAAAGGGTTTGAAAAGGGAACGGATGAGCTGTTGCTGGCCACAGCCAGCTCGCTGGGGACGTCGATAGTGAGCGGAGGCCATCTTTCAGCCGCTCTTGAGAGGCTGGGCGTGAAGGATTGGGTTGACCATGTAAGCACGGCTGGCGGCGCTTTGGTGATGTTTCTCGCCGGGCAAAGGCTTCCCCTGATTGAAGCCTTAGCCCGTAGCGCTAAACGTTACAGGGCTGGGTTAACATGATAGAGGTTGGGATTAACGGATATGGTACAATTGGCCGAAGGGTAGCAGATGCTGTGAGGCTGCAGGACGACATGAAACTTGTAGGCATTGTCAAGACAACCCCTGACTACAAGGCGAGGCAGGCGGTTGAGAAAGGTTACAGGCTTTTCTGCGTCGACGCCGCCGGTGTGGACAAGTTTAGGAAAGCCGGCATAGCCGTGGACGGTGTTGTTGACGACTTGCTGAAGGAGGTTGACGTAATCGTTGACTGCACACCTAGCGACATCGGCAAAACATACAGAGAGAAATACTCGAGCTTTGGCAGAAAAGCTGTCTTTCAAGGTGGTGAGGAAGCCGACGTCGCAGACCTTAGCTTCGTAGCCCAGTGCAACTACGAAAAGGCGGTGGGAAGAAAAAGCGTGAGAGTTGTCTCATGCAACACAACGGCTTTGTGCAGGGTCTTGAACGCTGTCGACCAGCGGTTTGGGGTTGAGAAGGCTCGGGTTGTCATAGCTAGGAGGGCGTCCGACCCAGAGGAGGCTTCGAAAGGATTGATTGACGCTGTCGTGCTAGATCCTGTGGAGATCCCTTCGCACCACGCTGAGGATGTTAAGACGGTTCTTCCGCATTTAGCGATAGTTACTATGGCGTTGAAGATACCCACGACTCACATGCATCTACACAGCCTGCTCATAACTCTTAAGGACAAAGCTTCCGCTGATGAGGTGAGGAGCATGCTGTCTGAGACGACCCGTGTGAAGGTTGTGTGGAAGGCGGATGGCTTCAAGAGCACGGCGAACTTGTTTGAATACGGTAGGGAAAGTGGACGGCCTCGAGGCGATATATACGAAGCTGTTGTCTGGGGTGAATCGGTCAGGGCTGAAGGCCGTGAGGTGTACTTTTTCATGGGTGTTCATCAGGAGGCTATAGTTGTGCCGGAGAACGTTGACGCTATAAGAGCTTTGGTAGGCGAGATCCCTGCGGAAAAAAGCATCAAAAAAACCAACACCACGCTCAAAATATCTTGAGGAAGTTTAAAGCCGTTTTCCTAGACGTGGACGGAACACTTTACAGGAGCAGGGAGTATGAAGAACATCTTCTTCAGTCGGCTGTTGCGGTCATAGCTGAGATGCTGGGGTTAGGCAGGGCTGAGGCGTTCAAAAGGCTTATGGAGGTTAAGGAAAGGGTGAAGACGGTAAGCAGGAGCGTTGAGGTTCTCGGGCTTGACAGACACAGGTTCTACGACAGGCTTGCAGAGGTTGTTGACGTGAAGAAATACATACACCCCATGGCCGATGTGTCAGGGATTCTGAAGACCCTGAGACGTAAGGGTGCCGTCGTCGGATTGCATACAAACTCTGGAAAAAAGCTTGCCGGAAAAGTTTTGGAATGTCTGGGAGTTGACAATGAATGCTATGACTTTGTTGTGACTAGCGATGACTCAGAACCTAAGCCAGACCTGTCGGGGTACTTACTGTTGTTGGAAAAGGCAGGGGTCACCGCTTCAGAATCCCTGTATGTAGGGGACAGGTGCGAGGTAGAGCTGGCTCCAGCGAAGAAGCTGGGCATGCACACAGCCGTAATTTACACAGAAAAATGCGAATATGCGGACTATTTTTTGAAGAGCCTCTTTGAGGTGGAAAACCTTACCTGATGCCAGATATAGCCTGCCCAGCTCCTCAAGTCTTAAAGGGCTTGGGCATTCCTATCACAGGCTGTGCGGCCGCTAACAAGCAGTATTGTCTTGTCGCCTATATCCAGAGCTTTTCTGCCGTTTTGCTCGGCGGGAAGAATTGTTTTCCCGTAGCTGTTTCTCAGTTCTCTGATTATTAGAGTTGCCACTTTGGTGAAATGTCGCCTGTGGGCTCGTCGAAAAACATTATCTCAGGCCTGCGGATGAGATCTACGACTCTGGCGAGTATCTGCTTCTCCCCGCGTTGTGTTTCTCTGACACCTAGACATTATCTACCTCTACCGTCCACAATCTTCGCATGTTTCACTAGTTGGTAGTGGCAATCTTCCGATGCCCAATGCTCACTACATAGATTGAAGGCAACAGCTATATAATAGTAGGTGAGCAGAGCGGCGGAGAATGGGTTGGTTGAGCAAGAAGTTAAAGTTGCTGGCGTTGAGAAAAGGCACGCATATGCTTAGAACATGGATACTGACGGTTAGCGTCTCTTCGACACTCTTCTTCATTTATGGGATACCCTACTCCTATGGAGTCTTCTTCGAGCATGTCGCAGACGAGCTGGCTCTAAACAGGGCTATGACGTCTTTGATCTTCTCCATTAATTCTTTCATCTTTTTCTTAAGTGGTGCTCTGTCGGGTAGTTTGGCAGACAGGTACGGTCATAGCACAATTATGAGAATAGGTAATACACTGTTAGTCGCTAGCCTGTCGTTGCTATCGTTAGGCCACTCTTTTTATTACGTAATTCTTTTCTATGGGATAATGGCTGGCCTTGGACTAGGGATGATAAATTCTTCATCTTACCCATCTCTAGCTAGGTTGTTCACCAATAGACGAGGTCTAGCCCAAGGAATAGGAGCAGCCGGAGCCGGATTCGGTGTCCTAATAATTCCATCGGTTGCTGACAACCTAGTGAAGGTCTGGGGATGGAGGGCTTCATATTTGTTTTTGGGGCTCTTAGCAAGCATGCCACTTTACCTTAACGCCTATCTCTTGCAACAGAGAGCCAGAAAACAGAAAGAAGATTCAAACGATAAGGATGACATGTTGCGTAACTCTCAAAGTCTCTCCCTCATCAGGGCTATGAAGAAAGGAAGCTTCTGGATCTTGTTTCTCTTCTACTTGGGGGTAGGTGCTGTTGTAGGGACTGTGTTTGTCCATTTAATTCCTTTCTCGATGGATATGGGCCTTGAAAGAGAAATAGCTGTAACATCTCTTTCGTTTGCCGGAGGCGCAAGCATCTTCGGCCGGCTTGCGTTAGGATTATTGTCAGACTATCTAGGGCGTAGAGTTAGCTTAATGATCTGTAGCCTTCTGCTGGGAGGCGGATTGCTACTTTTGCTCAATGCTGAGAAAGCATGGATGTTGACGTATTTTGCATTGGCATTTGGTGTTGGCTGGGGTGGAAGCGTAGCCCTAGTGCCACCAGCATTAGCCGATCTTTTCGGACCTAGCTATGTAAATTCGCTTTACGGCATCTTGTCATTAGCATGGGGTATAGGTAGCTCGGTAGCACCATATACGGGGGGACTAGTATTCGACGCGTTGAAGTCATACCATATGATTTTACTATCTATCATCGTTATGATGTTGGTCATAACAATGTTGTTAATTTTTATCGGTAAAGAATATTGAGGCACATTGGTGGTTCTCTTTCTGGGTGTCACGGCTAATGCTACCTGCAGCTGGGCCGCTGAGGGGAGCGTATCTTGGTTGTCCCAAACGGTGTCTTAGTTGCTATGCTGTGCTGCCAGTGCCTTAGCCTATCCTAGCATTTATCCGTTTACTCACACAGGGTATTGGTCCTTTTAGGAACCGGTGGAAGAAAGACTCAAATAAAAGTCGCCATGAACAGACCTAACGAACAAATAATGAAGCGTTCAGTATTCACGAACCTAGGGATCAAAGACTATCTAATAATGGGTGTAGTTGTGCTGTACTTAACAGCTCCCTTTCTGACGCAGGGAGGATACAGCTTACGAGTGTTTACGCTTATAACTTTTTTCACATCATTTTCAATAAGCTTTAACATCTTGTTTGGCAGGTCTAACCAATTATATCTGTGTTTAGCCGCTTTAGCAGGTATCTCAGCGTATACAAGCGGGATATTATCAAGAAGCTATGGAGTAGACCCTTGGATAGGCATAATCATTGGCTCTCTTTTCTCTATGGTGATCTCAGGTGCGTTAAGCTACGTATCTCACGTAAGGAGACTGGGGGTGGTCTACATAGCTGTCTTGACCTTAGCATTCGAGCTCATGTTTGAAAACGTGGTAGTAGCTCTGGCAGACATTACCGGGGGAGATATAGGGTTCAGACTTCTACCTTTAAGGCTTGGGTTCTTAGGGGAGGTTATGGGTCAGGCCATCGCAATATATTACGTCTCAGCCATCTTAGCATCGGTTCTACTAATGTCGTCTTACTTCGTATTCGAGAGGGGAAAGGCAGGAATTATCCTTGAAGCAATAAGACAAGACGAGACCGCTGCAGCTATCCTGGGCATAAACTGTCGGAGGATTAAGGTGTACACATCACTCGCATGCGGGTTCACTTTAGGATTATCTGGAGCGTTATACGCATATTTCAACGGGTTTGTCTCGCCGTTCTACTACAGCTTTCCGTCGATAGATGTTCTCACACAGGTCATGACAATTTTCGGCGGAAGGGGAACTATTTTAGGCCCTGTCGTCGGCTCATACATATTTACCTATGTCAACGAAAACATCAGATTCTTTGGACCGCAGTCACTAATTATGTATGGATTGACATATGTAGTGTTATTCACTTTATTTCGAAGAGGCCTGATACCATCTATGAGAAGATGGGTAAAATGGCTATTCTGAACGAGTGTATGTGGTGGTCTTATCTATTCGTTGCGGACTAGGATTGAACAGACAGAAACTAACACTGTCTCTTACAAAGCCGCTGTGGGCCATATCCTATTGGAACAGACTAGAGACACAAGCTAAAAAGATCGAGTGT
The DNA here is from genome assembly GCA_038896555.1 of Candidatus Caldarchaeum sp. GTDB lineage: Archaea > Thermoproteota > Nitrososphaeria_A > Caldarchaeales > Caldarchaeaceae > Caldarchaeum. Next base: position 36,714 of record JAWACZ010000010.1, on the reverse strand, counting down.
AAGACATGGAGGGTTCTTTCACGCGAGCGGTAGGCTTTACGCATGCTTTCATCAAGCCCGTGCCCGCCGAACACAGTCCCATATTGCAAAGACTTAACGGTGGTCAGCTGCTTCATGAACAGCTACTCTGTCTCTCCAAGAATTCCCTCAGGTCTGAGCAAAATTGTTAGCGATGCTGCTACCAGCATCATTATGTTTGAGAAGTAAGCACCAACGACATAAGCGGTGAGCGTATATATCACTCCTAGCATAACGCCTGCGACTATAGTGCCGAAAATGCTCCGTATCCCGCCCACTACACTTACGAGGAGTGCGAGTATAGTTAGCTCTATCCCAACACCTGGCCCCACGCTTGCTGACATAGCCCTTGCTACGCCAGCTGACCCCGCCAGCAATGATCCTATTATGAAAGTTAATAGACGTATATTATCTATCGGTACTCCGCTTATTTCAGCGCCCACCTCATTTTGTGCGGTTGCTCTGATGGCTTTACCTACGCTTGTCCATTTGAGGAAGAAGCCGAGCGATAATAGTAAAGCCACGGAGATGGCTGCCGAGAGGACGCTGGAAAACCTGAAAGTAATCCCTCCTAATCCAATTATTGATATAGGAGCTTTTATCGATAGAAAGATTGTTGGGAACTGATTCGTGAAGTAGCCGCTCAGCGTAAGATATAGGCCGAGAGTTAAGAATAAGCCTGCGAGAATTCTTTCATCGCCCGCCAAATTAAAAGCAGGCCTGAGCACGAGCTTATAGGTAAATATTCCTAGAATGATTGAGGCAGCTAACCCTGTTAGTATGGCGAGGACTAAACCCATGCTCGGGCTTAGAAGCACCGCAACTATCGATGTGAGGACCGCGAATTCTCCGTGTGAGATGTTGAGAATCTCCCCTAGTCCGAATATTATGGTTATTCCCACAGCGATAAGCGCTAATTGTAAGCCCAGTGCAAGTCCGTCGATAGTTATTACAGCAATCTGAGAGACAAGAGAGATCATGTCTTGCATTTAGTTTCCCCCCAGATATGCTTCCTTGAGTTGAGGCTTGTCAACAAGTTCCCGTGGATCGCCATGCAAAATTATTCTACCATTTTCCATGACGAATATTTCATCGGCGAACCCCATAGCCAACGGCACTTTCTGTTCCACTAATGTTATCGTCAAAGCTTCCCCTTGCTCTTTGAGGCGCTTCAGTGATGCAAAGAGTTCATTGACAAGGAGCGGTGATAGCCCCGTGGAAGGCTCATCCAATAAGAGTAGCTCAGGAGATGACATCAAAGCCCTTCCTATAGTAAGCATCTGTTGCTCACCCCCGCTCAGTGTACCGGCTTTTTGGTTTCTTCTCTCCTTGAGCCGCGGAAAAATTGTGAACACCAATTCCAGGTTGTTCCACATACGGTTTCTGCTCTTCTTCGTATATGCTCCTACCTCAAGCACCTCACTGACTCTCATCTTAGGAAATAGCTCCTTCTCCGCTGGAACGTAGACTATACCCGACTTTACTCGCCTATGGGTGTTTAGGCGTGAGATGTCCATGCCGTCTAGTGAGATTATGCCGCTGTTTTGTCTAATGAGTCCGGCTATACACTTTAGGAGGGTGGTTTTTCCCGCGCCGTTGGAGCCTATTATGCCGATTGATGAGCCCCTCGACCTTATCGCCATGTCTATCCCCCATAAGACCTGAACCTCCCCGTACCCAGCGTAGAGCTTTCTTACCTCTAAGTAGTGGCTCAATAAACCGCACCTAAATAAGCCTGTATGACCTTCGAGTCTTTAGCTATTAAGGCAGGCTCTCCCTCAGCCAGTTTCTTTCCATAGTGAAGAACCATCACTCTGTCCGCCAGCTTAGTAACTCCCCTCATTACATGGTCGATCCATAGGATGGTGATACCCTCCTCATCACGTATGTTCCTAATCATTTTAACGGCGTTGTCTATCTCGGTTGGATTAAGCCCGCTGAGGTACTCATCAACTAGGAGTAACCTTGCTCTGCTCATTAACGCCCTAGCCAGCTCTAGTGCTCTCTTATTTTGTAAGTTAAGGGATTTGGCAGGTTGGTGGGCCTTTTCATGTAGGTTAAAACGCCGCAGAAATTCATATGCTTCTCTTCTTGCGTCAGACAGATTAGAACTGTGTCCCTTATCCACGGAAAGCGCGGCCAAGGCAACATTATCCAAAGTAGACATATCTAGGAATGGTCTGGGTATCTGGAAGGTTCTTGAGATACCTATCTTGGCTCTTTTATGTGGCGGCAGGTTCGTGATGGTGACACCGTCGAGTATCAACTCCCCGCTCGTTGGTCTTATGATTCCGTTGATAATATTGAATAGAGTTGTTTTGCCAGCCCCGTTAGGTCCTATTATTCCAAATATCTCGCCCTTATCGACATCGAAAGAGACTCTGTCAAGCGCTGGTAAACCCCCGAAGTACTTTGTAATGTTCACTGCTTTAAGCATACCACCACCTGTAGAAGAATTGAATATGTCTGTCATTTGAGCATCCAGGGGACTGCTACTGGGCGGGAACAAATGGCTCCACTGGTGATGACATGTATACTAGGTCCAGTACCCAATTCGCACCGGGATTGATGGCTCCGGGATTGCCACGCCTGAATATGAACAGGGCTTGCTTAGCAGCCTTGAGCTCTCCCCACTCAGTATACGACAAAGGATACACAAAGAGAGGATGCTCATAGGCGTTGTTCCTGAGGTAATCGGCTATCTTACTTGGGTCGGTGGACCGTGTCTTCTCAACAGCGTTCGCGATTTGGTAAACAGATACATAGCCAGAGACAGCGTTATGGTCCATGAATTTATTGTATGTCTTAAAGTATTTCTCGGCTACCTGTTTATAGGCTTGCGAGCTATAATCCGTGCACGAGGAGATCACAACTCCCTTGAAGATATCTTCTCCAAGAACACTCACAAAGTATGAAGGTGAGTGACTTGCGGCCACGTAGTATCTCGACTGGAAGCCCATTTCGAGCGCCTGCTTAATTATGATGGGAGACGCTCCAGGATGACCTGTAACTACCAAGACGTCCGGGTTCATGGGCAGTAGTTTCCTCAGGTATGGTGTAAAGTCGGTCTCAGTAAGCGGTGCCTCTTCGACTTGTATGTTCATCCCCTGCACGGCAGATAGATGCTTGTTTAACGCGTCCCTGATCGAGTATCCATACTCATAAGATGCTATTAGGATGGCTACCCTTCTCAATCCTTGCGCGATGATAAAGTCAGCGAATGATTTCGTGTAGGATGTGGCCGCAGGTGTGCATCCTCTGAATGTATACTGAAGACTTTTAGTCAGAGTTCTATCTGATGTGCCGTGGTTTAGGATAACAGGGACACGGTACTTCTCCGCCTCCTCACGTACTCCTGCTATTATGGTGCTGGAAGTTATGCCTACGACCCCGACTACTTTATCGGCCTCGACCATCTTAGTGAAACCAGTGACCGCCTCCTTAACGTCTGTGCTTCTGTCATCTACCTCGACCAGCACGACTTTAGCACCCAAGATGCCGCCTTTTTCATTTATCTCCGCTACAGCGAGCCTAGCTCCTTCTAGCACGCTAACTCCATAAGGAGCCAAGGAACCGGTTAGGGAGGCTATTAGGCCGATTTTGACCTCCTTAGCTAACTGAGGCTGCTGGGAGGTGCTCTGTAAAATAAGTAGACTGCCAGCACCGGCAGCTATCAAAACAACGATCGCTACTGCAACTATTGTTGTATTCCGTCTATTCATATCCGTGTAGCGGCACTCCTTTATTTAAACATTTCCTATGTAAATCTATGCCAAAGATGCTCGCGCATGCTTGGACACGTGTGCAACTTGTTTCATAATACTAGGGCGATACTCAACTTCCTTTATTAGACTTTGGTGTCCCATAATTGTTGATAAGGGCGTTCCCAGTGGTTTGATTGCATGTAAGATCTTGACTTATGAGAGACGACAGCCTCCAGATGAAGGGTCATCCACGCCGCTGATGTGACGTTCATGGAGCACGACCCACGTAGTCTGGTGTACTTGATTGATGAAGACCTTACTCGGTTTAGGCGTTAGAATGGCGGCCGGCCGGCCGGTTCGTGAGTCGGGCAGGCTGCTCGCATCCCCTGGTCAAGGAAGCGACAAACAACGTTCACGTTATCCCGATAATCTTCCTGTACTCGTCCGCGTTTGCCGGCCTTCTCCCAAGGTGCCTTGCGATATCGACGGTCGCCCTCACAATCTCGGCGTTGTTGGTACATAGTTCATTGCTGTGGGGGTATTTCCATACCGTGTCCTCCATTCCGACCCTAACATGCAAGCCCATGGTGAGCGCTAGGGCGATGAAGTAGATGGAGGGGCGGGCGGGCTGCGTTACAAGGATTTCAGCGTCCCTGTCGACCTCCCTTATTCTCCTCACTAAGTAGAGAAGCCCCTCAATCATTGATTCAATGTTGGGCATGTAGATAAAGCCACCTGGCATCGGACCAAGGATGTGCCAATAAGTCGGCCTCGAGAGAATCCCTGTATCTATAAGCCATTTTTTCGCGTTCCAGATGTCATGTGTGTCATGTATATCTATGAGGGGTTTGACTCCATGCGCCTCGCAGTACTCAGCCTGAGCCTGTATTACTCGCGGAGTGTACACTCTTATGTACTCCCCCATCTGCCCGATCGCGGGGTTTATGATAGCAACCTCGTAGAGTCCCTCCGTTATGGGGAACAGGTTGTCTTCGATTTTCGTCCCATAGTACGCGATGCCTCCGTCGAAGACGACGCTTTTCCCATGCCTAGCCCTAATAGGGTCTATTACAGAGTGTAGGAACGCACAGGCCCTGTCAGGGTCGCTTATGTTTCCCCTCTCATCCCTCGCATGTGTGTGGAGAGCAACCGCCCCAAGCGGTATACACTGCTCAAACTCCTTAATTATCTCTTCAGGATATATGGGCTGGTATGGATTAATTTCCTTGTCGATAAATATCCCATACGGCGCCACACCCACTATTACTTTATCGGGGACATCCCACGGAGGTTCATCGAATTCGAACCACTTTTGGCTAAGCCCGAGCCGGTGGTAGACTCTGGTCGGAACGGGGACATCGCGAAACCTTTCACGCCATTCCGGCTCAATATTCTTAGGCATAGTATGTCTCGCCGTCGTTGTTGGATATAAACATTAAGCAACAGACTCTCACACCAATTGTTAGACGCCGCAGTCTTTGTCAAGAGCGTTGTGGCCATGGCTCTACCGCGGATGTTAATTCAAAAAGGGACAATATCAGCTGGCTTTTCTAACAGTGTGCGGCCTTAGAAGTTTTTTTGACACGTTCGGCTGTATAGTGGTAAACTGCCTGAAAAGAATCCGTTGCATTGACGGGTGAAAGCTAGGATGAAATTCTTCCATGACGTATTAGCTGGAGGCAACCCGAAAGGTAGGTTGCTGAATGGATGAAAAGGGAGCAAGAGATTCAACCAGAAAGCGGTCAGGAGCAGACTGAAACCAGAGCTATGGTCGAAAAGCATATCGCGAAAGAACTATTTGTTGCGTCCGGCCTTAACAGAGTTGGCTATCTTCTGTATTTCTTGTGGCCTGACATCACCTACGACCTCAGAACGCGTGATCAGTAACACGGGCTTTTCCTCCATAAGCCTCTGGACCGCGTTGAGCTCCTGCGACACTGTGTTCGACTCCAATTCTAAGGCTATACACGGATTTACTTTTGCTGATTCGGGCCGCCGAGGTATGCCGACAAAGTCAAAGCCGCGGCTCTGGGCTTCCATTGCTGTTTCCCCCTCTAGGGGACTAGCAGAGAAAAGGCAGGTAGCAACATCGTATAAGCGAGCTATACGTGTAAGGATCTCTAAAGCGTCCAAGTCATGTTCCTTGACATTTTTCTCCATGAGGAGAACACCCGTGCATCCAGCATCTAAGTAAAGCCTCTCTAGTAGGGAGAGGTTATCCACGCATGTGTATATGTCATGGACGTTGAGAGAGGCTTCTCCAGCGATGTACCTAGGGCCGTGTATGACGCAGAGGGTATCACCGTCGTCTCTCACCATCCTGGCTAGTCTGGACGCCGTCTCGATCGCGATGTTTACAGGCTCAGCGCTGCAAATCTCCTCAATGCTCATTTCTCTCCGACCCAGCTCTCCTGAAGCGACTCGTGCCGGAGATACATCAACCTCCACTACTACCCCGTCATAGCCTAAGAGCTTGAAGGACCTGTAAAGCGAGACGGCGCGCCCACTGCTTTTAGCGAACTCGTTCAATGGAATACCTGAAATGGAGACCGAGTATCTGAATAGAAGGGGCACGAAGACAGCTCCCCGTCCATCCTGAAGAACCTTCTTGATGGGCCGCATGAAAAGCATCCCAGCGGCAGCCTTTTTAACCTGCTCAGCCTACTCACTACGTTCTATGACGCCGTTGCCGAACTCATCTACTGAGTAGGTAAACTCGGGCTCTATCAACACCGTCGTGTCTTCAGCTTGGATGATGGCCGGTCCATCGACAATATTGCCGGGACGAAGCATATGCATCTCGTATACAGGCGTCCTCTTCATCCCGATGTTCGTCCAATACGCCTCCCTCCAGCCTTTGAGTGCATGTGCCGAGTCGGGTGTTGACTTATCCATCGCCTTGAACCTCGGCTTCTCGGTCGGGATCACACTCTTTAAAATAATGATGAGGGCCTCTCCATCTCCGGTTGCCTGATCAGGGTATGCGTCAGCATTGAGTGGGATGGGGACAAAACCTGACCCATAGCCTGCATAGAGCAAAGCCTCTAGGGCCACCTCGTCAGCCGAGAACCCTTCACCCTCGATGTCCCTTCTAGCCCTGTCAATCATGTCCTCCAGTATATCCCTCAGCTTTGTTGAGTCTGCCCGCCTCACCTCACGATAGTAGTGGTGTCCTATGTCGAGCATGCAGCAACCGAGCGCACTAAACTCGGACGAGTAGGGGAAGACATAGGCACGCTCCAGCGATTTAAGCCTCGAAAGTATGGAGCAAGCGTGTAGAGGACCACCCCCACCGTAAAAGTAACATGTAACTTTTCCTTCCGCACCACGACGTTCAAGAAAGGTTCTGAGAGACACCGCGATCTTCTCATCTACCGACCGCCTAACCATGCAGCTTGCCTCAACAACGTCAACTCCTAAAGGACCCGCCACGCTTCTCCGGATAGCTTCCGACGCCAGCTCCAGTTTAAGGGGGATCGACCCTCCAAGGAAGCCTTCTGGGTCCAAGTATCCTAAGAGTAGGTTGGCGTCTGTGGGTGTTGGCTGGTCACCACCTCTGCCGAAACAGGCTGGTCCCGGCATCGATCCAGCGCTCTCAGGTCCCACTAAAACCTTGTCACCTGATAGCTTGACAAGGGACCCTCCTCCAACAGCAAGCGACTCCACGCTGATCATCGGTTGGAATACTGTGATTCCATCGAGCATGGTGTAGTAGGTTAATTCGGGAACACCGCCTTTTACGATGCCCATGTCTAAACTGGTGCCTCCTAGGTCCACTGTTACCACCTGATTAAGTCCATAGATCTGCTTCATGATCAGGTACGCACCTATGACCCCCGCAGCTGGCCCCGAGCCAATAGTTGAAATGGCTTTAGTCCACGGTATTGTGGAGACTGCGCCATCAGACGTTACTACGAAAAGCTGTTTGTTGTATCCGTTGGCGCGGGTGTAGTCTTCCGCCTTATACAGATATGTGGCCATCCTTCTGTGGATATAGGCATTGACGACGGCTGTGCATGTTCTCACATAGTCATCCCTAATCTTGACCACTTTGTGTGAGAGAAACAGCGGCACACTTCCTAGGTAATGAGGTGGATACTCCTTCTTGACCACCTCTAAGATCATATCTTCGTGAACGGGGTTGGCGTAGGAGTTCCGCAAAGAGACCACTAAAGCTCTGGCGCCCTTATCGAGTAATTGCTCCACCACCTCAAGGGCACCGCGCTGTGAGAGGGGCGACCTAACTATTCCTGATTGGTCAACATCCTCCTCTACCCCAGCTATCAAGTCCCTGCTCACTAGGTTAAGGAGCGGTGGGCTTCTCCTACCGCTGTAAAGGTCATCTTCATATCCTCTCGTCACAACGAGCCCGAGCTTCGTTCCTGTCTTGGTTATGAAGGTGTTGGTGGCTATCGTCTGGGAATAGCGGATGCTCTCGCATCGGGAAAGGAACGTGCCCACGTCTAGCCCTACCTTTTCGGCAGCCCTGCTAAGAAGCTCGATGAAACACTCTGTCAAGTCGTAAGGTGTAGTCACAACCTTCAGCCTTAACAGGAGGTCTCCCTCTCTGTCCACGACTACACCATCCGTGAACGTACCCCCCGTATCTATTCCCACTATGTATTTCATGTCTGACCCTACTTGTCTGGGAAGGGAACAGGCCACTCCCCATAGAACCTGAGGGCCTCCTCTGGCGGTCTCTTCCCCTGCCACTCCTTGAGGAACTCTCTGAAAGGCTTGCCCCTTTCGCGGCGTCTCTTCCTCTCTTCCTGCCTTGCTCTCTCTGTCTCCTCCCAGTCAACTCTCATCGTTTGAGGGTCGTACACAACCTTGTAGACGTTTCTTGCCGCCCAGTGGCTAATTTTCCCCGCTATCAAGTCCTCCATGACCAGCCGGGGGTCTCTCTCAAGAACATCCCCATAACCGCCCGAACCGCCGCTGCACTGAGCCACTAGGTCTCCACTGTACAGCACTGTAGTGGGATGGGCGTTGGGGATTATCGAAAGGTCCCGCTTATCGGCCTCCTCCAGCGTGGATAGAAGCTCCACATCACTTTTAGGCACATTCTTCATCTTCCCGATTTTCGTGAGGGCATTTCTGAGCAGGATAACTGGCCGGCTGGGTGATGGGTAGCCGCCGAAAACTCCGTGGGTTATTGGAAACCTGTTGCCGGAGCCTATGCAGGTAAGCATTAGCTGGTCAGTATTATGTACAACGTACCCGAACGAGACCCCTGTCCCTCCCCTGAACTTGCCTGGTCCTCCGCCGTCGGGAGTGTAACCTCTCCATACCGTGAGCAGCGGGAGTATAGACTCGTCCTGCTCGCAGTCAGCTGCCTCCGCGTACCCGCAGAACCAGAAGCCCGCCGAGTCAACGCCATCCTTGTCATATCTAGCTCCGCCTCCCCTAGAGTTGCTTATGACGACGAGAAAGTTCGTCACACGCCTCCCCCACTGGTTCTTCCCAGAGATCGCGAAGGACCTAAGCCCGCCATTGAGGGGGAGGGCAATGTATTCATCCTTCCTGAGATCAGGGACGCTGAACAGCGCTTTTATCAGCGTTATTTGTATGGCGTTCACGACCACTGGCCCAAGATAAGTCACGTTTGATACCGCGGCTTCTGGGTCAGCGTTTAAACATGAGCCTGGCGTCGTCCTGAACTCAAAGGGGATTAGACATCCTGCGCTCGCAGGAACGTCGCTAAGGAGGTACTGGAAAATGCTGCTGGCTAGGTGCGCTTCCACCATGTGCTCGAATGCGTTGTATGGTCCGGGTACCTGGGGCGATGCATGTCTCAGGTCGAAGATGATTTTGTCCCCCTTCTTGACCATTTCAACTGGTAGCCTCACCAGCCCTTCAGCGAAGCCTATCGTGTCGAGGAATGCTACGTGCCGGTATGTCCCGTCGGGAATCTTCCTTATCCTCTCTGTCACAACTTTCCCCGTGTCTATGATTATCTTTCGGAGAACGCCTCTGACGAACTCTTTGCCCATCTGTTCAGTTATTTCGAGTATCCTCTTTCTGAGCCGTAAACAGGCGGCGACGCGAGCGGATTGGTCATTAGTGATCATAAGGGGGTACCTTACATTGTTCTCAACCAGCTCCACGACGTCCTTCCGCAGCTTAAAATTTTCACCAATTTTGATAGGTGGGACTTTAATCCCTTCGTCGTATCTAGTCTTCGCTAGGTTGGGCATGCCGCCTGGCTCCGTTGCTCCCGTCTCAGGCTCGTGGCTTGCTGCAGCGACCCAAGCAATCAACTCCCCACCAGAATATACAGGCATAAACGTTATCATGTCAGGATTATGTATGCCGCCGTAGATCGCCTCGTTGCAGAAGAAGATGTCACCGTCTTTCAGCCCCACGGTGGGTTCGTTTGCGTAGTGCTTTAAGACGAACTTTATCGGGATTATTCCGTCCACTACATGTAGGTAGGTGCCGACATCAGCTATCGAAAGGTCACCGTTGGCGCAGTAAAACCCCTGGGCCGTGTCCCCTGCTTTGATGAACGTAGAGATGCCGAGGCGTTTCAGGACCTCCCTCGCCTCTCTGCAGGCCAACTCAAGCCTCCTAGTGTAGACGGCATAGTCAACAGGGTCGAGATGCTTCATCGCCTTCTGCTCGTCGGGGCTTGGTGGGTCGGGCTTGAACCGACTCTTCTGTACCAGCTCTAGGTCGAGCGGCATCACGGAATCACCTCTATCCTGAGGTTGCTATATCTATCCACGCTGAGCGACGTTCTCTCAGGGACTACGTACGTTGTGTCGGCGGCCTCCACGACAGCTGGTCCCACGACCTCGTTGCCAGGGACGAGTTTGTAGAGGTCGTAGATTGGAGTTACGACGAACCCTCCGTTCCCCCAGAAGACCTCCCTCTTCTCTTTTAGTGCGTGGGTCGGGTCTGGGGATGAGAGCTCGCTGGTCCTAAAAATGGGCTTGAGTGGTGTAGGCGCCTCGACTATGAGCCTGATGTTCTCGAGCCTAATAACAGCGTTTGGGAACTCTATCCCAAAGGAAGCGAAGTACTCGGTCTTAAACGATTGGACAACCCTCTCCACATCGGTCTCGCTTCTTATCTCCCAAGTAGGCGAAACAATGCGGGTGACCATCAGCTGCGTCTCATACCTCATGTCAAGCTCAAGCAAGAGGGCAAGGTTATCTGTTTTTAAGCCCTCCGAGGCGATGTCTCTTAGAGCTGTTTCACGCATTTCCCTGACCGTATCGTTGAAGGACTCTCGGCAAGCACTCAACTGCTCTTTCAGAGGTATTTCTGGGTCATAGAGCGTCACTCCTACCGTTCTCTCGTAGATGTGCTTCACGCTTAGAAGAGAGGACCCCATAGCGTCGAAGACTGCACTGAAAGGAAACATGTATATGCTCCCGGCGCCGACCTGGATGTTAACTCCGGCTGCATGGACTGGCCCCGCTCCTCCGAACGAGAAGAGAGCGAACTTGCGTGGGTCGAAGCCCTTTAAGTTGATATCCGTGAGGATCTCTGTCCCCATGTGGTCATCAACGATTCTCTTTATGGCCCACGCAGCCTCTTCGACGGAGACGCCTAAGATGTCTGCCACCTTCTCCTTGATGACTTGTACCGCCTTCCTTTTATTCAGCCTCATTCTCCCGCCGAGGAAGAACCTTTCGTTGAGGTATCCTAGGACGAGGTCGGCGTCTGTGACTGTGGGTTCTCTCCCTCCGAGGTCGTAACACGCGGGGCCGGGGTTTGACCCAGCGCTCTTAGGCCCTACCTCAAGCCTGTTCCCAACCGCTGGGTTGAACCACGCTATCGAGCCGCCTCCAGCGCCTATCGAACGATTCTCTATCAGGGTAAGGTTGACGGCCCACCTATCTATTACAGGGTCGAACTCGTAGCTGCTCAGCCTGCCTCCGACTATAACCCCCATGTTGAAAGTTGTTCCACCCATCTCGGCGGTGATGATGTCATGGATTCCGTAGAGTCCACCTAAGTGGAGGCTACCAACCATTCCGGCTACGGGGCCTGCGTTGTAGGTATCTGTCACTCTCGTCCTAGACAGCTTGGCCATGCCGCCCGTGTTATGTACCAGCATGAGTGGCTTCCTATACCCAAGCTGTTTAACCTCGTCTGCCAGGTTGTTGAGCTGCTCCTTCATCTCAGAGTGGAGATAAGCGTTTAGGATGGTGACAATTATCCTCGGATACTCGAGCCACTTCGGATGTACGTCGCTGGACAGCATGATAGGCATGCTTCCCAAGTAGACATCGGGCATTTCCTCTCCTATCACCTGCTTTACATAACGCTCGTTTGAGGGATTTAGACAGGACCAGAGGAAGGCTACGACTACTCCCCTAGCGCCCCTAGCGAGGAGGTAACGCAGAGCTTCCACCACCTCTTGTCTGTTAGGTCTGAAAATAACGTTCCCCAGAGAGTCAACACGCTCCTTAACGCCGACGATCATATCTCTAGGTATAAGGGGTGGGGGATTGACCGCGCTTCCTGTTTTTCTCTGTATGTGTCTAGGAAGACCGTCCCCCCACTGTCTCGAGCGGCCGATTAAGACTATGTTTTCCATCCCTGCTGTCGTTATCAGTCCCAGCCTTGACCCCTTTCGCTGAACTAAGCTATTCAATGCCAGCGTCGTCGAGTACCTTATTATCTCTGTATCGGCGAGCAGGTCTTTCACGTTTATCTCGAATCTTCTAGCCGCCTCCATAATGGCCCTTATCACGCCGACCGAGAGGTCATGGCTAGTGGTGAGGACCTTCCCCCATCTGACCTCACCATCTTTATTGACAAGAGCCTCAGTGAAAGTCCCACCTATGTCTATGTCGATTGTCGTCACCAATTATTCGGCACCCTTCATCCTCTCCTTCAATGCGTCAAGGTCCAGTTCGATATCGTGGGTTATGGGGTGACCTGGAGGAAGCACTTCGCACTCAACCATGATGCAGCAGGAGGGGCAGTAATACTCTAATATCCTGCACCACGAGGGGTCCGGCGCCAAGGTTAGCCCGCCCTCAACAATAGGTGAGTATATCTCACGTGGGTCTCGCTCATGTACGAGACAGCCCAGCTTGTAGCTCTCCTTAGCCGGTCCTAAAACAGCCCCACATCTATTGCAAACCCAAACCTCATCCACCAAGTCAATATCAAGATACTCGGTCACACGAACGCGTTTTTTCATCATTTTCATTTTTAGATTGGAGAATAATAAATCTTATTCAAGATTAAGATGTATGTGATGTTGCGCGGACTAGAGTGCTTTGTTCTTGGATGTCAGAGAGTGTAGGCTGGGATTTACTATTCCCTGCACACTACTGCGCTTGTCCAGGATTGAAGGTATTATATAGGGGCTGGAGAGCAAGTAGGCGTTGTCCAGCGCTGGAGACAAAGGGGAAACCTTCATTCCACGTCTCGGCAGGGTGAGGAAAAGCCATCCGAGAATTGAGGCTTTCGGTGAGGTTGACGAGCTTTCATCGTTCATCGGCCTAGCCCGATCTGCGGTGAAGGACCCTCACTTGGCGTCCATCCTGAAAACAGTCCAAGAGAGCCTCTTCCACGTGGGTTCTTATCTGGCACTGCCCTCCCACCCTCTTGACAAGCTGAGGGAAAACAACGAGAAGATAAAGACCTGGATAGCTGAAATCGGGTCGGAGCTTCCACCTCTCCAGCGTTTCATCTTCCCATCCGGGGCATTTGAGGCTTCGTTGCTGCATGTGTGCAGAGCTGTTGCAAGAAGGGCGGAGAGGTCTGTGGCTAGACTGGCCGATTTCGAGGAGGTGGATGAGACGGTGACAACCTTCTTAAACAAGCTTAGCTTGCTCCTTTTCCTTCTGGCAAGGCTGGTTAACAAAAAAACCGGTTTTGTAGAAGAAGAGTGGAAAACCCTCTAGCGGCTTCTCTTCTTCTTCGCCCCCCTCTCCATGAACTCGACTAAAGTTTCGAAGACAAACAGCAGAGATGTTTCCTTTAGAAAACTTAAGGCCTGCTTGTTAAACGACGTGTTGACCCTAGGTTTCGTCAGTTCTTGGCTGCTTCCAACCCAAAGCTGGACAAGCGACTTAACCTTGGGTAGAAACTTGAACGAATATGCGACGCCTCCCAGTTTCTCGCTTTTTCCTCCGAGGGATGTTGAAACAGTTGAGAAGAGCTCTTTGTCGTATCCGAAGAGCCTCTCTAGGGGCCGCACCACAAACTTTTGGTAATGATACTTGAACGGCGGCTGGTCTGTTAACGTCTCCATGGACTGCCAAACGTCTTGCTGGACTTGAGTGCCCGCGCCCATAAGATACTCAAGGATGACGTAGGATAGTTTCTCTCCCGCCGGCTTACCAGTGGTCAACTCCAGAACAGATCTGTCTGCCAGCTCGACAGTGTAGGTTTTGTTGAGGACGTTGACGATGTAGCGTCCAGGAGCTGAGCTTTGCGAGGGAAGATAAACCACGTCACACCGCTTCATCGCTGCGACATGGTCTTGTTTTAAAACTTTGTCGAAACATTCCTCAAGCCATTTTTTTATCGTCTCAGGAGATGCGTCCGGAGAACGTCCCGACATCGTCAACGGCTTACTTAAACTGAACTTAAATAAAAAACATTACCTCCAACAGTTTATCTTCACACCGCAGCAATAAAAAATAAGGGAGGGGGTTTTGGGGAGTTTACGTCAGGTCCATGACGGGGTCGAAGGATGGTGGAAGTCTCCTCTCAACCTTAAGAAGGGCACCCTGCGGCGGCTTTATCTCCACGCTGAAAATGTCGTTCGGGCTAAGGCTTGACCCCTGTATCTGTGCAACGTCTATTTTCACTGCCCAGACTTCTCCGTATTCTAGAACTGTGTCGCTGTCGCCGGTTATTTGGTAGACGGTGGTGATGGTGGAGTTGTTGGGGTATATGTTTTCCTTGAATGTTCCTTTATCTCTGTAAGTTACGACAAGTTTGCCTGGCCTGACGTCAACCTCGCCTTTGCCGACAGACGATTTGATGTATATCACGATTTCGGATATGTTGCCGCCGCTGCTTTTAGCGATTACTGAGCCGGCTGTCTCTATTGAGGCCAGTGTTTCCTCGAGTCCTGCCTGCATCACCTCGCCCGTCTTCTGTGTTGTGAAAAGACCTAGGTTCAAGACTGCGAACGAGAAGGCGCTGGCCACTATGACGAAGGCTATCAGTATGATGGCTGTCTCCAACCCCGTCAGAGCCGCCGAGGACTTGCGTCTGCTTTTTCCATTATTTTTGTTCATTTTTTGCGACAGCAAATGCTTGAAGGCTACTTTTAAATTTGGCTGGACAATAATTGGACAAAAAACATGATTTAATATTATTCTAGTAATTCTTTTATTTCTGTGGACGTCTGAGCGGGGGGTGGTAAGGGTTGAAGGGTGATTCACATGAGTGAAGGCCAAACATCGAATGAGCGGAAGCTC
This sequence comes from Candidatus Caldarchaeum sp., assembly GCA_038896555.1. Classification (GTDB taxonomy): domain Archaea; phylum Thermoproteota; class Nitrososphaeria_A; order Caldarchaeales; family Caldarchaeaceae; genus Caldarchaeum. The sequence continues at coordinate 21,590 of JAWACZ010000010.1, read as the reverse complement.
AAAACCATCGAGGAAGAGATCAGACGTTTAAGGGAACCGCTGGAAAAAACGCTGCTCGACATAAGGGAGATGATAAATTCGGCTGAAAATCCGTTCAACTTTCTCGCTCGTTCAATATCGCAGCAAGAAGACCCAGCAAGTTTCGGCAAAGTGGAAAGCAATGCTGAGCCGGAAGTTCAGCAGGTCCATGAAGCCTCACGGGGAAAGAGGCAGGCGGTCAGTTTTAAGAAAATCAGTGAAGAAGAGGTAGGCAACATAGAGAGCTTGGAATCGTTCATCAGCGTTTTGGCCGCAGTCGACTTGATGGTTCTCATCGTCGGAAAAGAATATCTGGTAAATCTGGTCAATAGGCTTGCGTGGAAAGGTTTCATCTCTAAAAAGCTGTTGGAGAGCATCAAAGAAGCTCTTGAGTTTATGTCAAGCATGGAACCTGTGTCTAAGTTTGACCGTCTGGCTGACGGCCAGCCAACGTTCAACGACATCTTGGTTGTCCTGTACATAATATCGCTGCTCGTTAAGAATGATGACAATTCTCTAACTTTCATGCTTTTGACCTCTTCTGGCAGTTTCAAGCTCCCAGGCAAGAATTGGAGTGTGAGACAGTAATGATGAGCGGATACATTTTCGTTGAAGCGATGTTGGTCATTGCGTTGATAATCTCTGCATCAGCGTTTTCGTCAACAATGTTGACAACTTTCAAGGAGCTCGAGCAAAACAACAAGATAAACCTCAACCAAATGATACAGAAGCTTCGGACAAAGCTTGAACCAGTTTTTACATACGTGTCAGAAAATCGGTCGGATGTCTATCTTTGGGTTAAGAATGTGGGCGTTGACACGTTATCCTACGCCGAGGTTGAGATGTCTGAGATTTTCATAACGGGCCGCACCATGTTTGCCCATCTAATCCATGGGGGGACGCCGCCTTCATGGAAGTATGAGATTGTCCGAGATGTTTTTCCGGACCAAGGGTTTTCATGGGGAGAGACTCTGAGGATAACGATCAAGCTGGGCGCTCCTCTTGAACAGGGAGAGTACGTTGTGCGGTTCGTAACCCCCTACAGCATGGTCGAGCATGTTTTCTCGGTAGGTGGTTGAAAATGTCGGGCTTCGGAGTTTTAGTTTCACTTGCATACGTAACGATGATTGTTTTGCAGTTCACTGTATACATGTTCACGTCGATGGACCACCTCATCGAGATGTCGCGAGCTATCCATGAGAATATGGACGGCCGTAACTCGTTTGAGATAAAACTCGTTGAGGTGAACGGCCGCTATGTCCGGCTGGATCTAACGAATAAAGGCCCGAAGGATATACGTCTTCAAAACCTGAATGCCTCAGACCTGATAATAGTATATTTTGACAATTCTTCCACTAGAAAGGTCAGGTGGATTGGATACCAGCCAAACCCGGTCAGCGGTTTAAGCCGATGGTACATTACCGGAGTAGCTACTGATGGTTTTTCTGGGGAGTTAGTAGACCCGATCATCTTGCCAGCTGGTGTTGAAGGTGTGTGGAACAGAGGCGAGACTTTAAAGGCTGTTGTTGAACTGGATGAAACCATTAACGTTACGCTACCGGTGTACGTTGTTTTCAAGGTGGTTGAATGAGCGAGAAAAGCATTAGGAGCTTTAACAGCGAGCTAGACCGAAAGATAGGTGCAATAAAACTCCCGTGTCTATGTCTAATAGAAGGTCCGAACGACAGCGGCAAATCGGTCATTTTGCTACAATATTGTTACGGTGCGTTACAGACAGGGTTGAACTGTTATCTTCTAACAACAGAGTCGAGCATGCGTGGCATAAGAGACGGCATGGCGTCGCTCTCGCTAGACCCCACTTATTTTCTGATAACAGGCAGGCTCAAGATAGGTGAAATGCACGTCAAAAACCTCAGCTGGAATTCCGAGCAAAGCTCCAAGATGCTTAAGCTCATAACCTCCTTCATAAAATCACGTAAAAAAGAGGAGGTATTCTTTATAGACTCGATGACATATCTGCTCACTAACGCACAAACCTCCGAGATCCTCAACTTTTTCACATCAATCAGAAACATAGTGGACAGTGATGGTAAGACCATATTCCTCACTATACACACACATGCCTTAAACACCGACCTGTCTCTGCGGCTGCGCTCCATAGCCGACGCGCATTTTGTGTTAAACGTCAAGGAAATGGGTGAGAGGATAGTGAGAACGCTGCAGGTTATGAAACTGAAGGGCGCTGAAAGAAGCGGTCTTACACTAGCTTTCGAAGTTGACCAAGCCTTCGGAATACGTGTACTACCTTTCTCACAAGCAAAGGCGTGAAAGATATGAGCTTGAAGCAAACGTTCGTGACAAACGTTCCGCCGGATGTTTGGAGCAAGTTCGCTCATCTAAGGATTTACGTCCAAGAACATGTGGAAAAAGGAGACCGTCAAATCACTTACATGGAGCAGCTGAGCAGAGAGCTTCGAAACCTGCGTGAATACAGCATAATCTATCCCGTTGGCGACCCCATCTTCATCCACGTCAAGTCGAGGCGAGGTGATAGAGCGCTGTACACGGTTATAAGCCCTCTGGACACGTATTCGTCAGAGCTTACCAACTTAGTCGAAAGAGGTATAGCGCCGCTGATAGACGCGGGAATGAATTTTAACACAAAGGAGGAACACGAAAGACTGTTAAACGACCTTCTAGGCGTTTTCATCCAAATAGATGATACGCTTGAAGACTTTGACTACAAAACGGTCTATAAAAAAGGAATGGTTACAAACATTATAGTAAACTCCAAAACGGCTGAGGCTCTAAGATCCAGCGTCGTACTTGATAAAGTCTACATGGGCATTTTGGAGCCATTCATAAGAGACCCCTACATCGAGGATGTGTCATGTGATGGTGTCGGTCCAATCTTCGTAGAGCATAAAATCTTCGGAAGTTGTGAAACAAACATCTCATTCGCAGAGCATGAAGAACTGGACAGCTTTGTCCAAAGGTTGTCCGAGAAAATCGACAGCCCTGTTAGCTATAAGAGGCCTATCGTGGACGCCAGCTTGCCGGACGGCTCACGCATCAACATAGTCTATGGAACCGAGGTGAGTAAAAGAGGCAGTAACTTCACGATCAGAAAGTTTTCGGAGAAACCTGTAAGCATCGTGGATTTAATAAGCTGGGGAACGATCAGCAGCCTCGAAGCAGCTTATCTGTGGATTCTGATGGAGCACGGGATGAGTACTTGGTTCTGCGGCGAAACTGCTTCAGGGAAAACCACTATGCTAAGGGCTGCAAGCGTCTTCATAAACCCCGTCGCCAAGATAGTGAGCATAGAAGACACGCCGGAGATAGTTGTGCCGCATGAAAACTGGGTTCGCGAGGTCGCCCGCCAAGGAGTGCAAGGAGAAGGCGACATCACATTGTTCGACCTTTTGAAAGCCGCGCTACGTCAGCGGCCTAACTTCATAATTGTGGGCGAAATCAGGGGGTCCGAGGCTTCGGTGGCTTTTCAGGCGATGCAGACAGGGCATCCAGTCCTGACCACTTTCCACGCGGGCTCCGTCGAAAAGCTCATCCAAAGGCTAACCGGCGACCCCATCAACATACCGAAAACATACATCGACATACTAAATTGCGTGTTGGTGCAGAGTGCTGTGAGGCTGCCAAGGAGAGGGAAGGTCGAGAGACGTGTTCTAAGCATCAACGAAATCGTTGGCTACGACCCATCGACGGGAAGGTTTGACTACGTCGAGCTGTTCAACTGGGAGTCTAGCGACGACACACATACGTTCAGGGGTGAGGGAAACAGCTACCTTCTCGAAAACAAGATAAGAACGATGCTGGGGCTCTCGCTGCGTGAAAGTCGGAAAGTATACCAAAACCTTCGCGAAAGAGCCAGGCTGTTAGACATCTTGGTGAAGAGAAAAACAAACGACTTCAACAAGGTGTGGCGGATTGTCAAGCTGGCGTACGACGCAGGTGTGGAGCAGGCCTTGGAAATGGTTGAAGGAGGAAGGGATATATGGCTCGAATAGAGCTGGAGAAGATTAGGCTTGAGACCACCAGTAGTCAACATGAGCACATTAACACGATAATAGTCCTAATCGCTATAATGGGTGCGTCAAATACATCACTCCGACAAATCATTCTTCTCTTTTCAAAATCATCCATTCTACCTGTCTTTTTCACAAACGCTTTCTCCAAAGCCCGCATCTTGTTGGACAAATGGGACTACGGCCAGTCAGAAGTCCTTAACTTTTTAACAACACAGCTAAAAACCCAGTCTTTGAAAAACCTGATAATGCGGCTTAGCCATGCGTTAAAGGCAGGTGTATCGCTCAAGGACTTCGCTCAAATAGAGTATAACAAATACCTGGCGGAGCTGAGTAACGAGTTCGAGAAAGGTCTCGAAAAACTGCGGAGGCTTGTTGAAGCCTATACAACACTCATAAGCATAGTTTCGTTGTTGATGGTTTCTTTTTTGCTTGTTTCCACCATCAGCGGAGCTGAAAGCCAAAGCCAGTCAATGGAGACTGGAGTACTCTTCATAGGACTCATGATAGGGTCAACCCCGTTGTTTTTCGCCACAAACACTCTCAGAAGAAGCATACTAAACAAATACCTATACCGGCCGAGGCAGCTGTCCATTGTCGAGAGAGCAACTCTACCCGTCATGGCTATATCGTTTACCACAGGTTTTTCAGCTCCTTTTCTATCCGATGTCTTCGGCGGACAATCTGTAATATATGCCTCTCTCGCGCTGATGGCGGGAGGCGCTCCAGCTACGTTGCACGGTTTTCTCGGGAGAAGATGGCATAAAAAAATCATGGCTTCGGAAAGCATTCTGCCGATTTTTTTGAAAAGCTTCGGCGACTACTTGTCTGCAACAGGGTCCTTTAAAACCGCCCTACGTATGCTCAGCCTGAGCGATTTTGGTCCTTTAAATAAACTTGTTACCAAGTTTGAGGTTAGGCTGAAAGCAGGCCTGTCACCATTTACTGCTTTAAAGCTGTTTGGAATGGAGTTACTTAGCAAGCTTGGTGAAAAGACGTTTACAGCGCTGGCGGAGGTTTTAGACGTCGGAGCTACGCCACCAACAGCCTGCAACATATTCAGCGAACAAGTTTCAACAACTTTGTTAAAAGACAAGAGAAGAAGCCAAGTCACTTCTTCCCTAAAGTCTCTTGCGATACCTCTCCATGCCGTGCTGTCGGCCATCTTCGCTCTCATGGTATCCCTGATGACTGTTCTGTCAAACGTCGCTAAAATGGTTTCATCTTTCTTGACAATAATAAGACCAGTGGACCCGGCGGTAGCCATAAACTATTTCTACACCGTGATCCTACTCATATGCCTAGTAACAGCGGTAAACATATATCTCGCAGACGGCGACTCGGTCTTCACTTTAACATTCTATTTCGGCTTGTTGACGTTGGTTAGCGGAGCCGCTTTCCTAGGCATGGCGACCGCCAGCAGCCAGATACTCTCCTCCTTTGCAGGACTATCGGAGATAGCGACGTTATTGCCCGGAGGGTGAGAGCCTGCTGGCCATAACCGCCACTATACCTTTAAACATTCAAAACAATTTCCTGCTTTTCGTTGCGCTGACCGCATGCGTTACAGTTCTTTACTCTCTGATCGTGGTTTTTGGAGCCAAGCGGCTGGGACAGCACAGTGTGGCGGCGGGAGGCGTGAGATGGATGCATCAACCTACATTGCCTGCGACGGCTCGTCCGTTGAATCAACCACTCCCTCATATACTCCAGAAAACCGCGGCTGAAAGCGTTCAGGTTTCTGATAAAACCTTCGCTGAAGCTGATGAACAGCTTATGCAAGAATATCGTAGCAGGCTGGGAAAGCTGGATGAAACGCTCAAAGCCTTGGAGGAAAGGCTGAAGGCATCCAGCCAGCAAACGGTTCCCCCACAAACCGTTGACGAGGCTGCAGCAGCCAATAACGGTGTTGACGTTAGCGAGCTGAGAGAGCTGTTAAACCTGGCGAAGGACATAAAGGATGAGGTTTCGAGGCTGGTTGCCCGCCGCACCTCTCTCGTCAAGTAGGCGAAAAAATGATGATGATTTTGGCGATTTGACGTGTAAAACACTGTTCATATGTATAAACGCTATATACCTCGGCAGAGCTCGTAGAAACATGCTCAAACCGCCTTTAGAACAGCTGGAGAAACACTACAAAACCATCAGAAGCCGACGGTCATACCTAATTCTCAAGCTTCAGGCGATGATAAGCAGGGCTGCGAGGGAATGGCTCGACTCGTACGGCTTCCTAGAGATACTTCCACCAATCATAGGGCCTGTGACAGACCCCGGAATCAGGGGCGCCAAACAAGCCACCATAGACTATTACGGAAAAGAGTACAAGGTGATGAGCAGCGCAATACTTTACAAGCAGATGCTCGCCACAGCCTTTGATAAAATATACTTCTTCTCACCCAACATCAGGCTGGAGCCCATCGAATCCTCGACTACCGGAAGACATCTGGTTGAGTTTGTCCAGATAGACATAGAGGAGGCTGACGTAGACTATAAAGCGGCTATGAACACCGCTGAACATCTGATGTCTTATGTTGTCAACTATACGAGAGAGCATGGGGCTGAGCTTCTTAAGGAGCTGGGGAGAAAACTGCCGGTATTCACCCCGCCCTTCAAAAAGATAACTCACGCCGAAGCGATTGAAATCCTGAAAACACTCGGAGAAAAAGTAAACCCCATGGCTGAAATACCTTGGCCACAGGAGGAGAAGCTCTCACATTACATGAGAGAACCCTTCTTCATCACCGACTACCCCAGAGGAGCTCGAGGCTTCTACGACATGGAGAACCCTGAGAAGCCAGGCATCTTGAAAGACTTCGACCTGATGTATCCCGAGGGATATGGCGAGGCTGCCTCGGGGGCGGAGCGCGAATACAAGTACGCGAAGGTTTTGGCCAGGCTTAGGGAGAGCGGTGAAAACCCGGCGAAATATGGATGGTACCTGGATATGCTGAGGGATGGAATTAGGCCGAGCTCGGGCTTCGGAATAGGTCTTGAAAGGCTTACAAGATATGTGTGTGGACTTCAGGCGGTTTGGGAGGCGCGACCCTATCCGAAGGTTGCCGGAATATACTCCCCGTGAGACATGGGTTGAAGACATCTCCTCTCCTAGAGCTGCTGCTCAAGCTTTTCCGAAGCCCGGGAACTCTAAAATCCTTGAGCAGGTTTACGGAGCAGTATCCGGTCAAGGAGGTGGCCGACAAGGCCCTGCGGGGAAGACGGTCTATCTTTCCACTTACGGAGGCAGATGAATTCGGCAGAGCTTTGTTGGGAGCTCCGATTTACCAGCCAGCCCCTACAAGACACGACACGCTCGACAAAATCCTCATAGTCCCTCCACTTTACACACCGCTAAGGCTTAAGAAGATGGAGGAGCTGATGAGAGAGCCTTTGTTCACAGACGTCGAGACAGCGTGTTTCTTCGGGGGTTTCAAATCATCGGTCCCTGTTGCAGTAGCTTCGATGGGTTCTACGCCGGTATACAACAAGGTCTCGCTGGATGTTGCACGGGCTGCGGCGAAGCTCGGCGTCCCCATGGGAGTTGGAGAAAACGTGGCAACCGTTTGGGGGTATGCCAGAAGAGTGAAGCCCAGCCAGCCGTGTTTCAAAGAGAGAGTCATGTCATACTTTGAAAACGTGCCAGAAGGCTACGGCGGCGTATTCATACAGCAGAGCGTGGAAGACGCCTACGACGAGCTGTGGAACAGAGTCTACTCAGACCAAGACATAACACCCTACATAGAGGAGGGGAGGGTTGGTTTCGAGATTAAGCTGGGGCAGGGCTCCAAACCCGGTCTCGGGGGTGAAACAATGGTTGACAGAGAATTGGCCCTTAAGCTCAGCGATAAGTACTCGTTTGACGCCGACCCTAAAACAGTTGAAAAACCATTCTACGAAAGGCACTCAGCCCCGGGAACCTTCACACCCGAAATACTTAGAAGCATGATAAGGCTCATGAGGAATAACTATCCAAGGGCTAGGGTGTGGATAAAGTCGGGACCGTACAGGGATTTGGAGGACGTGGCCACGGTCTGCGACGCTGAGAAAGCCGACGTCTTCTGGGTTGACGGAAAAGAAGGAGGAACCGGGCTCAGCCCGGTGACGGCTATGAAGGATCTTGGGCTTCCGCTTGTATCCTGTCTTGGAAAGATCGCTAAGCTGTGCGGAAAGCTTAGCATAGACTTCATTTGTTCCGGCAGGGTTGTGGACGGGGGCGATGTGGTCAAGGTTCTCTGTTTTGGAGCGGCTGCAGCGGGGGTTGGAAGACCTGTGGTAGTGGCGGCATACGCGCACGGGGAGAAGGGAGTCAAAAACTATCTTGAAACACTCAAGACAGAGATTCAGCTACTCACGTCAGCCGTCGGAAAATATAACGTAAAGGAGCTGAGCCTAGAGGACATCGCGGCTACCGACACACAGCTTGCCAGAGACTTGGGCATATCAAGCGTCTACGGCTAAGACGAGCCAATGCTTTTCAACAGGTTAAAATCCTCCTCAGGTATCTTCCTCAAACTACCTCTAAAGTAGAACTGCCACTTATCTTTCTTTCTTATGAAAGAAAGCCTTTCGACAACTTCCTCTGTCGGGACAGGCCTGTCCCAGAGGCGGGCGTGGTCAAGCCTTATGAAATGCGTAAGCTTTTCTGAGGGGAAGCCGCGTACGTGGAAACGTAGCTCATCTGTTAATGGTTTAGGTTCCTCCGAGAAGCTTCCGTCCCCTAAGAACATACGTCCCTCATGGCCTGTTGCATAGAAAACTGCAAGCCCTCCTTGTTTCAAAGCCTTCATGGCTGCAACACGCTTACTCACCAGCCAAAACCTTTCTCTCACCCTCACCTCAGCAACCTGCCTTGCGGGAATAACCTCATCACCGATGACGTGGTCTTTTACAACTAGGACCCAGCAGTGCATCGACAAACCTGTGTCTTTTTCCAAGTATTATATATTTTTTAAAGGACGGTTACGGATTTTGCAAGGTTTCTAGGCTTGTCGGGGTCCAGCCCCTTCAAGACGGCGAGGTGGTAGGCGAGGAGCTGGAACGGGACAGCATAGGGGATTGGTGTTAAAAGCGGATGGACCCGCGGCAACCCGATGTAGAAGTCGGCTAGCTGCTTTAGCTCATCATCTACGGCGTCGCCGAAAACCACGACATAGGCTCCCCGGGCCTTCATCTCCATTATGCTTCCGATGTTTAATTTTCTGTATTCGTCGTTGGGGGTGACGAATATGACTGGAACATCCTTCTCTATCACGCTTATCGGTCCATGCTTGCTTTCGCCGGCCGGATAAGCTATGCACGGTATGTATGAAAGCTCCATCACTTTAAGACGGCCTTCGTATGCTGTGCTGGTTGACACACCCCTCCCCAGCACGAATAAGAATTTTTTAGTTGCAAGGAGTCGCGCCAGTTCTTGCACGCGGGGCCCGCATTTCATCAAAACCTCCTCAACCATCTTGGGAACTTTAGCCAGCTCGGATTTGAACTCATCCATCTCATACTGAGCTATCTTCCCCCTAAGCCTAGCCAGCCTTAACGCAATCTGGGCTAGCGCAAGCACTTGGGACGTGAACGTTTTAGTTGCTGCCACACCTATCTCTGGCCCCGAGTTTTGGAGGACATATGCCCGCGATATTCGGGTCAGGGTTGAGCCGACAGTGTTTGTCAACCCCAAGATCGTGCAGGCCCTCATTCTCGCGTATTCGAGGGCGTTCAAGACGTCAGCTGTTTCACCCGACTGACTGACCGCCAGGACAACAGTGTCTGCTCCGAGAGAGCCACCGTAGTTTGGGATGAATTCTGAAGCGATGACCGGGTAGGTTGCTATACGGGCCATGTGGGAAAGCTGGTAGGAGCCCGCCAAACAAGCGTTGTAGGATGTTCCGGCACCAACCAGGAAAATTACCCGGCCTTTGTCAAGGAGTTCTGCCAGTAGGTCAACGTATTCCTGCTGTAGTCGGAGAGAGTCCCTGAGCGTTTGAGGCTGTTCAAAAATCTCCTTAAGCATGAAGTGGGGATATCCATGTTTCTCAGCCATCTCCACGCTTATCTCAACGTGTTTAACAGGTCTTTCAACAGCCTCTCCACTGTCTATCCGTATGATGCGGTAACCATCCTTTGTTAAGATCGCTGCGTCACCGTCGTGGAGGAAGACCATTTCCCTCGTCATGTCAAGCAACGCTGTTATGTCTGACGCAGCCATGTTTAATCCCGCTCCAACACCTATGATTAGCGGCGCCTCCTTCCTGGCGGTAAGAAGCATGTCAGGATGTTTTGACGAGACAACTGCCAAGGCGTAACTGCCTTCAAGCCTACGTAACATTTTTATGAACGCCTGCTGCAGGCTTTCGCCGGCCTTCAGGTATTCTTCAAGCAGATGCGGAATAACCTCGGTGTCTGTTTTAGATACAAACACATGGTTTAGGTCTGACAGCTCTTTCTTCAGCTGCAAGAAGTTCTCCAGAACCCCGTTGTGGACGACTGCGATTGTATTTCCGCAGTCGGTGTGGGGGTGTGCGTTAACCTTTGTGGGAGCGCCGTGGGTCGCCCATCTTGTGTGAGCTATTCCAATAAATCCCGGCAGCCTGTCAAACCCAAGCCTTAAGTTAATCTCATCGATTTTTCCCGCATCCTTCTCGATGTACAGCTTGCCGTCGTGAATTGTCGCAATACCCGCTGAGTCGTACCCCCTATACTCAAGCCTTTTGAGAGACTTTACCAGGATAGTCGCAGCCCTTGCTTCGCCAACGTATCCGACAATGCCGCACATACGGTTGCAATGGACGGCCTGTTTATAAACACGATTCAAAAGTTGATTAACCGGTGAAATATTTTTTTACAGGTTATGAGGAGAGCTAGGCTTGTGCATGGACAGCGTGAAATAGACGTTGCATTGGCGAGCGCAGATTCTGCTAAGGTTTTTTCGTCTAGGCTTGCGGCTGAAATAGCCGGGGCTTTTCGCAGGCCAGACTACCCTGCCAACGTAGCTGAGAAGCTGGGGGTTAGCAAGCAGGTGGTTGGGCTGTATGTGAAGAAGATGCTCAAAAAAGGTTTCTTGACGGAGGTTGGTGAAACAGAGGTTAAAGGTGGGAGGGCAAGGCTGTACAAAACCACCTCCTCGGGAATAGCTGTAGTTTTTCCCAATCATCCTTGGAGCCGCCATTTCAAAAGGGTTGCGATGCCTGAAAAGCTGTCAGCCTTTCTCCATCCGTTTGTAAGGGATGGAAAGTTAAACGGCTTGGTTGTGGTCGGCTCACCCCATCCCCACGGCCCCTTCAGGTCTGTGGCCTCTGACGGCCACTATGGTTTCCAGCTTGGTCTTTTCCTTGGAAGATACGTGGAACTACCAGCTGACTTCACTGTAAGGCTTGACGTGGACGTCAAGTCAGAGAAGCTTTACACAAACAACTTGCTGTTGCTAGGAGGGCCAGGCACCAACATAATCACAGCAATGGTGAACACCAGCCTTCCGATAAGCTTCTTGGAAAGCAACTACTGGGCTGGCCTTGTCTCGCCCAAACAAACCTATACCAGCGAGTTCATCGGCCTCGTCGCAAAAACACCAAACCCCAGCAACCCCAACAATACGACCATCGTTCTAGCGGGGCTCAGAGCCTCCGGAACAAAGGCTGCGGTAATATCCTTGGCAACCAGCTGGGAACAACTGTTAGACTCTTACGAAGGACAAGAAAGCTGGGCATCCGTTGTAGAGGGACTGGACCTCGACGGTGATGGCAAAATAGACTCAGTCGAGGTACTTGAGACGACGTAGCTCTTCCACAGCTTTGACTGCTTTCGCTAAGTTTTCCGGTGTATCCACGTCTGTCAAAAGCCGGCTGTCAAAGTCTATGACAAGGGTTTTAACTTTTTTGAGGACTGTCTGGGCTCCGACGTCTCCTTCAAGAGAAATGAGGTGGTGGACGATTTTCCTTGAGAAAACCGCTGGGTTTACAGGATTGCTGTTCAGACCCGCTGAGACGGCGTCGAACCCGCCTGAACGGAAGGCTTTCACAAGCTCGTCGACAACCTTTTTAGAAAACGGCATGTCGCCTAACACTATCGCCAGCCCGTCAGCATCCGCAGGCATCCATGATGCAGCAACTTTCAACGCAGAGCTCAAACCCTTTTCAGCGTTTAGGTTGACTAGAACAGTAAAAGCAGGCGGTACAAGTTTTCGCTTTTCATCTAACTTCTTCAAAACAACCGCCTTATAGTTCAGCTGTGCTATGGATTCAAGGGCCCATGCTAAAAGGGGTTTGTCAAGGAGAGGGGTGACTAGTTTGTCGCCGCCAAAACGTCTAGCAAACCCAGAAGCAACTACGACTCCCGCAACCTTCATACACCAAAACACCCTTATCTTAACGTGGCCACGATATCTTTAAAAATGTTTAATGCATTATCTACAGCAGGTGCCACGACTTGTATGCTGCAAGAGAAAGGATGGAAGATTATAGGGCGAGGCTTCTCAGCCTTGCTCAAGACCAGATCAGGAATGTTTTAGAGCTTTTAAGAAAAACGTCGCTCATGCTCGATTCGCTGAACAGAGACTATGATGTTAAGAAGATGGAGGAGCTTTACATGGCCGTGCTGAAGGCCGACGAAGCTGCCAAAGAGTCTAGAAGGCTTGTGGAGAAAGAGGTGTCAGACATAGGAGCCATACTCACCAACAGAGAAGATTTCATCCGCCTGGTTAACGGAATCGACCGCATAGCAGACACGGCGGAGGGCGTGGCGTACAGAATCTTAGGTCTAACCAAGGCCCGTATGAAGATTGACCGGGAGATTTTGGCTAATGTGTTGAAGCTGTGCGACGCCGTGCTACATTCTGTGACAAAGCTAAGAGAAGCTCTTCTAGCCGTTACCTTAAACAGCGAGACATTTCTCCAGAAAGTTAAAGAGACTGAAGAGGCTGAGCGAAACGTAGACGAAATCTACCGCAACCTAGACCTAACCATACTTCAGACTGACATGAAGGTTGGCCAACTACTACTTGTTCGCGAGATAGTCTCCATGCTTGAAGACATAGCCGACAAATCGGAGGAGGCTGTTGAAACCCTGCGTGTCCTCTCGTTTGTAATCCTTTAGGCTGAGGTAGTTGGCACGGGGAGAACTGTTAAAGGACAGCGTGATAGTGTGGGACGTGGAAGATGCTAGAGATCTTTACAGGAAAGGTTTTTTCGGAAAACCCTTGGGCATACCCAAGCCAAGGGACATGAACTTCGACTCACCTCTCGTTTTGGACTTGCTGGAAGCATTATACCTGCATAGAAACGGCCTCCTGAAAGTGTTCAGCTCAGGCAAAGAACTAACGGCGGAAGAGCTGGAAAAACATGCCATAGCCCAGGACGAAAATATGTTGAAAAAATACAGAGTTTACAGCGATTTGAGATATAGGGGTTTCATAGTTCTCCCCGGGATTAAGTTTGGCAGCGATTTCGCAGTCTACCGGCATGGACCAGGCATCGACCACGCCCCGTTCATCATACAGGTTAAGGAACAGAATGAAAGCATTTCCGCCTTGGAGATAATAAGGTCCGGAAGGCTCGCTACCTCGGTGAAAAAATATTTTACAGTAGCTGTTCCCGCTGAAAATAAGGTGACGTATGTGATGTTTGAATGGTGGCGAGCTTAAACCACGTGTTTGTATATTACGTGTATGGTTTTTCCCAGCCTTTTTATGCTTAGGAGATGCTGACCTGTTTTCTCAGCCCAGTTAATCATGTCCACCTCTGTAGCCGGGTCTTGCGTCACAACGTAAAGCGTCTCACCGATACTCACATGTTGACTCATGAAATCACCTATCTTCGTCAAAATACTCTCACAGCTTTCCCCAAACATGGTTATCTGGTAATGTGGGACTATGTCGAAGCAGACAACTCCACGCCGGCTGTTTAACTGCTCGTACAGCGCGGAGGCTGTTTCCGCATCCGTTAATGCGGGGGTTGATTGACAGGCTATTTCAGCAAGCCATCCTTTTCCATAAGGGTCGTCAGCTAAAACTTCGGGGTTTTGCAACACAAAATCGTTGACATGCAGTATTTCCAAGTCAACGGGCGACAGCAAAGTGCCTTCCATCTTTGACGAAACAACAAGAGCTATAGCTGTGTTCCGTCTGACTAAAGTTCCTTTACCCCTTACATTTACTTTTTTAGGCCTGCCTGTCATGAAAAGAAATGGTTGGCACGCTCCCACCAAATACCTGTTCTCCCCAACGTTCTTGAACCATAGGTCGTGTTCAACGTCGTAGCCCCTGTCCTCTGGGAAGAAACATCCATCCGCAGACTTCAACGCTGCCTCTCTATCGGAAACCTAACGAGGTTACCCCACTCTGTCCAGCTGCCGTCGTAAACTCTGACACGCTGGTATCCAAGCAAATGTTTCAACACAAACCATGTTACGCTAGCTCTCTCGCCGATTCTGCAGTAGGTGACTACGTTTTTATCCGGAGTAACTCCTTTTGAGCTGTAGAGCTGCCTAAGCTCTTCAGCAGGTTTGAAAGTGCCGTCTTCACGTATCGCCTGCCCCCAAGGAATGTTTACCGCACCTGGGATATGGCCGCCTCTTTGCGCATGCTCGTTAGGATATTCCGGAGGAGCCGTGATCTCGCCGGTAAACTCTGCAGGCGACCTGACGTCGACTAAAACCAAGTTCGGAGCCGCTATTTTCTCCCTCAAAAGCTCATCGAGGAAAACCCGGTGTTCAAGGTTGATTTTCTCGACACGGTATACCGCTGGCTTTGGCTTCGGCACTTCTTTTGTGAGCTCTCCGCCGGAATCGATCCATTTTTTCCTCCCGCCGTTGAGGAGCTGGACTTTCTTATGATTGTACATTTCGAAGACCCAGAAGGCGAAAGTCGCAAACCAGTTGTTGTAGTCGCCGTAGAGTATTACGTGGGTGTCGTTTGAGATGCCTAAACGTGACATGAGGTTTTCAAACTCGCGGGCGTCTATTATATCACGGACGTCCTGCTTGTTCATGTCTTTCCTCCAGTCGATCAGCAAGGCTCCAGGTATATGGCCTTGTTCGTAAGCCAGCTTCGGGTCGTAGTCGACCTCCACGACCTTAATGCTTGGGTTTCCCAGGTTTTGTTTCAGCCATTCAACCTCCGCTAGAACACTTGGGTTTGCGTAGGTCATGGGGTATGCCTGTTTTTGCCTCAATTTAAGCACTTCTTATCATAAAATAATATTGGTATAATATTATCCATATCGGAACTTAACGCCGTACCCA
This sequence comes from Candidatus Caldarchaeum sp., assembly GCA_038896555.1. Lineage (GTDB taxonomy): Archaea > Thermoproteota > Nitrososphaeria_A > Caldarchaeales > Caldarchaeaceae > Caldarchaeum. Next base: position 6,342 of record JAWACZ010000010.1, on the reverse strand, counting down.
TTCCATTCATGGCCAAACCTAACCGTGGACGGCGGTCCAATCACGCCGCACGTCCCGCATGCCACACAAGCCACGTGGTCAAACTTCAGCTGCCCCAACCTAATGTCCTCCAACGTTGTCTCCAAGGCCTTTTTAGCCGCCGTCCTTTCATCCAAACCATTCTTCTTCAGGCTCTCTAGGTTGTATCTGTAAAGGTCTTTGAAAGATGCGAAAACACCTTTACCCGTCACCAAGGTATAGCAGTTGACGGGGCACATGGGTATCCATGCTTTCTCTCTGTCAGAAGATGCCATAGCTTGGTTTACCTCTATGTGTGACCTAAGCTTGTCTTCCTGATAGTCGAGAAGCCCGGTCATCTGCTGTATGGTTTGCATCATGTCCTTGCCGTTGTTTTCAACGTTTGCTATCTTTGCTGCCGCTTTCCTGCCCAAGCCAAGCTTAAACATGACCTCGCTGCCGGTTGAGTAGAAAATCTTACGCTCGATCAGGGCGCTGTTTGTCCTCGACTTTGAGACAAGCCTGTACAACGGTTCTAGAAGCTTTCTGTAAATCGAGAGCGTAGAAGCGCTGAAGTCACCTTGGTTCTTAGCGTGGATGAAAGTTCGCGCGGCTAGAATTCCGGAGGCTATAGCCGGTCTGATTCCGTCGATAAGTGCTCCAATTTTGTAGAAAACACCTAACGCGTCGCCGGCCAGTAGGAAACCGGGAGCATAAGGTTTCTCGGGAAGGACCTTGTAGCCTTTTGGAATGTTGTGAGCCGAGTACTCGACCAGTTTTGCTTCCTGTAATATTTGGCTGACAAACGGATGAGACATCATCTCCTTGAGAATCTCAAAGGGTTTGCCCAACTCGTTAAAACGTCTTGTGAACACGGGTAGCGCAGAAGAAAGCCCAACCACTATACCTACAGATAGCGTGTCTTTATTGGGATATATGAAACCGCCTCCGACGATGCCGTGCATGAAGGGCCCCAGCAGATAGAGTGTTTTGAAACCGTCGTCAAGCTTGAAAAATTCTTCAATTTTCTGAGGCGACATCTTCAAAACATGTTTTACACCATGGTAGACTTGAGCCGGAGTAAGCCTAGGTCTTATTCCAGCCTTCTCGGGGAGAAGCGAGGTCACCCCTCCGCAGTCTATCACCATGTCAGCGTATATCTCCTCATCTTGGGTAACAACACCCACCACTCCACCGTCTTTGAATATGAGGTCTTCAACCGTTTTTGACGTGGCGAGCATAGCGCCTTCCTCAACCGCTTTCGAAGCCATCCACCTGTCAAAACGCGCCCTCAGGACTGTGTAGTCATGGCCGCTTGATGCGTTGAGCATGGTTAAACCAACCTTTGTCAATAAAGACCTCTTATCGAACTTGACGAACCTGTACTCCCAGTCCCCGTTTTTCCTTACGGGCTGTCTTAGAAGATAAAGCTCGTGGCCCGAGATCTTCCTCTCGAGAGGAGCCTCCTCTTCAAACTCGGGGATGAGGTCTATAAGCCCCAGCCCATCGGTGAATCCGCCGAACAAAACGCCTCCCGACACGTTCCTCTGTCCAGGCAGCTGTGTCTTTTCAAGCATCAAGACGTCGTATCCGTTACGGGCCAGCGTCAAAGAGGCTGCGGAACCAGCCGGTCCAGCGCCGACCACCACGACATCAAACTTCTCAGCCATTAGTACCTCCTCTCGATGATTTCAAGGATTTTAGGCAGGACCTCGTAAAGGTCTGCTTTCACCCCATAGTGGGCTATCTCGAAGATTGGCGCTTTGGGGTCGTTGTTTATAGCCACTATTTTCTTCGACTTGATCATTCCGACTCTGTGCTGGACTGAGCCGCTTATGCCTGCAGCTATGTAGACGTCGGGTGACACGGTCTTACCTGTCTGTCCAACCTGTCTCTCAGACGTAACGAGGCCTTCAAGCTCTTTAAGCTCTGAGTAGATGAGCGCCCGTGTGGCTCCAAGCTCGCTCGGGACATCAAACTTCTCCCTGACCAAGTCCACAAGCTTCTTAGCCAGTATGAATCCCTCCCTTGGGTTGCGTGGGTTCCCGCTGCCGTCCTTAAGTATGCCCAGCCCTATGCTGACCACAACCTTGGCCTCCTCAAGGTTGACACTGGGCTTAGGAAGCTCTCTCTCTTCTATAACCTCGACGGAGAAATCCTCGGGAACCGGCGTCGGGTGGAATTTGATTTTCTCACCAACCCTCCTACGGTTTTCCGGCAGTGGTTCGAAGTTTCCAGGCCTTATGCTGGCTATCTGAGGCCTATGTCTCGGTGTGAATATTTTAGCTACTCTTGTAGCGAAGTCAGGCCTTATCTGGGCTAAGACGTTTTTATAAGTCGTGTTGGTGGGGCCGAAATAATAGTCCTCAACTTCGAGGTTTATGTTGTCTGTCGCAAGCCCGGTGTTAAGCCTGTAAGCCACGCGCGGTGAAAGGTCTCTACCCAGCTCATCCGCCACGAAAAGAATCGCGTAAGGCTTCATTTTTTCAGCCATCTCGCACAACACACGCGTGTAGGGGAGGCAGAGATAGTTTTTAAGCCAAGGTTCATCGGCGTACAGTACTTCGTCAGCACCGAACGCTATCGCCTCATCCAGGACACCGTCTAAGTTATGGCCTACGATGACGGCGGCAACTTGTGCGCCTATTTTGTCAGCGACCTTACGGGCTGCCGCAAGTATCTCGAGGCTTGGCCTCGTAAGACGGTTTTCTTCTTTCACACAATAAGCCCATACGTCACTATACAGCTCTGTGGACAACTTTTATCCCTCCGAAAATTTCGTCAACCAAGTCTTCTAGGCTGAATAGGCCAACAGCACCATCCTGACTAAGCTTTCTCAAAAGCTCTTCTGGAAGGTTTGACGCTAGGTCGCCTTTGTTGAACGGCCCGTAAGCTTTCCCATTCCATTCTATTTTGCCGACGTTCTGTTTAAAGACAAACGTTTCGTTTACAAACTTTTGAGAAGGCGGTTTCCCTATCTCGTATCCGGGTCCGACGATGGTTGGCGAGCCCATGAAGCCGATTTTGTTGGGGTCCGCACCTATGTGGTCAGCGTTCCAAACAAGGGTTTTTCTCAGCTTACCCATGTAGTTATTGGCCCTAACTTTCCTTTGAAGAGAGGCTTGAGGAACTTTCGGCTCGTAATGGCTGTCAATTGTGAGAAGGCATGGAGGTGAAGCACGCAGTCTTTGGAGAGTCTTGCCGATTTTTCTGGCAACTACGATGGTGGTAGAGTCGGGTGAAATTTCAAACTCCCTGACGAAAGCTATGCTGGGTATCAGCCTACCCAGTATGCCGCTCAACGCTTCAGCGGTCTGAGGACCTGTGTTGCCTGTTTCCCCATCGCTGGTCTTCATTCCTGTAAAAATTATGAAATTAGTGATGTCCTGCCTGTGTTTCTGAAGCTCGGAGATAACCGCCTCCTTGCCAACCTCGCCTTTTAAGAACCTTTCAACCAAGGTACCCCTGACGGTCGGTAGCTTTGAGTAGATGTAGTTGGGCAACAAGTTTTCCATGAAAAGCTTCTCCGCCAATGATGCAGCCTCTTCTGGGCTAGAGTTTTTCACAGCCTCTATAAGCTTGTCAACCGCTTCAACATGGTTTTGGATGTAACGGCTTATCCCGCATGCAAGCGTGTATGACGTGGCCCACGTATCGGCCCCAGCCATCCGCCTGTCGCTGAGAATGATTCTTTCGTCAAAGCCTTCGAACGAAATTCTTGGAACGTAAAAACTTTCCTCCTTAGGCTCAGCCAAGTCGTTCATAATGGGCATTATCTTAGGCTCGGGACCCATGCTTACGCCGACTATTTTTCCACCCACCATCCTCTTTACATAGTACGCGGCTTCAATTGCTTTTACGTCATGCGGGTTTAGAACAAGGTCCATCTCCTCCCGCTTAAGCATGCCCGAGACTGTTACCACTTGAGTGGTTCTGGCGGGAACACCCTTCACGAGGCAGATTATCAGCATTGTGATGTCCCGGAAGAGTTGACAAAGGTTTTCTATTTAACTTGTTTTTCCAGTACTTCGATGAAGGAAAGTTCGTCAACAGAAAGCTCGATGTCGCCGAACTTGTTTTTCCCCACCTTCGGGAAGGCGAATCTGACGTTTGTCCCCTCAGCTAGGTTTTCCATGAGTTCCGATGCCTTACCCCACGCTGTGCAGCTGATGGTCTTTCCTCCAAAGCTAATCCAGAAGCCTGTTAGCCTTTTCTGACCGTATTTTGTGTTCACAGCGCTTACAGGCGTTTTTCTAGCTATCACGCAGTCTATAACACCTTCTGCCAGCCTTCCCCGGACCTCTTCTATTGATCCCTTGAGCTCAGGTGTTTCGATGCTGCATATTGCTGGGGTTGATTTCGTCCCGTAGACGTAGGGTATGCCACGTCGATAGATGACGAAGGCTTTTTCGACAACATTGCATGCTCCAGCGTCAGCAACAGCAGGCGAAGCCATTTTCATTACTTTGACTCCGTCGGTAACTGCGGGAAGCCCGTCAAAACCAAATCCCAAAACCTTGACACGAAGGCCTGTCAGACCTCGTTGCCACGCTTTTGACAGCAAATCATCATCCTTCCCTGCCAATGTGATGTTGGTGCTTTTGGCTGTGAAAAGCTCGCCATTCTTCACCTCTACAGATGCGGCGAAGAAACTCTGTCCCTCAGCAACGCTTGAGAAAAAATTAGCCCACTCCCTCCAAGCTATGAGCAAAGACTCCCTGTCTCCGTCGGTTACAACAAGCTCGCATACATCGGTGCCGTTACTCGTCTTCTTAACACCCGTGTTGAGAACCACTACAGCGTAGACATCCCTCTTCCCAGCCTTGTCTCGAGACTCGTTCGAGAGCTTAAACAACGCTTTATCGACTGGTGGCAGACCCTCGTATTCTCTCATTTTTTCCACCGTCGACTTTGAACCAGCTTGTAGAAGGATTTCCTGACCGGGCCGTGATGAGGAAACATATCCGTTACGTACGGCCACCACATCGCCCAGCTGGAGCTGTGTGAGTCTGTCAAAGTTCTCCCAGACAATTACGTCGACCGCAGCTGTTCCATCCCAGAGCCTCAGCCTTAAGGAAGGCTTCCCGTCCCCGCCTACAACAATCCTCGAACCCAACGTCCTTCCAACCACGCTGACGCTCTGAATGCCTGTGGTTAAGCTTGAGATTTTCGTGAAGCCATAATCCCTTTGTTTAAGAAATTCGGCGGCAAGCCTCTGCTCCTCAAGGATGATAAGAAGGGCTCCAAGCCGTGTGAGAAAGGGTGAGGTCTTAAGCTTGGCTTGAACCATTCTCTCCAGTTCATCCTTGGTGAGCACGTTGTTGGCCTCTAAAATGGCTCTCTCGAGATCTTCCTCCCGCAATGCCTAGTCCGTTTATGTATGTCCAACGAGTTAATTAATGCTTATATATTGTTGCAGACACGGTTCCGCCAAGGTGTCGGCGGTGGCAGGGGGTGGACGTTTTCCAGAAAGGTGGACGTCTTCCAGCTGGGCGCAGCTGTTAAGCCCTCCATCCTGAATGAACGTAAGCAGGAGAAGCTATTCCATCTTCTCAAAACGCTGGACGACCTGGGCTATTCATATCTCGTGTTAGATTCTGAAAAGTCTGTGGATGATCTGTCGATAAGCGATTACGACATGATTCTCCGGTGGTGTCGAGAACTGTTCCACTGTAAGCCCATCTTGACAATTCCCGTGAGGAGAGGTGATTTCGCCGACAGGTTTAAGGAGTTACTTGAAGTGGTTTCACAGCATGGGGTTGGCGGGGTATGCTTGGTTGCCGGAAACCCAGCTTACTTGAAAGAGGACGAGCTGAGGGTTAAGCCTGGCAAGCCAATCCTGGAAGCTTCCGCCGACTTCCGAGCTGTTGCCGGCAAGCTACCGCTCATGGTTGGCTCTGAAAACCTTTTCAAAACCGCTGCAAAAGCATCTAAACTCTACCGGGCCACGCCGTTAGTGCTGATGAACCCCAGTCTTTACCAAGAGTTGAAGCTGTATGAAGGTGACGGTGTCCAGAAAGGTGTTTACGCTCCTTTCCACATAGCTGAAACTATGGACGGAGAGGTTAAGGAAAAGCTGCAAGCATACGTTTCCAGACGCAGGGCCTCGATGGTATTCTTGGATGCCGTCGAAGCATTCAGCATGACAGGCGGTCTTTATAAAATCCGTCAAAAAGTTAGCCGCATGAGTGAAAGCGGTGTAGATGTTCTGGTGGGTTATCCGCTGGATTTATGCAGAGAACAGCTCAGCAAGTTCGCTAAGGTTTTGTAAACGTTATGAAGGGCATTGCTCTCACCCTCGCCTTTCTAATCTTTCCCCTTATGTCTACGAAAACCTCACACCCC
>JAWACZ010000009.1:0-49155 GCA_038896555.1 Candidatus Caldarchaeum sp. | reverse complement strand
TGGCATATCTGTGTCTTTCCGCTTCCATACTCGCCTATCAGCTCGGTTATCGCCTGCGTCTCCACACCTCCGCCCAGCATGGAGTCCAAGGCCTTAGAACCGGTGGTCACCCTTTGCATCGCCTTCCTCCTCTCCAAAACCTCGGTTGCGGGGATGAACTCTCTGTCGAGGAAGCCGCTCTCGATGAGCAGCAGCCTAGCCTTGAGGCAGAGCTCCTCAGCCTTCTCAGCGCTCAACCCTATCTCAACAAGCTCTCGGGGCGTGGCTGCGGCCAGGTCCAGGACGCTGGTTATTCCAGCGGCGTTGAGCTTCTCCTCCGTCGCCTTACCAACCCCCTCGATGCTCTGGAGGTCGAAGACATCCAGCTCTTTTTCAGCCGTTTTCTTAGACACCATCTCCCTGCCGAGCTGTGTTTTTCTTAAGGTTATAAACTGTGGAGGCCGCGGCGCAGGGGGGAGGGGGTCAGACAGCCTCAGCCACCGTTATACGGGGTCCAAGCGCCCGACGCAACGCCTTGACAATGGAGAAACACAGGGGGATTAGGAAGGCGCTGGCTATGGCGTTGAATAGCGCGGTCAACCCCGTCACGAGCAAAGCAACGGTCAGGTCGGAGTCAACTACGTAGCCGGCGGCTGTGAGGGCTCTGCGTCCAAAAGGCAGGTAAACCGACGGAAACAGCAGGTAGTAGAGGGCGAAGGTTATCGGGGCCATGATGCCTGCACGGGTGAGCACGGCCGCCGCCGTGGGCAGGAGAACGCCTCCACGGCCAAACTTTCTCAAAGCCTTCAAACCCAGCCATATCCCGAGAAACATGGCCAGCACCGCTGTGAGCTTCATCAGCTGCGGTATCGGCGGAGGCGCAAAGGCACCTGTCGCTGTCAAGACAAGCGCATACCAGTGGGCTAAAGCCGTTACAACTCCGTATTTCCAGCCGAAGATTAGAAAGGATAGGACGTCGGGTATCTCGGCCAAGTCAAACCGAAGGAAGGGCAGGAGTGGGAAAGGTATGCTGGCGGGGGCTAGGCCCATCACGTAAGCCAGGGCAGCTAACGACGATGCTCCTGCAAGTTTTCTACTACTTTTCATGCTGATGGGGTAAAAAATCCTTGTATATAAATTTGCAAAAAATTAGTGCTAAATTCACCAAAAAGTAAACTTATCTTATTGCAATTAACTCTTGGCCTAGAGCAACCGCCTTCTCGAAGAGCGTAGGCGACTTTAGGGCTATGACGCGGGACCTACCCACCTCATAGATGGTGACTAAACCGGCTTTCTCGAGCGTTTTAACATGTTTGTAAGCTAGGGTGTACCGTGTTTTTGTGATTTTTGCGACGGCTTTTATGTGCAGCGGCCTGTCGCTGGCCGAGACTATTGACAGAATCTTAAGGCGGAGAGGGTTTCCCAAGGCTGAGAAGACGGCTGCAATGTCTTCAAGCTCCTTATCCTGACTCTTCTCCATCGACGGAATTATTTATTACACCTACATGTAAACGTTTTATGCTGAAAAGTTAACGCATAAGCTGCCTCAGGACATACTGGAGGATGCCGCCATGCCTGTAGTACTCCACCTCTATTCCAGTGTCTAGACGCGCTGTCACGGTGAACGATGTCTCGTTTCCGCTGCTGTCGACGGCTTTGACGGTGAGCTTCTTCTTTGGACGGAGACCTTCGGCGATTCCTTTGATGTGATATGTTTCCGTCCCTTTCAAGCCCAGCTGACGCCATCCCTGCCCCTCTTCAAACTGGAGGGGAAGAACACCCATTCCAACAAGGTTGCTCCTGTGTATCCTTTCAAAGCTCTCCGCTATCACGGCTCTCACGCCCAGCAGACGCGTCCCCTTCGCAGCCCAGTCCCGTGAGCTGCCGGCCCCATACATCTTTCCAGCCAAGATTATAAGGGGCGTCTTCTCGCTAGCGTAGCGCATCGCAGCCTCATATATCGTTGTCATCTCGGCTGTCGGATGGTGGACCGTCCACCAGCCCTCTCTCCCCTCAACCAGATAGTTCTTGAGCCTTATGTTGCCGAACGTCCCTCTTATCATGACTTCATGGTTGCCGCGGCGGGCTCCGTAGGTGTTGAACTCGGCGGGAGGCACTCCCCTCTCAATCAAGTATTTTCCCGCAGGGCTGTTGGACGGTATGGCTCCAGCTGGGGAGATGTGGTCTGTGGTGACCCTGTCTCCCAGCAGCGCTAAAACCCTTGCGCCGATTATGTCGTCTACAGGCTCTGGCTGAAGGCTTAAGCCCTCGAAGTAGGGTGGCTCCCTTATGTATGTTGAGGAGAGGTCCCATTCGAAAACCGTTCCGGACGGCGCTCTGAGAGCCTCCCACCGTTCCTCGCCCTTCAAAACGTCCGCATACTTCTTCCTGAAAACCTCAGGGCTTATCGCTTTCGCAACAGCTTGTTTAATCTCGTCCAAGCTCGGCCAGATGTCTTTTAGGTAGACTGGTTTTCCGTCGGTTGTGTAGCCCAGCGGCTCGGTGAGCATGTCAAAATCGATGCGGCCCGCTATACCGTAGGCTACTACAAGCATGGGCGACATAAGGAAGCTTGCTCTGACAAGAGGGTTAATCCTCCCCTCGAAGTTCCTGTTTCCGCTCAGAACAGCAGCCGTGTAAAGGTTTTTGGACTTGATGGCCTCAGCCACGTTTTCAGGCAGAGGACCGCTGTTTCCTATGCATGTGGTGCAGCCGTATCCTACGAGATAGTAGCCGAGATTCTCGAGATAGGGCATGAGCCCCGCCTTCACAAGATACTCTGTGACAGCCATAGAGCCTGGGGCTAGGCTTGTTTTGACGTAGGGCTTTGTTGAAAGGCCTTTCTCAACGGCTTTTTTCGCAAGCAGCCCAGCCCCAACCATTACAGAGGGGTTGGAAGTGTTTGTGCAGCTTGTTATGGCCGCTATGACAACCGCCCCGTGGCTTACCTCGTCAGCTTTCTCCACCCCGGCTGCTGACTTTGACTGCGGACGGGGTCCTCCACCCTCGTAATACCATGCGTTGTCTGTGCTCTGGGTTTTCACACCCGTCTGCTGCAGGTATGTTTTGATAAGCTCCTGAGCTTTCTTTTTCGCCTCACGCAAAGGTATCCTGTCTTCTGGGTTTGCTGGCCCAGCTATCGAAGGCTCGACCGTGGATAAATCCAGCTTGATGAGCTCTGTGTATTCGGGGGTTGTTGAAGGGTCGTAGAACAGGCCCTGAAGCCTTGCGTAATGTTCGACAAGCTTGACGTGGTGCTCAGGTCTCCCCGTCAGCCTCAGATAGTTTAGGGTTTCTGCGTCGATTGGGAAATAGCCGACTGTGGCACCGTATTCTGGAGCCATGTTGGCTATCGTCGCTCTGTCGGGCACGCTCAGCTTCGAAAGGCTGGGTCCGATGAACTCGACAAACTTTCCTACGACACCATGTTTTCTCAGAAGCTCTGTTATTGTTAAAACAAGGTCTGTTGCGGTTGTTCCCTCTGGAGGGTCGTTCACAAGCTTTACACCAACTACTGCGGGTGTGGGCATGTAGTATGGCTGCCCAAGCATGACGGCCTCGGCCTCTATCCCACCCACACCCCATCCCAGCACGCCAACACCATTCACCATAGGTGTGTGGGAATCCGTGCCGAGAACTGTGTCGGGAAAAGCTATCAAACCATCTTCGCCTCGCCTCACGTCTACGACCTTAGCCAAGTACTCGAGGTTGACTTGATGGACTATGCCTCGGCCGGGCGGCACAACCCTAAAGTTCTTAAATGCTTGCTGAGCCCACTTCAAGCAAGAATACCTTTCAACGTTTCTTTCAAACTCCTTCGTCAGGTTGAGCGTGAAAGCTTCAGGCAAGCCGAAGTAATCCACCTGAATCGAGTGGTCGACTACAAGGTCTACAGGTATGCTGGGGTTTACCTTAGAGGGGTCTCTGCCCATTCTCAGCATGGCAGACCTCATGGCCGCTAGGTCTACCAGAGCGGGGACTCCTGTAAAGTCTTGGAGCAGGACACGGGTAGGCTTAAAAGGTATTTCCCTGTCCCCCCCATTTTTGTACGAAGCTGCTGTTTTAACGTCTTCGTCTCCGATGATGCTGCCGTCGATGTTTCTTAAAACGTTCTCGACGAGAATTTTAATGCTGTAGGGTAGTTTAGAGAGCTGCAGCAAGCCTTCTTCCTCAAGCCTTCTGAGGGAAAAGTAAGTGTATATGTTGCCGTCTAGCTTGAACGTGCTCATGGCTTTGTTTTTCAACGACATTTGCAGCTAAAGTCTCCGAAACATCCTAGCTATTAAATTAAGACGGCTGCCTAGCGTATTTTTGTCTGCTGCTTTTTGAGGATGTCTTCAAGCGTGTACGTTGCTGGGGGAGGTGCTGCCTTGAACGTGGTCTTCTCTTCAACAACCACCTGCAGTAGAGAAGTTTTCAACACTTTCTCAAGCCTTTTGACAAGGTCTAGGGGAGGGTTGAACTCGCCCTGCTCAATTTTCTTAATGATTGTTTCTTTGGTTTGGACGAGGTTTGCAAGCTCGCTCTGCGATAGACCCAGTTTCTCCCTCTCCCTCCTAACAACCTGCCCAAGGTCGTCGACGTACTCATACTCTATCTCAACATCCTTTCTAACCCGAGCAGGTTTTACCATGACCTTAGGAAGTGTGGTTGTCGTTTAAGTCTTTCCCTCATCCAACCACCTGCTCAGCTGTGCAGAGAACCCTTGAAACGGCAACCCACGCCTCTAGAGGCTTTTCATACAGCGCGACATGCATCTCAGCCAGCCTTTCTGTCTCGGGCGAGAAATCTCCGTGCGGAAAACATCCCACCATCACCAGAGGCCTAGGTGTTTTCAAAAGTGTTTGTAGGCTGGAGGCTGTACGAGGGTCTGCTTTCTCTGAGAGCAGAATACGGGTTGTGGGCTTCAGTCTTTCGACAAGCTCTTCCAACGACCCTTTCTCCAGCCTCATCAAAACCTGGCCCGAATCAGACACGATAACACCTTTCTCGAAGAGCTGTTCGAAAACACCTTTGAACCGTTCATATACTCTCGGAAGCCTGACAGTGGGGTTGACATGGACTATTAGGCCGTCGCGCGTGACAACGTAGGTTTCAAGCAGTCCTTTCATGTTGAGAGGCGACCCCAAGGCCTCCAGAAGCGAGAAATGAACTATGTCAGGTCTTCCACGTTTCTGGCCGTCTTTTAACGTTTTCATAGCCCAGTGATGGTATGACCTGTCCAGCAAAACCTGGGACGGCTTTTTACCACGTCTTCCTGCATCCTTCAACACAGCTGGATGGTTTTGGATTTCCTCAGGCACAGTCTCGACAGCCGCTTCAACCAGAAGCAAGAACAGCCTCTCCAAAACCACTATAATAGGCTTTGCAGCATATTGATTAAGTTGAGGAAGGCTGTGTTGAAGAGGCTGCGTAGGAGAGCGCTTAACCACGTTAGGAAAGCCTTGGAATTCGCGGAAAAGACATATTCTGAAAGCCCGGAAAACGCGAGGAACGCTGTCAAGCTGGCCATGAAAATATGTCAGAAGAAGCGCATCCGCCTACCCGCTGAGCTGAGACGTAGGTTTTGCAGGAAATGCGCCACGCCTTTTGTCGGCAGCTCAACCTTCACGGTCAGGGTGAGGGGGAGAAGGTCTCCGCACGTCGTCGTCAGCTGCAAGGTCTGCGGCCACGTCAGAAGGTATATGATAAAGCCCGGGCAGAAGACTGAAGCTAACCTAAAATAGATGGCGAGACCCGACTGTCCCAGCTTGGCTGACGTAGTGCGTTCGGTGGAAGCTGAGAAGCTCATAAACATGGTGGCGGCATACCTGAAGACAAACCAGCTCGTCAAGCCGCCTGCATGGTCCATGTTCGTTAAAACCTCAGTCGCCCGGCAGGAGCCTCCACGTAACCCTGACTGGTGGTTTGTAAGAGCTGCTTCAATCCTTCGAAAACTCTATCTTCACGGCCCTCTCGGCGTCTCGAGGATGAGAAAGTTTTACGGCGGCAGACATAGAGGACACATGAAGCCCCCACACTTCGCCAAAGGCAGCAGAGCCGTCGTCAGGAAAATACTCCAGCAGCTCGAGAGCGCGGGACTTGTTTCAACCCAGTCCAGAAAGGGGAGGGTCTTGACACCTGCTGGGTTTAAAGTTCTCGAGCAAGCAGCCAAAAGCCTTCAAGCGAAAAAGTAGTCACGACCAGTATCTCAACAAAAGATAGACGGCTATCAAGGCTATTATGAGTATCGGTGAAGTTCCCACATAGAGGCCGTCCAACCGAACTCCAACGAGCAGCAGCGGATGAATTCTTTCAACGTCTGTGAAATATCGCGCAATCAGAGGTATGACTATGAAAGCTAACCCGATCAAAATGAACACGATTCCTAAGAGCGTTGTCCAGCTGAAGAAAGCGTTCTGCTCCATCCTCACATCACCCTACTCCTTCTTAATATTTCTTTGACTTCTTCGTCGGAAAGCTGTTCGAAGCTTTCGTAGAACTGGCCTATAGCGTAAAACTCGATGGGTGTCTCGAGGCATACGATATCGTCAGCGAGCTTCTTCAGCTTCTCCAAGGTCTCGGGAGGGGAGACGGGAACCGCGACAATTACTTTTTCCGCGCCGCTGTTCCGAGCCATGTGAACCGCTGCTTTCATCGTCAACCCAGTAGCCAAGCCGTCGTCAACCAGTATGACCGTCTTACCTCTAAGCTCAGGCATGGCTCTTCCACCCCTGTAGGCTTCAGCCCTCCGCCTCACTTCCCTATCCTCCTCCAAAGCCTTCCTCTGGACATATTCCTTCGAAACGCCTACGATGTTCGCTATCTCTTCGTCGACGAAGACTGTCCCGTCTTCGGCTACTGCTCCAACCGCCAGCTCAGGCTGGCCTGGGGCGCCCACCTTCCGCGAGATCACAATATCCAGCGGGCAGTTCAGCTCCTTCGCCACCTCATAACCCACAACAACACCTCCCCTAGGGATGGCAAGAACTACGCAGTCTCCCTGTATCTTTTTCCTAAGCTGTTTGGCTAGACGGCGGCCCGCGTCAACGCGGTCGTGGAAAAGCAACCCAGCATTTATTACGACGGCCCGTTTTTAGATGTTTCGCCAGAAGATGACGAGAAACCAGGCCATCAAAGCCATGATAACGCCTGTCAACGACAGCACGTTGCTGCCTGCGTAAAAGAGTGTTGGCAGGCTTAATTCATAGCCCTCGAGCCTTATAGAGTAGGGCTTTCCCGTCACGGGGTTAATCATCCTCTCGACAGGCGCGTAGCTGTCCGTCAGCAGAGGATATTCATCAAGAGAGGGTATGGTGGTCCACCGGTTTGTTATAATTTTCTCAACCAGCCAAGCGTCCTTCACCTTTTCCACCGCTTCTTCAAGGTTGCATAAGGTTGAGACGCAGGCGACGAGAATTATGTTTTGAACGAAGCTGCTCGGGTACTCCGAGGCCTTGAAAACATACAGCTTTGGAAAGACCTGGCCAACAGTCTTGTACTCAGACCAGAATAATTCCGACGTGTCGCCTGTCAGAGAAGCTATTAGGTTGGAGATCAAAACCCCTTCTTCAGACATCCTGGATTTGAGAATGCTGTAGAACTCAACGGTCATGAGGTGGAATGGTACGTATGTTTTGGCGTATGCGTCGAGAACAACCACGTCGTACGTCGATTCAATATGTTGGAGAAAGCTTCTCCCATCCTCAACGAACACCCGCAGCCTTTCGTCGTCGGATAGTCTGAAAAACTTCCTAGCTGTATAGACCACGTCGGGGTCAAGCTCAACGACGTCAACCTTAAGGTCTGGATAGTTTTTCAGAAAATATTTTGGGCCTGAGAAACCGCCGCCTCCTATGAAAAGGGTTTTTGAAGGTTCTGGTGTCAGAGCTAACCCCAGCTCGAAAAAACGTGTGTAGGGGAAGAGAAGGACATATGGGTCTTGGAGAGACATGGCGCTGTGGGGAAGGCCGTTCAAGTAAAGCGTCAAGACATCCTCTTGTCTCACAACTGCGAGACTGTTGTACAGCGTTTCCTTTGCATACACAACTTCTCCACCTGTAGCTGCGATGGACTGAGCCACATACCCGGCTGGGGTGAAGACGATGATTAACAGAGCTGCTGTTAAAGCCTTAGCCGTCTTAGGCAGGTAGACGGCGGAAACAACCATGAGCAACGCCCCGCTCCCGAGAATCACCGTCCTTATGTCTATGTATGGTATCAGGACGAAGACGGTGAGGAAAGTGCCTAGGATGCTTCCTACTGTCGAAAGTGAGTAGATGTCGCCTGCCGAGGCTCCTACCCTGCTGCGGGCTAGGGATAAGAGCTTGATTGCGTAGGGCGAGACCATGCCTAGAGGAAGTGTCGGAGGCGCAACAAGCAGAAGTGTTGCGAGGAGGGGCCCTGCTTTCTCATCAAGCCTTAGACCTGCAATAGCTTCGAGAACGCTGGGTGAGAGATAGGGGATTGAAAAGGTGAGGATTCCCGCTGTGAAAACTATGGCGGCCAAAGTCCTGAAAGTCGGCGACTTGTCAGCCAGCCTTCCCCCAAGCCAGTAGCCTGCAGAAAGAGATGTCAGAACGACGCCGATGAGGCTTCCCCAGACAAATATTGTGTTCCCGAAGATGGGTGCAAGAATCCTGCTGGACGCCAGCTCAAGACACATCACTACAGCTCCCGAAGACAGCACGAGGACCGACAACCCTAAAAATCTCAAGCCAGATAACCCTCCAGCAAACGCTAAATTAATGTTTGTCCCATGACCAACAAAACATTAACGTTGGCCGCCGTCAGCCAAACCCACCCCCTCCTATACCACATGCTAACGTTTATCAAATGCTTTAACTACTTTGAGGGTGAAAAAGATGGGCGAGCCCTTCTTAGAGTCTAGGATAATGTACCAGTGCGTCAAATGCGGCAGGGTGTTTGAAAAAGAGAAGCTGAGCAGGATAGCTGAGACGCAGTGTCCGTTCTGCGGCTACAACGTGATAAAAAAAGCAAAATCGCCTACAGCTAAGTTGGTCAAAACATCGGAGCTGGGAAAGGACAGTTCAATATCCTTTTTCGAAAGCTGATTCAACTACGCGCATAACATCCCCGGCATACGCAGATATGGCTCCTGCCATTTGACCTTCAAAAACGTAAAGCTTAGCCGGCGGACGGTGTTTGCAGTGTCGGCGTATGTTGGCTGAACTCGGCTGGCTGTCTTCTCAAGCCGTTTGGCTGGTTGGCTTAACTGGTCTTCTCGTGGTGGTTAGGCTTGTTCTCGGACCTTTGGCGGACATCGTCTCACCGAGGCTTGGAGGTTTTTTACGAATGGCTGCAACAGTTTCGCTGGTGGCTGCTTACAGCACGAACGTCTTCGAGTTCCTCCAAATACATCCCGCCTACGGAGTTCTGTTTGCTGCAGGAGCGTTAACGCTTGCCGCCTTCGGCTTCAAGCCTGTCAAGCAGGTTTTTGTCGGCGACATGCTTAAGGCTGCAGGGGTTTTGAGGGAGGGTGACTACGTGGTTGTCGACGGCCAAACAGCCAGGATAGCCGAGGTGGATGCAACCCACACGGTATTGATAACCTCCGACCTCAGAAAACTGTTTGTCCCGAACGACCACTTCCTAACCAAGCAGTACGTCAACATGACCAAGTCGGGTGCGGGGGTGTTGACGGTTAGAATAACCGTCAACGGCAGGCAGATAAGCATGGCTGACGCAAAACTAATACTGCTTAAAACGGGGACGGATTTGGCTAAGGGTGAGATGGCTCCCAACAGAGCGGCTGAGGTACGTGTCGAGAAGATAGAAGGCGACTATGTAACGCTGCGTCTCACGCTTTACCTGATGAACCCAGCTAAAGCCGAGGCGCTCGCCTCCCACATCATGGAGCGAGTTTACGTCAAGCTTGCGGAAGTAGCTACAGAGGCCATGACTTAATCGATTAACGGGAAAACGTTGTCAAGAATGTATTGGATAAACTTCGCCTCAGACATCCGTGAGAAGGTAACCACGACACAGTTCCTTGTGACACCTAGAACAGCGTTAGAGCCTTTGACGGAGAAGACAAGATACCAGATCTTCCCGTGAGCCAGATATTCTTCGTACTTGCCTGTAGATATCAGCGACTCGCCGTAAAGCGCTACTTTGTCAACCCCAGGGTAGTCGAGGCTGTCGAAGAAGATGACTTTAGTTGCTTCTGGGTTGGCTTCGTGGTAGCGTTGAAGGTTTTCTGGAGGAATGCGGGCCTCGACTATGCTCCTGTAGTTGAGGAATAGATGGTGTGAGAGAACGGTTGCAACGTAGTTGGCGAAGTGCTTGTTTTGGACGACGGTTAGAAAAACCCTGTTGCCCACCTCCCTGAAAAAAATAATGGCCTGAATGGTCTTTAACACAGGCGTAAGCTGGCCTCTCTGGTTGATGTAGACCACCTTATCCCGTGAAAACACTCCGTAAAGTATCTCGTTCTTCATGTCCAAGTCTGTGACGTTTGTTATAAGCTCGAACTCTCTGTCAGCGTGTTTCTCGTTCTCAGAGACCTTAAAGTCTTTCAGCTTGGCTGCTATTTCCTCAAGAGATGTTGGCTGTTTGACCTCAAAGATTTTAGCCGATAGAACCAAGGTTAACCGCACCCATGGCTCTTTCTTCGATGTAGGTTTTAAGATTACGCTTGGGCTTGAAACCAAGCTTTTGCCCAGCTTTTGTGATGTCCGCGACGCTGTACCGGATGTCCCCCTCTCTAGCAGGATGGTATACGATGTTTGAAGCATCTCGGCCGAATGATTTAAGGATGTGTTGAGCTAGCTCGGCTACCGAGATGCCTGTACCAGACCCTATGTTATAAACGTCGTATCCCCGGCCTGTTTTCTCGACCGCGGCATAAACAGCGTCAGCCACATCATCCACGTGGATAAAATCTCTGACCTGCTTCCCATCACCGTATATCTTTAAAGGCCTGCCTGAAACTATGTTGTCGATAAACTGGTCTACGACGCCGAGATAGCCTTTTCCAACCCATGTCCTGCCATAGACGTTGAATATCCTCAGCACAGCGGCTTTCGCCCCCCTCTTCTCGCTTAAACATCTTAGGATAGTCTCGCCAAGCAGTTTGGTATGCCCGTAGACGGAAGCTGGCTTTGTGGCGGATGTTTCTGAATGTTTGCCATCCACTCCGTAGACGGCTGCAGAAGAGGAAAAAACGATTACCTCAACACCAGCTTCTAAACAGGTTTTGGCGACGTTTTCAACACCCTTGACGTTGACGTCGAAAGCTTTTACGACATTTTCTTCACAGACTGGGACAGACGACACGGCGGCGAGATGGACCACTGCTTCGGCGTTCTTCAACAACCCGTCAAGCCCTTCACTTAACGTAACATCGTGTACAACTGCCTCGAGGTTTGGATGCTGCGGCAGGTTCTTCCTCTCGCCTGTTGAAAAGTCGTCCACCACAGTAACGCTCCACCCTTCCTCAAGAAACCTGCGTACAACTCGGGAGCCGATGAAACCTGCCCCGCCTGTCACAACAACCCTACTCAAGCCCGTAAACCTCCAGATACTTGGGAAACACAGCCTCCCAGGAGAAATTCTCTAAAACCTTCTTGTAACCGTTTTCCGCAAGCTTTTCGGCAAACCGTTTGTCGGCCAGAACCTTCGCTATTGCTTCGACAAGGGTTTGTGTGTTCCCCGGCTCGACTAGAACACCTGTGTAGCCGTTTTCAACAAGCTCTGCGTTGCCGCCTACATCGGTTGCTACCACAGGTGTTTTGCAAGCCATGGCTTCAAGCACAACAGTGCTGAGCCCCTCCACGAGCGACGGAAGAACCAGCAGGTCTGAGCCGGCTATGTAGCCGAGGGCCTTGTCGTGGCGGACCTCGCCCGTGAAGACAACGTTCCCCAACCCTTTTGAAAGGCTTTTAAGCCTATAAAAATCAGGCCCGCTCCCAACCATCACGAAAATGGCTTCAGGCAGCTGACGTGCCGCCGCCAACAACGCATCAACGTTTTTCTCCTTCGAAAGCCTTCCAACGTAGACGATTTGAGGCCTCCAAATTCTAATTCCCTCAATTTTGCTGTCAGGGATTTCAACGGCGTTGGGTATGTAAGCTGTTTTAAACCCCATCCTTTTGTAGAATGAAGCAGCCCCCCGTGAAACAGTAGTAACCAAGTCAGCCCATCTGAGAAAAACCTTCTCGAAGAATGCTGCAGCCCTGCCTAAAACAGCTCCATGCAGAAACCCTACCTGCGTGGCATATACGCCGTGAAGTGTTAGGATTCTTCTGTCGGCTCGCATGGTCTTCATGGCTGGTGCTGAAGGCAGGTTGTGGGCGTGGACGACACGCGTTCTGTAGAAGCATGCTTTGAGGCTGGAGGTAGCCATAAACGAAGGGTTTTTGAGACCTTTAACCCCTAGAACAGGCGTGTTCTCCGATGATATCACAGCCACTTTGTAGCCCTTTTTAACAAGCCTGGAAGCAAGGCCCGAAACATGCCTTGCTATCCCACCCATCCCAACGCTCGTCGGCGAAACAAGCATTACGTCATACTCCATCCTCAATCCAGCCACCGAACCCACGCCTTCTTTACCTTTAAATCTGTGCAGGGTTTTGGAAAGATCTGGTGAAGGTGTTCTGGGGAAGGTCAGGACACGCAAAATAAAGACTCTCGCCAAAGAGATTAAAGAGAACAATCCTGACAGAGTTTCGACAAGCTTTGAAGAAAACAAAAAACTTGTCAGGGAGGTGCTTGAGGGAAGATTTTCGAAAAAGCTTGCAAACAGGATTGCAGGCTATCTTGTGGCGTTGAAGAACCTTGAGCTCAAGGCTCAGAAAGCCTCGGAACCCCATGCCGCTGAGCCATCAACGCCTGAGTCTTAAAGCCAACACCACCACGGCGACTAAGACGATTAAAGCGGCTATTGGAATTATGATGTCTAATGAAGGTGCTTGAGCGGTCTGTGCTGTGGTCTGGATGGTTGTCTGAGGTTGCGTGGCCGCTGTAGTAGTTTGCGGCGTCGTTGTTTGAGGCTGCGTTGTCGTTTGCGTCGTCGTCTGCTCGAGAGTTATGACTGTTGTGATGGTCTCAGTTCTCGTGGTTCCCTGAACAACCACCGTATTCCGTAAAGTGGTTGGCGACACCACTTGTGTTGTGGTGAAAAACGTGCCCGGGAATGACTGTGTGTTTCTGAATGTTGTTCCCTGGATTGTCCTGACTCCGGATGTGACAAGGGTGAGCGATGGGAAAGTCCCCGGAATGGTGAAAATTGTTCCCGCGAACTCCGTCGAAAATCCGCCGAACGCTACCAATATTGTGGCGGGAACAGTCTGCAAGATGTAGGAAAGTATGTCGGTGATTGTGATGACGGTGCAGGCTTCTTTCTTATTTCCATAAACTGGGAGAGTGGTGGTAAATATCCCAACGACTACGGGCAGGTTTTCCACCCCCGTAACGGTTACGGTGGTCCCGCCTTCAACATATGTAACCGTGGTCGCAAAGCTTTGTAAAGTGAAAACAGTGCTGAAGGTTGTCCCGGGAATAGATATTGTTGTCCCCGGGATTGTTATCACCGACGGAGGTGATTGAGCTGTGAAGGTGTATGTGCAGACTTGACCTGGTCTTCGTTCCTCAACTATAACCAAGTAGCCGGGAACCTGCACGGTAGCTACGATTGTTGTGCCGGAGATTGTTGTCTCAGTGGTGTAGGTGGTTGGCTGCACCGTTATTACACGGGTGGTGGTTGTGGTGATGACTGTTTGGCTGTGAACATAACCCATCAACCCGATCAAAACCAGAACGACAATGCCTAACGCTTTAATCGTCAAACTCCATCTTATCGATTCGACCGCAAAGCACCATTTATGCCTTTTTAGAATAGATAAAAGTAAGACAGCGCTGTTTTACACGGGATGGGCGTCAAGCTGGGGGACATAATCCCTGAAGCAGCGGTTGAGAAAACATCTCTCAAGAAGCTGACGGGAAAATCCGTCGCCATCGACGCATACAACATTCTTTACCAGTTCATCGCAACCATACGGGGCCCTGACGGAAGGCCCTTAATGGATAGAAGAGGCAGGGTCACAAGCCATTTGAGCGGCCTCTTCTTCAGGTCTTTAAACTTCCTTCAAGAGGGAATAAAACCAGTTTATGTTTTTGACGGAAGGCCTCCGGAGATGAAGCGGGAGACTGTTGAGAAGAGGATGTTGTCTAGGGAAGAGGCTGGCAGGCTCTACGCTGTTGCTTTAGAGGCTGGCGACGTTGAAGCAGCTAGAAGGTATGCTCAGAGGGCTGCGACGCTGGAAAAATACATGGTTGAAAGCTCTGTAGACCTGTTGAAGGCGATGGGCGTTCCATATGTGATGGCGCCAGCCGAAGGCGAGGCTCAGGCTGCTTACATGGCTGCGAAAGGTTCCGTGTATGCTTCAGGCTCTCAGGACATGGATTCTCTGCTTTTCGGCTCTCCCCGTCTCGTCAGAAACCTCTCCATAGTGGGAAGAAGAAAGCTTCCAAGGAGGAATGAGTACGTCGAGGTTGAGCCCGAGATAATACATCTGCAGAGGCTTCTGGAGGCTCTTGAGATAACACGCGAGCAGTTGATTGAAATCGGCCTGCTGGTCGGCACGGATTATTCGCCGCAGGTTAAGGGAGTGGGTCCGAAAACAGCGTTGAAGATAATCAGGGAACATGGCTCGCTTGAGAAAGCTGTCGAAGCCGGAGCTGTGCAGCTCGAATTCGACTTTCAAGCTGTGAAAAATCTTTTCCTAAAACCAGAAGTAACCGACCAGTATGTCTTGGCCCATGGGGAGCCGTCTGAGGAAAGGGTTTTAGAGATTTTGGTGGAGGAGTTTGATTTTTCACGGGAAAGGGTTATGAAGGCTTTGGACGAGCTAAGGCAGGCTGCGGCGAGGAAATCCAGCAGCCTAGACGCTTTCTTCAGCTAGGGTTTTCCACAAGCTCGACGACTTTCCTCTCTTCATCGAGGCTTGAGACCCTGACCTTCCCATGTATCTCCAACTTCATCAGCGATTGCAGAAGGTCTTGAAGTGTTGATTTAGGCTCGTTTCTACGGATTTCGTCGTAGAGGGTTTGCAGCATGGCTTTCCCGCCCATCTTTCTCAAAAGTTCCAGAATTTTTGAATGACCAGCCAAACCCTTCAGCCAATCATCATCAAAGGCTTTTCGGAAGCCCGCAGGACCTCGCCAACTCTTTCATACTCTCGCATCATCTGCGGCGATATGCTGGGCTTGACAAACATCAACGCCTCCTCAAAATCTCTTCTGGCGACTTTTTCAGCGTTCTTGTCCCGGCGTAGAGCCGCCAACGCAGCCTCTCTGCAGAGCGATTCTATGTCCGCTCCAGAGAAGCCCTCACACCGTGCCGCCAACGCCTCGATGTTTACGTCGTCAGCTAAAGGCATCTTCCTTGTGTAGATGTAGAAGATTTCAACCCTAGCTTTCTCGTCTGGCGGCGGGATGAGGAGAAGCCTGTCAAACCTTCCGGGCCTTAGGAGCGCTGGGTCAAGCATGTCAGGCCTGTTAGTCGCCCCGATGACGACTATGTCGGTGAGCTCCTCAATCCCATCTATCTCCGCTAAGAGCTGGCTTGCGACACGGTTCGTCACGCCGGAGCTGTCCTCCATTATGTCCTTTCTAGGGGCTATGGCTTCTATCTCGTCGAAGAATATTATGGCTGGAGCTGCTTGACGGGCTTTCCTGAATATCTCCCGTATGGCTTTTTCCGACTCTCCAACCCATTTTGAGAAGATTTCAGGGCCTTTGACCGTGATAAAGTTAGCCTCACTCTCCGTTGCGATGGCCTTAGCGAGCAGCGTTTTACCGCATCCCGGAGGGCCGTAAAGCAGAACGCCTTTCGGCGGCTTTATACCAAGCTTCTCAAACTTGTCAGGATACTTCAGCGGCCACTCAATCATCTCTATGAGCTTCTGCTTGACGCTGTCAAGGCCTCCTATGTCCTCCCACCTGACCGTAGGCGTTTCAATCTCCACCTCTCTCAACGCGCTGGGCGTTATCTCTCTGTAAGCGTCTATGAAGTCTTTCATCGTCACCTCGAGGCTGTTGAGTATGTCGGGAGATATTCTCTCCCCGGAGAAGTCTATGCTTGGCAGGATACGTCGTATGGCTTTCATGGCAGCTTCACGGCAGAGAGCTGCTAGGTCAGCTCCAGTGTAGCCGCGGGTCATCTCTCCAAGCTTTTCAACCGACACGTCTTTCGCCAACGGCATTCCTCTCGTGTGGATTGTTAGAATCTCCGTACGGCCTTTTTTATCGGGAATGCCTATCTCTATCTCTCTGTCGAACCTTCCTGGTCTTCGGAGGGCTGGGTCGAGGGCGTTGGGCCTGTTTGTCGCCCCTATCACTATCACGGAACCACGGCTCTCCAGCCCGTCCATCAGTGCGAGAAGCTGGGCAACAACCCTTTTCTCCACCTCGCCGGTGACCTCGCTTCTCTTCGGCGCTATGGCGTCTATTTCGTCGATGAAGACTATGCTTGGTGCTTCCTCTTCGGCTTTCCTGAAAATCTCTCTCAACCGTGCTTCAGTCTCGCCGTAGTACTTGTTCATGATCTCCGGGCCGTTTATCAGTATGAAGTTGGCTTCAGCCTCTGTCGCAACCGCCTTGGCCAGCAGCGTCTTTCCACAGCCAGGCGGCCCGTAGAGCAGAACGCCCTTCGGCGGGTCTATTCCAAGCTTCTGGAAAAGCTCCGGAAAACGCAGAGGCAGCTCTATCATCTCTCTGACTCTCTGTATCTGCTCTTGAAGGCCGCCGATGTCTTCGTAGGTGACGCTTGTCCTCAACGTCTTTTCCTGGACTGTCCTGCTCTGGATGACCAGCTTTGTTTTCGGAGTAATTTTAGCTATCCCAGTCGGCCGCAGCTGCACTACGGCGAAGGTGAAGAGGTTGCCGAAGAAGAGGACGGGTATTATGTTCCGGTGTACGACAGGATATTCTATAAGCCTGCTTTTGACAAGCTTCGTGAAGTTTTCGTCGGCTTTTATCGACGTGTTGTAGGGTGCGAGGACAACAAGCTGTGCTTCTTTCACGGTGGCCTTCCTGACTATGACGTAGTCGTTGAGAGAAACCCCTGCGTTGTTTCTGATGTGGCCGTCTATCCTTATCGTGTCCTTCTCCTTCTCGTCTTCGACGTATCCCAGCCAAACCGTGGCTGCCGTCAGCTTCTTCCCCCTAATCTCGATTATGTCGCCTGTTGAAAGACCCGCCTCGGCTCCTACACTCCTGTCTATTCTCGCAATCCCGTAACCCACATCCCTTTGTTTAGCCTCTGCAACCCGGAGCCGAAGTTCCTTAACACTCATTCACCCAGATAGGGAAGCATGTAGAATTTAAAGGATAATGGCTTTACGCAATATTAACCCTCCGTATGCGACTGAGAGCTTTTATTTTAATCGGTGATTATTAAAGAGATATAGTGTGGTAGCTGCAGGTAAAAGGCATGGTTGGAAAGACAGGGCTGGACACTATTAGATGGGATGACGGCAGGAAAGTGCTTGTCCTCTTGGACCAGAGAGCCGTGCCCGAGAAAGTCAGGTATGTTAGATGTAGGACGTACAGAGATGTTGCTTCAGCTATCAAGAACATGACCGTCAGAGGCGCGCCAGCCATAGGTGTTGCAGCAGCTTTCGGCATAGCCCTTGCAGCCCTCAAGTCGCTGGCCAAAACACGGAATGCTCTCATGCACGACATCTACCGGGCTCAGTCAGCTCTTTCGAAGACAAGACCAACAGCTGTCAACCTTTTCTGGTCCCTTGAACGAATGAGGAAGAAAGCAGAGCAGCTTGAAGGAGGTCCTGACGAGATAGCGGCTGGGCTTGTTGAGGAAGCCAAGAAAATCATGGAGGAGGATGTGAAGGTAAACAGGATGATCGGCAGGTTTGGCTCAGAGCTTATACCCGACGGCGCGAGGGTTTTGACGCACTGCAAATGGGCTGAGGCTTTCCAGCTCAGCAGAATGCTGGTGCCCTTGCGACCGCCGGCTACGGCACGGCCATAGGTGTGATAAGGGCGGCTTTCGAGTCGGGGAGAAAAGTGTTTGTTTACGCCAGCGAGACAAGGCCGAGGCTGCAGGGAGCGAGGCTGACTGCTTTCGAGCTAAAGATGCTCAACATACCTGTGACGGTCATACCTGACACAGCCGTCGCATTCCTGATGTCCAAGGGCATGATCGACTGCGCCGTGGTTGGTGCCGACAGGATAATAGCGCAGACGGGACATGTGATAAACAAGATAGGAACTCTTTCGGCAGCCGTCAACGCACACTATTTCAGCATACCATTCTACGTTGCAGCCCCTCTGTCAACCATAGACCTGAAAAAATCTGTGGATGAGGTGGTGATCGAGGAGAGGCCTGAGGACGAGGTTCATTACGTCGGTAGAACAAGGATTACCCCGAAAGGCGTCAAGGCCCTTAACTACGCCTTCGACATAACCCCGCCGGAGCTTGTTACAGCCGTCATAACGGAGAAAGGTGTTTTTAAGCCGGATGAGCTTAAAAAATTACTCTTAGGCTAGCCCACGAAAATCTCCACCAGCATTATCAAAAGGGCCGCAGCCACGCCCAGAGCCGCCATCCTCAAACCCGATTTAACCATGCTTGATCTCGAGAACCTTCCCAGCAGCAAGCCAAGCACAAAAAGTATTGTAAGCCCAATCGTCGTTGAAATGTATGATGCTACCGGTGCCAGCTCTTTGTAGATTGCCGCCGCCATGTAGGGTGAGAGCACGACAAGAGATAATGCGAAGGTGGAAATTCCTCCGATGAACGATGTTATCACGTTCCCCAGCGCTCCAGCTCTACCGATGACGGTGTCGCTGACATCCGTTAACATCGACTCACGCAGCTCCTTAATCATACGCTGTGTCTCGGCGCTCTCTGTCAAGTATATCCCCGAAACCCCGGATACAAGCATGGCTATAGACATCCCCAACCCTGCGAAAACAACAGTTGAGACCTGTGTGCCTGGCACTATGGAGGCTCCTAGCGAAAGACCCATCATGGCTAGAACCCCGTCGAAAGAGTTGCTGAAAAAGTAGCGTCTCACAGCCACAGTCTTACCTGAGTAGGCCAAGACCCTGCTAAACCTAGCTCTCAACGCTCCCAGCAAAGACCTCAGACCTCTAATCATGTCTGTTCAGACAACAGCGTCAAACACTGCGCAACGCTGGCTTAAAAGGAATACTGGATTGGTTTATAAATGTGGGCAACGGTCTGCCGGCATGCCTGGGTTCAGGCTGAAAGTTACGTTGGTGGCGATGCTGGCTGCGGGGCTTTACCTGACTTTCTACGCTCTCGCACAGCTGGGCATAATGCCGTCGGTGGCGGAGAGGATAGTTTACGTGGCTACGGTTGTCTTGGCTGGAGCATACCTCATAAGGCTGACAGGCTCTTACATCGTCAAAACATTCAAGCCTGTTGTTGGACAGCAGGCTGTAGGCGTTTCACTTATGGTGCAGCTGTTGGGCTATGTAATCATAGCGGTCTTCCTACTGTCCTCGCTTGGGATACCGCCTGAAACAGCCTTGGCTGGCGGAACCTTGACCGGGCTTGTGATAGGCTTGGCTGGACAGACAACCCTTTCGAACGTTATTGCGGGCATCATCATCCTTTTGTCTAGGCCCTTCAAGATAGGCGACCGCGTAGCAATAGTTACGAGCTCAATACCATACCAGTGGGCCTTCCTGCCAGGCTACAAGTATTTTTCAAGGGATTATGTTGTCCCAGCATACTCGGGCGTGGTCGAACACATGAGCCTGATGTACACGACGCTCGTGACAGACGACGGGCTTGTGATGAGGATTCCAAACAACCTCATACTGGCCAACTCCGCGGTCGCAAACTATTCTGAGGTGAGCGAGAGGGTCAGGAAGCTGAGGTATGAATTCCCAATAGACATCAGCCCCAGCGAAGTGCTGGAGACGGTGAAAGCCAAGCTTGCAGACTTAAACGGCGTCCAATCGATCTACCTAGAGGAGCAGAGCGACAAAACATACTACATCCTCACGGTGGTGTTTGAAGCCCCGCTCCATGCATGGCGTGAGATGAAATCCCAAATCCTAGCCCGGGTGATTGAGGTTCATAGAATAATGAGGCTGAGCACTCAAGCGCAGCAGTAATATCTTTATAAGACTCTACATGCTGGTGCTGGAAGGAGATGAAAGCCAAAAACTACCGGAGGCCTGAGGGGATGACATACGCTAGAAACGAGTACATCCACGGCCCGCCGCCTTCAAGGATAACCAAGTACACCGCGGGAGTCTACCGGAGCGATTACACCCACGAGCTATTGCTAGTTCCGGAAACAGACCTTCAGATCAGGGACGTGGCCATCGAGTCGGCTAGGATAGCTGTAAACAAAATATTGACGGAGAAGCTGAACGACAAATTCTATCTTGAGGTCACAGCTCATCCCCACCATGTTCTCAGGGAGAACAAGATGATCTTCGGAGCTCACGCTGACAGGCTGCAGGAGGGTATGAGGAGAGCTTTCGGAAAACCGGTTGGCAGGGCTGCGAGAGTTGAGGCTGGCGAGCCTGTTTTGAGGCTGCTCGTATACGCAGACGGCGTGGCTATGGGACGTGAGGCTTTGGAGCTGGCCGGGAAGAAGCTGCCCAAAAAATACTATGTTCTCGTGAACCAGCTGGTCCAAAGTGCCCGAGCCTGATGAATGGGCAATAGTTTACGTTGACGGAGCTTCTCGCGGAAACCCAGGCCCTGCTGGGATAGGAATCGTCATAAAGATAGGCAACGATGTTGAGAAACACCGAGAATACGTTGGGAGGCAGACGAACAACCGAGCCGAATACCTTGCTTTAGTAAAGGCGTTGGAGAAGGTTTTGTCAAAAAACATCCGTAAGGTACGGGTTTACACCGACAGCCAGCTACTGGCGAAACAGGTTAACGGAGAATACAGGGTTAGAAGCAGGTCTTTGTCAGAGCTTCACAACATCGTCGCAAAGCTCAGGTCTGCTCTGGAGGAGTTTGAAATAAAATATGTAGATAGGGTTTTTAACGCGGAGGCCGACAGGCTTGCCAACCAAGCCATCGACGAGGCTACGCGCTGACGGTTATAACAGCCTTCTGTTCAGTTTCTTTCTTCACAGCCTGTCTAACCCTCTTCACCATCGTCTCATATTCTTCATCCGTCATGCAGTGGCACATAGCACTATTGCCTACACTTGCCCCAATATAAGCTCTATCTATCTTCTCAGCATTGCACTGCAGCAATCAGATGTGCGGCTATTCTGGTCCAGTTTTGTTTAAGTTGCTGGCGAATTAGCGTAACTGACCGTGAAGGACAGGCTTACGGGTTAGAGACACAGTGCTTTAGTGGTCATGAACTATAAGCTGCTTATTACGAAGCTAATTAGCCGCCATGAGCATCCATATTTGTGATAGCCATAGTCGGGGCCGGAATTATCGGCCTCTCGATTGCATGGTACTTGGCTAGAAACGGTGAGAAGACAGTGGTCTTCGAACGTGGTGTAGCTGGAAGAGGCGCTACATGGGCGTCAGCCGGGATGCTGGCACCCAACTTAGAGGCTGAGCCGGGAGAGGAGCATCAATTACCGCTTCTACTAGAGGGCTGGAAGATGTGGGAGAAATACGTGAAGGAGCTCGAAGAGCAATCACAAACCACTGTAAATTACAGGCGGGAAGGAACCTTGGCGGTAGCGTTGACCAGAGATGATGTGGAGAGGCTGCGCTTCCTGTATAAATTTCAACGGGAGTCGGGGCTTGACGTGGAGATGCTTGACGGCGAAAGAGTATTGGAGATGGAGCCAAATCTCAACGGCAGCGTTTTAGCTGCACTATACAGCCGGAGCGACCATCAAGTGGACAACAGGCTCGTGATTTCAGCCCTTAAGAAAGCATACTTGAGGTGTGAGGGAGTGCTTAAGGAGGGATACGAGGTAGATAAAATTGTGACCGAGGGTGGAAAGGTTAGTGGCTTATCGGTCGCGGGCGGCTTTGAACTTGCCGATTATGTTATTCTTGCGGCAGGTGCATGGTCTAGGAACGTGGGCGGGATACCCGAGCATCTCAAGCCGCCTGTGAGACCTGTGAAGGGGCAGATGATCTCTGTCCGTACGCCACACAACACCCCAATCCTACGTCACACAGTCTGGGGGCCTTTCAGAAACTGGGGCCCATCATACATCGTGCCCAGACTTGACGGCAGGCTTTTGCTTGGCACGACCGTTGAGGAGGCGGGTTTCGACACATCTGTCACCGCGGGAGGGCTGATGAACATATTGAGAGCATGCTGGGAGATCTTACCCAGCATCACGGACTTAGTTGTGGACGAGGTTTGGGCTGGACTTAGGCCTGGCAGCAGAGACGACGCACCGATAATCGGCCCAACCCCCATAGAAGGGCTCCTCATGGCTACGGGACACTTTAGAAACGGGATACTCCTAGCACCGATAACCGCGGAGGCTATAAGTCGTTACATCCTCTCAGGCGAGATGCCGGAGGTAGTGCGACCTTTCACTATAGACCGATTCATAAAAGGTGGATGAGATGTCCACGATAACTGTCAACGGAAGGCCCAGACCGTATGTGGAGCAGACTGTCGATGAGCTGTTAAGGTCGCTGGGGCTTGACCCTGAGAAACCAGGAATAGCTGTGGCTGTAAACAGCGAAATTGTGCCGCGTAGTATGTGGAGGAGTACCCGTCTCAGGCCGTTAGACCGGGTTGAGGTGGTGACAGCCGTAGCGGGTGGTTAGGATTGGGTGACGAGCTGGTTATAGCAGGCAGAAGATTCAGGTCAAGGCTCTTCGTGGGAACCGCCCGTTACCCAAACCTACAGGTGATGTTGAGGGCGATAGAGGCCAGTGGAGCCGAGGTGGTAACAGTAGCAATAAGACGCATAAACGTTCAGGAGAAGGGTGAAAGCCTCCTTGACCTGCTAGCCGGAAAATACTTCCTACTGCCAAACACCGCAGGCTGCTACACCGCCCGCGAGGCAGTTGTCACAGCCAGGCTTGCTAGAGAAGCTCTAGGGACTGACTGGATAAAGCTGGAAGTCATAGGTGATGAAGAAACACTGCACCCCAACGCACCTCAGTTGATCGAGGCTGCAAAGCAGCTGGTCGATGAAGGTTTCATCGTGCTCCCATACTGCAACGACGACCCCGTAGTATGCAACATCCTTGAGAAGGTTGGCTGCCATGCTGTTATGCCGTTGGGCGCCCCTATAGGCTCGGGGATGGGTATACTCAACCCATACAATATCCGGCTGATTAAAGAACGGGCCTGCGTACCAGTAATAGTAGACGCAGGTGTTGGCACGGCAAGCGACGTCGCCATCGCAATGGAGTTGGGTTGTGACGGGGTTTTGGTCAATACAGCCATAGCCCAAGCAAGGGATCCGGTGAGCATGGCGAGGGCTATTAGTTTGGCTGTAGAGGCAGGCCGGCTTGCCTACAAGGCTGGTAGAATCCCCAAGAGATACTATGCTCAACCATCCTCTCCGATGGAAGGCAGGATAGATGTGGGAAGCTCCTGAACCGCCGATCATGCTGGTGGCAGACTGGGGATTGGCTGGAGACAGGCTGTTCAGCATAGTGGAGTACGTGCTCAAAGCAGGTTGCAGATGGCTGCTGGTTAGAGGAAAATCCTGTCCAGTCCATGTTTTAGCCGAAGTAACCTCAAGAATCTTACAGCTTTCAGAGCCTTGGAGAGCCAAAGTATATGTAAGCGGCCATCCAGAAGTTGCAGCCGTCACCGGAGCGCATGGAGTACATCTGCCGTGGGGCGGAGACCCTAATTACTGCCGGAGAGCCTTGGGAGAACATGTGGCAGTAGGGATGTCCACACATTCTTTAGAGGAGGCGTTACAAGCTGAGAGGTCTGGCGCAGATTACATAACCCTCAGCCCAATATTTCCCTCCATAAGCAAGCCTGGCTACAGCAAGTCGCTTGGTCTCGAGGGGTTGATGCAAGTAGTTCAAAGTGTCAGGATACCGGTCGTGGCGTTAGGAGGCGTAACAACTGGAAGAGCCCGGCAATGCCTGTCCAGCGGTGCAAGAGGTGTCGCCGTCTCTGGTTCGGTCATCTACTCGGAAACCCCTTACCATGTAATGGCCAAGCTAGTTAAAGAGGTTCGCTTAGATTTATGAGCATCCAATCTTCATCACACAACAACATTCCTCACCAACTCACGTTACTGCTTCTAAAAGAGGCTAACTGTTTTTAACTGGTTTTCTTAACCGATTTCCATGGTTAGGACATATAAGCTAACGGGTGTAAGAAAGGCCGTAGCTGAGAGGCTGGGTTACAGCCTGCGCACGTCGTTGCCCGTTGCGTTGATGACCGATTTCGAAGCTTCCAAGCTACTTAACGTGTACAACGGTCTCAAAGAAAAACTGGGAGACGAAAGTCCCAGCATAACCGCTCTCTTAACCAAGTCTGTGGGCGACTTGCTTAGCCGCAACAAAGACTTCAACGCCGTAATCGAGGGCGACGAAGTGAAGGTCATGGACGAGGTCAACATAGCCATCGCCGTTGACACACCTCGCGGTCTTTTCGCTCCAACGATAAAGAACGTGGAACTGAAGACTGTTTTTGAGATTGAGGCTGAGCTTAGGAGGCTTGTGGAGAAGGCTGAGAAAGGCACGATTACGTTGAACGAATTGGTTGGACACAGCTTCACCATCTCAAACCTAGGACACCTAGATGTCATTTACTTCACACCCATCATAAACCCGCCGGACGTATGCATCTTAGGGGTTGGAGCGATAAAGGACTATGGCTATGGGCCTAGAGGCCATTTGACCCTCGTCTTCGACCACCGGGTTGTCGATGGAGCACCTGCAGCAGCCTTCTTACGGGAGATAAGGAAAAGCTTGGAGAACCCTGCAACCCCCTGAGACATCCATTCAGGATGCACAGATTTTTATTGTTGGCATGTTTTTTGAAAAAACGTGTCGTATGCGGTGTCGGTGCTGGCCAGCCACAGCGCCTTAGACGTCTTGGACGGGGCGAGAGACGAGGGATTCAAAACCGTTGCAGTTGCTGCAAAAGGCCGTGAAACAGCCTACAGGGAGTTCCCGATCGTCGACGAGCTCATAGTTCTCAATTCCTACGTCGAGATTGCTTCGCAGGAAATTCAGGACAGGCTTGAGGCCTTGCCGTCTGTGTTCGTGCCCAACAGAAGCTTCGCGGTCTACGTCGGCTACGACAGGATAGAGAAGATGTTTAAGGTCCCTGTCTTCGGCAACAAGTATCTCTTGAGGTGGGAGGAGAGGACAGGAGACGCAAACTATTACAAGCTTCTTGACGAAGCTGGTATACGCAGGCCTAGGACGCTTCCGCTGGACAGCGTAGAGGGGCCTGTTATCGTCAAGCTACCCGAATCCAGACGTAGGGCTGAGAGAGC
Source organism: Candidatus Caldarchaeum sp. (assembly GCA_038896555.1). Classification (GTDB taxonomy): domain Archaea; phylum Thermoproteota; class Nitrososphaeria_A; order Caldarchaeales; family Caldarchaeaceae; genus Caldarchaeum. Next base: position 23,796 of record JAWACZ010000009.1, on the reverse strand, counting down.
TTTCTTCATAGCCAGCGACAGCAGAGACTTGGAGATAAAGCTCAAGAGGTTGAAGGAGAAAGGGTTGATTGACGATTTGTCGGTTGAACAGGCCTCCGTCGAAGAGCTTGTCCTCGGAGCGCACTTCAACGCCAACTTCTTCCACAGCATGGTGAGGAAAAGGCTTGAGCTCCACAGCATCGACAGGAGAATACAGTCAAACCTTGACGGCGTCTTCAGGCTTCCCGCCGCAGACCAGCTCGACATAAGCCCTGTAGTCAGGTACGTGGAGGTGGGCCATGAGCCTGCCACGATAAGGGAGAGCCTGCTCGAGAAAGTCTTCCAGGCAGGACATGCCTTCGTCAAAGCCTGTGAAAAGCTTGTCCCCCCGGGCGTTATCGGGCCTTTCACCCTCCAGTTCCTCGTTACGCCGGAGCTTGACATAGTCGTCTACGATGTTGCTTTGAGGATTGGAGGGGGGACGAACGTTTACCTCGGGCTTGGAGGCCAGTACAGCAAGCTATACCATGGAAGGCCCTTAAGCATGGGTAGGAGGGTCGCTATGGAGATTAGAGAGGCCATCGATTCTGGGATGTTGTCTAAGGTGGTTACGTGAAGGCTGTGAAAACCTACAACGCTGAAAGGATTACGGTGGCGACGTTGGCGAGCCACACAGCTCTTCAGATTCTCCGAGCCGCCAAGCATGCGGGTTTCAGGACGCTGGCAATAGCATCAGCCAGCACGTCAGACTTCTACAAACGGTTCAGCTTCGTCGACACCGTCTTGACGGCTTCTCCCAGAGACATAGAGCAGCTGGCGCCTAACCTGGTTGAACGCAACACCATCTTCATACCTCACGGAAGCTTCGTCGAATACTATGGGCCTGAGAAAGCGCAGGAATTTAACGTCCCGTTTTTCGGAACAAGGAAGCTCATCGCGGTGGAGGCATCACAGTCACAGAAGATGCAGCTTTTACGTGAGGCTGGGCTTCCCATCCCCAGAGAGTATCCATCAGCGGAGGACGCCCAACCTCCTGTGATAGTCAAGTTTCAGGGCGCGAAAGGCGGAAAAGGCTACTTCATCGCAAAAGACAAAAAGACCCTTCAGGAGAAACTGCATGGAACAAACGAGCCATACATAATCCAAGAATATCTGATAGGCGTACCCGCCTACGTTCACTTTTTCGCGTCGCCGTTGTTTGACAGGGTTGAGCTTTTCGGAGCAGACGTCAGGTATGAGTCGAACGTCGACGGCAGGGTTCTGGGATTAGCCGACCCATCGTTCACGGTAGTGGGAAACAGGCCTCTGGTCTTAAGAGAATCTCTTCTTCCTAAACTCGTCGAATACGGGGAAGCTTTCGCAAAATCTGTAGAGAAAAAGACCGGACAGAAGATGATAGGGCCTTTCTGTCTTGAGACAATAATAAACGAAAACATCGACGTCAAGGTTTTTGAGTTTTCTGGAAGGATTGTGGCTGGGACAAACGTTTACATGGGTGCTGGTTCACCTTACTCAACGCTTTACTTCGACAACCCCATGGACATGGGTGAGAGGATAGCTTTGGAGATAAGGGAGGCGGTTAAGAAAGGGCTTTTGGAGTTTGTTACAACCTGACAGCTCGGATAAGCTTTAAAGGCTGTGATAGGTGTGGTGTATGGCTTGGTCAACTGGGACAGCGTGAAGCTTGAGCAGATCGGGATTGTGGCAAGCCCAGCCCATGAGAACAGCGCCATGTGCATACTACAGGAGGGGAAGGAGACTGAGGTAACCGCTGAAACGCTCGTGCTCATTGACAACAGGAACGGAAACAAGATCGTAGCGATATGCAGGGGCGGGCTGGGCAGCAACGACTCCCTCAAGACCAGCTTCTACAACCCCGGCGTAGCCTACGCCAAAAGCGGCAAAGGCCCCAGCACGGCCAAAGAGTTTTTCGGCTTCACGCTCGTGGTCGTGGGAGACGTTACCGACGGTGAGATAAAGCAGAACAAGGTGATAATCGCCCCCGCGTCGCCTGTCTACAGGTTTGCGGAAGACTTCAACCCGATGCAGCTCTTCGGCAAAAGCAAACACGCCATCGGATACTACGCCACGGGGAAGACGTTGTGGAAAATCCCCGTACTAGCCGAATACATCCCGCATCACGTAGGCATCTTCGGTGTAACAGGCTCGGGAAAATCTTTCCTAGCCCGTTACCAAGTTATACCACTGCTCCGCGAAGCCGGATATGACGTGTTGATATTCGACTGGAAGGGAAGCGACTACGCACCCTATTACGAGAACGTGGTTAGCATGGGCGAAATAGAGCTGGACGAGCAGGCTGTTGTCTCGTATCTGGCTGAGAAGCTTAACTACTTTGGCGACGGAACGATAGGCGAGAAGCTTGTTTCATACCTTGAGGAAGTTGTCTCCGAAGGCGATTGGCGTGGTGCGAATGAGGAGGAGACGAAGGAAAAGCTTTGGTCTGGGATTTGCGAAATAATATCGAGCGACAACGTGGACGCGTCTGGTAAACCAAGCAGGTGGGTAAACATTTACACGCAGAAGGCGGAACGGTATTTTGCAAAGCTTTCCAGCGAAGACCTCAAGCCTGTTATGGGTAAGATGACCCCTGCGGAGTTGGTGGAAAAGCTCAGAGAAAGCCATGTGATCGTCGTTGACCTAAGCTACGGGTCCAAGGAGCAGAAGCTAAGCATCTTCCTGTCAATCGCACGCTATCTAAAGAAGCTGATGGAGGAGAAGAACAAGCTCAACATTGCTTTAGTAGTAGACGAAGCGCCACAATACTGTCCATGGAGCCCAAAAGGCCTTGAAGAGGAAACAACCCGCGAGATAATAGGAATAGCGGCGCTCGGAAGGTCTTACGGGCTTTCGATAACCTTGATAGCTCAGGGAATTGCTGGCGAGATTGGCATAAACGCAGCTGTCAGAAGAAACCTAAACACGCTTTTCATAGGCCGAATCCATCCCCTCGACGCACAAGAAGCCGAGAAGTTCTTCGCAACATCGTTGGTCGACGCGTCAAGCCTGCTACGCCTGCCTGAAGGTCAGTTCTACCTGATCGGAAAGATGAACCCTTCCCCCGTGCCGTTGCTGCTCACTTTCGAGATTCCAGAGGAGGAGAAAGTTGGCGGAAAGCGGTGAAGAGCTGCCTGACTTCCTCAAGCTCCCCCGACCTCTTCAGGAAAAATTCTTCACAGCGGTAGAAGAAGAGGTGAAGAGCCTTGTCAAAACAATAGGTAGCCTTTCGAACTCGGTAAATGATGTCAGAGAAGAGCTTAGCCGAGGAATCAGAAGGTTCACCCCCGTCGAGGACTGGAAAACTCTCTCGGTAGCGGTTGTTGACGGGTCGGACGTGCCGGCCGTGGACGACAGAATTGGGTTGAGATACGGGCTTTATGCGGTCGCCTACAAATTGTTCAAAGGCCTTGACCTTGTTGACGGAGAGGAGAACTATTTCGGCGACAGGCTTGCTGGAAGAATAAGCATGAACAAAGACAGCTTCAAAAAAATCTTAGACCTCATAACAACATACTACGAGAGGCTAACGGCATACCATCTCATTCGAAAGAAACACGTTGACCTGCTGCTCGTTGACGGAAGCTTCTTCGGATACAGGGCTGGATGCAGCATGGTGAAAAACGAACCTCTGAACTGGCGAGACCCAGTGATGGAAAAACAATTTACCAATGTTTTCGAATTGATAAAGAGAATTAATGAGCTAACCATAGATGTTCTTTCCTCCCAGCATGCTGTCGGAATAATCAAACGCGTTCCGACGACGGCTATTGACGGCTATCTCTGCTACAGACACGGCTTTGACAAGGGCATCGAGCTGAGCGACAGGTCCATCCTAAGCCTGGTAATGCGTCCTGGAGAGATCTTCGACTACCAGGACATGTTCGGCCCCGACCTTCGTTACGATGTTTTCTCATGGTTTGGGCCGACGGCTAGGGACGCGGATCTGAGGAAAAAGGGAAGGGATGCTGTGTTGAGGAAGGCTGAAAAACGTGTTCTGGTTCAGCTCGTCGCAGACCTGACGAATTGGAACCGTTCCGCTGCCGGTAAATGGGAAGAATACGCGAAAGACCCTGTTGTTACGGCTGCGAGAAACACGAGGCGGGTGTTCCTCAGGACTGTTGAAGACATGCCGCCGGTTTGCGTTGAATTCAATCAGGACGCCAGCCAAGAAATGCTGGAGAAAGCTTTCTCCTACATCTTTGCGACCGCAAACCCTGCAACCGGTCTCCCGCTCCCCCTAGACCTTGTCGACGAGCTTGTCTCGCTTCCACGAGGCATAGGTAAAGAATTCATAAACGAGATAGAGGCGGAGCTATTGCGTAAGGGATTAAGCAAGGAAAGCTTGCTCGCCGTTTTCAGCCGCTACAACCCTCAGAAAGACGAGCTTTAATGGAGGTTGGCGGATTGTGACGGCAGAAATCGCAGCAGGCCTGGCAGGCAGCATAGCAACGCTGTTGTTGTCTACTGTTGCTTTTGTTGACGCTGTCGAGGTTTTGTCAAGCAGGCTTAAACTCACGAGATTCGCCACCGGAGCTTTAATCGCAGCAGTGCTCACAGCGTTGCCGGAGACAATCATAGCTATCATATCTCCATTCCATGAAAAAGCTTCGGCGAGCTTGGTTGGGATGGGGAGCGTTTTGGCTGCGCCGTCGATAACCGTCTTAGTAGGAGCGCCGTTAGCCGCTTTATTCTGGAGAGGTCAGACGATTCACAACGGAATAGCAAAAAACTATCTCTTTTTCGCAGTCTTTATCACCTTTGCTGTCGTTCTCTCGCAGCTCAGCCTTGGCTCGTTAAAGTTCGCAACAGCCACGGTCTTCATCCTTCTCTATCTCTACCTCGCGCGCTCCATCTACCTTGAAACGGGTGAGTTGATGGACGTTGGTAGAGCATCTTTTCTAGAGAGGCTTCTCCGCATGGAGAGCAAAGGTGTTGTCTTGCTGCAGACGGCTGCGTCAACCGCCGGCCTTCTAGTCGGTGCCGACCTATTTCTAGACGTTATGTCAGACTCTGTAAACCCTTTTGCGCTGACGTTGTTTTTCTCACCTCTCGCTACATGTCTTGAAGAGGTTCTGGTAGCGTTTTACTGGGTTGTTAAAAACAAAACAGACATCGCTCTTAGCCTTCTTTCGGGTGAAAACATGATCCAGTCAACTTTTGTTGCAGGGGTGGGGATGGCTTTCACAGAATGGAGGCTCCCTTCATCCTCTGTGACGATTGCTGTCATTTATGCGCTGGCTGCGTCCTTCATGGCTGTTCTGGCGTTGAAGCGAAAGTTTAGGCTTGCGATTGCCGTGGCTTTCCTCTATCCACTTTACCTATTCGCTGCAGCATAGCGCCTAGCGTTCTTTCATGGATTCCACAGCCTTAACGACCATGCTGTGTAAGAGCTTGCCGTCTATCTTTCCGCGGTATTTCTTCATCAAGTCTCCCATGAGCCTGTGGACGAGGCGTGGGTCGTCGAGCTCGTTCAAATGGCTTGAAACTAGTGCTTTTATCTCATTCTCGAGCATGGTGGGTGTGACGGCGGTTATTCCCAGCGTTTTGACGGCTTCTTCTACGGATGAGCTGGGGTTCCTGCTCAGCCAGCCGAGCAAGTCCGGCAACACCTCCTTCGAAAACATACCCTCAGCCAAAGCCTTGAAAACCTCGATGAAGTTTTTATCAATCAGCTGTTGAACCGGATATCCGTCTCGGCTCAGGCTGGTAACTGTTTCGGTTAGAGCTGATGCTACAACGCTGGCGGGTAAGCCTAGGCTGTCGACTATGTTTGTGAACAACTCTTCCCTTTCGGCGTCTATAAGCCCTTCAACAAGCTGGCGGCTCAAGCCGTACTTGGCTGAAAGTTTTCGAGCTGTTTCGTCAAGAGTTTCCGGCAGGTTTCTTCTCAGCTTCTCCAGCAGCTCCATGCTCACTGGGACGGGCGGTATGTCTGTTTCAGGATACATCCTCGCAGCGCCCGGTCTTGGCCTCATGTAAACGGTCAAGCCGTCGGGCCTAGCTGCCCTTGTCTCGCTCGGCACGCCGTCCACAGCCTCGACCGCCCGCTGGTAAACGGCTCGCAGCGCCTCGAAGGCTCTGCTGGGCTCGTCGACCACTACCACTACGGCGTCCAACGGACCTGCCTCGGCTGCTTTTTTGAGCTTTTCAACCTCTTCTGCGGATATTCCGTAGCCGGGAAGCTCGTCTGTGTGCAGTATGCCTTCAACTTCTCCCCAGGCCTTGGCGTGGCCGGCGAGCTCGGCCCCCAGCCTAATCCCCTTCACAGGCTCCTTGGACAGAAGTCCGGCGAACTTTGGGAGTTTTAGGGCTAAAGCCCTGCCGCCGGCTTCAAGCTTTTTCCTCACCGTCGACGATTTTGTGGATGAGAAGAGCTCTGTGACGTCCACCGGGTTGAACGGAGGCAGCCTCTCTCCCCCAAGCCTCTCCCGCAGCTCCTTCGAAACCTCAAGCAGGTGTAGCTGCCGTCTCACCTCGTTTTCTACAACCGGTGCTATGAGCTCAAGCTCCTGAACGCCTTTGATCTCGGTCAAGGCTCCGCTTGAGATTGAGACGTTAAGGTCTTGCCGAACCGTTCCCAGCCCTCTCTTTACTTTCCTGCTGGCCCTCAGCACGTTGCCGATGGCTTTCGCTACTTTCACGGCCTCCGTCGGCGAGGTTATCACGGGTGCTGTCGAAACCTCTATCAAAGGGATGCCCAGCCGAGACAAATCATACTCAATCACACCCCTTCCCATGGAAACTATTCTGGCGGCGTCTTCCTCGAGGGTTATTGTCTGTATGGGGATGGTTTTGCCGTCGACCTCAAGATGGCCGCCAACCGCCACGATGCAAGTTCTCTGGAATCCGGAGGTGTTGGAGCCGTCTATGACAATCTTCCTCATCACATGGATTTCGTCAACGGGAGTTGCGTTGAGGAGCAGGGATATGGTGAGCGCTGTTTCAACGGCCTCAGGGTTAAGCGGATGCGGCGGCTCCTCATCCATCTCAACCAAGCAGACGTTAGAAGGGTTTACATGGTAGATTATCTTTTTACGTTTCTTGGATTCGAACAAGGCCGCTGGGTCTACTGTCCCGACCTCGCTCTGGGCCTCCCGAAGGTATCGGGTTATCTTGACGACTTTCCCGTTTTCGACAGGCTCGGTTGGACATTTGCAGAAAAGCTTGTGCTTGGTGTCGAGCTGACGGTGTACCTCAACGCCAACCTTCAAACCCAGCTTTTCGTAATCCATTCCCTCTCAGCCCATGAGGCTGCTGACAACGTCGTATTGTGGATATGTCCTGTTTCCTATCTCTCCGCAGAGGTTTGCCTGCATCAGCTGCCTGACCTCCTCCAGCGTTGCATTAGGGCCGAGAACTCCCAAAACCCACATCAGCTTGACCATGGATGTTTCAGCAAGCATGTCGTCTAAAGGCGTGACGCCGGCCCGCATAAGGTCGCGTCCATTGTCGTAAACGTTCATGTTAACCCTGCCGTGCCTGCATTGGCTCGTCATCCCGATGAACACGCCTTTGTCTACTAGATCTTTAATCAAAGGTATGAACGATGACGCGACATGTCCCAGCCCCGTACCCTCGAGAATGACCCCCCTTAGGTTAAATCTTTCAACCATGACTTCGAGAACTTCAGACTTCATCCCTGGGAAGAATTTTATAAGCATGGCTCTTTCGTCGAAGTAGGGCTGGAATCTGTAGCTGCCGCTGTTTCTTGGGCTGTATTGTTTGCTCAAAATTTTTATCCCCGCAGGGGTTTTGACCGCCAGCGGCTCTGCGTTTACTGACTGGAAGGCTCCTCGGCTGCTTGTGTGGAGCTTGACAACCCTGGTCCCCCGGTGTATGAGGATGCTGTCGTCAGAATGCCAGCCATGCATGCATACAACCACTTCCGCGAAAGGTGCTTTGGACGCAACCTCGACCGCTGCGATTAGATTTGTAGCTGCGTCGCTTGAAGGCCTGTCGGAGGACCTTTGAGCGCCCACCAAAACAACGGGAATGGGTGTGCCCAGTAGGGCGAAGCTGAGGGCGGCGGCTGTGTAGCCCATCGTATCCGTCCCATGTGCTATAACTACTCCTTCAAACCCTTCACGTATCAGCCGGTCAACCCGCTCCGCCATTTTCGTCCAGTGGTGAGGCGTGAGGTTCTCGCTGTAAACCTGCATCAAAATTTCCGCGGAAACGTTTGCAACCTCAGCCAGCTCCGGCACTATGCTGACCAGGTCTGCTGCTGAAAGCGCAGGCCTGACCCCGCCCGTTCTGTAGTCTATCCTGCTGGCTATTGTCCCGCCTGTGCTTACCACTGCGACGCGGGGGAGGTTTTCTCGTGGCTGCGGCGGCGGAGGGGGTTTGAAGGCCGGCGGGCTTGTCTCAGCAAGCCTGACAATCCGTGTCTCATCATCCACCCGGACCCCCATGTTGTAGCCGTTCTTCAGCTTGAGAACGACTATGTCCGGGTCTCCGAACTCGTATCTTGTGATGACAAACCCTCGGTAGACAGCTCCAGCTTTGCTTACCTCTACCTCGTCGCCGACCGATACCCCTGCCCCGCGAAGCAACTGGGCTACACGTCCCCTGTATCCAAGATATTCATCCATCCCATCCGTATGTGTAAACTCCGGTATATAGGGAATTTTAGAAAAAGATGCTACGTCGCGGATGCTTCTCTCAGGAGTTGGAGGAGCTGTGTCAGCCCCTTTGCGAGGACGCTGTCTGGGTTGAGGGCTATCAGCTTGACGGCTCGAAGCCTCCTCTGATAGACTATGCCTATGCGCTCAAGGTTGTTGACCACTATGCCTACCGTTGAAGGCGCAACACCCGTAGCTCTAGCGATATACCTGAGGCTAAAACCTTTGTTAGGGTTGTCGAGAAGAAACTGCAGTACTGTTGCATGGGCTTTCGAGGCGAATATCTCATCCAGCTTCAAACCGTTTGATGAACAGCAAGGGATGTATTAATGCGTGCCTCAGTCTGAGACGATAGTGCCTGCCCCTCTACCCAGCAAGGCTTCATGAACCTGGTCTAGCTTACGGCCGTTGACGTAGTAGAGAGGTATCCGCGCCCTAAGCAGCATCGCCATACCTACTGCGTCAACAACTTGGTACTCCCCAGCCTTCTGAGAAACGTTTCGAGACAGCGCAGCAAGCTCTTCAAACCTCATCTTAGGTATGAGCTTGGCTCCACTGTTTTTCTTCGGGTCTTCGGAATAAATTCCGTCTACGTTTGTTGCGACGACTATTCTCTCGGCACCCACCACTGAAGCGGCTAAAACGCTGACAGCCATGGTTGACTGGCCGGGCTGAAGGCCGCCTGAGACGACGATTTTTCCCATGTCGGACAGCGAGCGTATCTGGTCTGCTGTCTCGGGGATTGTTTGACAGGCACGGTTGCCCAGCACCCTTGCGAACAAGTATGCGTGGAGACGGGTTAGCTTTACGGCGGCTTCGTCGCATGACGTTTCATCCAATCCCAGAATCCTGGCTGTTTCGATGTATCTTCTGGCGTTTTCCCCGCCGCCCACCACGACCACCCAGCGTCCGCCGTCAAAAACCTCAGAGAGCAGTGAAGCATAATGTTTCATCAACGAGACGTCTATCGGGTCGGTGAATATAACATGGCCTCCTAGTTTGAGGACGACGTTCATCACCTCATCTCTCCGGAGGCTGGTTTAAAGGGTTTAGGCCGGCTTCCTCGAAGTTGTAAGCTGTTTAACAGCCTCTACTGAGGCGAAAAGCACAAGCGCGCAGCCCACTATCCACAGAAGGTCGTCCCAACCAGGCAAGGCAAGCTTGAGAACCTCTCTGCCGGCGGGCAGCATCATAATTATCGATATTAAGACTATCTCCCAGACGACGGCTAGCAGAAGCCATTTATGCGGCCTAACCTTAAACACTGTGTGGGTGAGCGAGCGGCAGCTTAACGCAAGCATAAGCTCCTTGGCTATGAACATGAGGAAAAGCCGCGACCTCGCATGTTCGAGGCCGTGTTCGAGGCCTGTGATGTAGCCGAGGAGAAGTATAGGTGACGAGACAGCCATAACTGTAAACAGGAACTTCATAACCTCCCTGTTGAAGACAGGCTCGTCCTTAGGTGTGGGTTTTCTCTTCATGATGTCGGGTTCGGCTGGGCTGAAGCCCAGAGCTATCGCCGGCAGCCCATCGGTTGCAAGGTTTATGTAGAGTATGTGGACGGGGAGGAGAGGCAGTGTTTCCTCTCCATGAAGTCCGAATATCCTAGCGATAAAAAGAGCGACGGAGCTGATTACTATAACCTCGGTCAGATTCGCGTTGAGAAGATAGGCTAGGTATTTTCTGACGTTACCGTAGATCCATCTGCCGAGTTCAACGGCCTTGACGATTGTTGCAAAATTGTCGTCGGCCAAAATCATGTCTGAAGATTCTTTCGCAACGTCGGTTCCCGTAATGCCGGTTGCCACACCTATATCCGCCCTCTTTAAAGCAGGTGCGTCGTTCACCCCGTCCCCAGTCATGGCGACAACGTATCCCCTTCTCTTCCACGCCTCAACTATCCGCAGCTTATGCATCGGCGATATCCTCGCATAAACAACTACCCTCTCAACATGTTTGTCAAGCTCCTCGTCGGATGTTCGGTCAAGCTCCTCGCCCGTGAGCATGGCGTCTCCCTCCTTGAAGATGCCCGCCTCCTTGGCAACGGCTAAAGCGGTCAGTTTGTGGTCGCCGGTCACCATGACGGTTTTGATTCCAGCCATGTGAGCTGTTTTGATGGCCTCGACCGCGTCAGGCCGAGGAGGGTCCATCATGCCCACAAGACCTATGAAGACCATGTCCCGCTCCGCATCGTTAACGTTATCCTCAGTCGTTTCGCGGTAGGCCAACGCAAGAACCCTGAGAGCTTGTCCAGCCATAGTCTCCGCCCTGCTCAAAATCTTCTTCACATCGTTGTCGGTTAACGGTGTCGCCTCACCGTTTTCAAGGATGTGCGAACACTTGCTCAGCACCACTTCCACAGCGCCTTTCATGAAGCAGAAGACGCGACCGTCTTCGGCTCTGTGAACCGTTGTCATCGCCTTTCTCTCGGATGTGAAGGGAATCTCATGTATGCGTGGAAAGCTCTTCCGCTCTCTGTTGACGTCGAAGTTCAAGTCTTCGGCCAGCATTACGAGAGCGCCCTCGGTTGGGTCGCCGCGAACGACACGTCTCCCATCCTCCCTAACGATTGATGCGTCGTTGCACAGTACGGCGGCTCTCAAAAGTAGCTTAACGTCAGCTTTGTCGGCTGACACAAATTTCACATCAAGAAATTCGCCGCCAATGTACAGCTGTCTGACGGTCATCTGATTCGTCGTGAGCGTTCCTGTTTTATCGAAACAGATGACCTGTGTCGAGCCGAGTGTTTCCACGGCTGGCATTCTTCTAACCAAAGCGTTTCTCCGTGCCATAATACCCATGCCTATGGCCAGCGTGGCTGTGACTATCCCAGGCAAAGCCTCAGGCACAACTGCAACCGCTAAAGCTACCGCGAACAGCAGAACCTCGACCAGGAAGTTGATGGAGAAGGTGCCGCTGATAAGCTCGCTGGACAGTTCAACGACGAAGACCGCCGCGATGATTACAACTGCTAGGACGGCGAATTTCCTTCCTATCTCGCCCATCCTGACTTCGAGCGGCGTCTTCTCCTCGCCGATGGCTGTGGCTGCCTTGGCTATCTGGCCGAACTCCGTCCTGCTGCCTGTCGCGTAGACAACTCCCTTTCCTCTCCCGTAGGTTACGGTTGTTCCTGCAAAGGCGAGGTTTACCCTGTCGCCTAAAGGTATGTTCTCGGGCAGTGCTTCCGTCGATTTTGAAACCGGAACCGACTCCCCTGTCAAAGGCGCCTCATCTACCTGCAGGTTCACGGCCTCTATCAACCGCATGTCAGCAGGAACCTTGGAGCCTTGGGAAAGAACTACAATGTCTCCCGGGACAATCTCCTTCACGGGTATCTCTTTCTGAACACCATCCCTGACAACGTCCGCAGTAGGAGTCAGCATCTTCTTCAACGTTTCCAGAGTTCTCTCAGCACGATACTCCTGGACAAAACCTACAATCGCAACAAAAAAGACTATGACGCCTATGACAATCGAGTCGACAACCTCGCCGAGGAAGCCGGATATGAGAAGGGCCGCTATAAGTAGTCCGATAAGCATGTTGGCAAACTGTTTGAGAAATATCTTCAGCGGAGAAGGTTTTGGAACAGGCTCCAAAAGATTTGGACCATATTCTTTCAGCCGTTTGGCAGCCTCCTCCGAGGAAAGGCCACGTTCACCGTCAGTGTTAAGCTGCGATAGAGCCTGTTGAACCGTCAGATGGTGCAGGTTTTTCGGGAAACTAGCCACTGTTATTCGCCTTCAGAATCCTCTAAAGACGTCTTTAAAGACCTTGCCCAAATCTCTAGCCCACAGTAGGCTTGGCAAAAATATTTTACATGGTGTTAACAACTTTTACAAGGTCTTCTTGATGAAACCTCTTCCATGTTCGTAATGTTTGTGGTCTGGGGGTGCTTATGTTGAGCTCTGTTAAGAAAGATTCTGTAACTCTTTATCAGTTTCGGAGGCTTCTTGAGACCATCGAGAAGCTGGAAGGCCGTGGTACGGAGCTGGTCACGCTTTATGTTCCGCCCGACAAATCGATCTCCGACGTTATTAGCTATCTTCGGCAGGAGTATGCCACGGCTGCTAACATCAAGTCTAAGCAGACCCGTAAGAACGTGCAGGACGCCATCGAGAGCGCTATCCAGAGGCTTAAGTTGTTTGACAGCCCTGGGCCGACGGGGTTGGTGATCTTCAGCGGAGCCATACCGCAGAACAGCGGCCAGACGAGCAAGATTGAAGTCTATCATATCATTCCTCCCGAACCTATAACCACCTTCCTCTACCGCTGCGACAGCAAGTTTCACGTCGAAGGTTTGAAAGATTTGCTGAAGGAAAAAGCTGTTTACGGAGTGCTAGTGATAGACAACGAGGAGGCTGCAGTGGCCGTCGTGAAGGGTAGAAGCATCTCCCAGCTGAAGACATACACCTCAGGCGTGCCGGGCAAACATCATGCAGGCGGTCAGTCAGCCAGAAGGTTTGAGAGGCTCAGGGAGATGACGCTCAACGAGTTTTACAAACGAGTTGCAGACAAAGCAAACGAGCTCTTCCTACAATACCCTGAGATGAAAGGCGTCATCGTCGCCGGCCCCGGGCCCACCAAGGAATTCTTCGCCCAAGGAGACTATCTACACTATACTCTACGTGACAAAATCCACATCGTCGACACGTCTTACTCTGGGGAAAGCGGGGTGAGGGAGGCTGTGGCGAAGTCGTCTGACTTTCTTAGAGAGGTGAGGATGGTTGAGGAGCAGAAGCTGATTCAACGCTTCATGTCCGAGGCTACGAGACCTGACGGTCTCGTGGTATACGGCGAGAAAGAGGTTATGGAGGCTTTGCAGAAGAACATGCTCGACACTCTCATGATCTCGGAGGACCTTGACAGGATAGAGGTGGTTGTACGCTGTCAGAACTGCGGCTACGAGGAGCGGCTCAACCTCGACCAGAGCGAGCTCCAGACAGAGGTGCCGAAGAAACTGGCCGAGAAATGTCCCCTATGCCAAAACCAGAGTCTCGCAGTCAAGGAGACAAACCTTCTGATAGACAGGCTCATCTCCGAGGCTTCGAAGCTGAGCTTGAAGATAGAGCTTATCTCGTCGGAGCATGAGGAGGGTGAGATGTTTAAGAAAGCCTTCAAAGGCGTTGCGGGATTGCTTCGCCACAGGGGTGGATATTGAATGGACGAAAGAAGCTATTTGGAGCAGAGCGGCGGCTTCGTCAGGCTGAAGGTAGTCCACGTCAGACAGGCTGAGCCAGACCTTGTTTTTTCGCATGACGAGCTGAAACCTTTTCCACAGTTAAAGCAGGCTCTTGAGGAGAGCAGGCTGAAGGCCTCTGTCCAAACCTATCCAAACCCGTTTGAGATGCTCAACCCAACGCCTGTAACAGCCGTCATGAAAGCTGAAGATGTTTTGAAGCTCTCTCAAATAATAATGCGGAAGTCGGGGAAAGATCTTTACGCGACCGCTGTGAAGATCGAGGCTGGTGGTGAAAAATACCTCATAGCGGTTGAACATCACTGCGGGTAGCCTTCGAAAGCAGTTGCACGACTGAGATGACGCTGTTAGCGTCTAAGCCGTCGACGCCAAGATAGCCAAACCCTTTACGGGCGTCGACGCAGCCGACGCCCACCAAAACGCTGATAACGTCGCCAACTTTCATCAGGACGTGGTTGATAGGTTGGTTCTTCATCAACGCAAGCGTTCCGTAAACGCCGAAATCAGACACTGAGGAGACTACAAGAATGTCAGAGGATGTGCTGGAAGCAATTCCGCCTCCGCAGCCGCATCTGCAGACTCCGCCGTATGGGACGGTTTTCTCGACGACATCCCTGACAACTCCCATGCCAGCCTCGTTCCCCCCGTCGCCGTAGGCAACGACAGCTACACGCCGGCCTTTGAGGTCGTTGACAACAACATCTACGGGCGCGTGGAGGCTGGTGACGTTCTCGCCGACAGCGTTGTGGTATAAGCCGAGCTTGTTGGCACCAGGCCTTTCTATGAAAACCACGACGTCGGTGTTTGTTTTCTCGAAGATTTCAGCGATGGCGCGGCTGCAGCCTTCACGAGTCTGCGGCAGCCCGTAAACTTTCGAATACCGTGAGCCTGCGGCCCTCAGCCCAGAGGCCACCACATCCTCAAAACCTCTGTCCACCGCAACAGAGACTTTCTTTTTGTAGAAAACTTCCATGCATGCTGCGAGGGTGGAGGCGGAGACAAGCCCGTCGGTCTCAAGCCTTCCTCCAAAACGGAGAATTCTAAAACCTGTCACTACCAGCAGCGATTCAGCGTTCTCTAGCTTTTCAGCGGCGGCAGCGCATAAAGGTCTGCGGATGTGTTTACGCGCAGCTGTGTAGAGGCGGTCGACAACACCTCTCGCGTTGTAGTCTACTGATACAACCTTGTCGACGTATTCAGACGCATCCAAGCCGATTTTCCAGTTCGTTCAGTAAAGTTTAAGGGTTAAACGTGGGGAGGTCGGGCTGGAGTGTTTAGGGTTTACGCCGGCTTGGACCTGTTCAAAGGACGTGTGGCAAGACTTTTGAGAGGTGACCCGGGAAACCCAACTTTCTACCCACATTCTCCCCCGCATTATGCGTCGCGGTGGCTCAGCGAGGGGGCTGATAGGCTTCACGTCGTAGACCTTGACGCGGCTCTCGAGCTCGGGGACAACATGGCTCTGATATCAGAATTGGTGAAATCTCTTGACGCATGGGTTCAGGTGGGCGGCGGCGTCAGAAACCGTGAGAGAGCTGTTGCTTTGACAGAGGCAGGCGTCTCCAGAGTCATAATCTCCAGCCTGTATTTTCAGAACAGGGCTGAGGCGCTCAACATCCTTCGCCTGCTTGGAAGGGGTCGTGTGGCGGTTGGGCTGGACTGTGGCGCGGACGGGCAGGTAAGGATGAAGGGCTGGAGGGAGAAAGCGGGCATAAGCCTCGAGGAAGCCGTCGAACAAGCGCTCAGCGAAAGGTTCGAAAACATAGTGGTAACAGACACTTCACGCGACGGAACGCTGGAGGGGGTGGACACAAAAATGCTGGAAAAAATTCCCGTCAAAGTGAGGGGTCACGTGGTTTTCGGCGGCGGCGTCAGCTCTGTCGACGACATCCTAACCCTACGTGAGATGGGTTTTGCAGGCGTCATAGTGGGGAAAGCACTCTACGAGGAGACAATCGACTTGAAACATGTTAGGAAGGTTTTGACGGAGGCGGATAGGCTAAATACAGGCGGCGGCTCATTGTAACGACAGATTGCTTGCCAAAAGAATCATACCATGCCTGGACGTTGACGCAGGACGCGTGGTCAAGGGAAGAAGATTTGTAGACCTGCGGGATGCAGGCAACCCTGCTACGCTTGCTGCAAAATACTCGGAGGAAGGGGCTGACGAGCTGGTCTTCTTAGACATAACGGCCTCCGCTCAGAAAAGAGACATACTCGTCCAAGTCGTAAGAGAAGTGGCTTCTGTCATAAACATTCCCTTTACCGTGGGCGGGGGGATAAGGGACATGGAAGACGCAGACCTTGTCTTACGGAACGGAGCCGACAAAACTTCCGTCAACACAGCCGCTGTCAACAACCCTTCGTTGGTAAAACAGCTTTCAGCGACATACGGCGCCCAATGCGTCGTCGTAGCCATAGACGCGAAGTCTAATCCCAGCATGCCCTCCGGCTATGAAGTGTATACTTATGGTGGGAGAAAAGCTGCTGGGGTTGACGCTGTTGAATGGGCGGTTAGGGTGATGGAGCTGGGGGCTGGCGAGATTCTGCTGACCTCGATGGACATGGATGGGACGCAGCAGGGCTATGACCTGCGGCTCTGCAGGAAGGTTGTTGAAGCTGTTAATATTCCTGTGATAGCCAGCGGAGGTGCAGGCAGCCCAGAGCACATCTACCGCGTCTTGACGGATGGAGGAGCCGACGCAGCCCTAGCCGCAAGCATCTTCCACTACGGCCAGCATACGATTAACGAGGTCAAACAGTATCTCAGAGACAGGGGGGTCGAGGTACGGCTTTGAGGCTGGATGAGCTGAGGTTTGACGAAACCACTGGACTCATCCCCGTGGCCGTTCAGGACGCTGAGACGGGAGAGGTTTTGATGTTGGCATACGCCAACCAGACAGCTTTACGCATGACGATGGAGACGGGTCTCGCTCATTTCTGGAGCAGGTCGCGGGCCAAGCTCTGGAAGAAAGGCGAAACTTCAGGTAACGAGATGCATGTCGTGGAGGTGAGGGTTGACTGCGACGGCGACGCCGTCCTCTACAGGGTTAGGGCACGCGGCCCAGCATGCCACACAGGCGAGAGAACCTGCTTCCACAACTTTCTCAAACTCTGACAACCCTCCTAAAGTTGCGTAGGATTTTCTCACCAGTCTTCGATGATTTCTCGGGGTGGAACTGTGTGCCGTAGATGTTTCCGGCGCCTACTATTGATGGGAATTCGACACCGTAGGGTGTCCTCGCCAGGACTACGGTATCATCGACGGGGCTTGGATGGTATGTGTGGTTGAAATAAACCCATTCTTCGCCCACGTCCGCCAGTAGCTCCGTCTCGCGTGTCTTGCGGATTTTGTTCCAGCCCATGTGAGGTCTTTTGACGGTGTTGGGCAGCGCGACAACACTGCCTTTAAACAAGCCAAGACCTTTCCCCGGCCCCTCCTCGCTCGACTCGAACAATACCTGCATCCCCAAGCATATGCCTAAGACGGGCATTCCTGTGTTCATTAGGTCGAGAAGGTCATCTCGGTATGGCGTTATGTTCTCGGCGGCTGCGGTGAAGCTTCCCACGCCCGGAAGAATGGCGCAGTCCGTGTCCCTACGCGGTCTGGATGATATCTCCACGTCGAACCCCAGCCTTTTGAACGCGTTTTCCACGCTGAAAACGTTGCCGACACCGTAATGCAGGATTAACGCCTTCAACGGTAAACCCAAAATGTTGCGCTTAAATAAGCCTTCATTCCAGCCCCAGCAGGCTTGGCGAAAGTTAAGTTTGCGATTCCGAAAGGCTCGCTGGAGGCGGGGACCCAGGAGATTCTAGCTAAGGCTATGCTGAGGCTCAAAGGTGTTGAGAGAACCTATAGACCCGTTGTCGACGATAAGGATATCGAGGTCAAGATTCTAAGGCCCCAGGAGATACCGTTGCTCGTCGCAGGAGGGGCCTACGACATCGGCATCTCAGGCGTAGACTGGGTCAGGGAGACAGGTGCTGACGTGCTGACGCTCCTAGACCTTGAATATGGTTATGTGAGGCTTGTGGTTGCGGCGCCGAAGCAAACAGCCCATTCAACGCTCGACAGCTATGTTGAGGAGTACGGCAGGCAGGACAGGCCTCTGAAGATTTCGACAGAATATCTAAACACGACCGCCAAGTATGTCGCATCAACTCCAGCGTATAAACGGCTTTACGGCGAGAAACAACCGCTGATAATAACGCCTTGGTGGCGGAAAGGCGACAACGACATGGTGCGTGTTTATCTTAGCTTCGGCGCCACTGAAGCCAAGCCGCCGGAGGAAGCCGACCTGATAGTAGACGCCTCGGCCACGGGCATAACGCTTGAGCAGAACAACCTCAAGCCCCTAGAGGTTGTGATGGAGTCGACGGCCACGCTCATAGCCAACAAACAATCCTACGAAGACCCTTCCAAGCGTGAGAAGATCCTCGACATCCTAACATTGTTGAGAGGCGTTGTGGAGAGCGGTAAAAAGCTCCACATATTCGTCAACGTAAGGGAGGAGAATCTGGAAAAGCTTCTCAAGTCGCTGCCAGCTCTGAAAAGCCCGACCATCAGCCCACTTTCCGTGAAGGGATGGTACGCCATCAACACTGTCATCTCGAAGAACGAGTTTCTGACGGTTCTGCCGACTTTGAGGAAGCTCGCTCAAGGGCTCGTCGTCCACGAGCCAAACCTGATTCTTCCGCTTGAGGAGATTCTTCAGAAAAGCTCTGGCGAGAGTTGAGAAGCTTGACTAGGCTGGGCAGGGCTTCCAGGGTTACATCTGAGACGCGGGTTGAGGCCGAGGTGAACCTCGACGGAAACGGGTTGTGCAGCGTCTCAACGGGATACAGGTTCCTCGACCACATGGTCGCAACGCTTTCAAAACATAGCCTCGTCGACATGAAGGTTTCAGCCTCCGGAGACCTACGGCACCATGTAGTCGAGGACACGGCCATCGTATTAGGCGCAGCGCTCGACAAGGCATTGGGGGACAGAACGGGGATAAAACGGTTCGGCTACGCGTTAATCCCCATGGATGAAGCGCTGGCATACGCCGCTGTCGACCTGGTCAGAAGACCAAAGCCCCTAATAGAGCTTAAAACAAAGCTCGACGTTGTAGAAGACATACCCGTCACAGAGATAAACCACTTCCTCGAGACGCTGACGGTAAGCATGAACGCGACAATCCACGTCAAAGTCATGGAGGGAGCCGACGACCATCACAAGGTTGAGGCAGGGTTCAAAGCCTTAGCCGTCGCTTTAAGACAAGCCGTCGAACACGACCCAAAAACAACCGGAACACCATCCACGAAGGGAACAATGTAAAATCTTTTGCCTGACCACGCGGCGGACAACAGTTTGCATAGACCACTCACTGATAGGTGTAGGGCGTGCGGGGGGTGGGATTTGAACCCACGAACCCCTTCGGGACAGGGGCCTGAACCCTGCGCCGCTGGCTTTGCCCAGATAACCGCTGGGCTAATTTGACCAGGCTTGGCGACCCCCGCCCAACATCTATGCTCAAGGGTTTTTTATAGCGTTTATGCTTTTATGCTCGGTTTACGCTGTTTGCGTGGATGGTTTTTGACTGAGACCGTTTGCAGCCTAGGTTACGTCAACCGCATCTTCAACAACGTCAGCAGCATAGACCTCGACGCGCTCGAACGCCTTCTCCACGACATCCAGTCGGCGGGCGTGATAATACCTCTTGGCGAGGGAAGGTCTAAAGGCGCTTTGAGCATTGCGGCGAGCGAAATGGCGAAGATGCGTGACGGGAAAATAGTCGTCGACCGCGGTGACATCGGTTTTCCGGGAAGGGACATTAGCGACGCCGCCCCCATACTCAAGCAAAGATTCGGCCGAGTCTGCCTCCTCATCAACTCCGGTTCAGGCAGGTCCATGACGCCTCTCGTCGACGCCCAGAACATGGCATCATACATCGGCAAAACAGCAGCGCACAGAGACTACACCATAGACCTCATAACATCCGACGTAGAATCACCTCTGGCAAAAATTGCTTCAAAATACGGCAGTGTCCTAGAGCTTATGGGAAGGGAGGAGGTACACGAGGCGGAAGAAGCCAAGGTCTTCCGCGACGTCGGCATAATGGAGGACACGTTCATACTCGGGAGCGGAGTAATCCTGCACGCAGTCGCAGAAGCCCTCCACGACAAAACATTGCCGAGCAAAGCATACGAATACGCGAGAGAGGTTTGCATGGAGGCTGCGGCCGTCGTTGACAAAAGCATTACCTCCGAGTTCTACGATTTCGTCACCCGAAGGCTTGAGACCCGCTGCACAGGGTTTTTCGCAGGCTTGGGCAGCAGCTACGAAGTCGCTAGGATGACCGCCGTCAGGGTTGGACACATAAAGAGAGCCATCGGCGACCAGATTTACGTGGCCAAAGAATCCAGCACCCCAGCCCCGAGGCAAGGAGACGTGTTGATCGTGATATCGAGCAGCGGAGAGACTGAGATAGTGGCGACATGGTGCAAGAGCTTCAAACGTATGGGAGGTCAGATAGCGGCCGTCGTCGGCAGCGCTGACAGCACGATAGCCTCGATGGCTGACACGGTCTTGGAGATACCTGTAAAGTCGGAGCCGGGAAGGCCTAACAGGTTTTACATCTACGCCGCCTTCGCGTTAAGCCCCCTACCCATACTTCTCGTCGAAAGCCTTGAGTCAAAAGGCTTCAGGCTTCCGGAATACATTCTCCGATGGCATCAAAGTGTGACGGCATAACTATTCGAGCACAGGCCTGATGGGACGGCCCAGCTGCTCGTAGAACTCCCTCATCCAAGGCAGTATATCTCGGCCGAGGAAGTTGAGAAACTTCTCCTCGTTCGGGCTTGCGCTATGGATGTAGACACGGTCGAACCCAAGCTTCAGGAAATAAGCCAGCGACTTGAAGATGTCGTCTACATCGGTTGTTATCAGCCACGTCTCCTTCACCTTCCGCCTCTCCTCCTCGCCGACCATGGACTCCAGCACCCGTGGGTCTGAAACCTGCTCCCTCTTCTCTCTCGGGATGGCCGTCGGCGCCCAGAAGAGGGCCGACCGATAAGCCCTGTCGTAATCGTAGTCGTAGGAGACCTTAAACTCGAGACACTTGCTCAGCTTGGAAGGGTCTTTGCCAGCTCTCCTAGCGCCCTTCTCCAACGCATTTATTATTTCGAGATGTTTCTCCAAACCCCTCGGGTTGGTTAAGATGCCGTCGCACATCTCACCAGCTATCTCCGCCACAGCAGCGTTGGAGGTGGCCACGTACATGGGTATCTTCGTCTTGGGCTTTGTGTAAAGCTTCGCCGTCTTTATACGGTAGTATTTCCCCTCATAGTCTACGAAACCACCTTTCCAAAGCAGCTGGATTATCTCGATAGCCTCCTTGAGCCTTTGAACCTTCTCCTTGAACCCGGGCCATTCAAACCCTAACGGAATCTCGTTCATCGCATGCCCTGTTCCAACGGTTATGAATATCCTGCCTGGGTAGAGATAGTTTAGGGTGGCGAAGGCTTGGGCCACGATGGCTGGATGGTATCGGAACAGCGGCGTGGTCACAGCCGTCCCCACCTCAACCCTGTTAGTTCTTTCAGCAACTGCTGCGCAGAAAATCCATGGAAACCCTGCTTGACCGCCTGCGTCGCTCCAGGGATGGAAGTGGTCGCTTGCAACAATGATGTCGAAGCCAACAGCCTCCGCATGTATGGCGTGGGCTAACAATCTTTCCGGGTCATACTGCTCCATACCAGCCCAGTAACCAAGCCTTAAAACGCCGTCCGCGGCCACATCATCCAAATATAAAACCCAATATTAAAGTTGGCCGCGCCAAACCCAGGCCAATCAAAGCTTTTTAACGGTTTTCGATGGGTTGATTAGGTGTCGTGCAACTCGTTTTACATGTGGGTCCTTCTGTCCCACAGGCTTTCGCCGTCTACGCCTTGCTACGACAACGGCCCGCGTCTTGAGGTGACTGCGGTTAAACAGCTCTCCAAAGGCGATAGCAGCAACACCTACTTTATCAAAATGCTCAACCATCTGGGGACGCATGTCGACGCCCCCAACCACTTCGACCCAAGCGGGCGTAAAATATCCTCTTACACGGCGGATGAGCTGATTTTTTCAAAACCCATCCTCATGGACGTCGTGAAAAACATCGGTGAACTTGTTCTGGCCGATGACTTGAAGCCCTATCACGATGAGATTATGGGCTCAGACCTTCTGCTGATAAGGACAGGCATACAGAGGCTCAGGGACTCGGACCCAGAAGCTTTCATGACGAAGGGGCCCTGTCTTTCTGTTGAGGCGGCGGAATATCTGCGTGGGTTTATGGGCTTGAGAGCTCTCGGCGTAGACGCCATATCGATATCCTCGCCCCTTCTGCGTGAAATAGGCCGTGAAGCGCATCGAAAACTGCTTGTCGGCAGGAATTTCCTCATCATAGAAGACATGGATCTTCTGGGGAAGCCTAGCAGCTTTAAGAAGGTGGTTTTAGCTCCGTTGATGGTTGAGGATGTTGACAGCGCGCCTTGCACGGTTTTCGCCGAAGTATGAACTATGTTAAACCGCCTGCGAGGAATGAAAGCAGCGCCAAAAACATCCAGACCAATGTCAGGTTTTTCTGCCTCCAAGCTTCTTCGGCAACGGGGTTTGCCACGAGCTTAAGCCCCGAATACAGAAACCCTAAGTCGGCCGCTGTGACGGAAAACATGTAAAGAAGGCCTGTTATGCCCAGCAGGTAGGGTAAAGGGCTCAAGGCGACTGCTGAGAAATAGAGGCTGGAACCAAGCCAGGCAGCCGTGGTTAAACCATGTTTTCTCGCAACAGTCAACACATCTCTTTTCTCATCACCCTCCACATCTGTCATCCCCTTGATGACTTCTCTTCCAGTGTTGGCCAGAAAAGCCAATGCCGCGAAGACGAAAACCCGGCCAGAAACATATCCGTCGGCCAGTATGGAGCCGTAGAGGAAAGGCGCCACCACCGTAAAGCTCACTGCAAGGTTGCCCGGCAAACCCGTCTTCTTCAAACGCCAGTTATACACCACCGCAACGACATATGCTGTTAAAGCCATCGCAAAACACTGGATAGAGGTTAGGATTGCAGCAACCAGACCCACGGCAGCCATGAAAAAAGAAGCAGCTAAAGCTGAGCGAGGGGAAACCGCCCCTGAGGGTATAGGCCTTGAAGGGTTGTTGACCCTGTCGACATCTCTGTCGAAATAGTCGTTCAAAGCCATAGAGGCGGCTGTCAACCCGTAGGAAGTGAACAACGCGTAGAAAATCTGGTGCAGCGACGCAGTCTTCTCCGAGGAGAAGACTATGCCAACGACTACGGCGAAGAACATCAGCAGACCATTCGGCGGCCTGGTCAGCCGGATGTAGGCAGCAAGCTTCAACGTTCACCGCCTACTTGTTGAGGAGCTCCACCAAAGAAGCGTTGTAGTAAACTACCTCATTCTGCCTGTCCAACACAGCCACGACCGCGGTTTTGTTCATTGCCCTACAAGACCTTAAAAGGTCGAGAAGCTCCTCAACCCTCATGCTCTCCCCCTCGTATAAAGGTATGACCAAGTATTTTGCAGGCTTTTCCAGATATTCACCTCTCTCGAAGACCCGAAACCTCAGCTTCGGGCCGAACCCCTCTTTCACAACATAACGTCTTTTTCTAAGGTCCATGTAAATGACGTAGTCTCTCCAAACGTTTCCGTCGCGTTGGATGAAGGAGGTTAGAAGCTCGTTGAAACCAAGCTGTCTTCCATCCTTGTAGACTTGTGCTTTGCCGTTTTTGACGAGGTAGAGCGTCTCGACCGGGCTGAACCCCCAGCGGCCGTCCTGCCTCTCGTCGCCGTAGCCACGCTGCTTAAACCACGATAAATCTCCTTCGACGAACACAACCGAACCATCTTCGAGGAGCTCAAAACGGCTAACCTCAACAACCGACACGGATTCCTCGTCGTTCAAACCATGTCTCAGAAAATAAACGCC
>JAWACZ010000008.1:0-51674 GCA_038896555.1 Candidatus Caldarchaeum sp. | reverse complement strand
CTTTCTCAGCCTAGTCGGCATCCCATCCACCTTTTTATCGAGCTGTTGATTTAAACAGCGGGTTTGTTAATAAGTGTTTTCAGCTAAAGCATCCTTTTAAGCAGCTCGTTGATCGCCTCCCCTCGGTCGCCGTATTCGCCGCCGGACTTGAAGGCTTTTTTCACGGATTTTCCGAAGCCCTTCCGCGGCGGCCTCAACCTAACCAACAGAGGTGCTGGAAGCTCGGCGTCACCGTTCTCAAGCTGTTCTGAAAGCTTCTCAGCGTCTTTGGAAACATACCCTGCCCTCTTAAGGAGGGTGAAGATGGTTTGTTTGTTGGGCTTCCCCCATGTAAGGTATCTCTGGACCTTTTTGAGCATGCCTTCAAGGCTCGGTGAGTATGGGAAGAGGCCTGCTGTGAAAGCTCGGGACAGTTTGAGGGATTCGATGGTCTTCCTCGTGTCGGGGTCCATGCCCACGTTTCCCTTCAGCCTGACGACAACCAAGACCCTGGACATCTTCAAACAGCCCCCCACATGTCCTGCAGGACGATTTTGTTCGTCTGTTTGAGGGCTTGATAGGTCGCGCCGATGACTGACAGTGATGTTCGTGTTTCGCCAAAGCTTCTCGTCCAACAGTCCTTTATTCCAGCGAGTGTTAGTACAACTTTCTGGGCCTCGCCCGCCACGAGACCTAGACCTCTTGGGCCAGGGAGTATCTGAACGGCAACGCTTCCGTATTTTCCTTCGGTTTTGACCAGTAGGCTGTGGGGTTCTCCGCATGCACACTCCCAGCTTCCGCACCCTCTTCGGACGGGTATAAGGTTCATTTTCGCATTCCTTATTGCCTTCTCGATGGCTAAGACAACCTGTGGGGATTTTCCAGTTCCGATGCCGACGTAGCCTTCCCTGTTGCCTACGACTATCAAGGCCTTGAACCTCGTTTTCTCACCCGCGTCTGTCTGCCGTTGGACGAGCTTAACGTCTATGACTTCCTGCTCCAGGTTTGGCAGCAGTCTATCCACTATCTCAGGCTCCAGTATCCTAGCATGGGTTTGGAAGACTTGGTCAATCGAAGTTATCTCCCCCTCCTCCACCAACCTACCCAGCAGTGTTCTAGGCTTCCATTCGCTCATTTCCTCCACCTTTCAAGATTTTTTCCTTAACAAGCATAACGTTCTCAGCTAGGTTCTGTAGATATTCTCCGTCCGACCCGCAGAACTGTGTTACGCCGGGTGTTTGAACCGTTGACAGATAGTAGTTGGTTATGTGTTTTCCAACCAGCCTTAGCTCGTCGGGCAACATCTCCTCCGAGACTGGAACCTCCATACCGGCGTCCAAAACACCTTTGACGACAGCATAGAGACGCAAGCCTTTGACCGACCTTTGGACACCTATGTCCAAAATGGCTTTTTTAAAACCGTTTTCCAGGGCTTTCTTACCGAGCAGCAACCCTGTCAGATAGGCTGCCGGGGTTGATTTGAAAGAGGCTTTCCAGCTATAGTGGACAAGCACGTCGGATGTGACGGTTAGCAACGTCTCATCTCCTCCTAGCTTAGATTTCACAAGCTGGACGATGAGCCGCCTGTTTGTACGTCTGATAACAAGCCTCTCGAGTCCCGATTTCACCAACTTGACTCTTTTCCTGTAGTCGGTCCTCCCTTCCCGTCTTCTCCTCGGCTTCATCCTCTTCGACATGTAGGCTGTCATCTTACCATCCTCTTCAACAACCCCTTGGCCTTGATGAATTCCCTGAGAGATGCAACGGATTTGAAGTTGCCCGCTTTCACGTAGGCGTAGAGCTGGCGGTAGTCGCTATTGTCTAGCTGTCCTTGGTCGCGTAACTTTTTCAAAAACCTGCGCTGAGCCCTAACTCTGAGCATCCACTGAAGTTTACGTGGGACAATCGAGTATTTTGCTCCCTCCCTGCTGCCTTGGCCGCGTCTGTGTTTTTCTCTAACCCGGGCTCTGCTGACGCCTTTTGAGGGAAGCTTCTGTATAGCACCGTCTCTTACCAACTGCTTAATCTCGGCACGTGTTATGGCGGACTCTATCTCGTCAAGCCTTTCGGGGTCGAACCTAACCCTTGACACGCCGCATTTCATCAGCTCCGCCGCAATCCTCTTCTGAAACTCTAATGTCATGGACTAGCCGCCTCCTGTCCGACGGGCGGGTTCAAAACTTTAAACCCTTTGCCAACGGCCAGCTGGTACAGCATCAGCTTTTTCCTCCTCCCAAGCTTAGAGGACAGCCTGACAGCATCTTTTTCCGGTGATAGTTTCTCCAGCTGAGATGCCTCCCTCACCAGAACGTCTCTGTAGCCCGATGGATGGAGACCCCTGTATGGGGCTGGGCTTCCGTAGCCTGTCTTGACAAGCGGAGGCGAGCCGCTTTTCTGCAGCCTCATCCTACTGTCTTTCCCCCTAGGCCTTCTGTAGCCGGTCTGGAGCCTGACGTAGCGCCAGCTCTCCTGCCTCACGAATTTCGGTGTATCTGTTCTTTTTTTAAGAATTTTACGTGGCAGCATTTTCATCCCATTCCTACCTTCTTTTCCATCGCGTATATGCCGTCGAGAAACTTTCGCGGGTCTTTCCGGCTTATCTCCGTAGCGTTTTCGATGTTGGCTGCTGTTTGTCCCACGCTCTCCTTGTCCACACCGGTGATGATTATCTCGTCGCCTTTGACGGAAACCTTTACGTCGCCAACTATCGATGCCTTTCTATCATATCTCTCCCCTGTGAAGTTTGAAATAACAACCTCTCTTCCAACAACCTTCACGGTTATGGGAAAGTGAGACGACACAACCTTCATTCTGTAGGTATAGCCTTTTGAAACGCCTTCGACTGCGTTGCGGATGATGGACAGAACAGTCCCGAGAAGGGCTTTAGATTTACGGGACCTCCCAGGTATCTTAACATCCACCTTATTTTCGATGATTTTTATTTCAGCGGGTATGTGACGAAGGTCTTTGACAACACGGCCCTTCTGCCCCTCCACCACCAGAACCCCTGAGTCAAAGTTGACGGAAACTTTTTCAGGAATTGTATAGGATGCTTCAACCATTTTAGTAGACATATCCCAGCAACCTCCCTCCCGTGTGTATTTTTTTGGCCTCGTCATGGGACATAACTCCTTTTGGCGTCGTCACGACAAGTATGCCGACACCTCTTCCAGGCAGAAACCGCTGCTCGAAGAACTCGTACTGGTCGGCTTTGACGTTAAACCTCGGCCTTATGGGTGCAGACTTGTTGACACGTCCCAGCAGCTGCACTTTGAAAAGGCCCCCCCGGCCGTTCTCTATGTACTCGAACGCGCCTATGTAGCCTTTTCTCTGCAAAACCTTCAGTATCTCTCCAACAAGCTTCGAGGCCTTGACGATGCATTCGTGGTTTCGAACCATCTCGTTGTTTTGAATTGTTGTGAACAACGCTGAAACAAGGTCTGTCACATGAGATCACCTAATCATAAACTTTAAACCCAAGCTTGGGGCCGATTTCGTTTATGCATCTTCTACAGATGTATAATCCGTATTTTCTTATTACCCCTACGCTTGTTCCGCATCTTCTGCAGACGTGGAATCCTTTGCCGAACTTTCTTTGCTTCGGTGGCTTATGCTTCATTCCTCAACCACCGTAACGCCCAGCGACTTGACAAACTCCAAGGCCTCATCACGTGTGACTAGCTGGCGTTTCCCTATTTTAGCCCGTCGGTAAGCTCTCTTAGCCACTCGGTAGCCTGGTTTCGTCAAGTGAACCGTCACGTCCATACCTATAATTCCCAGCTCGGGGTCGTAGCGTGTGCCGGGGATGTCCAGGTGCTCTTTTATTCCGAAGGATACGTTGCCGTACTGGTCGAAGCTTGAAGCTTTCAAAGTGTTGTTTACGGCTGTAAGAGCTCTTTTGAGAAAATCAACAGCCGCCTGCTTCCGCAATGTTACACGTAAAGCTATTGGCTCGCCCCTGTGTATGCCGAACCCTCTAATCGTCTTCCTCGCCTTCCTAACCTCAGGTTTCTGACCAACCAATGCTTCGAGGATTTTCTGTGCTCTCTCAAGCCGTACACCCCCCTCGCCCACGCTGCAGTTGACGACGACCTTTTCAATACGGGGCCTCTGCATGATGTTTTTGACGGCTATGGCAGCGTTATCCATGGTTTCTCCACACCTATGGGCATGATGTTCTTCAACAGCGTGGTCACGGTTCCCTCGCTTGTCTCAACAGATGCTGTGGGTTTGTCGGGAAACGTCACCTCCTTCCTAATCTTCAACACTCTGCCGTGAAGTCCCGCCCTCGAGCCCGAATGAATGTATCCATAAACTCCCAGTTCGAATGAGACGGCTTCCAAAATCCTATGGTCTGGAAGGGAGATCTTGACGCCGTCGAGTATCTTATACGCACGTCCTTTTTCCACGTCTTCGCCACGGAAAAGTATTGTTCTTCCGTCGTGTAATCCCAGCGTCAACCCACCTCCTTTTACGTGGTTCTTCCGCAGTACTTGACATACCTTGAACCCGGATTCTTCGCCTGTTATCTTGAACATGCTTACGCCTTTGCCAACCTTTATCAACACTCTGTAATGCTCTCCGACTTCAGGGATTGAAAGAACATCCATAAGCCCCAGGGGAAAACGCGGATCTTTAACAGCTCTTCCGTCGACGTAGAACTTACCGGCTTTTATGAGCTTTCTCGCCGTAGCCCCGTCCTCAGCGTATCCAAGCATGTCTCTGACAGCTATCAACAATGGTATTGACTTGTTTTTGGGATGAGGCCCGGGTCTTGGGCTTACTGTGAAAACCGTCGGTTTTTTGGGAAAGTGTCGGGGTGCGGCGAGAGATTTCAAATGTGTCATGCAGCCTTCGCCTCCAGCTTTTCTTTCCTATATTTGTCGTCTAGGTTGAGCTGGGTCAGCATCACGTTGGGCACCCGTATCGGTACGTCCACTGTGGAGCCGTCGGTCTTTTTACGAGAGACGTTCTCTACGTAAACCATCTGTCGTCTTAGGTCTACTCTCTTAACCTTTCCCTCAACACCTTTAAAGCTTCCTTTCAAAATCTTCACAGTATCTCCAACTCTCAGCGGGAGAGATCGTCTGCCATACTTTTCTCTAAGGCCTGGTGAGAGATGCGCGGACATGAATTTCTTCAGAATGTGTTTTGGTGCGTTAAACCGTTTGAAACGTTGTTTACGCGGTTTATGTGACGGCATTATCCACACCTCACACGATTATGCTCGCCGCATTCGCTATCCTGGGCCAGCGTTCTGCCGCCTCCTTCGCAACAGGTCCCTTTATCTCTGTGCCTTTCAAATCGCCTTCGGGGGTTATCATCACAGCGGCCGTGTCCTCGAAGCTTATCCATGTTCCGTCGCTTCGGCGGTAAGGCTTCCTCTGCCTAATCAGAACTGCGTGCATGGGCTTTTTCCTCATGTCTATAGGGCCTTTCTTAACCGTGACGCTTAACAAGTCTCCTACGCATGCTGCTGGCACGCGTCTTAACCTGGTTGATATACCGTGTATTTGGATGATTCTGAGAACTTGGGCTCCTGAGTTGTCGGCACAGTTGACGAGAGAACCTAGAACAACCGTTCTGGGGATGTTGGGTTTTCGCTCCAGAATACCAACTGCTGCAACAGCTCTAGACCGCTTGGCCATCCCTACACCACCTTCTCCAACACAACAAAGCTAACCGTCTTGCTTAAAGGTCTGCATTCACCTATGCGGACTTTGTCGCCAACTTCAACATCAAGACATGGAGGAAGATGGGCCGAGATACGTGACCTTCTCCTCTCATAGCGTTTAAACTTCCTGATGTAAACTTGGTACTTCTTCTCGACGACAACGGTTTTGCTCATCTTCTTTTTTATTATGGTGCCGGTTATCAGTATCCCTCTTACAGGTAGCCTTCCATGGAAGGGGCAGTCCCTGTCCTCACATGTACGCGAGGGGGGTTTGACGGGAATCCCGATGTTTCTTACCGAGCTCATTATTATTTCACCCTTGTCAGTCTTTCGAAAGGTCTACCTACGAGTTTGGAGCCTTCGATTTTAACCTCATTACCGTCTTCCAGGACGAGGTTTAAAAGGCTCCCAGCCTTGGGTATGGTTTTTTCGTTTTTGCTGGTTTTTATGGTTAAAGTGTTGCGGGTTTCCCTCACGATTGTCCCTGTAAAAGATTGTCCGTTATAGTATGCTCTTGCCGTCAAACCCAGCAGGAAGATGTTTGCAGGGTGTTTACCTGACATTTTTAGCCATCTCTCTTTCCCGAAGGATTGTGTATGCTCTGGCTATGCTTCTTCTTAAAAGCTTCACCCTAGCGGGGTTTTGTACGCCGCCACCTGTACCTATTTCGGTCCTTACCTTACGCAGCTCCGATTTGAATTCCTTGATTTTTTTCCTGAGTTCTTCGTCAGTTAGCTCCCTAAGCTCCTTGACCTCCCTCAACGGTTTTCACCCTGATCTCTTCTGGAAGAGGTGCGTCGGGTGGGTATATCAGGACCCTGACCCCGAAAACACCTGTCTTAAGCTTGACGGAAGCTTTTCCCTCGATAACGTAATCCATCGCAAGCTCGCCCGACTTCGGCATAAAGCCTTCTGTGAATTTCTCAGTCCTAGCCCTGGCGGATGTGAGCTTTCCGCTTATGTGCACCTCAACTCCTTTCGCACCAGCTTCCATTATCCTCCTAACCGCCCAAAAGCCAACCCTCCTGTACCTGACGCCCCTCTCCAAATCCTGCGCTATCCTCTCAGCCATAACGTAAGGGTTGAGTTCAGGGACCTCCACTTCAACGACTGTGACAACCGGGTTCTCCAATTGGAACTTTTTCTCCAAAGTTTCGGTTATCTCTTTTATGACCTTCCCTTTTGGACCTATCACACGGCTTGGCCGCATGGCGTAGATTGTCACACGCGTGCCTACCGGGGTTAAACTAATGCTCACTCCGCCGAAAAGCGCAGATTTCAGCTTCTCCCGAAGATACTCTTCAATGTCGGCTTTCTTTATGCGTGTTTGTAGAATCTGCTTGATTACCGTCATTTCTCAGCCACCGCCGCGAGCTCGATGTGGACGTATATTTTGTTATAAGGGCTAGAGCGTCCAAACGCTCTTTCGATAAATTTTTTCACGACACGGCCTTTATGAGAGGCCGCGTGAACTATTCTGGTTTTCTCCGGGTCGAGGCCTTTAAACTCGGCGTTTGCCTCAAGGCTTTCCAACAGCCTCAGCATTTGCTTGGATACTTTCACAGGATAGCCTCCAGGGCCTTTTGTTTCAGCATGATGCGCCCTCTTCTTAACGTATCTGCGATAACTTATCATACGCTTGCCTTCCACGACGCTTTCAAGAAGTTTTTTAGCATCGGATATCGTTAGGCCTTTTATTGCTTTACAAACCTCTCTAGCCCATTTGGGTGATACGTCGACCTCCCGCAGGCTCGCTCTTACTTCATTTTCTTTTTCGCCTATAGCCGTCGAGTACCCCCATTTTGGCATGTAATCGTCTAAGCCTAACCACTCACAGCGTCACGTTATAAACATATCTAGCAAGCCCAGCAAGGCTTAAACAATCCAGCACGATAGATATTGACGTGGAGATAAAGAGGTCTGTCCAGTTCACTGGCGGCAGCTCTTACACGATAACGCTGCCCAAAAACTGGGTTGAACGTATGGGGATAAAAAAAGGCTCCCTAGTCTCCATCAAGCCGACTGAAGACGGAGGTATTTTACTCTACCCTGAAAAGATAGAGCCCAAACAAGAGTCTGAGGTGGAGATATTTTTAGGCCCTCACGTGGGCCAGATGATTGTTGGAGCATACCTTTACGGCTATACTTTGATTAAAATCAAGTCGCCGACGCCGATGACGGATGAAGAGCTAGCCGAAGTCAAAAAGGTTGTCAGAGGGTTGGCTGGAGCAGAGATAGTTGACGAAACACTGACAAAAATAGAGGTTCAAGTAGTGCTCGACAAGGAGCTTGTAGCTCCGGAGAAGATACTGAGACGGCAGCATACACTTGTTTTAGGCATGCTTGAGAACGCGGTTGATGCTTTGGCGAAGAAAAACCCTTCCCTCGCCAGGCTTGCTGCACAAAGCGACGAAGAGGTAGACCGTCTCTACTTCACGCTCGTCAGGGTCATCAGGTCGGCGGTAATAGACCCGGTTCTCGCGAAAAAACTCAACACCTCGCCCCTGACCTTGCTTGACCTGAGGGTGGCGGCTAAGTTCATAGAAGACGCGGGCGACCAAGCGTCGGAAATAGCTAAAGCAGCCGTGAAAATAAACAAGGAGTTCAACGACGACGCGTTGAAGGAATTGAAGACGCTTGCGAGTTTAATTCTATCGATGGAGGCTGGGCCTCTCGATGCTTTGTTCAGCAGGGACATAGAGAAGATAGCCCGAATCACAGGCATAAGGTCAGAGTTTCTCAAACGCGGCGACTTGTTCCTCAGAAAAACACCATACACTGTAAACACTTTCGCTATCTTCAAAATATACTCACATTTGGCGAAAATATGCGAGGATTTCTCCGACATAGCCGAGCTTGGGCTGCCGCTGAAAACAGCATGATGTTTAAAGCTTGCTGAATACAGTTTACAAGTATGAGCGAAAAACCCTTTGCCGTCTACGACATTACAATCATTGGAGCTGGGCCGACAGGCCTGTTCGCCGCCTTCTACGCAGCGGGCATGAGGGGGATGAAAACGAAGGTGATTGAAGCCCTAGACGTTTACGGGGGGCAGCTGACGATGCTTTATCCGGACAAATTCATCTACGACGTGGCAGGGTTTCCAAAAATAATGGCCAGGGACCTCGCTAAACAGCTCTACGAACAGGCCACGGCCTACAAGCCTTTGATACTTTTTTCCGAAAAAGTCTTAAACCTCACAAGGCTTGACGGGGGGATTATAGAGCTGACAACGGATAAAGGTGTTCATTTTTCCAAAACAGTTTTGATAGCGGCTGGACACGGTGCGTTCACTCCACGAAAGCTCGGCAACCCCTCCGTTGAAAGGTTTGAAAACAAAGGCGTTTACTACACGGTCCGAGATAAATGGGAATTCAGGGGCAAGAGAGTTGTCATAGTCGGGGGAGGAGACTCGGCTGTTGACTGGGCTCTAAACCTCAAAGACATATCTAAAGAGACCTACTTGGTCCACAGAAGAACGGAGTTCAGAGCTCATGAGGGAAGCGTCATAGAGCTGTTCCACTCGCCTGTAAAGGTCCTCGTCCCCTTCGAGGTAAAGGAAGCATACGGCTCCGACACGATCGAAGCCGTTAAAGTCTTCAACAACAAGACTGGCGAAGAAATGATTATACAGTGTGACGCACTGCTTCTGCAGCTAGGTCACATAGTAGATGTCTCTCTTTTCAAGAAATGGGGGCTTGAGATGGAGGGAAACGCGATAAAAATCAACGCAAGATGTGAAACCAACATACCAGGTGTCTACGCCGCCGGAGACATCTCATACCAGCCAGATTCGGTTAAGCTAGCCTTGCTGGTGACTGGTTTCGCACAGGCAGCAATAGCTGTAAACGTCGCCAAAAACTACATCGACCCGAAGTCGAGCTACTTCCCGGGCCACAGCTCAGAACGGAGGATGTAGCTGGTGAAGGTTAGAGCATATCTAGTGGGAGCCTTTCCCAGAACAACTTCTCTCATAAAATCCTTCAGAGATTTCGCAAAAGGAAAAATATCCTACGATCAGCTTTCCGCCGATATAGACCAAACTGTAAGACGGATAGTCAGACTACAGCTGGAAAACAACCTCACCTACATATCTGACGGAATGTTGACGTGGGACGATCTTTTCAGACCCGTCGCTCTTTCCCTGAACGGGGTCATCATAGACGGTTTGTCACGATGGTTTGACAACAACGTTTTCTTCAAAAAACCGGTCATCGTCGAAGAAATATCCGTAAAGAAAACCCTTGACAGTTTTTTCTTCAACAGGAACGCCTTACTTGGCTTGAGTGCTAAGGCGGTGCTGCCCGACCCTTTTACGATGGCTAAACTCTCGGAGAACAAAACACGTCATAGGTTTGAGGAAATTGCTTACCAGCTCGCCGATGCTATAGCCCAGCTTGCATCAGGCCTTGACGGGACTGTTCAAATACAGCTGACCGCTCCCGCGCTCGTATCAGGCAAACTTTCCAGCGACGAGCTGGAGTTGGCGAAAGAATGCGTAAAAATAGTCAGGCGTAAGGTGGCTGGCGAGCTGCTGCTACACATGCCTTTCGGCTCAGCCTCAGCCATTTTCCACCACGTACTGGACTTTTCAGCAGACGTCATAGGCATCGACCTTTACAAAACACCCCTAAACCAAATTACGGAGCACTCCATAAGTAAGAAGCTGTTTTTAGGTGTTCTCGATGGCCGGAACACTCTGATGGAATCAGACGAGGCCGTTTTAGAGACGCTGTATACGGTGATCTCGAGAACTGGGTTGAAAGAATTGGAGATAGGCCCGTCCTGCGAGCTTGAATTTCTCCCCTACGAGATCACTGTGGAAAAGGTTAGAAAGTTAGGTGAGCTGAAGAGGTTGGCGGGTGATAAACTCAGTTGACAAAACTTTTCCCAGTAATGGAGGTAGGCAGCCTGAACAAAGCACCCTTCATAACCAAGGACAGTCTGAAGGCGGCCCAGCAGGCGGAACGTTGGGGAAATACCCTCGACGTCGAAAACTACCAGCAGCTAGTAACATCCCTCGCTGAAAACAAGCTTACAGAGTCTGAGAAACTTGACTGGGCCTGCATCTACGGTTTGAAGTTTTTCGAAAAAGCTGGGTTGGACATAATCTATGACGGAGAGCAGCGTCGGATGGAGATGTACGAATATCCTCTCCAGTACGTCGACGGCTTCCAGTTCCGAGGCGTCGTAAGGGTATGGGACAACGAATACTATAGGAAGGCCGCGGTGGTGGACAAACCACGCCTCCGCAGAATATACCACCTTGAAGAGCTGCAGTTCAACAAAAAACATGCAAGAAAACCTCTTAAAGTTCCTGTAACAGCAGCCTACACTCTCGCTGACTGGTCCTTCGACGAATACTACGTCAAAAAATCCGCCGGGGATGGATGGGTTGAAAAACTCCATAACGCGAAACGAGAATTTGTGCATGATCTAGTGAGAGAGGTTGTGAGGCCCGTTGTTTCAGCTCTAGCGATGGAAAATGCTGACTATGTGCAGCTTGACGAGCCGGCTGCGGCCGCTAAGCCTTACGAGTCCGAGTTAGTCGTTGAAAGCCTAAACGAGACGGTTAAAGGGTTGGGCTCCAAGGTGGCTGTACACATCTGCTACACCGATTACGAAGCCCTCTTCCCAGCAATCCTCGAGCTTAAAACTGACATACTTTCGATATCATGTTCAAACGCTGACCTAACCGTTTTAGGAACAGGTGAAGAGAGGAGACCGGGCTTCAAGGTGCTTAAAATTTTTAGAGACTATTCCGTGCGGTTCAAAATAGCTCCCGGCGTCGTCGACGTCCACACCGATTTTATCGAGCCACCCGAGCTTGTCAGGGACAGGCTACTCCACGCCTCCAATTTGATGAAGGACCCGGGCAAAATTGTAGCGTGCAACGACTGCGGGCTGAGGACAAGAAAATGGGATGTGGCTTTTCAAAAGCAGGTGAACCTTGTGAAGGGTGCTGAGATGGCCCGCATGGCTTTGGGAGAGTGAATTAAGATTTTTCCTCCTTTTTAGGCTGGGCTTGGACCGCTTTCCTCGAAACACCAACCGTCATGCCCTTCCTGCCTGTCGTCCGAGTTCTCTGCCCTCTGACTTTCAAGCCGAGCGAATGGCGTATCCCTTTCCAGCTCTTTGTCCTCATCATAAGCTGGATGTCTTCTTTTACAGCTAGCTCGAGGTCCGCTCCAAGAAGATGAAGGTTTTTGCCCGTGGAGGGGTCGAACCTCCTGTTCAACATCCATGCAGGAATTCCGAAAGCTTCAGGTTTTCTCGCTACTTGCTCGATTTTCTCAAGCTGTTTCTCCGTCAAAGACCCCATCCTTAATTCTGTGTCTAAGCCTGCGGCTCTCGCAATAGCATAACCAAGGTTTATGCCTATACCCTTGACCTTAGCCAAGGCATAAGGGATTTTTAGCGTCCCATCTATGTCCGTGTTCAAAATCCTCACTATGTACTTAAGCTCCTTCGACATCGGTGGTTTGATGTGATACGTCTATATAAGCATGCAAAACTAGCGTACCGCCGTGGGGCTACTAGATGGTAAAAAATGTATAGTGACTGGGGCTACGGGAAGCGTTGGGCGGGCGATTGTAGAGGAATTTTTGAAAGAGGGGGCGTCGGTGGCAGCCGGAGGAAGACGGGTCCCGCTTCTAAAAAGCCTTGCAGAGGTCTGGAGCGCCGGAGCAAAAAACGCTGTAATTGCCGATTTTCTAGACGTTTCCGACGAAGCAAGCGTCTCGGCTTTTGTCAACAAAGCATATCAAACCTTCGGCAGATTGGATGCTTTGGTCAACGTCGCAGGATACGTGCTGGAGAAAAGCCTCTGGAGCAAAAGCTTGGTGGACCATGCGTTGGATGACATATTGAAGGTGATGAAAGTGGATTTGCTAGGGTCTTTCCTGATGGTTAAAAATGTTCTTCCGTTGATGCGTAAGGGCGGCGGAGGCGTTGTAGTCAACTTCAGCTCAACGCCAGCCATATCGGGATATGATAAAGGCCTTGCCTACACGCTTGCCAAGGCAGCTGTCATCGGGTTGACCAAACATATTGCATGGGAGTTTGGAAGGTTTGGGATAAGGGCTTACACACTGGCTCTCGGCAACATAGAGACAGAGAGAACAGTTTCAGCTTTGACCCCGGAAGAATACCGTGCTTTAGCGGAGGAGAGCCCGTCCGGCAGGTGGGGGAGGGGTGAGGAAGTTGCTTCGGTGGCCGCATTCCTTTGCTCCGAAAAAGCATCTTATATTAACGGACAGACTATTATCGTCGATGGCGGAACTGTCATGCTGTAGAAAAATCGGGAAACCTTATTAATCAGGTGACCCTCATACGCAATGGAGCTGTAATGGCGATTCAAGGCATCGAATGGATCGTCGTCGCCGTTGTGGTTTTAGTACTGTTCCTTTGGGGGCCTGAAAAACTTCCCAAAATAGCGAGGTCAATAGGTCAGGCGAAGAAAGAGTTTGAAAAAGCTTCAAGGGGGTTGGAGGACGAGCTTAACCGAGCTGCTGCTCTCCAGACGTCAGCCGCCACGCTACAGCCTTCAGCACCATCATCCGACGACAAGCTGCTGGAGGTGGCGAGGGCTCTAAACATACCTACCGAAGGCAAGACCAGAGATGAGATAGCGAAAGAAATAGTTGAAAAATCTCAGAAGACGGGTTAACGTTATATTTTATTGGTTTCTTTGAGATAGATGGCGGAGGCTTTGAGCAGAGATAAGGAAATGCCGTTAATCGAGCATCTGAGGGAGCTCAAAGACAGGGTTAAATTCGTCATAGTCTCCTTCATCATAGCCCTTATCTTCTGGCTGGCGTTTCCAGCCAACCTCAACCCCACATCGTTCAACCCCGAGTTCTATGAGCCCATGGTCTCGCTAGTGTTGAAGAGAATAGTCGCAGACATAGGCGGGGACAGGCTGGTCATAATAGGATGCAGCGTGACATCTCCCTTCGAGATAATCTTCCTAGCCGCCGCCTTCTTAGCTGTTGCCACGGTCATGCCTGTCATAGGTTATGAAACATACGCCTACGTAGACCCCGCCCTGTATCCGCATGAGCGGAAACTTATCTACGGCTTTGCAGCGGGTTTTTTCGCTCTTTTCTCCGCCGGAGCGGCGTTCGGATATTTCGTTGCAGCGCCTTTAGTCATGAGGGCTATGGTGTTCTTCTTCGAGCTTGCTGGAATAAACCCGACTGTCTGCGCCTTGGATTTTTACAGCCTGATTTTCACTACCATTCTGTTGATTGGGGTTGTTTTCACAGCCCCCGCTATCGTGGTTCTCCTCGTTAGGTTCGGGTTGTTGAACACCGAAACCATAACAAAAAACCGGCTTTACATATACGGCATTCTATACATAATAGTGGCTTTCATAACACCTGACGGATGGCTTGTTGGAAACGCAGTCCTTTTCCTTCCGTTAGTGGCGTTGATAGAATCTTCGATCTTTGTCGCCCGAAGAGTTGAGAAGTCAAGGGCCCTTGACACAGGAGGCTCACGCTGCAAGTTCTGCGGATCTCGAATGGCTGAGAAGCAGGTTTTTTGCGGAAAATGTGGAAGAGCCCAAGAGTAAACCGTTAAACAGTTTTCCTCAAACTTTTTACCGTCCCAGAGACCTTTACCGTTCTGATAACAGTATAAACACCTTTTACATTTCTAACGAGTGAAATCGCAAGAACCAGTTTCGGAAGCCACTCTTTGTAACATGAAAGAAACAGATAAGAGCCTACGGTTCCTTTTTTAAAGCCCGAGTCCGCTAAACCTGTCTTTCCATATAGCTCGTAGAAACATTCTCTCACCGCCTCTGAAACTTCTTCCAAGCTTGCTTCCGACGACGCTTTGACTATGACGTAACGTCTCTTCAGGCGGAGAGTTCTACCGCTCAAGTTTCTCTCTCACCAGCTTCAGAGGAGTTGTTGAAACAGCGTCTAGGTCGGGTGTTTGAACCTCTTTCATAGCGGAAAGCACGCATGCCAGCTGTTTGGGAGGCATAAGCTCGTCAGCCCCACCCGCACCGCTGGAAATAATTAACGGGATCTGAAAACGTGCAGCCGTTTTGCATAGTTTCTGAAGGTTTCTCCATTTTCTCAAGTCTTTAAAAGCTTCAGCCAGCTCGGAGACGGTTATCTCAAGGCTGTTGTCGAAAACCTGAAGAACATGCCTGTCCAGCTCTGCGACCTCGCCGTGGGCCATTACCGTGCCAACCCTTCTGTCCCTTGCGGCAACTATCAACGCCTCACGGGTCAAAGGCTTCACCCCTATCAACAGCTTCCTGTCAACAGCTTTTAGACGCTGCAAAAGCTCAGAACGCGACCTAGCCTCCACAACCGCTTTCCCGTAAACAGACAGTTCATGGAAGCTTGAAACCGACATGTTTTTCTTAAAGTCTGTCGTGCAGACGTGCTTGAAACCCAACGCCACAAGTGTTTCCGCCGTTCTCGGGTCGAATTTCGTGACATGAAGGTCTACGTACTCTCTACCCAACGGAAAACCTCCCTCCAGTCGCCTTCGTAGCTGAACTCCATTTTAACCGGGTCAACGTCCTCCGCCGCTATCTCTCCCTTGAAAGCCTTTTGCTTGTCAAGCCTTATGTGAAACTTTCCAGTTTGCGGAGATTTCTGCTCAACACCTAGAACCCCAACCCCCAGCTGAGAGAGAATTTTCTTAAAAACCGAGGCTACTTCAGACTCGTTCAAAACCCCATACTCTAAAGCGTATATGACGTCTCCGTAATGACCCGCCATCTTAGTCTCTTTGACGGAAAATTTGACGCCGTTGAGGATGTTCTCAACAGATTGCTTCACCTTCTCCAGGTCTTCGGTGGCGTAGCAGTGGACCCTGCATTTCAGCCGTATGAACTTCAGCATCAAGCCATGTTAAGCCATCTTCCCTAATAGGTTTTCAACTTTAAGAACTACCTGTAGAGGAAAACAAGCAGGCTTATGTCCTTCTATAAAATGTTAAACAGGTATTGGCGTGAAAGGCCCGAGTCGCTGGTCGCCGCTATGAGGAGGCGTTTGGTTGAATGGCGGAGAGAGAAAAGCGTGGTCAGAGTTGACAAGCCGCTGAGGCTTGACAGGGCGAGAAGCATCGGTTACAGCGACAAACAAGGCTACGTTGTCCTGCGTGTGAGAGTCAGGAGGGGAGGTTTCAGCAAGCCCAGGCCAAGGTCAGGGAGAAGGCCTAAAGCTTTAGGTGTGGTTAAACACAAAGTTAACATCTCCTTAAAAGAGGAGGCCATCCAGAGGGCTTTGAAAAAATATCCCAACCTGAAGGCGTTGGGAGCATATCCTCTGGCGTCTGACGCCATCTACAAATGGTTTGAAGTGGTTGCCGTGGACCCAAACCATCCATCTGTTAAACTCTAAAAACCATCATCCATGGATAATTTGTGGTAGTCGATGGAGCTGGCTGGAATAGTTGGCAAGCCTAACGTAGGTAAAAGCACTCTCTTCTCAGCACTCAGCATGACAGAAGTCGAGATAGCAAACTATCCTTTTACAACAAAGAAAGCGAACGTCGGCGTCACTTACCTAAGGCTGGATTGTGTCTGTAGAAAGCTTGGGGTTAAGGACAACCCTCGAAACTCGCTGTGTCTCGAGGGCGTGAGGCTGGTGCCAATCCAGATAATAGACTGCCCCGGAATTATTCAGGACGCACATAAGGGGAAAGGCTTGGGGCTGCAGTTCTTGGACGAGATAAGACAGGCCTCTGCCTTGATAATCGTAGCAGACGCGTCTGGCAGCACGTCAGCCGACGGCACCCCGTCGGAGCCAGGCTCCCACAACCCAGTTGAAGACGTTTTGATTGTTTTAAGGGAGTTCGACATCTGGATGCGAGATATCCTAGCTAAGCACTGGCCGAGGATCTCAAGAGGGGCTGAGGCAAGACAATTCAGCCTTGTAGCGGAGATAGCGAAAACTCTTTCGGGGCTTGGGGTCTCCGAAGCAGTTGTTCAAGAGGCGGTCAACAGCACTGGTTTGAATGTTTCCAAGCCCACGTCATGGAGTTTGGAAGATCTTCTCAGACTGGCTTCCGCGGTTAGGGCTAGGACTAAACCTGTTGTGGTTGCAGCTAACAAGTGCGACGTACTTGGCTCTGAGGATGGTGTTGAGAGGTTGAGGAAAGCGGGGTTCGATGTTGTGCCGTGCTCCGCTGAAGCGGAGAGAATGCTGAGGCTCGCAGCCTCAAAGAACCTCGTCAGATACACTCCAGGGGACCCTGACTTTCAAGTGGTGGAGAATGCTGTCTTGACAGAAGCCCAGAGGAAGGCTTTGAAAAAAATAAGGGAGATGGTTTTTGAAAGATGGGGCAACACTGGAGTCCAGCAGCTCGTAGACAAGGTTTACTTGGAGAAGCTCCAGTACATCCCTGTCTATCCCGTGGAAAACCCCCACAACCTCTCGGACCATGAAGGAAATGTGCTACCCGACGTATACCTCATGCCTAAAAGCTCAACCCCAAGAGACCTCGCCTTCAAAATCCACACAGACTTAGGTGAGGGATATTTGTATTCAGTTGACGCCGTCACGGGGTTGAGGCTTGGCGACGACCATGTCTTAAAACCCAATCAAGTGGTTTCAATCGTTTCAGCCAAAAAAAGAGGTTAAACTCCTTCCTTAAAGTAATGTCCTAGTTGTTTTCTGCTTCCAAAGCTTCTTATACCCTTGCTCCGCAGCTGCTTTGACAGTTCGGCCGCCTCTTCAGCTGTTATCTCACCCCTTTTCAGCAGGAATTCGATAACCTCCTCACCCTGCTCATCTGTGTCGCAGCGTCTAAGATAATCTACCGCCGTAGGAAGCCTGCTAGACTCCTGGCTTTCAGCCAGCTCAACACTACTCCTTACGCCAGAAACACGGATTCTAACACCGCCATGCATGATCTCGCGGTACAGCGCGGGAAACCTTCGTCTAAACTCCTCCGCATCCATTTCCATAGGTCAGGACCCTGTTTTCTGCTCAACAGTTACAGGCTGCAGCACTCCCATCTTCAAAACCTTACTCTTGACTATTCCGACATGGCGGGGAAGCACTATTTTCTTAACCTGGTTGTAGATGTCTGACGCGGTTTTGCCGAGGACCATCTCCTGAGCCAGCTGGTCATGTGTAAGGTTTGAAGCAGCTTCCTCCAAGATTCTACGCATAAGCGCACGGGTCGCTTTCTTCTTAGACGACGATGTACGCGACGTGGTGAAAACGGTTGGGTAAACCCGAAGCTTGAACCCGTCTTTCGTCACCACGTCAAAGATGTATTCTATCTTGTTGGTGCCTCTTTTAACTAGGCTGCGCAGGTATTCTCTTCCGTATTGATGGCCGTAAAAAACTGTGTCGCAGATGCTGTCTTTCACCTCAATAATTTTGAAGCTTATGAGCATGTATTGTTTTGTGAAATCGTCGGTTATCGCGTAAAGGCTTGTTCTCAAAACCCTGCCTATTAGCTTTGAAGGATCGTCAGCCATGGTGGTTCCCAGCCATCTTCCGCCGAAGTATGGTGGCGAGTAGATTTCAAACGTCTTTTTCGGCTTCTTCTGTTCGGAAGGCTTCTTAGACAACCCTGTTCAACCTGTTTACGGGTAGCTATATATTTGTCGTCCTCACACGCTCTTCACCA
This sequence comes from Candidatus Caldarchaeum sp., assembly GCA_038896555.1. Classification (GTDB taxonomy): domain Archaea; phylum Thermoproteota; class Nitrososphaeria_A; order Caldarchaeales; family Caldarchaeaceae; genus Caldarchaeum. The sequence continues at coordinate 33,409 of JAWACZ010000008.1, read as the reverse complement.
TTTTATAGATTTTCTCTGAAAGTGCGGCCATACGCAGGACATCGTCCAACGTGGCTAAAAGCGAAGCCAGCCATCTTCTACATTCGACGGCGACGACTACCGTGTTGCCGTCCAGCGAAGTTTCCACCTCGAGACCCTTCGGCAGAGGCTTGTCGTCCGGCTTTATTGAGCTGTACACGGCCTGCGCTGTTTCTGCGTCTTCAAAAACCATTCTAACCACTGACTTAGCTAGCGGTGCTGGCAAGCTGTTCACCCATGGCCCTGTCGAGGTCTGCGAGAAACCTTATTATCCTGTCGGAGGGGATTTCAGCTCCAGCTGCGACGTTATGCCCTCCACCCTTGCCCCCGTAGGAAGCCGCTAAGCTGGAGAGAAGCGCTCCAAGGTTTACCCCCCTGTCAACCAAATGTTTGGATGCACGTGAAGAGATTTTGACCACCTTCCCAGCTGTTGCGAAAGCCACCAAAGCCTTGTCAGACGGCAGAAGACCTGAAGAAGAAATTATGGAGGCTATTGAGCTCACCTGCTTCTCATCTATCATGTCGCCGCCCTTCAAAACTATTATATGGTTTAACTCTTCCATGACGCCTGGCCGTGCCACGTAATCCATGGCCCGTGCAAGGCTGGCGCGATACTCCTCCAACACCCGCTGAGCTTCTTCTAAGACCTCGGCCCTAGCCCCCATCGCGACGACTATCCCCAGCCACGGTTTCCCAGATTTACCGCAGGCGTTCAACAAGGTTGCGAATTCTCTGGCATCCCTAAGGTATGTCCATAGCTCTTCCTTGACTAGGTCGTAGGCTACCCCCACCAGCCCCTCCGCCATGCTTGATGGCAGGTTGTTGGAAACAAGATATTCTATAAGCCCGTTGTAAAGTTTTTTCTTCTCCTCCTCCGTAAGGTCGGACAAGGTCCGCCACTGCTCCCCCTCTTTCAAAGGCAGCCCCATGCTGGATAGAAAGCTGTAGCAAGCATCTTCGCGACCACTCAACCCGGGGATGTAGGGGCTTGTTGTTGAAGCAAGCGCCGTATGTAATGGTCTGAAGGTTCGGCCGTATAGGATGATGTCTTCGCGCGCCTCGAGAACGCCCGCTCTAACCCCATCTTCCACTATCAAGCTGTTCAACCCGTGAAGCCTTCTGCGGTTGTCCTTATCCTGCAAGTCTCCCAAAGCACCTACCACGGCCACAGCTGAGTAATGTATGTTGGACGGGTTCAACGCTTTGCATACAAGATATGCCACGCCTGAAGCGCTTATCTCCCTGGCTCCGTCAAACCCATAGTGATGGGGGTTTACATGCACCCATTCTCTCGGCGTTTCAACATCCCTAGGCTCGTGATGGTCGAGTATCACAACCTGCTTTCCTGCAAGAAGTTTTGAAAGATCTTCGAGATAGCCGCTGCCGATGTCGGTGAATATCAGGGCCTCCGATTCGACGTATCCTTCGTTGAGGAGCTGGATGAAGTCGTCTATCCTGTTGAGAGACCTGACTCTGTACCGAGCGTCCTCCTCCCTTAAAGCGCCCGCCACTATCCCTGCCGATGAAAGGGCGTCTGCGTCGTTGTGCGTGAAAACGTCTATGAAAAAGCCTTCTCTAACCCAGTTTCTTATCTTGGCGGAGGCAGCCTCAACCGATTTGAAGAACCGAGCCGTGTCGCCGGTCAAATTTTCTCAACCAATCACTCTTTTAAGGGGTCGTATTCCAGAGGCAGCACGCCACGCGACTGGTAGTATTTTGTCAGCCTTCTAACTTTCGACTCGATCAGCTGAAGCCTGTGTATGTTATGACCGTCTGATTTATGCTTTTCAAGATGCAGCCTCATTCTCCTGATTTTTTCGAGAAGGTTTGAAAGGTCTTCTGGAATCGGAGGCTTCAAATTGTTTTTCTCCAGTATATGCAAAACTGTTTTGCCGGTCACAATCTTTACAAGCGGGACCATGTACTGGTCTCTAAGAACAACCCCTATTCTACTCGGCGGCAACCCTTCCCTCGCAAGCTTCACAACCAACGCCTCAACCTCCTCCGGAGTCAGCTTAACCCAAGAGGGGGGAAGCTTGCTCAACGGTCTCTTAGACCCAGACCTGCCACGGCTTGAGGTATGCATCCTAGCCATTTTCTCTGCCCCTGTTCGGCTGCTTACGGACCTTATAAAGCCAGCGGCAAAGCTTGCCCACTGAAACACCTCTGTGGCTTACGATGTTCTTCTCTTCTGAGGACATTTGGGCGAACGTCTTGTTTTCCCCCTCGGGTACGAAGACGGGGTCGAAGCCAAAACCTTTCGTCCCCGACGGCTTAACTGCGATAAACCCGCGGCACACACCCTCGAACAGTTTCGGGGCCGAAGCGCCGTCATAATAGCATACAGTAGACTGGAAGTATGCTCTCCTGTCCTTGCCGTCCAGCATTTTCAAAAGGTTTAGAAGACCGATAGTGCGGTAAACGTATGAAGAGTATGGTCCTGGGAACCCTCCTAAAGACTTTATGAACAGGCCTGCATCCTCGACGAAAACTGAACGTTTTAGGATTCTGTATGCATGCAAGGCTCTGAAGACAGCTACTTCTGAAAGGCTGTCAGACTGGATCTCCATCGTTTCCCCGTAGAAAACCTTCAACCGCATACCATGTCTCTTGAATATTTCTCCGACCTCGCGGGCCTTTCCCTTGTTGGATGTGACGAAGGTGACGTCAGCTTTTGACGACATACCTGCCTCGCCTTCTTATCTCGCTAACCTTTTTCAAAGTTTTTTCAACGTGGCCGTCTCCTAGAACAGAGCGATAGCCCTCTAGGAAAAGCTTAACAAAGCTTGGGGCTAAGTTGGGAAAAGTGCTTGCGGCAGACCTTTCCAAAAGATGGATGTCGACGGCCTTCTCCTCCAGCTCTACGTTGAATAGACTCAGGCCAAAATCTACTAGCCATATTCCGTCCGAACGGTCCACTATAATGTTTGAAAGCGTCAAGTCTCCGTGTGCGATGTTTAGGCTGTGCATAAGCCCAACGATCTCTCCAAGCCGTACGGCTCTGTCCAAGGGGTTTGATACGAACCGAAGCTCAACCCCTTCGATCATCTGCATGTAGATGGCTGACTGCTTTAGGTCTAGGAAAAGCAGCAGCGGTGCTGGAACGCCGTTCTCAGACAAGTATGTCAGCGTCTTCGCCTCGTGAACGGTTCTGTTGCGTCTAACTCTAGCGTCTATTGATTCTTGCCTGTATCTTTTTGGCAGCCTGTGTTTTTTCACAAGCTTAACGTCTTTCCAGAACGCTACCCTTACCACGGCTTCAGCGCCCACCCTGATAACCCTGCCTTCAACAAAGTCTATCAACTCCAACAAACCTCGACCTCGTCCACCCTCATCCTTGGCTTGACATAGCTTTCTTCCACGTTGACAAGCTTTCCGCATTTATAGTGTAGGTAGCCGTTCCAAGCGATCATAGCTCCGTTGTCTCCTGCATACTCGTCTGGAACGACGTGGAGTGATGCGCCTCTGTCGCCGCACATCGTCTGAAGCATTTGGCATAGACGTTTGCTGCGGGCCAGCCCACCGACTAATAAAACCTCAGATTTTGCCGACATGGCTAAAGCCCTTTCCGTCACCTCCGTTAACATGCTGTAAACTGTCTCCGTCAACGAGAGACACACGTCTTGAACAGGTACGCCGGTTGACAACAGGTTTTCGGCAGCGGTCAGAATGCCTGAAAACGAGACATCCATCCCCTTGACTCTGTAAGGAAGCTCGTAGACGGTGCTCCCATCACGCGCATAGATTTCTGGGGCCGGCATCGGGCCGATGCCCGCAGTTAATCCAAAAGAGTCCAAACAGTTTCCAGCGGCGATGTCAAGGGTTTCCCCAAGAATCCTGTATCTTTTCTCAACCAACGCCGCTATCAAAGTGTTACCTCCCGCCACGTACAATACCACAGGGTCTCGGCATCCGGTGACAAGTTTTCCAATCTCTATGTGAGCAACCCCATGGTTTACGGCTACCAGAGGTTTCTTGAGAGCTAGCGCCAAAGTTCTTGCAACCGTGGCCCCTGTTCTTAGGCAGGGGCCCATACCTGGACCCTGGGCGAAAGCTACAACGTCTATGTCTGCGGGAGCTATACCCGCCGTTTGAAAGGCTTCGGAAAGGGCTGAAGGCGCGTTGGCTGCATGCTTCTGCGCGGCCTCACGGGGATGTATACCGCCTTTTTCAGGCTGGTAAACCTTTCTAACGTTAGCCAGCATCTCTCCGTCTGAGGTTACAATTCCGACTCCAAACGTGTGGGCCGTAGACTCGATGCCAAGAACCAGGGTTTTCCTCACACCGCCACATACATAGATGGGATAACTATTAGTGTTGCGCAAACATACTTTGGCTGGTCATGAGTTTCCGCGAACCCATCGTCGTGGTGCTGGGCCATGTCGACCATGGAAAATGCGTGAGCCCGGAGACGATGATACAGGTGGATAACATGGGATGGTTGAGAGCCGAAGAGGTGTTTAAAATGTTTGCAGTGGGCGGTAAAGTCCTTAACCTGGCCGACGGCGTGGCCGTCAGACCAGCTGAGCCACCTGTGCTGACCACGTTGTCGAGTAGGCTTGAGCCAAGACCTGCATGCGCATCCCTACTCTGGCGCAGAACCCCGCCTGCAGAAATGGTGAGAATACATTTCTCCAACTCGGAATCTGTGGAAACCACGCCCGAGCATCCTTTCCTGGTGGAAAAACAAGGGGTGGTGCGGTATGAAAGGGCTGACCGGCTTAAAGTCGGCGACAAAGTCCTCGGCATGTCAAACAAGTCTCTAAGGCTGTACAGAATTGAACAAGTGGAAACTTTCAAGCCGAACTATTCCTACGTGTATGATTTCACCGTGCCAGGAACTCCTCATTTCCTCGCAGAAAACATCTTTCTCCACAACACGTCGCTTCTGGATAAGATGCGTGGCACGGTGGTGGCTGCGAGAGAGGCGGGAGGCATTACGCAGCACATAGGAGCCACCCTGTTTCCAGTGAAAGCTATAGAAGAGACCTGCCGACTCCTGCTGGGAAAGCTGAACGTCAGGCTGGAAATCCCGGGAATCCTCTTCATAGACACACCCGGCCATGCTGCTTTCTCAAACCTGAGAAAAAGGGGTGGGTCGATCGCCGACATGGCTATCCTTGTTGTCGACGTCATGAAAGGCGTTCAGGAACAGACGAAGGAAAGCATCCAGCTTCTCAGGTCTAGGAAAACACCTTTTGTTGTTGCGCTCAACAAGATCGACATGATACCGGGATGGAGGCCAACAGCCTCAGCCCCATTCCAGAAGACGTACGCAAACCAGCAGAGGGGGGTGGGGGATGACCTCGAAACGAGAGTCTACAACCTTATGGGCGACCTTAGCTTTCTAGGGTTCAAGTCCGACCTCTACACGCGGATAAAATCCTTCACCGACACTGTAGCCATAGTCCCCGTCAGCGCTAAAACAGGCGAGGGGATTCCGGACCTGCTGCTCCTCATTCTCGGGCTGGCCCAGCAGTTTATGAAACAGCGTCTGAGACGTGTGTCCGGGCGTGGTGAGGGCGTGATACTTGAGCTGGTTGAGGAGGAGGGGCTGGGCGCTACAGCCAACATAATACTTCACGCTGGAGCCCTCAAGGTTGGAGACAGAATAGCTTACCTTAGCAGGAATGGCCCAGCTGTTACAAGGGTCAAAACACTTCTAATGCCAAAGCCTTTGGAGGAGATAAGAGATCCGCGCGAAAGGTTGAGGAGTGTGGAGAACGTACAGGCCGCTGCCGGCGTGAAGCTTGTAGCAGAAGGGTTGGAGGAGGCGGTCGCAGGCTCGCCTGTGCTGGTTGTCGTTAACGAGTCAGAGGACCTGCGGAGGATTGCTGAAGAAGCTCAAGAGTTCATGATTTCTACTGACAAGACGGGAATAGTTATCAAAGCAGACACGCTGGGCACGCTGGAGGCGGCGGTCACCTACCTGAGAGAGAAAGGTGTTCTCATACGTGTGGCTGACATCGGGGATGTATCAAAAAAGGACGTTGTCGAGGCCCATGTGGTAAGACAGAAGGACGAGCTTCTGGGCGTCATTTTGGCCTACAACGTCAAAGTTGACCAAGAACTGGAAAAGGAAGCCAACAGCAGAGGCGTTCGAGTCTTTAAAGGGGATGTGTTGTTCAGGCTTGTGGAAGAATACGAGAGATGGGTTGAGGAAACCGTACGTCAAAAACAGTTGGCGGAGTTCGAGTCTTTGACAAAGCCGGGTAAGCTGAAGGTGCTGAAAGACTATATCTTCAGAAGAAGCGAGCCCGCGATAGTTGGCGTAGAAGTTCTTGCAGGCGAGATAAAGCCTAGCATTCGTCTAGTCAACACGAACGGGAAAATTGTCGGAACAATCTCCCAGCTGCAGGACAGGGGGCAGCCTTTGCCTTTAGCCAGTAGGGGCGCTAAAATAGCTGTATCGATAAAGGATGGGGTTGTAGGACGGAACATACACGGCGACGAGGTTCTATACGTCTATGTTCCAGAACGGGATGCGAGACAGCTTTCAGCGAACTATGCAAGCTTGCTGGATGAAGCCAGTTTGAAGACGCTGGAGGAATTTACGGAGATAATGAGGAGACAAAACCCCCTATGGGCACGGTAGCACCATGTTTAAATTGATGAGATAAAAAGGTCTGCGGAGAAATGTCACAGCAGGCAGCCAGCCCGCGGATGGTTGTCTCAGACCCAGCGGTGAAAAAAGCTACAACAGTCCAGCTAAACCCTCAACAGTTTAGGCTGTTGATCGGAAAGAAGATAGGCGATGTTTTAGACGCTTCAGCCTTTGGGTTTAAGGGTGCTATGCTAAAGATTACAGGAGGAACAGACAAGGACGGCTTCCCTATGAGGCCAGACGTATCCGGCCCCCGGAAAGTCAGGATTCTTCTTTCAGGCGGAGTTGGCTACCATCCAAGGAGAAAGCCTCCGTCGAAAAAGAAAAAGCCTAGGAACAGGAGGCCAGTAAAGGGTGTCAGGAAAAGGGTTACGGTAAGAGGCAACGTGATAAGCGAGGCAATAGCGCAGATAAACGCTGTTTTGCTGAGGAAAGAGGGTTGAGCATGTCTATCATATCAGCAAAGATGACGGAGAACAGGCTCATAGGTAGACGGGAGGTGTTGGCTCACATCAGCTACCAGAAACCTTTGACAAGGGATGAGATGAAGCAGGTGCTCGCTGAACACTTCAAAGTAAACCCGTCGAACGTCGTCATCAAAAAAGCAGATTATGTAACGGGGACAAAAACAGTAAACATCCACGCCCACATATACGGTTCCGTCGAAGACATTAAAAAATATGAACCAAACCATATACTCATTAGGAATAAGATAGTCGAGAAGGTGAAGAAATGAGCAAAAAAGGTCTGTGGAACCATTACATCTTAAAAAACGGGGTGCTGCATAGGAGCCTGACCCCATGTCCTAGATGTGGTCCGGGGTTTTTCATGGCTGACCACGGCAACAGGCTGACCTGTGGAAAATGCGGCTACACAAAATTCAACACGTAGCTTCTTCAACAATCTTTTTGACAAGCCTCCAAATACGCTCTCCACCTCGTACAACGACGTATCCTTTTCTTGGCTGTCCGTAAACAAGCAACCCTGAATCAGGAAGCGCCGACAGCGCAGGTAGGGCAAGCAGGTCTTCTTCACCTTCGACAAGCACCGCTCCCCTACCTGCCTTAACCGTCTCAACCACGGCCGCCGCGGCTTCAGGAGTTATTGACCCGGCTGGGTTTACGACATGTCGGACCACATACCCTTCGATGTTGGGCATACCCACCTCCCGTCGTTCAACCTTCATGTCAACTATCACGACATCTGGTTTAACGCCAAGGCTTAAAAAACGTCCAAAAGTATAATCGCCAACGACAACCAAAGGCTTTGCTTTGGCAAACTCTTCATCAAGCCTTAAATCCCCATACCGCAGTTCTCCTAGAGGTATCCTAAGCCTTTCTTTCAACCTCTCCGAGAAGAAGATTACTTTATTCCAAACGGGTTCAGTCGACTTTGACGGCATATCTGCCAGTTTTCCTTATGCCCAGCTCTTTAGCTATCTGTGAATTTTCCACGTCCAAGATTATCAGTAACCCTGAGAAGCTTGTGCTTAGATTAGATGAGCCGCAGGCATCACAAACGTCTCCAACAACTATGCGTCTGCAGTTCCTACAGGCTTTAGCTCTGGACGACACATTACTGCACCGCCTTTGCCTTCTCCTCCTCCACCCATTTCAGCGAACCCATCAGGGGCTGGCGTGTGACAAGCGAAACTTTTCCCCCAGCCCCGCCTGCGAAGGAGACCGCGTTTATCCTAGCCCTTACATCATCCCCGACCGTAAGCTTTCGCCCAGACTTCTTCCCCACCAGCATATTGTTTTTGTCGTCATACGTTATGAAGTCGTCCATAATCTGCGATATGTGCAGGAGCCCGTCAAGAGGCCCGACTCTGACGAAACATCCGAAATCCGTTATTTCAACAACCTCCCCCAAAACCACCTCGTTAACTTCAGGCATGTAGGATAACAGCTTGAAAGTACATCGATGATAGGTTGAGCCATCCCTCGGAAGTAGCCTGCCAACCCTCTCAACCTTAGCGTCGACAACCATCACCACATACCCCAGCTCCTCATCAACAGCTCCTTCATACCTTTTCTTCAAATTGTTCAAGACAACCTGGTCTAACGGCTTACCGAACTCGCTGGGCGAAATCCCCACAACCTCCGTTGCCTCGACAATTGTAAACAATGTTTACACACCTTTCCCTGTCCCCGTATTTAAAAATGAGTTCTTCTTCAACGCAATATAAGCCTAACTATCGGCTTCCCCGCCTTGGTGACAGAGATGTAGGGAACACCTGAGCTCGCCAGCTTTTTAGCCAGCTTTGCGTCAACAGTTATGACCGGCATTTTATGTTCGGCCGCGTATTTTTGAAGGGCTTCGTCCGCGTTGTCCATGTTTTGGAATGGGACGATGTTTGCGTAAATCATTTTCTGTAAAGCCGTTCTTGCAAGCATGGCTTTTTTCCCCCTTTTCGACGCAATCGTCCTCAACTCATCAACCACGTTCTCCAAAATCACTGGCTCTATATGTTCGCCCAGCTTCTGTTCGATCAGCTTCAAGTAGTCGCGACCTTTTTCCAAGCACAGCAGCAGAAAGCTTGTGTCCAGAAGTGCTTTCACCTACCTCCCCACGATTTTACCGTAGCCTATGAGCCTCCATCCCGTCCCAACTTTTCGCGATATCGCTACCTTGCTCCCCTCTTCAGCGGCAACAGGTCTCGTAAGTTGAATCTCTATCCTTTCATGGCCTCTTTTTGTTACGACACCGCTTGAAACAGCTGATAAGACGTTGACCACTAAAGCCTCTTTCTCAGCTATCTGCCTCACAACAACGTCGCCTTCAACTCCGAGAACTTTCTCAAACAACACATACTCGAGCGTCAGGCTGTTCCACACGGGTGGCAGGGTGCCCGGTTCGCCGGCGACGTTGCCTACAAGCCCGTCGCTTTTCCCGAGGGCTGGGTCTAATGTGGTCTCCACTCCCGTCAAGCCGCCGGGGTATGCTTTTTCAACCTTTCTGTTACCTGCCATCAAGCTTGTGGCGGTTGTGTATATCGGCTCGTAGACCGTTTTGCCTTGTTTGGTTTTAGCCAATCCTGGGACGATCTCCAGCTCGTCGCCGACAGAGAGGACGCCCTGAGTTATCGACCCTCCTATCACAGCCCCCTTAACCTGTTTGGCAGGTGTGCCGGGGACGTTTACGTCGAAAGACCGCAGCACAGGCATCCTCGCCGGCTCTGTCTGGTCTCGTGGAGGGGTTGGTATAGCTTTCTCAATCGCATAGAGCAGCGGCTCTATCCCGATTGAATGCTGGCCCGAAACAGGTATGACCGGGACATGGGAGAAACCCACCTCCTCCAAGTAGGCGATAATCTCCTCATAGTTCTGCAAGGCCCTCTCCCTGCTCACTAAGTCTATCTTGTTTTGAGCTATCAACAGATTTTTTATCCCCAGTATTCTTGCCGCCTGTAAATGTTCGCTGTCCTGTGGTTGGGGGAATTTTTGACGGACGTCGGCGACGAACATAGCGCCGTCGAATAGGGCGGCGCCAGATAACATCGTAACCATGAGGGAGTGGTGTCCGGGGCAGTCTATGAAGGAGACAACCCTGACAAACTCGTTTTCAACATCGTGAACTGGACATTTTTGTGTTGAATAATAGTTGTAGGGTTCGCTGCACCGTGGGCATCGGTATATCGCCGCATCGGCGTATCCTATTCGGATTGTTATCCCTCTTTTAAGCTCCTCGCTGTGCCTAGCCGTCCAAACCCCTGTTATGCTTTGGACGACCGTGCTTTTGCCGTTGTCCACATGCCCCAACGTCCCTATGTTTACTTCAGGATGTTTCGGTAGCTCCATTCTATAAATGACGCTCAGAAGCTCTTAAAGTGTTTTATCCAGCCCTCAGACTTCGTCAGGCCTAAAGAATATGAAGCATTCCTCCTCGAAGGATTCCCGGCTGTCTGATGCGTGGATTAAGTTGTCTGTTATGTCGAGTCCAAAGTCGCCGCGTATTGTGCCTGGCTCGGCTTTCACCGGGTCGGTCGCACCCATCAGCTTTCGAACAACCTGTATGGCCTCCCTACCTTCCCACACCATCAAAACAACCGGGCCCGAGGTAATTGTCTCCACCAAGCCTTCAAAGAAGGGTTTGCCACGATGGATTTCGTACAGCCGTTCAGCCTCCTCTCTTGAGATTATCTTTGTCCTAAGCTGTTTCAGCCTCAACCCTTTTCTCTCAAGCCTTGAAATTATCTCTCCAACCAATCCCCTTGAAACGGCGCTTGGCTTAAGTATAACAAACGTCTTCTCCATGTGTGAAGGCCTCATTCAGATGCTTTCGTCCACTTCAGCTTTCTAGGGTCTTTTCTATGCTCCAGCATGTAAACCCTGCAGCGTCTAGAGCAAAACCACAGAAGCGTTCCATCGTTTTTTACGTATAGCATTCCCCGGCTGTGTATGAACTCTCTGTTGCAGAATGAGCATCGATGCACCGTCACCATCTCTGAATCACTTTATCTTCTCAGCTTCCCTTTCAACGTCTAACAGCATCAAAATGTCTCCTTCCCTCACCGGCCCCTTGACGTTTCTCGAGATTACTCTTCCCTCATCCTTTCCCTTAAGTATTCGCACCCGCACCTGCGTAACCTCGCCTGTGACACCTGTTCTCCCCACGACCTGCTCCACAACAGCCGGGACGGGCTCCTCAACTTTCGGCTGCGGCTTTTGGCTCATCTAGACAGCCACCTCATTTGCCTGATTTTATCTCGTTTACCTTCTTAGCTATTTCTTCCAAGTAGCCTTTCGCTTCCCCAGGGTCTGTTATCGAGACCGAGCTTGCTGGAACAGCTAGTCCAGCGACCTCGCCAAGCTGAGCCCTGGAGTTGACGAAAGCGTATGCTATTTTCTTCTCTTCGCAGAGGGTTGGCAGGAAAGCAACTATCTCAGGCGGGTCCACGTCAGTTGCTATCACGACAAACTTTGCCTGACCTCTTTCGATAGATTTTATCACTTCGTTGACGCCTTTCCTTATTCTTCCTGAGGTTCTAGCCAGCCTTACGGCTTCCAACGTGGCTTTGACAAGCTCTTCAGGCGGTGTGAAGGTTTGGTAGTATGGATTGGGCATGGGCCTTCATCTCCGTCAAGCTCTTTGAAGTCCATAACTTAAAGGTTATTTAATAAAGCTATTAACAACCCGTGTGACAAGCCTAAATCCATCTCTTCCGACTGGTGTGTTGGATGGATGTCAGACAGGTTGCCTATAAATGGGCTTTGAAGAATGCAGTTGACCACGGCGGTAAAGCCTCTGTCAACGCAGTCATGTCAAAAGTCCTCGCCACCGATCCGGCTCTCAAGAATAGATTGGCCGAGGTTAAGAATATAGTTGAGGAGGTTGTTGAGGAGGTGAACTCTCTGCCGACAGATAAACAGTCTTCGATGCTTTTTGAGATGTATCCTGAAGTCGGGGCCAAAGTGGTTGAGGCTACGAAAGCTCTTCCGAAACTTCCCTCAGCTGTTCATGGTAAAGTTGTTACACGCCTTCCACCAGAGCCCAGCGGCTACATGCATCTAGGTCACGCTATAGCAGGGTTGATAAACGAATACTATGCAAGGATGTATGACGGAAAACTTTGGCTCAGGTTTGAAGACACAAATCCTAGGAAGATTGAGTTAGTGTTTTACGAAAGTTTTAGGAGAGGATATAGATGGCTTGGGATCAGATGGGATTTCGAGAAAAACAACTCCGACGACATGGAGATCTACTACGACTATGCAGGAAAGCTTCTAGAGAAAGGGTTTCTCTACGCATGTTTTTGCAAACCTGCCGAAATGCATCGTCAGAGAGAGACGATGGCTGGGTGTAAGCATAGGGAACAGGATGTGGGGGAGAACATTAGGGTTTGGGACAAGGTTTTGAACGGCGTCTATCATGAAGGTGAAGTCGCCTTCAGGCTTAAGGGAGTGCTCGACAGCCAAAACACAGCGTTAAGAGACCCAGTCCTCTTCAGGGTAGTCGACCACCCACACCCATTGAAGGGTAGGGGTTACAGGCTTTGGCCTACGTATGATTTTGCGGCGGCCGTCCAAGATGCTTTATGTGGAGTCACCCATGTTTTAAGAAGCAGTGAGTTCGCCTTCCGCGACGAACTTCAAAACCTGATAAGACAGCATTTAGGTCTTCCCAACCCTGTCTACGTGGAGTTTGCACGCTTCGAGTTCAAAGGCGTTCCCACCTCAAAAAGGATAATCAGAGGACTCATAGAGAAGGGCTACGTTCACGGCTGGGACGACCCACGTCTTTCCACAATCGAAGCAGTAAGGCGAAGAGGCTTGCTTCCTAAAACCCTCCGGGAGTTTACCCTCACATATGCCGGAGTAACCTACGCCAAGAAGGAATACGACTGGAGCCTAGTCTACAGCATTAACCGGAAGATTATAGACAAGCAAGCTCGCAGGTTCTTCTTCGTGAAAAACCCTGTGAAACTTTTTTTGAAAAACTTTCCAGGAGCCAGGGTGGAAATCCCATACCATCCATCACATGACCTAGGCAGTAGAACATTGGACGTAGGCGACGCTGTTTACATCTCAGACGATGACGCGGCTGGACTTAGGAAGGGCGATGTTTTCAGATGCAAGCTGCTGGCGAACGTCAGGGTTGTCGATGTTTTGCCGGACATGGTTGTAGGGGAAACATTCGGAAAAGAGCCTGCGCAAGGCGTCAAGATAATCCAGTGGGTTTCAGAGGATTGTTTGAGGGTTAAGGTATTAAGATATGGGCAGCTTCTCCGGGATGACGGGTCGTTCAATTCAGAAAGCTTCGAGGAGGTCCTTGGATTCGGCGAAAAAAGCATCGAATCGGTGAAGGTTGATGAGGTGGTGCAGTTTGAGAGGTATGGTTTTTGCCGGCGTGACTCATCCGAGCTTACGTTCATCTACTGTCATGAGTAATTCTTCCGGAATACCATTCTCGTAGAGGGCCGAGCAAAACCTTTGGTGCTTTTTTGAGCTCTTCAACAGTCCTGCATCCGGTAAGGTACATGGCTGTTTTAAGCTCTGTCGAAAGCTGGTTGAGCTTTTCCAAGACCTTTTTCTCGGATTCGGTGGCCGGCTGAAGCAACGGCCTTGCAAAACCAGCCATCGAAGCACCCAAGGCTATGGCTTTCGCAGCATCCAGACCAGTTCGCAAGCCGCCCGAAGCCACTACAGGCTTGTTGGTGACGCTGACGGCTTCTAGCACAGCTGCAGCCGTAGGTATCCCCCACTCTAAAAACACTTCGGCCAATTTCTTCTTTTCAACATTCCCCACTTCCTCAGCCCTAATCATCTCTATCAAAGTCCAGTTTGTTCCCCCGGAGCCTGCAGCGTCGAAAGCATCCACGCCTAATTCTTCGCCTTTCGCCACAACCTCCTGCGACAGACCGCATCCTATCTCCTTCAGGATGATGGGTATAGAGAGCTCTTTTTTAACCTGCGACACTATTTTGAAGAAGTTTTTGAACCTTGCGCGTCCATCCGGCTGGACAAGCTCCTGAAGCGGGTTTACATGTATGTACAAGGCGTCGGCGTCAATCATCTTGACAGCCTTTAAAGCCATTTCCACCCCGTTTTCCACGAGCTGGGCCGCGCCTACGTTGCCTATGAGAAAGGCGTCGGGCCCCCTGTCCCTAGCAACCCTAAAGGTGTAGGCCGTCTCCGGTTTTACAATTCCCGCTCTCTGGCTGCCGACACCCATAGGTATTTTAAAAACAGCGGCGGCCTCGCCGAGGTTACCGTTTATCTTCTCCGCCTCAGCCGTGCCGCCCGTCATTGATTCTATGATAAACGGGTGGCTAAACCGCCTGCCCAGGAAAACGGCTTCTGTCCCCAGGTCCTCAGGGTCTATCTCGGGGACGGCTTGATGCACTAGCTCAACGTACTCCAGCCAGCTTGTTTTCCTGAACGATACATCCCGTTCAAGGCTTATTTTGATGTGGTCGCTTTTACGCGACTCTATACCCAATTTAAACCACCAACACGGTGCCTACGACCGGCTCTCCTTTTATAGCCGCCTCAACCCTGCCCTCAGCCAAGCCGTTAACGATAATAACCTTCACCCCAGCTCTGACGGCTTGGAAAGCTGTTTCAACTTTGTAAAACATTCCACCCGTTACGTCCTCGCCCTCAACCCCGCTGTAGTAAATTGACGCATGCTTCCTGTAGTCCAGTTTGGGGATAAGCTTTCTCTCCTTCGTTGTCCTGTCGTATTCGTAGACGCCGTCGACGTCTGTGGCGAATACAATTCGTGAGGCTTTCAACGCTTTCGCCAAGTAAACAGCTATGTCGTCTCCCGAGAGAACGGCAAACTTCATCTCTCTGTCAAAGGTTGCGTCACCGCAAGTGACCGGTATAACCCCTAGGTCTAGGGCGGAGAAGATAAGGTTTAGATGGGCTGTTTCGATCACTTCTTTCCTTGTCACAAACAGCATTGATGCTGGGATTCCCACAGCCCCGATCCCAGTCTCAATGAGGCATTCGGTCACCATATGATTGAGCGTTTTTACCGATTGAAGCGTCTTTACGAAACCCTCCAGCTGTCTCTGCTCCCTGAATCCCTCGTTCAAACGATACTGCTTGGCTATTGGATGTCCGAACGAGCCTGCTCCATGCACTATGGCTAGTGGAATTGGCCAACAGCGTGCTACCTCACGGCTAATCCGTTCCATAACATCTTTCCTGAAGACCTTTTCGCTTTTCTTATCTGTTATCACCGAGCCGCCGATCTTGAGGATCACAAGCCCCTTCATGCCTCCTCGCTCACCCCTTTGCAGCCGGTCTCAGATTTCCAGCAGCTTGGGAAATGGCCTGAAAGGTGTTTTGCTAGTTCGTCATCTCCCACGGCTATTACACAGCCTCCTCCGCCAGCTCCAGTTATCTTAGCTCCATAAGCACCTTTCTCCAACAACGTTTCCACAACATTCTCAACAACCGTGTTGGAAAGGCCCAAACATTTCAATAGCAAATGGTTAACCGTCATAAGACGCCCCAACAAGATTAAGTCGTTTGATTTAAGTGCTTCAACAGCTTTTTTGTAAAGCTCGGAGTATATCTCGGTTAATTGTGTGAACTCATCTGGCCTCTCTGCTGAGAGGTTCTGGACATAGCTTACCATTTTTGAGGTCTTTCTCTTGATCCCAGTGTAGACAATGAGTATCTCTGGATGTTTATCGAGTTTAAGATTTTGGTATTTTCCAGGTCCGTTGTACAAGAGTGTTCCACCTATTGCGGTTATGTGAGAATCTATCCCAGATGGTCTGCCATGGAATTCCTTTTCCGCCAGCATGGAATAATGGATAACAGACTCTATGCTCATGTCGATGTTGTAGAGGGATGCCAGGGCCTTGGCAAGCGCTACCGAAACGGCTGCGGAAGACCCTAAACCCGCAGCTCCTGGAATTTCAGAATGGATCTCCGCGTTGAAAAACGATGAAATGCCGAAATCCTCCATTATTCTAGAAGCCATGTTGAACAGGGGCTGGAAAGGGGTTGCCGTGGACGGATATATCTGCTCACCATTACTATTCCACACGGCCGATGTCTGCCCAGATTTTATCATGAACTTGTCATGTCTCGGTGTTAACGTTGCTTTTGCACGCATCTTGATGGCTGTAACTATCGCAGGGTAGCCTGAGACGACAAAGTGTTCGCCGAACAGTATTACCTTCCCAGGAGCTGAGGCCACGGCCTTTTCCTTCATCGTTTTTCAAGCTCGATTAGGCATGAGGCATAGCCTACGACAGAATCGTAGTCGCCGCTCGTGTCACCGCTCGTTGTCTGTTTCAAAACCTTTGCCTCCCTTGCGCCCAACATCTTCGCCGCGGTCAGCAGTGCGGCAACAGCCCCGTAACCGCACATCGTGATGTCATACCTCTTCATGGCTGAGTAAAGTTCTTCAACGTTGAGCTTGACGATTTTTTCAAGAGCCTTCTTGTCTTTCTCCAAAACTTCTTCATGCGGCTCGTAATGTGTAAAGTCGGTGGACGCTATCATCAATATGTTTCTATCATCCACAACCTCAGCCACATCTCTGCCGATCCTAATGCATGTTTCAAGGCTTTGGTCGTTTATACATATCGGTACGAAGGAGAAAGATTCGTAAATGTATTGGAGGAATGGTAGCTGGACCTCGATGGAATGTTCTCTGGAATGCGATACCTCGTCGAAGAAGAAAACATCGCTGTGTCCTGCCAGCTGGTTGACCAAGTTTTTGTCTATCGATACTTCGCCTAGAGGGGTAAGCCATGAGCCTTCAGGATATATTGAGACGGCCGTTCCAACGCCGTAATGGTTAGGGCCGAAGATTATGACGCTGTCGGGCCTGCTGTAGGATGTTAAAGCCCAGTATGCGTGGGCAGCGACAGGCCCCGAATACATGTATCCAGCGTGGGGGCAGATGAGGGCTGGAACTTTTCGGTCAGACCATTTGGCGGTGGGTAAAGAGCCGGGGCCCAACGGCGAGGTAAAACATTCCTTTATCTGTTGGAACAAAGAATTTTTTGTGCCGGCGTAGAAGGCTCCAGCAACGGCTGGTCTACGTTTTGGCATAAACCCCGCTCTCCAAGTTTCTACTCCTGCTTAAATATCTGCCTCTCCCAGGCTTCGCAACAACCCCACCATCCCTCACCACAAGCTCTCCCCTCGAGAAGACAGCCTCTACCCTGCAGTTAACCTCAACATCCTCGTATATGGAATGGTCGATGTTGCTGTGCAGGTTTTCTTTCGTAAGCTTGGTTTTAGCGTTCGGGTCGAGGACGTAGAAGTCGGCGTCGCTGCCAACGGCGATTAAACCTTTCCTCGGATAAAGACCGTAGAGCACGGCCGGGTTTCTGGCTGTGACCTCAACCATTCTTCCAAGCGTGATTCTATTTTTTAAAACTCCTTCGGAGAAGAGGACCATGGCTATCGCCTCTGTGCTCGCCACGCCACCGGGGATGTCGACAAAGATTATGTGCCTCAGCTTGTCAGATGAGTGGAAACAGGCGTGGTCGCTTCCAACGACGGTTATAGCTCCGCTGCCTAGGCCATCCCATAGAGCTTCCCTGTCCCCGACACCTTTTAAAGGCGGGGACATGATAAACTTAGCCCCGTCAGGCCTTTTGTAAACCTCGTCTGTGAAAAGCAGGTAGTGCGGGCATGTCTCTGCATGAATCTTTACACCGTTGTTTCTTGCCTGCCGTACAATGTTTAAGCCTGCCCGTGATGAAAGATGCACAACAAGCGTCTCAGCACCCGTTATCTGGGAGAGAAAAGCCATCCGCTGGACAGCTTCCGCCTCAACAAAATCCGGCCTACTCCAAGCATGATAAATGGGTTCAGTCTTGCCCTCAGAAAGAAAATTCTCGACCAACATGTTGATAAGATGCTCGTTCTCACAATGAGCTAGGACAAGCACATTATACTCAGCGCACATACGCATTAGACGGTACAACGAGCCGTCATCGAGCATCAACCCTCTCTTCGCATAAGCTGTAAAAACCTTGACGCTGCAAACTCCCTCTTCATTAAAAAGATGTTTAAGACTTTCTACCGTGTCATGTTCCACACGTGTAACAATCATGTGAAGGCCGTAGTCGACCAAGACTTTACCATTGGCTTCAGCTCTCCTCTTTCTAAACTCTTCCACGTAATTTTTTGTTTCGGGTGTGACGAAATCTATTATGGTGGTGACGCCCCCGCATGCAGCGGCAGTCGTCCCTGTAAAGAAGTCGTCGGCAGTGTAAAAGTTACCGTCATACTTTAGGTTAAAATGTACATGACCGTCCACTACCCCAGGAAACAGAAGCTTGCCTTTCGCGTCGTAGGTTGTTTCAGCATGGTCTTCAATGCTGCAGGCTATTTTAACAACACGTCCGTCTTCAACGCCAATGCAAGCCTCGTAAACGCCGTCGACGGTTACAAGCCTACAGTTCCTTAAAACCAAATCCATGATTGTTTTCACACAAACATAATAAAGCGGAAATATAACGATGTAGTGCTTAGTTGAAGGCTGTTCCATCCTTCGATGTGTTGTCGCCATCATCTCTAGAGGAGGCTTTGCGTATGCTTTCAGAAACCTCTGAAGACACTGTGGTTTGTGCAGGCGGAACAGACCTTATGCCGTGGATGCGGCGGGGCAAAATTAAACCCAGGAAGGTTATAGACCTGTCCGGCGTTTCCGAACTCAACTACCTCAAGAGAGATGGCGGCGCATTCAGAGCCGGAGCCTTGACAACCATACACGACCTGACCAACTCTCCGTTAATCCCGTCAAACTATCTGTCGATCAAGTTTTTAGCTGTTTATTTTGGGGCTGAGACGACGCGGCACATGGCTACTGTTGGGGGAAACCTTGCCTCAGGGGGTGAGAGGGATTTACCAGCAATACTTACATCTTTAGACGGAGTTGTCAAAATCGTTTCAGACCGTGGTGTGAGGTTTTCACATCCTTTGGAGGTTCAGCTGAAGCCGGACGAGATCATTTTGGAGGCTTCCTTTGAAGACTGGGGGGTGAATGCTGTCTCATGGTTTACCAAGTTTGAGAAAAGGGCTTCGAACGGCATTGGTGTTGTAACAGTAACCGTTACCATGAAAACTGTAGACAACAGTGTTGAAAGACTTCGAATAGTTTTGAACAGGGTTGAGGGGAAGAAAATGGGAAGGCTTTACGGGCTTGAGGAGGAGCTGACGGGAACCACGCTCTCCAGCCAGCTGGTGAAAGAAGCAGTCGAACGCCATGTGTCGAAAATAAGGCCTGCCTCTGATTTCAGGGCATCTTTAGAGTTCAGAAGACATGTGTCCAAGGTTTTGGTCAGGCGTGGGCTTGAGTTTTGTTGGCGATACTTACAAGGTGACGAAAATAATGAAAATCGAGTTCATGCTTAACGGGAGTAAGGTGGAGCTGAATGTCAACGGCAGCGACAGGTTGATTGATGTTCTCTGGCGGCTGGGGATGAGGAGCGTTAAGGAGGGTTGCGGAACAGGAGACTGCGGCGCCTGTAACGTTCTGGTAGGCAAAAGGCTTGTAAACTCCTGCTTGGTGCTAGCTGTTCAGGCGAGAGGGAAGGATGTGTGGACTGTCGAAGGGTTGTGCAAGGATGGGAAACTCCATCCAATTCAAGAAGCGTTGATAAACTACACGGCCTCGCAGTGCGGATACTGTATCCCGGGCATAGTGATGACCGCTAAATACATTTTCGAAAAATATCCTAGAGCCTCCGAAAACACAGTTAGACGAATCTTGATTGCGAACATATGCCGCTGCGGAGGCTACACACGTATTGTCGACGCAGTCATGTCCGCTATGGCTGTTTCAGGTAAATGAGCTGTTTGCCGGCGAGGGCATCGACGATTTTCTCGGGAGTTATGGGCAGCGATTTTATTCTCACCCCCAGCGCATCATAAACAGCATTGGCTATTGCTGGGGCCGGCCCGTTTATCGCCGGCTCGCCCGCCGTACGTGTACCGAGAGGGTTCATCGTGCTCGGATTCTCGACAACCTCAATCTCGACAGACGGTATGTCGGCGGACGTTGGTACCAGATAGTCGGCGAAGTTGGGGTTGAGTATTTTATGCTTTTTACCCACAAGCAGCTCTTCGAGAAGGCCGAACGCGACTCCCTGCGTTAACCCTCCTTCCAACTGCGCGAGGAGATAGTTTCGGTTCACTTCACGCCCCACGTCAAATACTCCAACTAGCTTCTTGAGCTTAACTGTTCCAAGCTCTCTGTCCACCTTCACCTTGACGCCAACCATGCCGTAAGTGTATTGGAGGTAGGGCGTGCCTCTTCCGGTTTCAGGGTTGTAATCGCATTCCGGAAGCTTAAACTCAGAATACTCTCTCACCTCTTCCTTCAGAACTTCTTTGACAAAAGAGAGCACGTCAAAACGCAGGCCTTTAGTTTGAGAAAACTCCGTAGCCATCGTTTCCAGCCTTTTTCTCAGCTTCAAAGCAGCCAGCCTTACGGCGTTTCCACCCATCAACGTAGTCCGCGACGCAAAAGTTCCACCTGAGTCAGGGGCCCCCCTAGTCTCAACCCTTTCAACTATCACACGGTCTTCGGGAACGTTGAATACTTCAGAGGCGATTTTAGCCAAGCCTACCGAAGAGCCAGTCCCATACTCCGTCAACGAAGTACTTACGTAAACGTATCCATCAGGGGTTATTCTAACAACCGCTGTGGATCTATCCTCCCCCTCCGGACCCAAGCTGTTACCATGCAGTATGAAAGCTATGCCGTAACCTTCGTCGGCTTCCTTCTTCGAACGTGAAGACCAGCCGAGCATTTCAGCAGCCTTACTGGCTAAAATATCGTAGACGGGGTTGTCGTTCAAAACAGCCCCTGTTGATGTTTCACAGCCCTGTCTCCAAACGTTTTTAAGTCTGAGCTCAAGCGGGTCCATCCCAAGCTTGTACGCAAGCATGTCCATCAAGGATTCTATGGCGAAGTGCACCTGTGGGCATCCGAAACCTCTCATCGAGCCTGCCATTAGGTTGTTTGTGTAAACTAGGTAGGAGTCCACTCTGACGTTTTCTATGACGTATGGTCCTGCGGCATGTGAGATCGCTCGAAGCATTACCAGAGGGCCAACCGAGGCGTATGCTCCGGTGTCGAAGTAAAGGTCTGCATCAAGCGCCTTCAAAGCCCCCTCAGACGTGGCCCCAAGCCTGTAGCGCATTACCGCCGGGTGCCTGTGGGAGTGAGCTATGATGGATTCGTCGCGGCTGTAGATACATGCAGCGGGCCTGCCTGTCTTCAAGGCTGCAAGCCCAGCCATTGCACAAACATCCCATGGTGATTCGTCGGATTTTCCGCCAAACGTGCCGCCTAACGCCATAGCGACAAGATTAATCTTCTCCTTCGGCATCCCTAAGATTCTTGCCACGCCTTGAAGAACATAGTAGGGGTTTTGAATGCTTCCGTAAATGGTGAGGCCGCCGTCCTTTTCGGGAACTGCGTAAGCGGACTCAGGTTCGATGGCTGCAGGTTCCTGCATCTGAGTCATGAACTCTTCTTCGACAACTATATCCGATTCTTCGAGACCTTTAATGACATCTCCTTTCCTTATCTTGTAGTGTCGTAGAAGATTACCTCGCTCATGTATCCTAGGTGCGTCAGGCTCGAGAGCTTTGAGAGGATCGTAAACCGGCTCCAACACCTCATACTCTACGGATATGTTTTCGATAGCTCTGTCCGCAGCCTCCTCGGACGTGGCTACAACCAAAGCCAGCGGGTCTGCGATACATCTAACTTTGGTGGAGGCTAGAAAGGGTCTGTCGAGAATAACCGTGCCTGTAATGTTTTCACCCGGAACATCAGCCGCCGTCAAAATTTTCACGACGCCGGGAATCTTCAAAGCCTTCGAAGAATCAATCTTCTCTATTATCGCATGAGGATGCTCCGACCTCAGCGCTTTAACTCTGAGCGTGTTTTCCGGTACGATGTCTGCCGTGTAAATCGGCTTTCCGCAAACTGCGTCAACCGCTCTGTGCATCGAGACAGGCTTCAACGCTACTGCATCAAATCCATCGCTAATATATTTTATGCCTACCTCGACGAATCTAGAGGTATTACTTCTACGCAGACTTCTAGTAAGTTCTATAAACAAGCGTCTACACTACCTAACTGGTTTGTCAAAGAAAACTGACACCTTAGACTCATTGATTCTCGTTGACCTTTTGAAAACTCTCAAAACCATGATGGATTACAAGACATTGTCAGAACACAGCGGCATACCTGTCTCAACGCTTACACGTTATGTAACTGACAAGACTCTGCCTCGCGGAAGAAACGCCGTAGCTATAGTAGAGAAACTTTTACGAATGGTTGATCTAAAATCCCTGGTTAGTCAAAGGATTCTATCTGACGGCGATGAGTATGACGTATCCTCTGTGGTTTCGGAGAGCCAGGTCATAAAATTAATCGTTCCATACATGGCGAAGGAGTTTACGGGGCAGAAGATTGACTGCTTGCTTGCTGTTGACAAGGCGGGTCTAGCCCTAGCCACGGCATTCGCCATCCAGAACAACAAGAAAACCTACTACTGTCTAACCACCGAAACTAGCTTCGTCAACCACTGGAAAGAGATTAAGTATAGGATAAAGGAGGCAAGGATGTGGGCTAAGGTTTACATACCAAGAGACGTTTTGAAAAGCAATGTTCTTTTCACCGCAGGCATTTTAGACAACATTGTTCCTCTCAAAGAGCTAAAAAGTAAAATTGTGGAGTCGAGAGGGGATGTGGTTGGTGTTTTCTCGATAGCTGCTACGAAACAGTTTCTAAAAACCGTTAAACCTTTCCAGCTGGGGAAAATCGTAAATCTAATCAGCCTTTAGGCATACTCTCTCCAAGTGTGGCCGCATTTGACACATCGGAAGAACTGGGTCATAGGCTCGTCGGCAGACCTCGTCTGAACAGTCCACCATTTGGCCTCGTTGTGTCCGCAGGTTGGACAGACCACATCATATGTCGTGGGAAGAGGTGAGTCAGTCTGCTCTACTAGTGTTACGGCGTTCCGTACCGATGACGTGGCTCTGACTTGTTTAATGACGATTTTCTCCTCATCCAGTTGTTTCTTGTAGCCGCATTTTTTACAGACGAGAGATACTTTTGAACCGGATCTAGAGGGTGTGAGAGTTTTACCGCAGTTGGGGCAGAACTCCATCACCGTTCACCTCAAACCTCTTGATTGGGTTTCAAGCCTGTCAACAAGCTCATGCAACTCCTTAAATGCTTTTTTAATGGCCTCGCGGGGCGTGGTCTTTCCAGGGTCAACCTTCACCGACATAGTTATGAGCCCTGTCAACGGATGCTCAATCCTGTAGCCAGCGTAAAGAACTCCGTTCTGCTCGTTAATCGTCTCGGTGAGGAGACCGACCAAAGACTGGTCTTCTCCCACAACCTCGACCAGCATGAAGCTCTCATCCTCCTCCAAGACTCTCAGCTTTACCAACTCACACCCACCAGCTCGGCCAGAACCTGTAGGTTTCCGTATTTTAAAACTGTTCGCCTTCTCTCCCTGTTACCGCAACGACCACATAACAGCACATGGTTTTTCTTCTCCAGAACTCTGCCGCAGACGCTGCAGGATGCTAGAAGCACGCCGCAGCCGGGCCTGTAAATGTCAAGGGTGATTATCCCCTTGAATATGCTGGTCACTTCCATCACCGCAATGTCCCCAACCCCAACAAGGTTCTCCATCTGGTCGTTTCTACGGGATACCAGTACTCCTGTCCTTCTGTATTTCAAGGGTTTATCAGGAAGTTTTGCGAAGGCCTCAGCCACAGCTATCTTTTCCTGCACATCCTTCACCTCCGCCAGCACTCTTTCGTTTTTAGCAAGCCCATAGTTCTCTTTAAAAGAGGTCACATTCACCTCTCTATTGTTCATGTCGTAAACAACTTTGCCGAAGAACTGTGACTTCACGACACCCTTAGCGTCGAGAGTAACACCTCTTCCAGGCAAAAACTCTTCGACAACACATATGGGCTCTCCGGGAAAAACAAGAGTTTTCTTCATGTCACGACCTCTCTTAAAGGTTTCCAGAACTTTCTGTCCATGTCTTGACCCGTCCATCCCCATGGATACATCAGAAAGCCCATGTCAACAACTTCCTCCCACTTTAAAACACCTAAGGAGATCATCGCCTCCGCGGGGAGAAGGACAGGCTTGGAAAACTGGGATTGGTCTTCAATGCTTAGACGCGGGCAGGCTGTGTTCACAAACCCATCGAACCTATTTTCCATAACCGTGTTGACGGTTATTTCATCAGTCACTAGGATGAACGAGTTTTTACCAAAGCTTTTCAACATTCTGTTAATTTTACGCGCCATGCCCAATCTTTTCTGACCTGGTTTGACGCTGACCAAAACCGCTACATTATCACATTTTTTGAACCTCTCGATGTTATAGTATCTCTGTTTGAGGATGCGCTCCCTCATCTCCCACAGGTTTTTTACCTTCTGTGTGTGAGGGTCGGCGGCGTAGCTTGGCTTCTTTGTCAACAGTGATATTCCGAGACCGTGGAAAACGCTTCCAACCACAAGAAAAGCGTCAACGTCGTTTTCTAACTTTTTTAACGCGCTTACGTCGCAGCCCAAAACCTGTGCCGTTTCAACCGCGTACATGCTTGGCTCAGCGGTTAAAATTTCTAAACCAGTTTTCTTAAGCTCGTCCGCGACAACATTCAAATGGTCAAGCCATTGAACGCTGCTGCCCAGCCCAACCGTTCCAGAACCTTTCAAGGCTTCAGCAATTTGGGGGATTAAACTCCTCAACGGACGGTCGTCTACATATCTGCACTCGAGATATATGGTGGGTCTTGTATCCCTTCTAAGGAAGCGGCTGTGCCCTAGATGTATTATGGCATCGATGTCTGAGGCGAAGGCCTCATAGTATGCCACATCGCATCCTCCCCAGCAGTTTGAGCTAGACAAAGTTACGTCAAAACCCTCCTTCTCCAGCATCTCACCAACCTTTACCGCAATTTTTCTAAAACCTAACGGCGACTGCACCAACACCCTGCATGCTCCAATCTCTTTCAGACTCTCTACCGCATGCTGCAAGTCAACCGAACAGCCTTCGATGACCGTCATCCTGCCTATTGGCTGTTCTAGCGCTTAATTAATGTATGAATAACCTTTTTTGATACGTGTAACTGTTTACAAACGATGGTTGACTATGATGTTTTGGTGGTTGGCGGCGGTATTCTAGGGCTTGCGGCCGCATACTACGTGAAACATGCTCATAGAGAGCTTTCGGTCGCAATACTGGAAAAGGAAAAGGATGTGGGTCAGGGGAACACGGCGAAAAGCGTGGGCGGCTACCGTCATGGAATATTTACATCACGTGTTAACCAGATGCTAGCTGAGACTACTGTCGAGCACTTCAGAGCTGTGGAGGAGGTTGGCGAATCGAAACTCAACATGAGAGATGTGGGTTATCTCATATTGCTGGATAAAAGCAGGCTTGAAAAAGTTGGTCAGATCGTTAACTACTTCGTCAAAACGGGTAAGGCACTGCTGTTAAACCAGCGTGAACTTTCTGAGAACTTTGGGTTAAGAACAAGTTTCACAGGTGACGAGGAGGCTACTCTCATGGGTCTTGAGGACATCTTGAACGGTCTTTTCGCACCCAAGTGTGGTATGCTGGATGTTGAGAAAGTTGTGGAGCTTTATAAAAGGAGATGTGTTGACGAAGGTGTTGAAATAATTACGGGGGTCAGGGCAGAAAAACTGTTTCTAGAGCCTGAGAGGCCTTTGGGAATCCAGAACGAGCCGAGGGCATGGCAGAAATCTCGCATAGGAGGGGTTGTCGCCAACGATACAACGTTCAAGGCGAAAAGCGTAATAGTGGCGGCTGGGAGCTGGACACCTGACCTTCTCGACCCGTTGGGCGTCGACTGTTTCGTCAAACCGAAGAAAAGACAGCTGTACGTCATAAAAGGCTCCAACGAGCTCGAAGCCTTGCTCAACAAACAATGGGATGGAAATAGACAGTTGCCAATGATGTTTTTCCCAAACGGGCTCTACATGGTTCCCCGTATTGAAGAGAAATCTTTCTGGGTTAGCTTAACTGACGAAGTTGGGAGACCATTCGCCCACGACTACGAACCAGACCCCAGATTTTACTATGAAAACGTGTACCCCCTGCTGTGTCAGTATTACCCACAGTTTTCCGGGGCAAGGCCCTACAGCATGTGGGCGGGCTGCTATTCGATGAACAACCTTGACGGAAACCCATTTGTCTTCAAGTTTCTCAACTGCGTTGTCGCAACGGGTGGTAGCGGAAGCGGAGTGATGAAATCCGATGCTATAGGACGGATAGCGGAGGCTGTTTTATTCGACAAACCCTACGCAATCCTTTACGGCGGCGTCAAATTCGAAGTCGACAAAATAGGTGTTTTCAACAGACAGGTTGACAAAGAATACTTCATCCTGTAGGTGGCGTCGTTGAAGATTTGGTATTTTGCTTATGGTTCAAATTTGGACCAGGAGGGGATGAGAAGAAGGGTCGGGCAATGGTATGAGTTGAAGCCAGCTTTGTTGAAGGGGTTTAGGCTTGTTTTTGACGTTTACTCGGGTTCATGGCGTGGTGGTGTGGCTAACGTAAAAGAAGCCGAGACTTCAGTTGTTTACGGCGCGGCTTACCTGCTTGAAGAAGAACAGCTTGAAAAACTAGACAAGTATGAAGGTGTGCCACACCTCTACCACAGGCGTAAAGTCTATGTCGAGATCGAGGGCAAGCCGGTTGAGGCGTTTGTTTACGTAGGCAGCAAACCCCGCACCTCGGTCATACCCTCGACCGAGTATTTGTCTTTGATGATCAAGGGCTTGAAGAAACTGGGCTATGGAGAGGAGGTTCTCAAAGCTGTTAGGCTGGCTGCTGAGAGAAGGGTGTAAAACGGGATGATTGACACCTCAGATCTTCTACAGCGATTAGGCTATGACTATCATGTTTTCGTCGAAAAAGCTGTTACACCCCCCACAGTTGATGAAAAATTCGGCGACATACTGTTAGCCCTCAAACTTTCGACGAGAGCAAGATGTCTGGAGCTGGCGGGCAAAAAGCTTTACGTTCATCAGAAAAAAGCTCTTGAATCTCTGAGCGAGGGATGTAATCTCATTCTGAAAGCTGGTTCTGGCAGCGGTAAGACAGAGGCATGGTTTCTGTATTCCGCCAAGTGTAAGGTGAAGACTTTAGCCGTTTACCCAACATTAGCGTTGTCTAACGACCAGCAGGAAAGGCTGCATGACTATTGCTCCGCATTGGGCATGAACGCAGTCCCTATAGACGCCGTCAGAAAAGACGAGTATGTGAGGCAGATGGAGGCGAAAGGCCTTAGAAACCTTCTTGCAAATGCCGACATAGTGGTGACAAACCCTGCTTACCTGCTCAACGAGCTCAAAAGAATAGGCTCTAACAAAAGCTCTTACCTCAAAACGTTTTTAACTGCATGCGGGCTAATAGTTCTCGACGAGTTCGATTTCTACGGCCCACGTTCGATCTCTATGCTGCTCACCATGATGCAGCTGGTCGCTGAGATGCTCAATCCAAAGATACAGGTAACCGTGATGACGGCAACACTTCAAGACCCTTATGCGGTAGCTGAAATTCTCACCTCCATAAACGGAAGGCCTTCACGAATTGTTGATGGTGAGCCTTTCCACCCCGAAAACAGAACATATCTTGTTTTAGGCAAATCCCTGGTGAAGCTTTGGCGTATGATAAGATCCCAAACACAGAAGCTGAGAGAAACGGGGGTTGGCGACGACGTCATACAATGTCTAAAAGATTTTAACAGCTTCAGGATGAACTTTTTCAAAGTTATTGAGGCATCTTCAGCAGCTGGCTTGGACATCCCCGAATACTTTGAAGACCCGTCCGAGATACTGAAGCATTATGCTTCCGATGAATCCCTTACCATTGTTTTCACCAACAGCATTTCATCTGCTGAGGAAATGTGCAGAAGGATTTTATCGAGGCTTGACAGCTCTCGCACGGTTGCAACACACCATCATCTGCTGCTAAAGTCCCAGCGGAGGGAGATTGAGGAGGCAGCCCGCACCGGAACCGTTAAGATGATTTTCACGCCGCGTACGCTGAGCCAAGGTATAGACATCGGAACAGTTAGACGTGTCGTTCATCTTGGGCTTCCGAAAAACATTAGAGAGTTTAGGCAGAGGGAGGGGAGGAAGGGTAGGAGGCCTGACATCGAGTGGACCGAAACCATTGTCATCCCCTACAGCCAGTGGGACAGGGATTTGCTGAGCCGGGGTGTTGAGGTTTTCAGGAAATGGTCTGGGCTTCCGCTGGAGAGGGCTGTAGTCAACGCGGACAACCTTTACAGCCGGCTTTTCAAAAGCCTGTTTGCTTTCCAGTCTCCTCTTCTGAGAAAAAAGATGGATAAGGACGATATGCTGTTTTTGCGCAGCCTCGGGCTTGAGAGCGACGGGCTGCTGACAAAGACCGGAAAGATGACGTGGTTGAAGATGAATTTTTACGAGTTCGCGCCCCCCTACGGCATTAAACGCTGGCGTGTCGCAGAAGACGGAACTTTAAGAAACCTTGAAGACATATCGCACGTTGATTTGGTTGAGAAGTTTCAGCCTGGTTCTATCGAACCAAGCAGCGACGGAGTTGTTTTTGAGGTGAGGGTTGGAGGCTCGAAGGGCAGGGTTGTAACGGCGGTCGTTGTTGACGACCTGAACCCGAGCAAGCTCCGAAGACATGATGCGCTGGCGCCTGTTTTAGAGGAGTATGAGAGGGTTAAGCTGAGATGGGGTGAAAGCCCCAGCTTGAGAAGGGATTTCTACACGGGCAGGATAAGCTCCGAGGTTCATCTCGTCGTTCACGCTCCTTCAAACGGCTTCGGCCTTTACACGAAGTTTCCGAATAGAGTCGAGTGGAGGATAGCCTCGGGAAGAAAACAGCTTATCAACGTCGGGGAGAAGACATACGTTTCAAGGCTCGTCAAGTCCATCGAAGTTCCGACACCCACTTACGGCATGTACAGCGATTACACCTATGGCTTGAGCGTTGAAGCGTCTCCTGTCGACGACCCCATGCTTCTAAAGCTTGGCGCATGCCTTTTGCTGATTGTTCTCAGAAGGCTGCACAACATCTCCCTCGACCTGCTAAAATATGGCGTTCTTGTTTTGGGCGAGAGAAAAGTTATCGTGCTGCACGAAACTGAAAGTGCATGCCTCCTACCGAAAATCGACTGGAAAACTTTCTACGACGAGGTCTCGGCGTACACTCCAGATGAGCTTGACGAAGTTTTTCTGCAGCAAATCGACGAGCTGGCATACGCCACTTTCATTTCCCTGAAGCTGGACTGGCAAACCGTTAAGACATATGCTTTGAAGATCATCGAGTATTTTCTCTTGCGGGAGAGGCTGAGGCTTCAGGTTGGGACCAGGGTTTTGGAGGTCGCGAAGCCTTCGAAGGCTTTGAAGGCCGTTTCGTTGTCTGCCATCCCCGTCATCCTAAGAGAGGACCTTGGCGCGGGACTTTACTCCGTCGCACTTTTCGACGGAGAGGTAACGCATACGGCCACGGGTGTCCTCGAGTTCAAACAGCCAGCCGACGACGCCGCAGCACTGTTTACCGCCTTAACTCAGCTGATAAACCATGGATTCAGACTTCTCGTGTACGATAAGGAATCAACAGCTCGAAACCTCGAGAACTGCGGGCTGGAAAGCTTGAAGGCTTTCGTCTATGGGTTGGAGAAGGCTGGGAAGCTTGTTGACGTTAAGCACGAGCTGGCGAACAAGCTTGAAAAGGAGATTCCCCTAGAGGTTTTGGAGACGTCTCTAGGGCTTAGGAGGGAGGTTGATGTGGCTGGGCTTGTCGTGAGGGCTGAGATGGAGAGGAGACGGAGGCCAAGCATGCGTTTCATAAGGTCAAAGCCTGAAAGTCTTGCGCAGCTCGTTGAAGCCTTTCTCAAAGACGAGGTGCGGAACATCTTTATTGCATGGCTTGTCTCTAAAGCAGTTTAGGAATGCACATAGCCCTTGACGTTGACGGAGTTTTAGCAGACCTCGTCGGCATGATAATAAAGCTTTACCGTGAGCAGACAGGTGTCACGCTAGAAAGGAGCATGATTACAGAGTGGGAGTTTTGGCACAAGCTTTCGCTGACTAGACAGCAGTTCATGGACATGATTGTCGAAGCATGGTCTCGATGGGCTGAGATTGAACCACTGGAAGATGACCTGTCCGAGGATGTGGAGCAACTGTCCAAGATAGGAGACGTTGACATCTTGACGCAAAGGCCTGCCGAAACAATACGACATGTCAAACAATGGCTCAGGCATCATAACGTCAAATACCGTTCATTTACATGGGTTCCGCTAAAGACCTCCAAGTCAACTTTTGTCTACGACGTTTACATAGACGACTCACCACGCTTGGCTGAAAAGCTACAAAACACAGGACGTCTGCTGCTTCTTTACGACCAACCGTGGAACAGGAGCGTTAACAGCGTAAACAACGTTGTAAGGGTCAAGTCTCTGGATGAGGTTGTTGAGAGGCTTGCAGGTTTTTGATAGGGTTCCGGCCGAGAGAGTTCACAGGCTTTTCTATCCTCAGGTTCCAGCGGTTGTTACGGCGTCATACGGCGATGAGGTTGGTGGGCTGCTGGCGACGAGCATCATACCGGTCTCGATGAACCCATGTTTGATTGGCGTTGCTCTGGGAAGGGACCATAGAACGACAAGGCTTGTCGAGATGTCGGACTGTTTTGGCGTCTGCTGGGTCTCCTACGAACATGTCGAAAAGCTTTCGAAGCTCGCCCAACCCGTTCCAGCCCATGTCAAGGACAAGCTGAGAGAATGTGGGTTCAGCTACGGCAGGGGGAGGGTTGTTGGCGTGCCTGTTTTAAATGAGGCTGCGGCATGGATTGAATGCGTCGTCAGCTGGAGAAGGGAGGCCGGAGACCATGTCTTCTACGTAGGAACGGTTGAGGCTGCCTTTGCTATAGACGATTTTAGGGAGTACTGGTCGTTCAGGAAGTATAGGCCTGTTTTATACGTCGGCGGTGCAAGGGCTGATTGGCCGAAGTATGTCAGGTTTCCCCTTGAATGACTCGGGCGCCGACTCTCACGCTGTGCTTCGAGCCCATGGTCTTGAACCTCTCCTCGCTCCAGACGTTGCCTCTTTCATGATATCCGTACAGCTCCCAGTAGCCGTCGACGTATACGGGGATGAGCTCGACTTCGGTCAGCCATTTTGCGCTCTTCCATCCGTAGAGATGCGGTATGAATGGACGCGCTGGAAATCCCTGGTCTATCGAAAGAGGTTTGCCGTTCATCTTGAGCGCTATAATCGCATCCTCGGACATGGCGTCCACCAGCGGCACAGGAGCGGAATAGCCGTCGGCGCATACGAACAACACCCAGTTAGCCTCCTTTTTAACGCCTGAGCTTTCCAGCAGCTTCGCCAATCCTACACCAGTCCACTCCACATCCCTGATGCTCCACTTTGTCACGCAGTGGAAAGGCTTGACGTATTTTTTATCAGCCATCTCCAGCAGCTGTTCGTACGTATACTGTTTCTCATGCTCGACCAAGCCCGTTATCCTCAGCCTCCATTTCTCGACATCTATCTTAGGCGTCCCCAAGGCGGAGTATATCACCCAGTTTCTCGCCCACACCTGTCCTGGTGGAGTTTTTTCCAACGCCTAACACCCTGTTTTGGATGGATTTATCTATGACGGGTTAACAAGTTAAAATGTAAGCATTAGCGATGTCTAAAACATGGACGGGGTGGTTTCAGCTGTTCCCCTAGCCGTCTCCGGCCTTGCATTTGTTATTGCGCTTTCTTTCACCGCATGGCTAAGGTCCAAGCCGGCTGGAGACGAGAAAGTCAGGAGTATTTCGACCGCTGTAAAGGAGGGGAGCAAAGCCTTTCTCCGTAAAGAGCTTAACTACATCGCGTCAGCCGGCTCCTTGATAGCGCTTTTTCTAACAATGTTGATAGGGCCTGTGACGGGTGTTTCATTCATCGTCGGCGCGGTGTTGTCGGTAGTGGCTGCAGCTGTGGCTGTGCTTTCCTGCGTTTCAGCGGCTCCGAGAGCGGCGACGGCCACGTTCAAATCACTTGGACAGACTTTCCTAACCGCTTTCAGAGGTGGGGCCACGGCTGGTCTCGTAATATCAGCCATGGCTTTGACGGCCATCGCATCCCTCTATCTCATCTTTCAAGACCCGTTGTCTATAGCGGGAGCTGCTTTCGGCGCGAGCCTTGTGGCTCTGTTCATAAGAGCTGGCGGAGGCATCTACACAAAAGCCGCTGACCTCGGCGCAGACCTGGTGGGCAAGGTTGAGGCAGGAATTCCAGAAGACGACCCCCGAAACCCTGCCACGATAGCTGACAACGTGGGCGACAACGTAGGCGACGCCGCAGGCATGGGTGCAGATGTCTACGAGTCCTACGTCGTCACGCTTCTAGCTTCGATGCTCATAGGCTCGCTGATAGGCCGCGGCGAGCTGGTTGTTTTTCCGTTGATGCTGGCAGCGGCTGGCCTTCTGGGCTCCGTCGCCGGAGTTCTCAGTGTTTCTCCCAGCCTCGCCGAGAGGCCGACAACCTCTCTCAACCTCTCATTCGTCGTTGCCTCGATGGTTACCATCGTTTTAGGCGCCTACTTGGCTTGGGTGGTGGTCAGCAACGTGTTCCCCGTCCCCATAATTGTCTCGATTGTCCTAGGCGCTGTGTTAGCGCCGGTCATACAGCGGATAACCGACTACTACACCAGCTACCGTTACAGCCCAACCAAGAAAGTCGCTGAAGCAACCAAGATAGGTCACAGCGCCAACATTCTCGAAGGCGTAAGCCTGGGCCTCAAGTCAAACCTTCCCTTCGCAGCCGCAATCGTTGCCGCGGTTCTCATCAGCTACTACATGGGTTACACAGCCTCCCGCGACCATCTCTTCGGCGTTTACTGCACCGCTCTGGCGACGATGGCTATGCTCAGCCTTTCCGGCGTGGTGCTTTCCATCGACAGCTTCGGCCCCGTCAGCGACAACGCAGGCGGAATAGTCGAGATGTCGGGCATGGGTGACGAGAATAGAAAGCTGACCGACAGCCTCGACGCCATCGGCAACACCACCAAAGCGACAACCAAGGGTTTTGCGATAGCCAGCGCCGGCCTTGCCGCCATCGCTATGCTCCAAGCCTTCCAGCATGAGGCAGAGAAGGTTTTGGGCGCCGGGGTTTACACTCTGTCCAACCCCGCGGTCATCGTGGGACTGCTGATAGGCGGCTTACTTCCCTTCTACGTAAGCAGCAGGCTGATATCAGCCGTCGGCGCAACAGCATCCAAGATAGTTGAGGA
>JAWACZ010000007.1:0-58628 GCA_038896555.1 Candidatus Caldarchaeum sp. | reverse complement strand
ACCGTCGTGAGACAGATCGGATTTTACCTGTTGGGGGTGCTGGCTGCCTGAGGGGAAGGTGCTCCCAGTACGAGAGGAACGGAGCGCCGGGGCCTACGGTTTACCGGTTGTCCTACAGGGCACTGCCGGGCAGCTGCGCCCCTGCGGATAAGGGCTGAAAGCATCTAAGCCCGAAGCCGCTCCCGAAAACAGGCAGCCAATCGCCGGATAAGGGCCTGGCAACAGGCCTGTTCTGGCGACGAGGGCTCCCGTAGAAGACGGGTTTGATGGGGCGGGGGTGTACGGATGGAGGCTTCGGCCGGACATCCTCAGCCCGCCGCTCCCAACCGCCCGAGTGGCCTAAGGAAAGCCGTCCAGGCGAAAACGCATCCACCCAAAGGACGCGGCACCATAATTTTTTCCTGTCGAAACCCCATCACGCATAACATATTTTTGCATGGGCTAACGTTATTGTGTATGTTTCTTGTTAGGGGTGGCTATGTTGTTACGATGGATGATAGGCTGACGGTTTTGAGGGATGGATGTGTTGTGGTTGAGGAGGATAGGATAGTAGATGTGGGAGGTTACGAGTATTTGAAGAAAAATTATAGGGGCTGTGAGGTTCTGGGCGACAGGTGGAAGGTTGTAGTCCCAGGCCTGATTAACTGTCATTATCATTCGAGGGAGCAGCTGGCGCAGACGCTTTTTCCCGACAGCCTAGGGGAGGTTGAATGGTTCAGCAGATACTGTCTACCATACCATCAATCACTCAAACCCGAAGATGAGAAACTCGCCTTCACCTTAGCTCTCTACAGCATGTCTCTCAACGGTGTGACGACGTTCGCCGACGGCGGGCTTCTATACCCTTCGACAACGCTGAAAGCACTTGAGACAATCCCGCTCAGATGCTACGTAACAACATGGTGCTGGGATGTTCCTGAAACATTAAAGAAAACAACGGACCAGGCCTTGACGGAGCTGAAGAAGCTTTTCCAAGAGTTTGACGGAAAGATGAACGGTCTGGTCAGGGTTTGCGCAGCGCCTATCAGCATAGAAACATGCAGCGAAAAACTGCTCGAGGAGGTTTTCCACTGGGCTCGGGAGAAAAGGTTGAAAACATACATCCACACCGCATCCTTTTTAGAAGATTTCGAGAAATCAATCAAAAAAAGAGGAATGACTCCAGTCGAATATCTTGCGGGCAAAAAACTTCTCAACCATGACACGAACCTGTTGCATGCGATACATCTAACTGAGAGGGATGTGGAGCTGGTGGCGGGTAGCGGCGCTGCAGCTGTCTGCTGCCCCATGTCCTCTCTCATCAAGGGGAAGGGGTTGGCTGTTAGAGGTAAATACCCTGAGATGCTGAGAAAAGGTGTAAGGGTTGGGCTGGGAGCCGATGGCGCCCCGTCAACCCATCACACCGACATGCTAAGGCTCTCATCCCTTTTCGCAGGCCTTTTCAGAGATTCCCGTATGGATGCGAAGGCAGTCTCCGCGGTTGACGCTTTAAGGGCCGTCACAACGACGGCTGCCTCGGTAGTAGGGTTGGAAAACTTGACAGGCTCTCTTGAGAAGGGTAGGAAAGCGGACATCGTCCTGCTGGACATGCGGAGGCCGGCGTTCACACCTACAGCAAACATCTTAAACTCTCTAGTTTTCTCGGCTACAGGCGACACGGTTGATACCGTAATAGTGGATGGACGGGTGGTCGTCGCAAACAGGAAGGTAGTTGGGCTTGATTATGAGAAAACCTACGAACAGGCTGAGAAAACAGTGGAGAGGCTCAGGACGGAGTTAAACATCTAGAGGCCTATGTAGCTTTTCTTGACTTCGGGCGAGTTGAGCAGGTCTGATCCCGTTCCGGTCAGCTTTATCTTCCCCTGTTCAAGGACGTAGGCACGGTCGGCATGCTGCAGGGCCAATGCCGCATCCTGCTCTACAACAAGTATGGAGATGCCCTGCCTTTCCCTTATCGCCCTGATTTTATCAAAAACGATTTTTCTAGCCAGTGGCGCCAGACCAACGCTAGGCTCGTCAAGAAGCAGTACGCGGGGCCTTGCCATCAAAGCCCTTGCGACGGCGACCATCTGCTGCTCTCCTCCGCTCAGGGTTCCAGCCAGCTGCTTCTTTCTCTGCTCTATGATGGGGAAAAGCTCTAAAACCATCTTGTAGTCCTGTCTAACCCCATCCTTATCTTTTCTCCTGTAAGCTCCTGACAAAACGTTTTCGTAAACTGTCATGTCTGGGAACAGCCTTCGCCTCTCTAGTGCGAGGACCAATCCTCTCACAACCCTTTCATGGCTTGGGACATGTGTAAGCTCTTCACCGTCAAGGATTATGCTACCTGCCATAACGTCCGCGATCCCCATGATGGCCCGCATCAAGGTTGTTTTACCCGCTCCGTTTGGGCCTATTACAGCAACTATTTCGTTGCCTCTAACACCGAGGCTTAAATCATGGATGATTGGAACAGATCCGTATCCTGCGGTCAACTCTTCAACCCTGAGAACCTCACTCAACTCCAAACACCTTTGAGCTTCCAAGATAAGCTTTAACCACCTCCTCGCTTTTGGGAACATCCGCTGGAAGACCTTCGAAAATTATCTTTCCCTGGTCCATGACTATTATTCGTCCAACAATCTTCATCAGCTCACGCAGCCTATGCTCTATTATCACCAGCGTTCCCTTGTTTTCTACGAATTCTTTTAGTATGGTGGAGACTCGCTCAATCTCGTTCACGGTTAACCCGCCGAAAGGCTCGTCGAGCAGCAGCAGGATAGGTTTTGAAGCGAGACCTCTCGCTACCTCAAGCATTTTGAGCTCGCCGTGTGTGAGAAGGCTTGTTGGAAGGTTTTTCTTGTTGGACAGTCCCAGCGTGTCTTGGATGCTGTCGATGAAGCCGTGGTCTGGTTTAGCGCTTCTGACGGTTGTAGGCGCGACTAGGTTTTGATATACTGTAAGCGATTTAAACGGACGGACTATCTGAAAAGTTCTGACCAAGCCTTTCTGGCTTAAATGGTATGGTTTCATGCCTGTGACGTCTTTGCCGTTGAAGTAAACACGGCCGTGGTCAGGTTTCTCCATCCCTGAAATGAGGTTGAAAAGCGTTGTTTTACCTGCTCCGTTGGGTCCTATAATCCCCACCATCTCACCCTTTTCAATGGTTATCGAAACATTGTTTACAGCAACTATGCCTCCGAAGCTTTTTGTTAACCCCTCAGTCCTCAGTATGGACATAAAACCTCCTCCTCACGTAGCCAACAATGCCGCTTGGAAACAGCATAAAAATCATCATAGCAAGGGCCGAGTATATCAAAAGCCTCGACCTAACCAGTATCTCAACCTTCAGCGACTCTATTATTGTTTCTATGATGTAGGCTCCGACAACGGGGCCGAGCAGGGTTGACCTTCCTCCTAAAAGCGTCATTAGAAGGGGGAGGCTTGCTTTCTCAAGCTCGTACGTGGCCGGGCTTATGACACCGTTAAGGAATGCGTAGAGCCCTCCTGCAAGCCCTGCTAGGAAAACGCTTACGGCGAGACAGTACAGCTTGTATCTCGGCACGTCTATTCCACATGCCATGGATGCAGTTTCATCGTCTTTTATGCATGAGAAAATTATGCCCAACCTGCTTCTAACAACGACGTAGGTGACCATCACCCCTAGAAAAACAAAAGAGAGGCTGATGAGATAGACAACGTTCGCGTCTGTTGATATGGGTGGGATGCCGAAGACGCCGTCGTGTCCTCCCAACTGAGGTAAGGCGTTGGTTACCTGGTAAGCTATCACAGGTATCACTAGGGTTACTAGAGCGAAGAAATGCCCTCGTAGCTTTAGGCTTGGAAGCCCTATCAAGCAGCTGAGGCCTGTGATTATTACGGCTCCGACGAATATTGCGACAATTGGAGGTATTCCAAGGTTTAACGCTACGATTGCCGCAGCGTAGCCACCGCCAGCGAAGAAGAAAGAATGGCCTAGGCTGAGAAGCCCCATATATCCTGAAAGAAGGTTCCAGCTAACTGCAAGTAGAGCGAATATGTTTGTCAAGGTGAGTATGAATATTATAAACCTGAGGTTGAAAAATGTTGGTACAAATGCAAGAGCTGCGAAGACGGCCAGCAACCCCAATAAAGTCAGCCTTTCTCTCCGCATCAATGTTCAACACTTCTGCCGAAAATGCCACGTGGTCTAAGCCATAGAGTCACCAGCACGGCTATGAGGGAGGCGGCTCCAGCGTAGAGAGGGCTGACCAGGTTTTGGACGGCTATTTCCACATAGCCGATCACGAAAGCTGCTATGAGGGTTCCACGATAGTCTCCGAGACCTCCCAGCACAACTATCGCGAAGGCGAGGGTGAGCATGGGCCATCCCATAGTAGGTGTTATAGTGCTTTGAGGTGTTACGAGAAGGCTTGCTAAACCAGCTAAAGCTGTTGAAAGCCCAAGAACAAGCGCCATGACGTTCTGCGGCTTTATTCCAACACACACCGCAGCCTCAATGTCTTGGGCTACACAACGTATAGCCAGCCCCACCTTCGTCCTGTATATGAGCATCCATAGACCCACTAGGAGGATTGAGGCAGCTACGGCTGCTGCTAGTTGCTGGTTAAAAACGGAGATGCCGAAGATAAGGGTGGAGCCTGGGAAAACCGCCGGCGTTGACCATGGAAAATTCGTGAAAAACAGGACTATGAGGTTTTGGATAACCAGGGCTAGCAGGAAAGTGGTCATTATCATCTCAATATGCTCCTTAACCCTTCTGAGGACACCCCAGTAGTAGACGAAGCCTGCGGCAAAGAGTGCGGAAATGGTGGCGACAGCAGTGACTGCTACGGGAACGTTGTAGATGGTGACTAGAGCGTAAGCCATGTAGGCTGCTGAAGCATACCAAAGACCGTAGGCTGCGTCAATCATGCGTGCGACTCCAAAAATAAGGGAGAAGCCCTCTGCGTAGAGGGCGTAGACGAGGCTCGTTATGAAGCCGTAGACGAGTATGGTCGACAGGGATTCGGCGGAAACCATCTTACGGCAGTATCATGTTGCGTACTTCATTAGGCTGGTCGGGGCTCCAGACAGGCACAAGCTCTCCGTTCTGCCACTGTCCGAAATACCAGTAGAGGTTGGGGTTTGCCAAGTTGAGTCCATGAAGCTTTCTCGCGAACTGTATTCTACCAATTACACCTTCGTAGTCTGTTTGCTCGAGGGCGGGTACAAGCCTGTCAGCCTTCCAAGTGTTAGCCCTCTCAAGCGCGGCCTTCAGAACGTATATCGCGTCGTAGGTGTCGAAAGCGGCTGTGTTGGGCGTTTCCTTGTAACGCTGTGTGAACTTTTCTATGAACGGAATAGTTTTCGAGGTTACCGGAACCTTAACAGTTGCGGGCCACCAAATCGAGCCTTGCGCAGCTCCACCCGTCTGGTCCCAGAACCATGAGAAACCACCCAGAAGACCTGGTCCGAAGACTATCGGTTTTTTACCGGGCGACCAGTCATAAGCAGCCCATTGTTTAACGAAAGCGACGCCAGGCGGACCGGAGAACAAAAGAATTATGAGCCCTGCACCCGATTGTTTGATGCGTGCAAGATAGCTTGAGAAGTCGGACTGGGTTGTTGGGTAGAGCTCGGCGAAGACGAGGTCGAAGCCTTGCTGTTTCAACCTTGCGAAGAACGTCGAGTTGCCAGCCGGCCTTCCAGCTAAACCAACGGTCCATAAAGCGTTTTCAGCTACAAGAGCGACTTTCGTGACGTCGGGGAAGTTGGGGTTCTTTTGCGCAGCGTTTCTTAATGCTACTGGGATAGTTGCGATGTAAGGTCCGGCGCTCGAGTTTCTGCCGCCGGCGAAGAAGTGGAAGTAGTACTTGTAGTTCTCGTAGTTGGTTTGGACAAGGTCTTCCACTATCCGCTGGTTTGACTCGACGTCGAGGAAAACTATCTTGTACTGTGAAAGGAGCTGAGACTGAGCCACCACGACGTCTGTTCTGACGCCGCCTACTATTACGTGGGCGCCGTGAAGCTCTATGAGCCGTTTAAAAGCCGTCACACCTTGGTCGACGGGTATCAACGGGTCCATCTCGTTTGTGTCCTCAGCAACCAGCACAAGCTGGTATTTTGTTCCATTCAGAGTCACCCCGCCGGCTGAGTTTATTTCTTGAACAGCCATCTCGGCGGCATACTTCGCATGAATTCCAACCGGGTTAGTTAGAGGGAGTGAGAGGCCTACTATGATCTCTCTCTTCTGCGGAGTTGGTGTAACAACGCCTGTTAAAAACAGCCCCCCTACCGCTGCGGCTGCAATCACGACAACAACTATGGCAACGAGAGCCACGCGACTAACAGCAGAGTTTTTTGCTCTCATACCCATGTGTCTGCACCGGCAATTATTTATGTGTTATCCATGTCCAAACAAATAATAATTATCTGCGCCAGCCTTGTATGTGGAAGCATGATAGTGATAGACAGCAACGAGGCTGCGGAAAACAGCAGGCTTGTTAAATCTCTTGAAAAGGTTGTGGAGGCTGCCGTCCGACCGCTTCCCGCCGGAGACTACCTGATTATCGGCCGTGAAAAAAACGCACTCATCGAAAGAAAGACGATCATGGATTTTCTCAACAGCCTTAAGGGCAGGCTTTGGGACCAGCTTTCCATTTTAAAGGAGTTCGAAGGAGAGAAGATTATCATCTTGGAGGGTTATCTCGGTCTTTATAGGAAGAGAGGCTGGAAAGAGGTTTCTATTCTGGCGTTGATGGACAGGATTGTAAACGAATGGTGTGTTCCGATAATCCCTACACCGGACATAAAGGGGACTATGACGTACTTGGTTTGGAAGAACAAGTCGCTGGGGGAGGTTGCTGAGTTTAGAGAGTATCCGCTGAGGCTGAAACGTAAGGACATGAAGCCTGAAGAACAGGCCCTCTATGTTTTAGAGGGGTTA
Organism: Candidatus Caldarchaeum sp.; assembly: GCA_038896555.1. Taxonomy (GTDB): domain Archaea; phylum Thermoproteota; class Nitrososphaeria_A; order Caldarchaeales; family Caldarchaeaceae; genus Caldarchaeum. The sequence goes on along the minus strand of JAWACZ010000007.1, from coordinate 51,721 downwards.
TGTGGACATGAAACAGCCAAATCACTCCTGACGCATTTCAGGACTTTGCGCAACGTTTTTGCAGCATTAGACCCGGCTGTCCCAACTGCAGTTGAAGAGTTGCGCAAAATCAAAGTAGGAGGGAAAAGGATCCCAGAGAATACTTTGAAGAAGATTCTTACAGTTGCTAATATAGAGTTTCAAAAAATGGATTTAAAGGAAAAGGCTGATGGTTAGGTGCTTAGGAACTGTTTCTCGGCTTCAGGCAGCCATTTAAGCTCTTCTTTCAGCCTTTGGATCGACTTCTTTATCTCATCCTCGGGATAGTACCACGGAGGAAGTTTTCCTTCGAAGAACTCCTCGTAGGCGTGCAGGTCGAAGGCACCGTGGCCGCATAGGTTGAAGAGAATGACCTTCTCCTCGCCGGTCTGTTTGCATCTCAAAGCCTCGTCTATCACGTATCTGATGGTGTGGGCCGGCTCTGGACCTGGTAGGAAGCCTTCAGCTCCCGCGAACTGGACGGCGGCCTGGAAGACCGATACTTGGTCGTAGGCGTGCGGCTCTATCCATCCCTCGTGAAGCAGGAGGCAGAGCGTGGGAGCGTCTCCGTGGTAACGCAGTCCTCCGGCGTGGATTGGCGGCGGAATAAAGTCTGAACCAAGCGTGTACATGGGCAGTAGCGGCGTCATCTTCGCCGTGTCGCCGAAGTCGTATGTATAGATGCCTTTGGTCATGGTGGGGCATGCCGTCGGCTCTGTGGCCACAAACTTAACTTTCTTCGGAGCTTTCTTCGACACAACCTCGTAGTAGAAAGGCCAGAAAAGCCCGGAAAAGCTGCTCCCGCCCCCAACACATCCAGCCACTATGTCTGGATAATCGTCAACCAGCTTCAGCTGCTCCAGCGCTTCAAGGCCTTGGACCGTCTGATGCATCAGGACATGGTTCAACACGCTTCCCAAGCTGTATCGCGTGTTGTCGTGCGTAACACAGTCTTCCAGAGCCTCGCTGATGGCTATGCCTAAGCTGCCCGGATGATTAGGGTCCTTGCTCAACAACGCTCTACCAAAGTTTGTCCTGTCGCTTGGGCTGGGATAAACCTCAGCCCCCCATGAATGCATCAGCATCTTTCTAGCAGGCTTCTGCTGATAGCTTGCACGCACCATGTAAACCGTGCATTTCATACCGAACATGTTTGTCGCAAACGAAAGAGCGCTTCCCCACTGGCCCGCACCTGTCTCCGTGGTAAGCCTCTCCACACCCTCCTTCATATTATAGTATGCCTGTGCGACAGCTGTGTTTGGCTTGTGGGAGCCCGGTGGCGAAACTCCTTCATACTTGTAATATACTCTGGCAGGTGTTTTGAGAGCCTTCTCAAGCCCCACAGCTCTGTAAAGAGGTGTCGGCCTCCACAGCCTAAGCACGTCCCTGACTTCCTCGGGTATGGGTATCCAGCGCTCAGGGCTCAGCTCCTGTTTTATCAACTCCTTTGGGAAAATTCTCTCCAGCTTCCTCGGGTCGACGGGCGCTTTGGTCGAAGGGTCTATCGGTGGTGGAAGAGGTTTCGGAAGGTCTGGTAAAATGTTGTACCAGTTTTTTGGCAAGCTGTTTTCATCCAAAATTATCTTGCGCTGCACGCTGTGTTAAAGCAAATAAGGCTAATATAAACTTTTGAGGTGGGGAACGTCTGATGACAAAGTATTTTTTGAGAGACGCTGTAGGAATTGCATGAATTTCGACGAGACGGAAAACATGGCTATGCTGAGGAGGTCTGTGTCGGAGTTTATGAAAAAGTTTCCGCCCGAGTACTGGCGGAAAGTAGACTGTGAAAGAAGATTTCCCGAAGAATACTGGAGGGCTGTAGCTGAGCAGGGCTTGCTTGGGATAAACGTTCCCGAAAAATATGGAGGTCTTGGACTGGGTTTGTCGGAGGCGGCGCTTGCGATGATGGATGTTGCAGCTTCTGGCGGGGGCCTGCCTGCAGGAGACCTTCTTATGCGGACGATGGTCTTCGGAGGTGTTGTGATCGACAGATTCGGTAGAGACGAGGCTAAGGAAAAATATCTTCCTCTTCTTGCATCGGGAAAGCTTATCTGCTCTTTCGCCCACACCGAACCCAACGCAGGTGTTAACACGTTCGACATCCAGACCTATGCAACGAGAAAAGACGGCGGGTTTTGTATCAACGGCCAGAAAATATGGATAACTCTGGCCCACATGGCTGACATCATGATAGTTGTTGCAAGGACTACGCCGAAAGAAAGGGTTCGGAGGAAATCGGAAGGGCTCAGCCTGTTCGTTGTAGACGTGAAAGAAAACGGTGTCAAAACCTCGAAGATCCCCGGGATGTCTTTACGTCCTCTAACAAGCAACCTAGTCTACTTTGAGGACACATGGGTTCCGGAGACAAATCTCTTAGGAGAACTTGACAAGGGTTGGTACGCGCTGTCAACCCTGCTTAACGCAGAAAGGATCTCAACTGCCTCCATTTCCATAGGCTGCGGAGACTATGTTCTGCAGAGAGCCGTTGACTACGCGTCGAGCAGAAATGTTTTCGGAAGGCCGATAGGCAGCAATCAGGCGATCCAGTTCCCCATAGCGGAGGTTAAGGCAGAGCTTGAGTCGGCGAGGCTCATGACTCAAAAGGCTGCATGGCTTTTCGACAGAGGAAGGGATTGCGCCTTCGAGGCGAACGTAGCCGCATTCTTAGCAGCCAGAGCGGCGTTCAAAGCGGCCGACCGGGCGGTTCAAACGTTCGGCGGAATGGGCTTCGCAGAAGAATACGATGTTGAAAGGTTTTTCAGAGACGCCAGACTCTTCCGGACAGCACCAGTGCCCGAGGAGATGGTTCTCAACTTAATAGGCACAAGGATACTGAACATGCCGCGCTCCTTTTAACATCTCAGTTGCACCTTTATTAATAGAGTTGCACACGTAAAGGTATGTCGTTCAATTATATCGGAGCGCCCGTCAAGATGAAGGAGGCGGTGCGTCATGTCAAAGGACGCGGCATGTTTGTGGACGACATCAAACTTCCAGGCATGGCTTACGTCGTATTTCTACGTTCGCCATATCCACACGCGGTCATCAGATCCATAGATGTCTCACGGGCTTCTTCCGCTGAGGGTGTTTATGGGATTTTCACCGGCGCCGACATAAAAGCCGTCACCAAACCATTTCCCCAGCTAACCGTTCCACCGGCCTCCAAAGTAATCGACTACTCGATGGCGGTGAAAAAAGCTAGGTTTGTGGGCGAGCCTGTCGCCGCTGTCGTAGCGGACACTCCCTATCACGCGAGGGACGCGGTAGACTTGATAGAGGTAGACTACCAGCCTTTAACGCCTGTGACAAACCCGTTAGCTGTGCTCGACGGCGAAGCCCCCATCATCCATGAAGAGGCTGGCACAAACATAGCTGCATCAATCGAGTACGACTATGGAGACTATGACGAGGCCGTCAAAAACGCTGACAGAATTGTTACATCCAAGCTTGTTTTCCACAGGTTCAGCTCAACGCCTCTCGAGCCAAACGCGGTTTTAGCGACGTACGACGAGCGGTCCGGTTACATCATCTACTGCAACAACCAAATGCCCATGTTCCTCTCACCCTCCATCCTTAGGGCCTTGGACACGGATATGACGAAGGTGAGGATCGTGACGCCAGACATCGGCGGAGGCTTCGGCGTCAAAATCATCAACTATACCTACATGGTTTTGGTTGCAGCCTTGTCGAAGCTTGTGGGAAGGCCTGTAAAATGGATAGAGACTCGGATGGAACATATGATGGCCAGCTCCCACGGTGCTGACAGGTATTTCGAAGTGGAGGCTGCGGTGAAAAATGATGGCACGCTTCTCGGGCTCAAGACAACAACCGTGGACGACATCGGTGCTTACGCGAGACATGAGCCTGCCGGCCTCACTGTTTGGGCTCAGGTCGCTTCAGGATGCTGCAAATTCAAACATTTACGTCAAAGAATGTATGCGGTCTTCACAAACAAATGTCCTGCAGGGCCTAACAGAGGGTTCTCAAGAGCACCGCATCAGTTCATGGTTGAAAGGATGCTGGACAAGATAGCCAGCGAACTCGGTAAAGACCCACTTGAGATAAGGCGGATAAACTACGTCTCACGTGACGAGCAGCCCTACACCACGCTCAACGGATGCGTCTACGATGGAGGTGACTACTACGGAGCCCTCGAGAAAGCTGCGTCCATGATAAACTACTGGGACTGGCGTCGGAGACAGTTGGAGCTTAGGTCTCAAGGCCGGCTTATCGGCGTCGGATTGAGCGTCACGATAGATTCTGGAGCCGCCAACTTTGGCCAGGTGCGAATGCTCAACCCTCAGCTGCCGAACGTTGGCACAAGCGAGGCTGCGAGCGTCCAGATGACTCCCGACGGCAAAATACTTGTAAAACTTGGAACCGTTCCGCAAGGCCAGTCTCACGAAACAATTGCCTCACAGATAGTGGCGGACGTGCTGAAGATAGACTACGAGGATGTGACAGTTGCCCCAGGCTTTGACTCTGAATCGCATCCATACACACTTCACTCCGGAACCTATGCCAGCAGGTTTGCAGGCACAGGCATTGTGGCAGTCTACAACGCCACGCTCAGGCTCAGGGACATGATAGCCTCGGTCGCAGCCAACATTCTAGAGTCTAGGAAGGAAGACATAGTCGTCGAGGGTTGTGCAGCGTACGTGCGGGACACTCCGGAGAAAAAAGTTTCTTTCAAGAGGATAGCAAGGACCGCCTACGCAAACCCATTCGAGCTTCCTAAAGGTATGGATCCTGGTTTGACCGCCACAGCCGTCTACAGCCCAGACTTCAAGCCTCCAAACGAGAAGAAAATCGGCAACCTCACGCTCACCTACTCCTACCAGGCACATGCCGTGGTTGTTGAAGTAGACCCTGAAAGCGGGGCGGTGAAGGTTCTCGACTACGCAATAGTAGATGATTGCGGACGAGTCGTCAACCCAGCTATAGTGGATGGTCAAGTCCACGGTGCAGCCTACCATGGCTTGGGGGCCGTTCTCTACGAGAAGTTCGAATACGACGATGACGGCCGACTCCTTACAACCTCTTTCATGGACTACCTAGCCCCAACAGCTGTAGAGGTCCCGTATTTCAAAACGGACCGGATATCCATTCCATCGCCCTTCACCCCGTTAGGGGCTAAAGGGGTGGGCGAGGGGTGTGGGGCTCCTATCCCAGCCATCGTGGCGGCCGTCGAGGATGCGGTGAAGCAGTTCGGAGGAGAGATAACATCATCCCATGTAAAACCCGTGGACATATACCGTCTGATATACAGGCCTGGCCGTAATCAATAAAAGTGGTTGATATGTTCTCAGCTTCTGTTTCGGTAACAGGTTATGCAGAAACTCCTGTCAGCCGTGCCAGGGTGGACAAGGGTGAAAAGAAGCTCACAATCGAAGAATACTACGCGTGGGCTTTGAGCCTTTTGTTGAAGCAGACAGAGTTTTCTCTAAAGGATTTGGAAGGCCAGGGAGTGGGCGTAACGGGGTCCGCGTTTCCCAGAGCAGAGATTTGGTCGGCCGAGGTTGTGCAAAACCTTGGCCTCGAACCAAAGCTCTTGCTAAGAGCCGATCACGGTGGAGCCAACGGAGCAGCACTAGTGGTCGCTGGCGCTCTGGCCATTCACGCCGGCTACGTAGACCATTTTCTGATCCTTGGCGCAGACACTCCAATGAACATAGCAGGCGAGGGCTCGCTGACATGGCGTTATGAGCTGGATTATCTGATGCCTGTAGGTATGATGGGGCCTAACAGCATGGCCGCTATGATAATGAGACGGCAGATGGACGTGTATGGTTACAAGCCCGAACAATATGGCAAAATATCCATTTCACAGAGAGAGAATGCTTCTAAAAACCCTCTAGCCTATTTCAGGACTCCTTTGAAAATCGATGAGTATCTCTCTTCCCCGATGATATCAGACCCTCTCAGAATGCTCGACATATGTCCCTTCGTGAACGGAGGTTTTGCGCTGCTACTTTCGAAGACAAGCGTGGCCGGTAAGGTTCCTGAAAAGCCTGTAAAGCTTCTAGGCTTTGGCGAGTGGCATAACATGGATGCGGAAAACCCGCTGCCCGACATAACTTCAACCGGGTTAAAGATTGCTTCGAAACATGCCTACGAAATGAGCGGGCTCAAGCCGTCGAAGATAAACCTGTTATACGCTTATGACGACTACACGCCAGTAGTCTTGATGCAGATGGAGGATGCAGGCTTCTGCGAAAAAGGAAAGGCAGGCAGGTTCGTGGAAGAAAACGACATAACTTTCCGTGGAAACGTTCCCGTGAACACAGGCGGCGGACTGCTCTCCTACGGGCAGGCAGGCATGGCGGGTGGCCTTCACCACATAGTGGAAGCAGTCAGACAGCTGAGGGGCGAGGCGGGAGAGAGACAGGTTGGCGGTGCACGTTATGCGATGGTAACCGCGTTGGGCGCATTAGCACACGGCGGCAGCTTTATCAACAGCTATGCATTAATCCTCGAAGGGGTGTGACCCGTGGCCGAGTACAAAAGACCGTTGCCCCAAATATTCGAACATACAAAGTCTTTCTGGGATGGTTGCAGAAAGGGTGTTTTCATGCTTCAGCATTGTAAATCTTGCGGAGGATATCAATGGTATCCGAGGCCTTCGTGCGTCAAGTGCGGTTCGCTGGATCTTGAATGGGTTCCGTCGAAGGGTGAGGGAACGGTCTACTCATACACTGTTATAAGAAGGGTGGTTGCTAACTCTCTGGACTTCCAGAGAGACATTCCGTTCGTGGTTGCTGAAGTTGACTTGGACGAGGGTGTTAGGGTTTACGCCAGAGTTGAAGGCGTAAAGCCTGAAGAGATAAAAGCGGGCATGAGAGTAAAGCTGTCTTTCGACCCTATAACACCATATATAAGCCTGTACAAGTTCCAGCCGTTGAAATGACGGTGCATGTCGAGAGGTTTAGAGTGGGTTTCCAGGACACAGACTCGACTACAAGAGTTTATTTCCCTCATACGTCCGCTGGTTCAACATATCCTTCATAGAATATCTACGGAGAAACGGAGTCGTGTTCGACAGCACGGGCTGCCTTGTCGTTAACGGATAAAGACTCGACAGAACATTAGTGATAGGGGAGTATGGTTGCCGTATTACAAAACCTTCAAAATACGATGATACGGTTGAAGCCTATGTTATGATAAAAGAGTTAAGGGACAAAGTTGTAACCGCAGACTTTGTTCTAAAGGATGCTGGTAACGGCGAACAGCTTGCATCAGGATGGATAAAATACGTCGGCGTTAGCTTAGAGAACGGCCGCTCAGCGGAATTCCCCAAAACGCTTGCAGAGATATTTGAACGAAGTCGAATATGAAAACGTAATATAGCCAACAGCGGTAGTGTCCACACTTACATGACGCCTTTAGAAGCCGGTGTGCTGCTGTTTACGACAATCACGGCGGTGGTTGTATTATATGCTTTCAGAGGGGTGGCGGCAGAGTCTTCTGCAACCGGATGGCCTTATGCAGTGCTAGGGGTGTCGCCAGGCGCTTCCCTAGACGAGGTGAGGAGAGCATACAGGGAGAGGGTGAAAAAATATCATCCAGACCGCTTACCGTTAGACAGCCCCCCGACGTTGAAGAAGATGTTTGAGGAGAGGATGATACAGTTGAACAACGCATACAGAACTATTTTAGCTCTTTACGACAATGCCGCTCCGAGCATAAAACTGACGGAGGAAGATTTTTCAAAAGTCGAGCAGATAGTCAAACAGGCAGAAACAGCTTTACGCAACGGTGCAACAGCCAACGATATTGCTAATCTCGCCTTCAAAGCTGCTGAGACTCTAGTGCTAGCCATTTACCGTGCGGCAGGCCTGTTCGGCAAGAGCGAACATTACTACGACCTTCTAACCGAGTTAATGATCAACGATTTGATAACGCTTCACGAGTTCAACACATTGGTGGAGGTGAGGAAAACCAAGGGCTTGGCTGAAAAGAGCAGCATAACAGTCAAGGATGCGTTGGCAGCTGTGCGACGGGTAAACGGCGTTTACCTAAAAATACGTCAAAGATACAGTTGAGAAGGGATGCGTGGGAAAGCCAGAGTATTCGTTGTTGTACCCACCTATAATGAGGCGGAAAATATTGAGACGCTGTTGGAAAAGATTCTCTCAATTCAAGATTTGTGGGTCATCGTCGTTGACGACGGCAGCCCCGACGGAACATCCAGCATCGTAGAAGAAATATCGAAGAAGGATAGTAGGGTGCTTTTGATCAACAGAGGTAGGAAGATGGGGCTTGGCTCAGCCTATCAGGATGGGTTTAAAAATGCTCTTGAGAACGAAGCGGATGTAGTGGTGTCGATGGATGCTGACGGCTCGCATCCCGCTGAGCTTATACCTGAACTGGTGAAAGCGGTGGAGCAGGGCGCCGACGTTGCTGTGGCTTCAAGATACGTTGAAGGTGGGAAATGGTCTGCGGGGTTTGGGAGGATGATGGTCAGCAGGGGGGCTAACTTCCTTGCTAAACTGTGCACAGGCGTAAAAATGAGGGACATGACCTCAGGATTTAGAGCATACAGCGCCACATCCCTAAAAAACCTGCTCACAAAAGATTTTGAAAAAGGATATGTTTTCCAAGCCGAAACTATTTACAGGCTTAGCCGTAAGGGATTCAAGATCGTTGAAATACCTTTTTTCTTTCAAAAAAGAATCTCCGGCAAATCCAAGCTTTCAGTGAGGGAGATTGTACGGTTTGCGGCATGGTGTTTTAAAGTGTTGCTGTCTAGGTTGTCAGGCAGGTGAGATGATGCCTAAGCTTTACGAGCTTGGTGAACGTTTTCTAATAAAACACATAATCGAACAGGTGGGAGGTTGTGAAGAACCCATCCTGGGTCACGGGGATGACGCTGCTGCCTTCTGGTTTAACGGCCTTATGGTCGCTTGCGTCGACACGCTTGTCTGGGAGACGGATGTACCTCGCACCATGAGCTGGCGGCAGGCGGGATGGAAAGCCGTGGTTTCAGCTGTGAGCGATGCGGCGGCAAAAGGCGCTCGGCCCAAATACCTGCTGCTATCTCTTGCCCTCAACCCTTCAACAGATTTCGAAGACTTTAAACAGTTACTGCTGGGGGTTAGGGAGGCGGCTGATAGGTACAACGCCCGTATAATAGGAGGAGACCTGAACGAACATTCGTTGAACACAGCGTCCGTCACAGTACTGGCTGAGGCTGAAAGAGTAGTTGGCAGAAACGGGGCAAAGCCGGGAGACTTGCTCGCGACAACAGGCCTGTTTGGAAAGACGTATGCAGCGCTCCATGCAATCACCCATAGTCTTCCGGCAGATGAAGAAATTTTCCAAAGCCTTTACAGTCCAGAAGCTAGAGTCGAGGAAGGAGTAGCCCTAGCCATGTCCGGCGGCGTTTCAGCATGCATAGATTCCAGCGACGGCCTCGCCGAGACTATCTATCTCCTCTCCGAATCCAGCGGCGTAGGATTTGTTGTTGAAAAACTTCCATTAGACAGCTCAGCTGAAAAATACTGCAGGAAGAACGGTCTCAACCCCTACGAGGCTGTTTTCTACGGCGGAGAAGAGTACGAACTTGTCTTTACTGTGAAAAAAGGCTGGGAAGATGTTGTGACCAGCGCTCTTGAGAGAATGGGTAGGAGGCTTTACATAATTGGACATGCGGTGGAACAGCGCGCCGTGAAATTTGTCGAAGAAGGGGAAGAAAGAAACATTGAGAGACGTGGATGGCAGCATTTTAACAAGTCCCGTAAAACTCTCTGAACATGAAAAGGGAGGCGATTGTCTTCGCATCACGTATCTCTCCCCGTAAAACCATCTCGACAGCGTTTTTCACAGAGGTTTTCACCAAGCTGATTCGTTCATCAACCGCCGGCGACGGTTTTGCCTTCTTGAGACCCCTCGCAACGTAAACGTGCAGCAACTCAGTGCTGTAGCCGGGAGCTAAATAAAACTCGGCCAGTTTTTCAAAGCTTTCTGCCTCAAGCCCAGTCTCTTCAACTAGCTCACGCGACGCACATGATTCTGGAGTCTCATCCTCTATAGTTCCCGCAGGAAATTCAAACAACTCGGAGTCAACCGCATACCTGTACTGTTTTATCAGGTATATGCTGTTGTCATTGTCCAACGGGATGATGGCCACTGCTCCTGGATGCACGACAACATCTTTGTAAAACTGCCTGCCTCCGTATTCTACTAGGTCCCGCCGCACCGAGAAGACACGTCCCGTGAAAAATGTTTCAGACTTGATTTTTCTAAACATTCCGTCTGTTTTTTGTTTTGTTTGGTTATATGTTTAAATTTAGGCTGTACCTAATTTAGGCTATGCCTAAAATCACCCTCAATCCTGTAGAAGCAAGCTATCTGAGAGAAATGTACAGAGTAGGTGAAAACTCTCTCGAAATCAGCACAGGAAATTTAGCCAAAATCTTTGATGTCAGACCCGCCTCAGTAGTAGACGTGATGCACAGGCTTGCTAGGAAACAGCTCGTTGAAAAGCAGGGCTGGGGAAAAATCGCTTTGAGTAGAAAAGGCCTGTCATTGGCGGCGCGTATAATCCACAACCATCGTGTGCTTGAAACATATTTCAACCGAGGTCTTGGGATAGGGGTTGAAGCCTCGTGCACCGAGGCGGCTAAAATAGACTACTTGATAGGCGATGAGGTTATGCGCCGGCTGTGTGAAAAGATTAGTTTTCCAGAACAATGCATTCATGGATTTGAGGTGAGCCATGAGATATGCAGAAAAAGATTATAGTCGCAACGGTCCTCGCCTTCGCCATACTGGTTGCGGGGGCCTTGATTTTTTTAACCACGCTGCAGACAGCGGTTCAAACACCTCCTGAGCAAGTCTCAGTAACATGGGGTCTCTTAGCCGAGATAGTCCACCGTCTTTCGGACGGCGAGATAACGGTTCACCAAATTCTTCCGCCTGGCGTCGAAATACATGACTGGGAGCCTTCGCCGGACGTGGTCAAGGAAGTTGCAAAGTCGAAGTTTTTACTGTGGACTATTGAAGGGTTGGATGATTGGGCTGTCTCTCTCGCCAAGGCTGCGGGTGTCAGAGGCTACAAAGTGTCCGAGGGAGTAGATCTTCTTCCCATAGATGAACAGCATAGTCACGCAGGTTACGACATACACGTATGGCTCTCGGTGAAAAACATGGCGAAAATTGTGAAGAACACGGCTGAGATTTTGGAGGAGAGCTTTCCCATGAAAAAGCTGGAAATCCAGGAAAACGCCGTCAAGCTCCTGGCTTTACTTGAGCAGCTTGACAAGGAAGCCGCCGAGAGGCTGAAACCTTACCGTGGCAGGCTTTTCATAACACAGCACAACGCTTTCAGATACTTCGCAGAATCATACGGTTTAGGTTATAAAGCGTTGCTGACTGTCGAGGAAGAGGAGCCGTCTGCAGCGCATTTAGCTGAAATATACAAGTTGGTAGAAGAAAACGGAGTAAAGGTGGTTTACGCGGAGGACGGTAACATACATCCGATACTCCGCAGCATGGCCAACGACCTGGGTTTAACCATAAAAATGCTTTACACATGCGAGACGCTAACTCTAGACGAAGTGAGGCAAGGACGCTCATACCTTGACATCATGAGATGGAATGTAAACATGTTGGTGGAGGGCTTTGAAAGCAAATAAACCTGTGGTTGAATTTGAGAGAGTGACAGTCTCATATGATAGAAAAACTCCTGTCCTGAGAGATGTATCTTTTAAAGTGTTTGAGGGTGAGATGATATTCGTCATAGGGCCAAACGGTGGCGGTAAGTCGACGTTGTTGAAAACAGTCGTCGGCAGTTTAAGGCCTGAGCAGGGTAGGGTCAAGCTGTTCGGAGTGGACGTGAGCAGGTTCCGAGATTGGTGGATGGTTGGGTACCTGCCGCAGAACGCAGCAACATTGTTTGAGAAAATGCCTTTGAATGTCTCCGAACTTCTCACAGCCGCAGCTATTCACCGGAAGGGAATGGGGCCAGCCGAAGCGGTTAAGCTGGTTGGCGTTGAAGACCCCACGTCATTGTTGAACAAGAGGGTGACCGACCTTTCGGGCGGTATGCTTCAAAAGATCATGCTGGCATTAGCTTTAATAAACAATCCAAAGATCCTTCTTCTCGACGAACCTACTGTTTACGTGGACCAGACGGGAGTTGGGGCCTTTATGCGGTTGCTCACCAAACTTCACGTTGAACGTGAACTAACAATCGTCATCGCAACCCATGACGTAACGGCGATCTCAACATTGGCTTCGCGAGTTATATGTATTAACAGAGAATCGTTGTATGACGGCACGCTCGAACAGCTAATCACGTCCGAACAGCTCTGCAACATATACGGCTTTCACGTATACACCCTTAGACACGGCCATGCGTGGTCGGGAGAATGATTGACGTTTTCCAGCAACCGTTTATGGCCAGAGCACTCGCCGCAGGAGTCATAGCAAGCTTTCTACTACCCCTGCTAGGCAACTTCCTCATCCCGAAAAAACTTTCGCTCCTAGGTGACGCCTCCTCTCACTTTGTCTTCGCATCCCTAGCTGTTTCAGCGCTAGTTGGCTTAAGCAGCGGAGTCCTATCGTATCCGCTGGCTGTAATAGCCGTTTTCGGAATGCTTCAAATGGTGAAAGGCTTGAAGATGGCCGGCGACCAAGCTTTGGCCATTTTCCTAGCCCTAGGAGGTGCAACAGCCTCCATAGCAATATCCTCCGGCGCTAGAATAAATCTTAACGCCGTCCTGTTCGGAAGCGTCTTCCTAGTCGAGCTGGACGACCTGCTGGCGGGAGTGGCGATAGCCTCTCTAACAGGTTTTTTCATAATCAAAAAGTTTCGCGAGATAGTAATTTTCACCGTCAACGAGGAGCTGGCAAGAGTTAGAGGTGTTCCCGTGAAGCTTTACGAGCTTCTGTTGGCTGCTGTTTCAGGGCTTTCCATCGTGGCCGGCGTAAAGATAGCTGGAATCTTACTCGTGACCGCTTTGCTGGTCCTACCAGCAGTCTCAACATCCTTGGTCGCCACATCTATGAAAAAGGCCATCACCCTTTCCATAGCCATAAGTGAGTCCTGCATGTTTGCAGGAATAGTATCATCATACTATACAGGTATGGCGCCTGGGGCTTCGACGGTTTACATACTGCTTGCGATCTTCGCCATGTCAGGCGCGCTGATGAAGATGGGGATAAAGATATAGGCTGAAACATCGGCAGGTTTGGTGGAGAATCATGCTCAAGCTGGCTACTCCTCCTCGCATCAAGGTTTTGGAAGCGTTGGGCGCGGTTGCAGGAGGGCGTGTGAGGATTATTTCGGACAAAGTAGCTGAGGTCGACGCTTCGGAGGGGAGCAGAACATACAAGGTTTACGTTGACCTCGAAAACCATGTGGCCAACTGCGACGACAACGGGACTGTTTACAGAAACTATGTCGGCTACCCCATAATAGCGTTCCTCATGGCGAAAAACCTCCTCCCATACGACGATTCTTTGGCCAAGCCTTTAGCCGGCGTCAAGTGGCGCAGCCTCAACGAACGCTACAAAAGCTACAGAAAAGTTGAAGCCATAATCAAGGAGATGGTTTTAAAACACGGCGTTCAAAGCGAAAGAGTCGATCAAGTTATTGAAGACGTGCTGCATCGGCTTGAGGTGCTTGGGCTGCAGAAGCCCTCTATTTGACAACCAGCACAGAGCAGGGAGCGTGGGCAACAACGCCGCTCGCAACGCTTCCCAGAACAATCTTTTTAAAACCGCTCAGGCCTCTGGTCCCTGTCACGATCAAGTCAACCTTTTCGTTAGCCGCGAAGCTTGCTATCGCCTCAACCACTGACGGCTGTCTCTCAAGAACTTCTCCACGAGCTTTGACACCGGCTTCAGCAGCTTTCTGAACAGCTTCTTCAACATATCTCCAACCTTCTTTCCTCGCGTCCTGAAAATACTGCTGAAGCGCTGTCGGAGGTACGCCTGCCGCTGCAAACAGGTAGGGAGGCTGCTGAACTACGTGAAGAACGATAAGCTCCGACCCAAGCCTTCGACACAGCTCGACAGCTGTTGCCACAGCTCTTCTGCTGTACTCAGACCCGTCGACCGCGACCAAAACCTTTCCAAACAATTCATCACACGACCGACGATGCGAGAATAAAACTGTTGCAAAAGATGGTTGAAAAGCTTATTTAGAGCTGTGGACGTTTCTGAACCGTGAAAGAGCTATTTAAAATGTGGTCGCATACGCAAATGATCACCGCCTTCATCGTTTCTGCAGGGCTCTACGCAGCTCTCCTGTTTGTCTTCGCAGCTCTTCCGATATGGATAATCCCCGGAGTGACGGCTGTGCGTCCAGGAAACGCCATACCTCCCTTCACAAGCCTCTTGTTCGGCCCAGCCGCGGCTTGGGGCTCCGCCGTCGGAAACCTCATCGGCTTCGACATCCTAGGCGGTGCCTTAACCATAGGAAGCATAGGAGGATTCATCGGAAACTTCTTCCTAGGGCTCGTTCCGTACAAGCTTTGGCACAGACTTTTCAAGGAAGAACCACACTGCAGGACGGCTTCAAGCCTGGCGAAATACGAGTTCGTCGTGTTGACTCATTCAGGCGTCGTAGCCCTCATAATACCTTACTGGACCGAGCTCGTCGGCTTCGTACCGTTCACGCCGCTGGCTTTCATCATCTTCTTCAACGAACTCATCTCTGCGGCGATAATAGCTCCCATCTTGATGGCCGTTGTGTATCCTCGGGCTAAGAAGGCTGGGTGGTTGTGGACGGATGTGATGAAGGGATACCAGTACACCCCGACGGAGATAAAGAGCTATCACAGACTGGGAGCCGCTTTGGTGTTCTTCAGCGGAGTGATAGGTCTCTGGATAACTATTCTTGTAGGTCTGGGGGTGGGACAGGCGTTGTTTTTCGGGCCAACGGTAGGGTTCGGCGGGGCGTCGCTTCTAGCTACCGGCGGTGTTTTCATCCTGATCTTCGCCGTGGGCATGGCTCTCTTAGCCAAGGACTAATCAACCAACCCCATTTTTTATGAGCCTAGTTGAGGTTAAGGATGTTTGGGTAAAGTACAGAGGGGCCAAAGACTATGCTTTGAAAGGGGTTAGCCTGAAAATATCAGAGGGTGTTGTGGCAATTATCGGCCCTACAGGAGCTGGTAAAACAACCCTGTGTAAAACCATCGCAGGGATAATACCTAACATGGGAGCCTACGACGACTTCAGGGGCGAAGTCTTGGTGGACGGCGAACCAACCCAAGGAAAGAGGGTGGGTGAGATAAGCAGGAAATGCGCCATGGTTTTTCAAGACTATGAGTCCCAGCTATTCAGAACAACCGTTGAGCTCGAAGTTGCCTTCGGCCCCGAGAACCTAATGCTTCCACCTCAAGAAATCCGGGAAAGATGTTTTAAAGCAATCCATGACACCGGTCTCGAAGGACTGGAGAAAAGGTACAGTTTTGCTTTAAGCGGCGGTCAGAAACAAAGACTCGCCATAGCATCGCTCCTCTCCCTCCAACCCGAACTACTAATCTTCGACGAAGCTACAAGCGACCTTGACCCCGCTGGAAAACGAGAAATATACATGGTTGCGAGAAGGCTTCTCGAACAGAGAATAATAAAATCACTCTTGCTAGTAGATCATCATCTTGAAAAAGTCGCTGCTTTCGCCGATAGAGCCTATGTCATGAGCGACGGCAAAATAATTTGTGAGGGTCCGACAAGAGACGTGTTGAGCAACGTTCAACTGTTGTCGGAGCTTGGACTGCATCCTCCTGACACAGCTGTTATATTCAGCCGAATACTTCCGGACAGAAAACCCCACCCCGTTGATTTGGCTGAAGCTTTAAGAATGTTTCCAAGGGGCTTTACTGCACGACAGCCGTTGGACCGTTATAAAGACACGGAGGAGCCGGCTGTAAAGCTTGAAGATATTTGGTTTTGTTACCAGAAGGGGGAGTGGGTAATCAGCGGTGTTAACCTGACGGTGAACAAGGCTGAGATTGTCGGGATCATCGGACAGAACGGCAGCGGTAAAACAACGCTTGCCCAGCTCATAGCCGGTATCTTGAAGCCTGCAAAAGGCAAGATTGAGATATTCGGCAAAGATGTGACGAAGTTCGGCGTAATGGTAAGGGGAAAAGAAGTTGGGTACATATTCCAAAACCCAGACTACCAAATCTTCTCAAGCACGGTGAGGGATGAAATCTCATACGGCTTGAAAGCAGCCGGAATACCTCAGCAGGAAATCGAGCAGCGTGTGAAGACTGTTTCAGAAATGCTGGGCATATCAGGCTTGCTCGATGAAGACCCCTTCTTCCTTCTAAAAGCTGACAGACAACGTGTAGCAGTAGCCTCAATACTGGCGCTAAACCCTCGGATAATCATTCTCGACGAGCCCACTACAGGGCTGTCACCAGGCGAAACAACCGCTTTAATGGATTTGGTTGCCCAGCTCAGCAAGGAGGGCACAACGATCATAACAATCACACATGACATGTGGGTTGTAGCAAAATACTGTTACAGAACCGTGTTGATGTCGGAAGGAAGAATAATAATGGACGGCCCTACACGCAGGGTTTTTTCACAAATAGATTTCTTGGAGAAATATGACATTGAGGTCCCCACTGTAGTGAAGCTTTCCAACAAGCTTTTTGGTCATACTTATCTCACGATTGACGAATTTCTCCGATACACGGGTACTGGTTGATTTATATGCTAGCGCTTGGTGGATTCTGCGGGAGGCCGTGCCTCAATACATTCTGTACGTAGACAAAAACACTTTCCTGCACAGGCTTGACCCACGGACAAAAATATTCTTAGTTGTCTGCGTTTTCATCTGGTCATCTGTTTTCAACCACCCAATCTACACAGGCCTAGTTTTTTTGTCGGTGTTGCTTCTTGTTTTTGCCTCACGGACTTTCAGACAGTTGAAGCTGTTTTGGTTTGGGCTGCTTTCCCTCGCGCTCATGAGCATGGTTCTATGGCCTTTGTTCAGACGTGGTGGAACAACTTTCATAGCTACGTTCTTTGGAGTTTCCTTCACGCTAGAGTCGGTTATGTACGGCGTCGCGGTGGCCTTCAGACTGGTCGCAATGGTCCTCTCCGGGCTTGTATTGCTCACAACGACGAGGATTGAAGAGCTTGAGCTCGCTATGACACGGCTTGGTTTGCCTTATCCGATAGCCTTCGGGTTTTCAGCTGTCTTCAGGTTCATCCCCACGATGGTGGGGGATGGGCTTACGATTCTTGCAGCACAGCAGGCGCGTGGGGTGAACGTAGCGGGCGGCAACATATTTTCAAGACTTAAGAACTCAGCCGCGATAATAGCTCCCCTCTTCATAACAACGATGAGAAGGTTCGGCGACCTTCCGATGGCCATAGAGTCCAGAGGGTTTGTACCGATTGCCAAGCGTTCCTACTACCTGTCGATAAAGATGAGGCGTTTGGACTATGCGGTAGTTCTGTTGCTGGCGTCTTTGGCTGCTTTCTCGATATACCTAAGGCTTAACGGCTACGGCGTGGTTTTCCCCGACGTGATATGAGAGCCCTTTACTTCGACGGAAGAGAATTGAAGCTCGTCGACGAATACAGCCTGACGAGGAGGGGTGAAGCCTTAATCAAGGTTTCTGTCGCTGGAATATGTGGAACAGACCTTGAGATTTTGAAGGGTTACGCAGGCTTTAAAGGAGTGCTTGGCCACGAGTTTGTCGGCGTCGTAGAAGAGTCTTCGAACCCTGCCTTCGTAGGAAAGAGGGTTGTGGGGGAGATAAACGTCGGCTGCAACTCTTGCGAGCTTTGTAGAAAGGGGCTTATGCGACACTGTCCTAGCAGGACCGTTTTAGGAATAAGAGGAAGGGATGGCTCCTTCGCAGAATATCTGACCCTGCCTGAGCAAAACCTTCACGTCGTACCTGACAACGTCAACGACATACAGGCGGTCTTCACAGAGCCGTTGGCCGCCGCCTACGAAATTTTGGAGCAGGTTCAAGTAGACCCAAGCTGGAAGGTAGCTGTTCTCGGCGATGGCAGACTGGGAAACCTTATTGCACAAGTTCTGTCACTTCTGGTGTCGCATCTCGACGTGTACGGCCACCACGAAAGGAAACTCGGCATTCTCAGGGAACTGGGCATAAACGCTTTAAACGAAAAAAGCCACGCAGCGTCGCATTCCTACGACCTTGTCGTGGAAGCCACCGGTAGGGAAAAGGGTTTCGCTGAAGCCGTAGAGCTGGTCAAGCCGAGGGGGTTGATAATCCTGAAGTCGACCATAGCTCATCTCTACCAGCTAGACCTTGCTACATTAGTGGTCAACGAGGTTAAGCTGGTCGGCTCTAGGTGTGGGCCTTTCAAGCCCGCTTTGAACGCACTCGCAAAAAGGATTGTTAAAGTTGAGAAGCTTGTAGACCATGTTTACAGTCTGGATGACCACGAGAATGCTTTCGAACAGGCTTCCTCAAGGGACACTCTGAAGGTGTTGTTCAAGCCATAGAACCATCTGCCGTTTGCACACATCTTAACACAATGGTTTTTATGCTACATGAATATAATTATAGTGAGACATGTCAGCCTTAACCGTGGAAGAAGAAAGGTTTTGGCGTGACATAGTAAGCTCGGTTGCCTTTTTCTCACCTGCCGTAAACCCTCTCCAGAGACAGTTTTCCATAAGCTCGAAAGAGTTGATGAGGAAGCTGGGAGAGGAGATGGGACGGAAAGCCTCGGAATCATTCAAAGCACTTGACCTGAGAGCTGTTTTCATTCATCTTTCAGAGTTGTGGCGGAAGCTTGTTCTGGGAAAGCTTGAAGTGGTCAGCGAAGACCCGCTTATGATAAGGATCTCAGACTGCACGGTATGTGGCCAAATCCCTGAGCTGGGCCGACTCTTCGAATGCAGCTTCCATGAAGGATTTTTCGCAGGGCTTCTAAGCCACAGGCTGGGCAGAGACGTCAAGGTCCGGCAAGAAGCCGGGATGTCAGGCGAGTCGGGAACCTGGACACGCGTGTACAAGTTCGATGTAAGCATTCAATAGAGTTGTGAACCGGGACGGCAGACGGCAAACCAGCGTACTGCGAGGCACATCGATAGGGCTGAAAAGGGTATCGGGCTGTCAAAGTGGGCCGGGGCGGACTTGAACCGCCGACCTCCACCGCGTCAGGGTGGCGTCATACCAGGCTAGACCACCGGCCCACCTCCACAACAGTGATGAACCATGTATTTAGACGTTATCGAGGTCTGGCATGTAAAACCTCTGCATCAAGCTTTTCAGAGAGGAATCTAAAGAGACCCTTGGTAAACCCGGGGTAGACATCTTTCCCCCACTCTACAACCAGAACTCGTTTGAACATTTTCTTCCGCAGCGTTTCGAGGGCTTTCTCGAAGAACTCTTTCTCCATATCTTTTACCAAGCCGGTGGAGAAGGTTGTCTGCGAGTAAGGGTACACGTTGGCTAGGGCGTAGGGAACCAAGCTGTAAGGCGTGCCATACGTGTAGATTTCAAAGTCTTCACCGCCAACGAGGCTGGAGAGTTTTTCCAGAAGCTTCGACTGGTTTTTCACAGTCGTCAGCCGGAAGTTTATCAAGACAACGTTGTCTGACACGGTCTTTATCTCGAATTTTTCCAAGGCGGAAGCTGCTCTTCTCACCTCAGGTCTCTGAAGACTGAGCTGGTCGAAAAGGAAAAGACCTCTCTTTTTAGAGATCGGTGTCAGCCTAGATAAGGCTTCCGCCAACCTTTCATCTATCATAAACTGTTTGAATGCTTCGTACAGAGAGGGGTGTGATCGGGCTCTTTTCTCCAAAAGCTCAAAAAGCCTACCTTCCCACACAACCTGTCTAACTAGCCTCAGCTCTTGAAAACATATGCTGAGGTTGTGCCATGCCAGATGCTTGAACCGCTCGTTCTTAGGCATGTTCTGCAGCTCTTTGACGCTTGTCGTCTGACATACTTTACAGCTGCATGGAAGAGTTGAAAGTTGTTCAAGCCTGACTGTTCCGTCGGGCAGCATGTAGCGGTCTTCGAGGGCGAACAACGCGTAAGAAGCTGAGTCGAAGAGGTCACACCCCAGAGCAACGGCGAAAGAGAACAGCATAGGATGGCCAGCGCCGAAAAGATGAAGGGGTTTTCCAAAACCTAACCTCAGCCGAGCGGCCGCTATCATTGCGACGAGAGGCTCGTATCTGTAGGCAGTCATCAAAGGTGTTGGGCTTCCAAGACTGTATAGACTGAACCCCATCTCCCTGTACTCGTCTACACATCTTTCAACCAAGTCTGCGTAAACGCCTCCCTGGATAGGGGCCATCCAGACACAACGGCTGGCTGGCCCCACTTCATTCATCGTCATGCGAACGTTCTGAATCGTTTCTTCGACGGTTTTCTCCGCTTCTCTTCTGCCAACAAGCCCTGTAGGCTTGTCGAGCGGTACGCCTATGTCGGAGCCGATCATATCCTGAAAACGGGCTATCTCCACAGGCGAGACGTCAACCTCACCATATTGAAGAACTTGGTAGCCGCCGGAATCCGTCATCACAACGCCGTCGAAACCTATAATCTTGTGAACTCCCTCGGAAGCCTTTTCTCCAAGCCTTTTGTAGATTATGTAGGAGTTTGTGATGACTATGTCGCATCCGAACTCTTTCTTCATGTCTGTCGGAGGTATTACTTGGTTTAGGGGGTTTATTACGGGGACGAAGGCGGGGGTCAAAACCCTTTTTCCAGCCACCCTCAAAACACCAACCCGCCCCAGCAAATCCTTGTGCTTAACCTCGAACTCTGCCTTCATACATCACATTTCATGAAAGCCTTGCTTTAAAGACGGCGAAAAATCCCTAATAACATCCTGAAACAACATATGGTCATGCTTGAAGCGGAGATAAGATACGAGGATGGAGCGAATAAAATCAAGCTGTCTGACGGAGTGTTAATAGAGGGCCTTCCGGGGATAGGTCTTGTGGCGAAGGTAACGGTTGCATATTTACTGAGAAACCTAAAGTCCCGCAGGGTTTGTAGGTTTTTCTCACCTTTCTTCCCAGCTATAGGATACATTGCTGAGGGGAAGCTTGTCTTCAGCTTCGCCGACATATACCTAGCTGAGCACAGCCCTCCACTGCTGATGCTTTACGGGAACGCACAGCCGTCGACAAGCTACGGACAGTACGACCTATGCCAGAAGATAGTGACAGTAGCCAAGGACCTTGGATGCGAGACCGTTTTGACGATAGGCGGGTATGGGAAGGACAGTGTCTCGGAGAGGAGGGAGATATTCTGCTCCTCCACAGACCAGAACCTTCTCAATTCTTGGATGAAGATTGTTGACGGTGTGAAATACACCGGCCAGATAGTGGGGGCGGCCGGGTTGTTGACCGTGCTCGCGTCCGAGGCTGGGTTGAAAAACTTCTCCATGCTTGTTGAAACAGCTGAAATGGCCCCTGACTTCTTCGCCGCCAGACGCGCCATAGAAGCTGTTGTGAAACTACTCGGTCTAGAGTTGAAGATACCGTCGGCTGAGGAGCTTTCAAAATCTTACATGCTCAGCCTTATGGAGCTGGAGTCTTTTTAAAAAGGTATCAGGTTAAATATATCCCAGTGTTTTCCTCTTTTTAGGTGGATGTCAGGCGAAGACGAAGAGCTTGAAAGGCTGAGACAACAGAGGCTAGCCGAGCTTCAGGCAAGGGCCGCGGAGGAGCAGGCTAGGCGTCAGAGAGAGTTGGAGAGAGCGGCTGCTTTACGCACGATTCTCACACCCGAGGCTAGGCAGAGGCTTAACAACCTTAAGCTTATCAAACCAGAGATAGCTGAGAAAGTTGAGTCGTATTTGATTCAGGTTTCTCAGACTGGAAACATTAGGCTTCCCATAGACGACGAAGGCCTTAAGCTCATACTCGACAGGATAATGCCGAAAAAAAAGGAGACTAAGATTGAATGGCGTTCGAGAAAAGTCGGATGGTGAGCTATGGTTCTTATAGACGAGAAAACCCATTTGGAAAAGTTTAGACAGTTTGTGATACTCAACACATGCGCCTCTTACATACCGCAGGCATATCTTCATGACACATCTGTTTTCCCTGAGAGAGATTCTTCTCAGGGCACGATCTACGTTGAAGCGGTTTCAAAAATTCCTTTGAAGGAGATGCGGGATGTTAGGTTTGTGAAGGCGGCGGATGTGCTCGGCGTCATCTACAGGTCTAAAAGCGGCAACACAAACTTGAAGTGGCGGCAGATTAAGGGGGTCTTCGGAAGAGTCACAGGCGAGGCGTCGCTAAATTCTTTGGTCAATCTTCTGGAAGCAGGTGTCTTAAGAAAAGATTTCATAAAAAAGAAGCTGGAGGAAATCTCTCTGAAAGAACAGGGGGAAGCCGAATAACCATATGCTTAAGAATAGGTTTTAAACTCATCAGTACCAATGAAAGTAGCTCTTGCCTACAGCGGCGGCCTAGACACCACGGTTATGATAAAGTGGATAAGCCAGAAATACAACGCCGAGGTTGTGACCGTCACTGTTGACGTGGGCCAGGATGAGGACTTCAAAGAGATTGAGGAAAAAGCCTACAGAAGCGGCGCCGTTCTCCACGTCAACGTTGACGCAAAGAAAAGGTTCGTGGAAGAGTTTGTCTCACGGGTTATCAAGGCAAACGCCCTGTATGAGAAAAGCTATCCGCTGTCCTCTGCCATAAGCAGGCCTCTTATTGCTGAAGAGGTTGTTAAAGTGGCGTTGAGGGAGAGGTGCGACGCTGTTGCGCACGGCTGTACGGGGAAGGGAAACGACCAGCTCAGGTTTGACGCAACTTTTTCCTACCTAGCTCCACAGCTCAAGATAATCGCACCCGTTAGAGAGTGGAACATGAGCAGAGATGAGGAGATAGAGTATGCCCTTGAACATAACCTGCCCATAAACCCTGTGAAGAGCAGGTTTAGCGTAGATGAAAACCTTTGGGGCAGGTCCATCGAGGCTGCTGAGCTGGAAGATCCTTGGACAGAACCGCCAGCCGAAGCGTTTAAACTGGTGAAACCTTTGAAGCTTACGCCTGACGAGCCTGAAGAGATTGTGATAGGTTTTGAAAACGGGGTTCCTGTCTCGCTCAACGGGAGTAGAAAGCATCTGATTGAAATAATAAAAGAGTTGAACGTTTTGGGCGGCAGGCATAGCTTCGGCATCGTAGACCATGTCGAGGACAGGGTTGTCGGATTGAAGTCACGTGAGGTTTATGAGCTTCCAGCCGCGCTTTTGCTGATAAACGCCCACGCTGACCTTGAAAAGATGTTTCTAGGGAGGCGTATGCAAGCTTTCAAGCAGTACGTGGACGCCGCATGGGCTGAAATGGTTTACAGCGGTTTGTGGGCGGACCCGTTGAGAAAGGCGCTTGATGTTTTTATAGATTTTTCGCAGCAAGGTGTTACTGGCGAGGTGCGTGTGAGATTGTTTAAGGGATCGGCTAGGATTGTGGGCAGAAGGGGTGAAAAGCCTCTCTATTCACTTAAGTACATAACTTACGCACGTGAAAGCGTGTTCGACCAGAAGGCTGGGGAAGGGTTTTCAAAGCTTTGGAGCCTAGAGACAAAGCTCAGCGCTTTAAGAGAGCAGGAATAACATGGAGACAGCCCCGCATCGTAAGGGGATTCTTGAAAAAAAGATGGACGTTGATGCGGCTGCCTATACTTCCTCTTCATACTTCGACCACGCCATACTTGACGAAACGGTTTACGTGAACATAGCCCATGTCAGAGTTCTTGAGAAACTGGGTGTGGTGAACAAGGAGTTAGCCGATAAAGCCGTTGCCTTCCTCTCGTCAATCATCAAATCGGGTGTCACAATCCCAGAACATGTTGAGGACATCCACATATACATAGAGGCCATGTTGTCGCAGAAAGTTCCAGAAGTGGGCGAGATGCTGGCGTTGGGTAAAAGCAGAAACGACGCGGTGGTGGCGGCAGTTAAGCTTAAGCTTAAGCAGAGACTATACAACCTTATAATTCTGCTTCTGAACTCCGTCGAATCCCTCTTCAAAAGAAGCGTTGAGGAGTCGGCAACACTGTTTCCCGTCTACACGCATCTGCAGCGTGCTGCACCGGCTACCTTCGGCTTCATACTTCAAGCATATGCGATAAGGCTTTACAAAACTGTTCCAAGGCTGAAAGACGTTATCGAGGCTTGTGAGGAGTGTCCCCTAGGTTCTGCGGCTGTTGCAGGCACGTCAGTCCCTCTTGACAGAGTTTATTACGCTCGGCTCCTAGGCTTTCGCGATATCAGCAGAAATGCTTTAGAAGCTACGGCCTCCCGTGACTTTCTTCTCTACTGTTTGACGCAGCTTCTCATCATAGCGGTTATCCTGTCTTCGTTTGCCGAAGAAATGGTGCTCTACTCGTCTGAGGAGTTCGGCTTGTTGAAGATGCCGGAGGAATACTCTGCTACGAGCAGCATAATGCCTCAAAAACGCAACCCTGTTGTAGCCGAGATAATGAGAACCAAGGCTGCGGAAGTCCTTGGACTAGTCACTTCATTAACTGGAATCCTTTCGAGGCAGCCTAGCGGATACAACCTCGACCTACAGCAAACAACACCTAAGCTTTGGTCTGCATTAGACCAGGTTGAGTCAAGCCTTAATCTTCTCAACAAAATGTTGAAGCTTATAGAGGTGAACCGTGAAAAGGCTCTGTATTCATGCGCTCCTCCAACGGCAGCTGTTGAGGTGGCAAACTATCTGACTTTACGGCATGGCGTAAGTTTCAGAAAAGCCCATGCTGTTGCTGGCAGAATAAGCAGGCTTGTTGCGTCTCATCAGCTTAACGAGCTCTCTGTTCAAAGAGTATTTGAAGAAGAATCCGTTCAAGCCCGTGTCGGGGTCGAGGATGTTTTATCTCTCATGGATGCAGCTCAAACGGTGGAGAGATACAACGTTGAAGGCTCCGCCAACCCCCGTCACGTTGCAATATTATCCAGCAAAATGCTGGAAGAGATAAAAACCTTAAGGGAGAATATTATCAGCGGGCGAGAAAACTTTCAAAAAGCTTTGAGCAGGCTACTGCAATAGGTCAATCTCCTTAACGAACTCAGCGTATATTCTTGCAGCTGTTATTATGTCGTTTATGTCTATGTACTCGGAGTCGGTGTGTGCCAGAGTAGAGTCACCAGGCCCGCATGCGATTATGTCTCTCGTCACAGACGCTAAGGTGTTCATGTCGCTTGTTCCAGTTTTCTTAACTATTCGTGGTTTATAGTTTAGCTTCAGCATAGCCCGTTGCATCGCACGCGCCGTTCTGTTGTTGACGCTTGTGACAACCGGTTCGGTTATGTCAACTATCTCCATCGAACATCCGCTGCTTTTTACAAACGTCTCCAGTTTTGCTAAAATATGCCCTGAAGTGTAGGGGTGTGGGAACCTTATGTTAATGCTTCCCTCGGCTCTGTCAGGTATCCGGCTTATCCAGTCGCCTGCGTGAATGGTTGTCAAAGCCGATGTTATCTCCTCATACCTAGTTCCGCCAAACTCTTGGCTCACCATCCTCCAGAGGTTTAGCAGCTTCTCAACAGCTGATTCGGCAATGTATGGGGCTGAAGCGTGGCCGCCCTTAGCCGTCGCCATAACTTTCACGCTTACGCTTCCCCTGTACGATACAGCTATTCCATACGTGCCCGTGGGCTCGCCTATCACTATCGAGTCTGCGTATATTCCATCCTCAACAAGTTTTTTCGCGCCCCTGCCCATCCCCTCCTCGTCCACAAACCCTGCCACTACAAGCCTCGAGTTTTTCAGCCTATCTGCGACAATGCTGCCTGCTAAAAGCATGGCCGATAAAGGTCCTTTTGCGTCAACCGCTCCTCTGCCATACACTCTCCCGCCGGAAACTCTAACCCTCAGCTCGCCGGGAACCGTGTCAACATGGCTCACGAGCATCACCGTTTTATCTCCATTTCCAACGGAGGCAAAGTAGTTTCCAAGCTCGTCGCGCCAAACCCTATGATACCGAAGGTCTCCGCAGACTCTAAACCATGTTCTTTCAAGCCTTCTTTCCTCTCCAGGCGGTGTGTAGACTTCGAGGAGCTGAACCAATGTCGAGACTGCGGGCTCCCTGTAAACCTCAATGGCCTTTAGCTCTCCCAACCGCTTTCGTCATCCGTCCACTTTGTTGGATTATAAGTCTTTGGACAAGGTTTTTACCCGTCCGTTAACCTTCTACATGCATGGAGAGGGTTAGGACGCTTATCATGGGAGCGGCGGGACGTGACTGGGCTTCGGAGTGAAGGGAGCTCCACGAGTTCCACAACTTTAACGTCTTCTTCCGAGGAAGGAGCGAGTATGAGGTGGTGGCTTTCACAGCCGCCCAGATACCCGGGATTGCGGGGAGAGTTTACCCACCCAGCCTGGCCGGCCCCCTTTATCCAGAAGGCATACCCATTTACGACGAGGCGGAGCTGCCAAGGCTGGTTAAAGAGAAGAAGATACGGCTTGTGGTTTTCGCCTACAGCGACGTAACCCATGAGGAAGTGATGCACAAAGCCTCACTGGCCATGTCCTTGGGAGCGGACTTCATGCTGCTGGGGCCACAGTCAACTATGCTCACAAGCTCCAAGAAAGTTGTCGCAGTTACGGCCACAAAAACAGGCGCGGGAAAAAGCACGGTATCAAGATATGTCGTGAGGCTCTTGCGTCAAGCAGGCGTCAACACGGTTGTCGTACGCCATCCAATGCCTTACGGCGTTTTGGAAAGACAGGTTGTTCAAAGGTTTGAAAGGCTTGAGGACATGAACAGGTTCGGCTGCACCGTTGAGGAGAGGGAGGAGTTTGAGCCGCATCTTCGTGAGGGGACGGTGGTTTACGCAGGGGTTGACTATGAAGCTGTTTTAAAGGCGGCGGAACAGGATGCGGACATAATACTATGGGACGGTGGAAACAACGATCTTCCCTTCTTCAAACCAGACCTACACATTACCGTTGTAGACGCTACGCGTCCTGGGCTTGAGACAAGCACGTATCCGGGTGAGACAAACCTGCTTTTGGCAGACGTGATAGTGGTTAACAAGACCGACAAAGCCGCACCTGAAAACGTGGACAGGCTCGTATCCAAGCTATCCACCATAAACCCGAAGGCTATCATCGCCAAAATCGCGTCTAGGATACATGTTGAAAAAATGCAAGATCTTAAAGGTTTGAGGGTCTGCGTTGTGGAGGACGCGCCGTCGCTGACTCACGGAGGAATGGCTTACGGAGCAGCCTATGAAGCAGCCGTCTCAGCTGGAGCCGTGGTCGTAGACCCAAAACCATACTCAACAGGAATATTAAGAGACATCTATGTCCAGTATCCTCACATAGGTCCTGTAGTGCCAGCAATGGGATATACTTCTGAACAGCTTAAAGATTTGGAGAAAACCTTGGCCTCGGTCGATTGCGATGCAATACTGAGCTCAAGCCCAACTGACCTTTCAAAGCTCGTCAAAGTCGATAAACCGTTTTACAGGGTTTGGTTTGAAGCATACGAGGCTGGGAGACCAGTGTTACGTGAGGCTCTGAGGATGTTCGGCTTTCTCGTGTAAAGCCCTATACTCCTCTATTGTTTTAACCATGGCTCCAACCGCAGTTTTTATATCCCCTTCCGTTATGAGGTAGGGTGGAAGAAACCTCACGACGGTCAAACCTGCTTTAAAACCTATCAGCCCGTTCTTTTGAAGCATCTTTATAAAATCACCTGGTTGAGACCGCATATCAACACCTATCATCAGGCCACTCCTTCGGAGACCCCTGAAGAGCTCTCGGTTTTCTTCGACGACTTTGGACAGCATTTCTCCAAGCGCCGCACCCTTTTCATGGGCTTGGGAAGGAATGTCCTCTTCTATTAGCACTTCGACAGCCGCTTTTATAGCCGCCAAAGCCAGCGGGTTGCCTCCATAGGTTGACCCGTGGTCTGTTTCTTTAAGCTTAGAGGCGATTTCCTCAGTAACCGCGATTATACTCGCTGGAAAACCTCCTGCTATGGCCTTGGCGGCTGTCAGCATGTCAGGCTTTATCCCCGCCTTTTGATGGGCCCAGACAAGGCCGGTCCTTCCGAAGCCTGACTGAACTTCGTCGGCTATCAGTAAAGCCCCGACATCCCTACACTTCCTCTCAACTCTTTTGAGAAAATCATCCGTTGCCGGCACTATTCCACCTTCACCCTGAACAGGCTCGAATATGACTGCAGCAAAATCTTCGCCAAGTTTCTCCTCAACGGCTTCAGCGTTATTGTACGGTGTGAAAATAGTTTCAAACGGATATGGTTCGAACCCTTCACGATACTTCGGGTTCCACGTGGCTGAAAGCGAGCCCAACGTTCTCCCGTGAAAACCGTTCACGAAGGCTAGGACCTTCTTCCTGCCAGTAACCTTTCTAGCTATCTTCAGAGCAAGCTCGCATGCTTCCGACCCGCTGTTGAGGAAGAAAACTCTTTCAAGATGAGCGGGGAGTATTCGCCCAAGCCTGTCCAAGCAACTGTCCATGATGTCTGTGTCGAACGCCGGCGTTATCGTCATGTATCTGGTCATCTGCTCCTTTAACGCCTCCACTATCTTTGGATGCCTGTAGCCTAGGAAGGCGGCGCCGTAGCCCATGTAGAAGTCAAGATATCTTCTGCCCGTTTCATCCCAAACGTATTGACCCTCGGCTTTTACAACCCTGATTCCCCGTGGTGATGAGAACCGCAAAAGCTTAACAGTCATCTACGAACTACCTTCACTGTATCAGCTATTATCTTTGACGCTAAATCATATCCTGTGACGAGAACAGTGTTCCTGAACTCCACAACGCCGTTTACCTCGTTTACAAGCATACCTTTCTCAGGCGATTCTAGTATGTCTATGCCGAGGACCCCGCCCCCTAAAGCATCACCAGCTTTCACCACGAGCTCCCGTAGCTCGTCAGTAACCGTGCATGGCTGCGCCTTCCCGCCTAAAGCTGTGTTAGTCTTCCAGTTTTTGCTGACCCTATAGATGGCTACAGGGACGTCACCCCAGACGTAGAAAGCCCTTATGTCCCTCTCGGGCTTGTCTACATGCTCCTGTAGATAGTGGATTTTCATCTGAGGGTTGGGCATATTCTCACGCAGCTCTAAAATGTCGGCTAGCGATTGCTCGTCGAAGGCTCTGGCTATCATCCTGCCCCAGCTGCCTGAAATGGGTTTTACAACGATGGGGAAGCCGATCTTCCTAGCTATAGACAGGGCTGTCTCCTTTTTGAACGCAACAGCTGTAACCGGCGTGGGTATGCCGTTTTTGGCCAGAAGACATGAGGTTACCAGTTTATCGGCCGAGTTACGTAAAACGTCCAAGTTATTTACTACAAAGCAGCCGGCTCTTTCGAATATTGAGGTTGTGGCAAGGGCTCTGCTGAGGCTGACGCATCTCTGGACAATAAAGTCTGTGTCGTATCCGTTGGGTTCGTTAAGCCAGAACTCACGGTCCACTACGTGAATCGGTTTTACTGTATATCCTAGGTTGTTTGCCGCTTGTATTAGAGACTTTTCCTCGAACCTTACCACGTCATAAGCTAACCCTATCCTCATCGGCTACTGTCCCCAATCCTCGGCCACTTCCTCGGCAACCCTCAACGACTGCGTTCCCTTATCATCTGTGAAAAACTCAAGCTGTGCTCCGCACTCGCCGCACTCGAACAGCTCGCCGGGCAGAGAGTCCGCCGGAACCTCCACAGCCCCTCCGCACACAGGGCAGGATATGCTGACCACTCCTATGCACCAACGCTTTTTTCGTATTAGTTCAATATAAATCGTTGCTTTTGGACCTTGTTTTTTACGTTTAAGTTAATTAAAGTACGATTGACGAACAGTTTTTAATGTTTTGTCGAAACCCTTCCTCAAGCCTCAATAACCGTCCCGCAGCCACTGTCCGCCTCGAGCAACGGGTCAGCTTTAAGGCCTGAGGATATTATGGCTTTTTTCACCCCGGCCTCTACAGCGTTAGCCGCCATCAGGACCTTTCTGTTCATGCCCGGCCCTATTCTGACGAGGATTGCTCTAGCCTCGGCCAACGTCAGGCGTGGGACTACTTTTCCGTCAAGCATCAAACCTTCAACGTCCGTGAGAATATACAGTGCGTCAGCTTTCACAGCTGATGCTACAGCTGAGGCCGCGGAGTCGCCGTCGACGTTAAGCATCTCACCGTCTTCTCCCAGCGCAAGTGGAGTTATCACCAGCAGGTAGCCCATTTCAATGAACTTTTTTACAGCCTCGGCGTTAACAGTCGTTATTGTCCCAGTATATCCGCCGTCAACGACTCTTTTTCTTCCTCGCTCGTCGAGTATTATGATTCTTTTCTTCCGCTGTGCCTTTATCAATCCGCAGTCGACACCGGCCATGTTGATTGCTTTAACTCCCTTACTGTTCAAAAATGCTGACATCTTTTTACCCAGCTTTCCAGCCATCACCATGGCGTAGACTTCAAGCTCTGCTTCGTCGGTCAGCCTGCTCCGAATTCCCGACGGCGAGGTCACAATCCTCGGCTGTATGCCTAATCTTTTCTCATACTCGGAGACTATGTCCCCTCCCCCGTGTACAAAAACTATGCCTGCCTTGGCTCGGGCTGAGATGGAGTTTAGAATGTTGACCATGTTCGACGCCAGCGCTCTCCCCCCAGCCTTAACCACTATCACGGTGAGGTTTTCAGCCAATCGCCTAAAAAGCTTAAGCAGGCCTTAGAGGTGGATACCTAAGCCCCTCGGCCTCGTCAAACCCGTGCATTATGTTCATGCATTGGACGGCCTGTCCAGCCGCGCCCTTCATCAGATTGTCTATTGCCGTGAACAGGGCTGCTCTGTGTATTCTGGTCTCGACAGCAAACCCTACGTCGGCGAAATTGCTTCCGATGACGTATTTTGGGTCTGGGTATCGGAATGGCGCTCCTCTCACAATCCTGATGAAAGGCTCCTTCCCGTATCTTTGGGCGTATGTTCTCCAAATCTTTGTCTCGTCGACATCCACGTTGGAAAGCCATACATGGGATGTGGCCATGGCCCCTCGTATGCTACCCACAGCATGGGGGACCAACGCAACCCTTATGCGTCTACTGGCTATTCTTGAAAGCTCTTGTTCCACCTCCGCCACATGGCGGTGTCCGTCGGCTTCGTAAGGCCGTATCACGTTAGACCTTTCAGGATGGTGAGTTCCCAGCGAAGGCTTTATCCCAGCCTCACTGCTTCCAACTTTGACGTCAACCACTATGTGGTCTAAGTCAATCAGACGCGACTCAACTGCTGGTATCAGGGAGATTAGCGCTGCCGTGGCGTTGCATCCAGGGCAGGCTACAAGCTTTGACCCTCGGAGCTTGTCCCGGTTGATCTCCGGGAGCCCGTAAACTGCTAACTCGATAAGGTCGGGTTGAGGATGCTCCGTTTGATACCATCTTTTATATTCCTCAAAATTTTTAAGCCTGAAGTCTGCACTTAGGTCTATTACCTTCAAGCCTCTTTCAAGAAGCTTCGGTGTAAGCGTTGAAGATACGCCGTGGGGTGTATTCACAAACACGGTATCGCATTTTTCCGCAAGAGCTTCGACGGAAACCTCTGAGAACTTTAACGTGGGGAAAAACCCTCTCAAATGCGGATGTATTACCGTCAAAGGTTTTCCAGCGTATTCACGGGAGGTTACATAAGTTAGTTCCACACATGGGTGAGAAGCCAGAATTCTCAGAATCTCGCCGCCCGTGTATCCTGAGCCTCCTACAACTCCTACGCGAACCGTCATTTGTTCCATGGTTTTGAAGCCTGTTTTTTAACCATTATGTAAAGCCTATTACAAACCATAGTTTTAGTAAAGATGTTGACGCCGGCAGAGGTTGATGAAGCCGACAGAGCCATAATCGAGATTCTGAAGGAGGATGCTAGGAAGAGCTTTACCGAGATAGCTAAACAGCTCAAACTCTCCGAGGGCGCTGTGAGGCGAAGGGTTAAAAACCTAGTGGACAAGGGGGTGATAAAATCCTTTACGATAGAGCTGGCGAAAGATTACGCTGTAAAAGCATTAACTTTCATCTCAGTAACTCCCTCCGTTCCAACACCCGAAGTGGCTGACAAACTTGTGAAAATAACCGGAGTGGACGAGGTTTATGAGATAACAGGAGCCAACGATGTTATGGCGGTGATATCGGTTCCATCGATGACTCATCTGAACAAGGTGATAGAGGAGATAAGGAACATTCAAGGAGTTAACGAAACAAACACCTCCATAGTCCTCCGTGTAATAAAAAAAACTAATCTATCACTTTAGACCGTATGAGGAGAAGCAAAAGCTCGTCGTATTTGCTGTCGACGTCGTTTACCGCGGAGTCTGGGATGTCAAGGTTTACTGGAATTCTGTGCTTCCAGTAATAGCCGTTCTCGGTGTTGAGTCTGGTAAAGACCCCTGTAATGGCGGGGGGTAGCCTGTAATTGTGCTTGTTGAGTATGAACTCTACGAAGCAGACTCTGTAGGCTTTCTCGTGAATGTCTCCGTAAAAAGTGTTGAAGTATACGTGAAGCGGTGCGTTACGGGAATACGTTTCCCATGTCGTGAAAGCGCTATACAGGGGCATCCAACCCTCGTCACGCAGCGTCTTATCCTCCAGTGATACAGGCCTTTTCCAGCCTGAAACCATAAACCCACGTGACTCGAGCGTTGGAATTACATATCGGTGTATTATCCCCTGGCGCATCAGCTCAATCTTCTCCTTAAGCGTCAGCACCTCCTCGCAACCCCCGAGCTGAGAGGTTCTCCGACCATCGTCAGCCACTTAAACCGCTTAAAGCCTGTTTAAATCCTCATACGTCGCCGCCCAAGTATCTCATGAGTCCGTCCAACACACTCCCGTCAAACACGGAGGCGTCAACCCTCATAGGGGTTATCGATATGACGCCTTCGACGAAGACGGCGTAAGCATCTGTATCCGGCTCCATCAAGCCTTTTTCGAGAAGTTTTCCGTGCAGCCAGTAGTATGGCTGGCCGCGTGGGTCGCGTCTTTCTTCAACCATCTCCAAATACCTTGCAGCGGCTGTGCGAGTTATCTTCACAGGGGTGTGGGCGTCTATGTTGGGCGGGAAGTTTACGTTCAGATAATCCACTCCAGCAGGCAGTCCGTTCGCCAGCAACCATTCAACTATCGGTCTTGCCCGCTCAGCTGCCTGACGCATTTTTCTTTTGACCCAAGCTGGGCTGACGTGTGTTTCCTCCATAAAGGCGAGTGAGAAAGCCACTGCTGGGATGCCCATCAACGCAGCCCTGACAGCAGCCGCTACAGTCCCGCTTCCATATATAGCTTGAAGCGACACGTTGTTGCCCTCGTTTATCCCTGAAACCACCAGTTCAGGAACTTTTCCTCGAAGAACTTTTTTCAGGGCTATGAGGACGCAGTCCGACGGTGTTCCAGAGCATGCGAAGGCTTTCGCTCCGTGGATTATAGTTCTCCTGAGCCTGAGAGGCTTGTGTAAAGTTATGCTCATTCCCGTAGCGCTTCGAGCCGACTCGGGAGCAACGACGCATATGTCTCCCACCTCCTTCAGCACCTCATACAGCCTCCATAGACCCGGCCTCCTAGCCCCGTCGTCGTTTGTTAGAAGTATTTGCTTCAAAAGCTAGTCCTTGCGGAGTAACATTTTAGCAATCTCATTCCGAAGCATTGGTTTAAGTCTTTCGAGACGTGCTTCGAAAGTGTTGTCAAACCTCACGCTGCCGTCTGCGGACTGCGCTCTCAAACCTCCTACGGTGTTTATTGGCTTTTCCGATATGCTAACCCTGACACTGTAGCTGTTTTTCTCCACTATTCTTTTGAGAAGCTGTACTCCCTTCTCGTTTGACTCCACTACAACATCCCTGCCTATCAGCTGAACCGCCTCGTCGAGAAGCCTTTTCAAATCCATCTCGAATGAATCCTCTGAAGCCATCTGGCTCAGCTTTCTCTCAACAGCCTCGAAGATTTTTGAAATCTCTTCCTCGACAGCCGCTATAGCCATGTTTTTCGCCTGTATCTCAGCTGTGCTTAGAATGCGTTGTCTAGCGGCTTCCCGTTCAGCCTTGCCGGCTTCACGTATTGCAGCCAACTCTCGTCTCAGCTCTTCCTCAACGCGTTCTATAATCCTGTAAGCTTCAGCCTCAGATTCGTCTAAGCTTTTTCTGATGTTGTCCAAGGCCTCTTGCACAACCTCGCTAACCACTTTATCCACTGTTGCCGTCGACAATCAGGCTCACCACATGGTTGAAAGACCGCCTAAAAAATGTGCTAGACCCCTAGAACGCTCCGCAAAAGGGCGCGGTAGTCTATCTTTTTCGGCTGCCCTACGGGAGGCGGTAACTCGTAAACCAGAGGGGTCGGCTTTCTGGAACGGAGTTCGTTTAACTCTGTTCTGAACTCCTCGGAGAAATCCTCAGACACGATTACCAGCCCAACGTCCTGTCTCTGCATCAGGTCTTTTACGAGTTGAAATGCTTCCTCGGCAGACTTGACGACCATTCCCTCAGCCCCCGCAAGCTTGAAACCGTTGACGAACATCGGGCCTCCTATAGCCACAACCCTCAAACCCGACCGGCCACAAGACTTTCATCCCAGGTTTTAACGTTATACGAAAAGCTCTACTACGTCGCCGTCCTTGAGAACATGCTCGGGCCCAACCTGCTGACCCTGTATCTTGACTGAAGGCCCCCAGACCTTGGCGTACTTTAGGTTTTTAGCTATTTCTTTATGGATTATGAATGCAAGCTCAGCTACTTTAGTGCCTCGGCTGACCACGATAGGCTTTCTGTTAACAACACCGTCCTTCTGCGTATAAACTCTGACCAAGTCTAGAAGGCTGTAGGCCGTCCTCTTGAAATCCATGTATGTTGAGGGGTTTTTGTCGGTGACGCTTACAAACTCTATCCCAAGGTTTCTGGCTTTATCCCGAAGCTTCTCCAGCTCAGGTTTGGGGCAGAGGTCGCTTCTCCCGGCGACAACGATGGCTTTCTTGAAAACGGATTGACGCAAAACATGGTCAACCACTTCCTCCACACCTGCCTCGCCATATATCTTTACCACAGCGTTTTTCACCCCCATCTGCTGTAGAGCCTGCCGAAGCTCTATGGATGTTCCTCTAAACCGTCCGAAAACGACGAGCCTTACACCGCCGCTGTCCTTTTTCTCCACGACGACGTCGAAGTTTTTGCTGCCCAACACAATTCCAGCGTCGTCGAGCATGGCGACGAGTTTGTCAAGTTGCTCGACAGGGTTTCCGAAACAGTCCAGAGCTAGGGCTAGAAGGTCGGCGTTTCTCGCCAACGCTATGCTGCGGGAGGCAAACGGGGTTTCCTCGAGACTTGACGTAAGCACTGCAGGCAGCTCAACCAATTGAATACCAACATCCTCCACATACATCATGGCAGGGATGGGCTTAGTTGTTGTAAGCTCATAGCTGCTTACCTCAGGACTTGCGTTAGTCATACTACGTAACATGGTAGACTTGCCTGAGTTGGCGACACCCAGCAAAACTATTGTTGCGGCTCCTTCTTTCTTTACAGCAAAAGCATCTTGACGAGATGTTTTGACAGTCTTTTTCCTCTCTAACTCTCTTCGCAGCCTCGCCAGCGTCGTTTTCAGCTGGGCCCTCATTTTCTCCGTGCCCTTGTGGTCCGGTATGAGGGGCAGGGCTTCCTCGAGGGCTTTTATCTTCTCCTCTATCGTCCTAGCATCCTGGTATTTAGCCAGCTTTGCCTGAGCCTCGGCCGGCAGGTTAGTGGGCATCCCCGCTTTAATAAATTCGGCGAAGGAATAAATTTTTAAACATAGTTTAGAAGAAAGTAAACAAGGACGCCCAGGGCCAAGCTTAAAGTCCAGAGCCTCACAGCCCATCGACCGACTTTCCTATGCTTCGTTGAGCCTACTTCTGCCACGGGTAGAAGACCGCCGGTTAGAATGTTGTAGAGGACGAGCGGGATCGACAGAATGGATAAGCCGAGATGGACGGTTAACGCAGGCAGGTATACAAAGTCTCTCAAAAAAGCAGGCCCCATGAAATGTTTAACACCTCCTAGATAAAGCCGGGCGAGGTACATTGTCAGGAAAGCGGTTATCAGTCCAAAGGCTGTGAGCATCAGATACTTATGGCTTCTTACCCTTTTCCTCTTTATAGCAGCATAACCGCCTAGCAACACGAATATCGTCAGGGTGTTGACGGCGGCTATCGCGTGGGGCAGCGTAGCCACCAAAACCGGGATGGCGTCGGGCTGTCTTGGGGTAAGAAGTAAATAGCCTAACGCCGTGTAGGCCGCAGCCGTTATTACCGAGGTTAGCAGAGTAAGCCGCCCTTTACGCATGAACGGTCCACGTATGCTCACAATTTAATTCTCGCCATATAATCCTATCATGGGTTGAAAAACCTAGTCAACGAAGTCAGGGAGCTTTTGAAGAACGCTGGCATAGAGGAGGCGAGGCTAGAAATACCCAAGCAACCTGCTTACGGAGATGTCTCAACATCCGCTGCCTTCGAGCTTGGCAAGAAAATGGGTCAAAACCCCTATAAGTCAGCTAAGGACGTTGCCAGTAGAATAGACCTTTCAAATTCTAGGCTTGTGGCTGCTGTTGAGGCGGTGCCCCCCGGTTATCTAAACTTCTACGCAAAATGGGATGAGCTGGCTAAAGACATCCTCGGCGAAGCGATTTCGATGGGCGGCCGTTTTGGAGAAGTAGACATCGGAAAGGGCCGGTATGTTCTGGTTGAGCATACAAGTGTTAACCCCAATAAAGCGCTGCACATAGGGCATGCGAGAAACACGTGTTTAGGAGATAGTATTGTAAGGTTACTTGTCAAAACAGGCTACAGGGTCGCGGTAGCAAACTACATCGACGACAGCGGAGCCCAGATGGCTGAGATTCTTCTCGCATTTCAAAAGCTCGGCTACAGTATGACTCCGCCGCCGGGAGTCAGGTTTGACGACTACTGCGGTAGGATATACTCAGAGGTTAGCAGAAAAATCGAATCAGACCCCATGCTCAATGCTGAGAAAAGGAAAATATCAGCTGCTCTAGAGAATCGTTCCTCAGAAGTTTTCGCTCTAAACAGGGTTATAGTTGAGAAGGTGTTGAAGGAACAGCTTCGAACCTGCTGGAGGCTTGGAGCACGCTATGACATACTCAACCGAGAGAGCGATATAATACTTTTCGACCTTTGGAACGAGGCTTTCGAAAAGCTCCGCAAAAGTGATTCAGTTTATCTCTTGGATGAAGGCGCTAAGAAAGGCTGCTGGATGATAAAGCTGGATGACCATCCAACACTCAGCAAGGAAGGAGATGAAGTGTTGGTGAAAAGCGACGGGGTGACCACCTATGTCGCAAGAGACATAGCTTATGCAGCGTGGAAGCTGGGCGTGCTTTCACGAGACTTCACCTACCGCAGATGGTGTGACAACCCCGACGGCACACCATTATACATAACCGACTTCGACGGCATGGAAAAGCCAAAATTTGGCAATGCCACGCTGACAGTCAACGTAGTCGACGTCCGTCAGAAGAGACCGCAGGAAATAGTGAGACATGCTCTGAGAAAGTTAGGCGCAGACCCCGTACGCTACATTCACTATGCCTACGAAGTTGTGTCGTTAAGCCGCTCTGACGCTGAAAAGCTAAACATAGCTATAGAAGGGCAGTCATTCATTCACATGAGCGGGCGGGCAGGTATATACATAAACGTAGACCCGCTGCTCGACTACATAAAGGAGAAGGCGATTGCAGGCGCTTCAAAACGTCATCCCGAGTGGAAGCGTGACAAGCTTGATGAGGTTGGTGAAAAAATCGCCGTTGCAGGCTTCAGATACTTCATGCTAAGGTCCGACCCTGAGAAGATGATAGTCTTCGACAGCGAGGAGGCCTCCGACATCGAAGGCGACACAGGTCCTTACATACAGTATGCTTACGCAAGGGCAACCCGTATTCTGGAGAAGGCTGATGCCAAGCCTGTTCCCAAGCCTTACAGCTCCCAGCTTATGAACGAGGAAAAACAGCTTGTGAAAACAATTGGAATGCTTCCTCTGGTTTTTGAAGAGGCTGTTAAACTGCTTTCGGTCAAAAGGGTTGTGACATACTTGAGAGAGCTTGCTGTCGCATTCAACGAGTTTTACGAACGCTGCCCCGTCTTGACAGCAGAAGAGGATGTAGAAGCGTTTAGGTTGGCTGTTGTCGAAGGATTTAGGTCGGCTTTGTCATCAGCCTCATGGGTGTCTGGGCTGCCTCTGCTAGATGAGATGTAGCTAGGCGCCCCTTAAGATAGCCGCCAGCAAAATCACCACAGCACCTATGGCTAAACCAGCTGCCAAATGAGCCCTAACAAGCCCTGAGATTTCACCGCACATCGGACACCGGTATACGTCGGGTGGGTCGTTGAGATGCTGCCTAACATGGTCCGTAACCTTTGGATAAACTTTCAAAGTGACCGACAAAGCTACCGCCAAAAGCATGGTGACAAACACCAGCTTGACTGTGAGAACTTGACCGTAGAAGCTAGATGAGAGCTGAGATAAGGTTGTAATTTGCATGACGGCAAAAATCCTGTACAGGCCTGAAAAGCTGATGACACCTATGCTAATCCAGACAACAGTCAAAAACCGCCTGAGAACTTTCGGAACGAGCCTTGCCCTATCGCGGAGAGAGAGTGTGGGAAGGCTTGGAAGCAAAACTAGCAAACTGTAGCCAACGCCGCCTAGCCACAACACCACAGCGAAAACATGCGCGGCATGGAGTAAAGTTGACAGCATGGGGTTTCTCGCTGCGTCAAACTATTTATAGATACAACAATCGCTCATAGCCATGCGTTTCGAGATAAGAAATAGGCCCGCATATGCTTTGCTGGAGGTTGAGCTAATGCCTGGCGAAGCCATAGAGGCTGAGGCAGGTGCCATGACATACATGACCCACAACATTCAGGTTACGACTCGGATGAGGGAGGCAAGCTTTCTC
The DNA here is from genome assembly GCA_038896555.1 of Candidatus Caldarchaeum sp. Lineage (GTDB taxonomy): Archaea > Thermoproteota > Nitrososphaeria_A > Caldarchaeales > Caldarchaeaceae > Caldarchaeum. Next base: position 12,814 of record JAWACZ010000007.1, on the reverse strand, counting down.
TCAACTCTTGGGCTGAAGATATTGGGCGGCCAATCCTTTTTCGTCAACGAATACAGGGCTGTTAACGGTGTTGGAAAGATTGCGCTGGTCTCAGCACCCTTGGGCGACATCGCTAACCTGAAAGTATCTAGAAACTCGGGCTACATCATACAGAAATCTTCCTACGTTGCATCAAGTCCATCCGTAGACCTTGACATCAAGTGGCAGGGTTTTACAAAAGGGTTGTTTGGGCAGGGCCTATTCATGATTAAAGTCACGGGTGAAGGCGATCTTTTCATAAACACTTTCGGGGCGTTGGAAAAAATTTCCCTCCAACCCGGCGAAGAAATCATAGTAGATAACTTCCACTTGGCAGCTTTTTCGGATAGATGCAGCTACGAGGTTAGAAGGTTTGGCGGCCTCAAGTCAACACTACTCGGCGGCGAAGGCCTTGTCGTTGCCGTGAGAGGGCCTGGCGAGGTTTACGTACAGACTAAAAACCCAGCCGAGTTTGCTGAGTGGCTCTGGAGCCTTCTTGAGCCATACGTAAGGTCAAGAGCACGTTAGGCTAGAAGACTTCAAAACTCTGTCCGCTCTGCGGCACCACAACCTCGGCCTCCATTTTCTCCCGTTGGAGAAGGCTGGCGAAAAGCTCCGGGGCCATTGTATGGACTGGCACAACTTTTTCGGGAGCTATCTCTCGGATGATGCTTAACAGGTCTGGCCCTGAGGCGTGTCCAGATGCGTGAATGTGATACATTTTTAGTCCAAGCAGTTCCATCCAGTGGTTTATCTTGTCCATTTCAAGAACCTGTTCCTCAGAGTGTGGCTCGCTGGTCGACAGGATGAAGGGCGAGCCGGTGGGTGGTTTCATGCTTGCCAGCTCTATAACGTCCTCAGCCCTGCTCAAAACCAGGATGAATTTTTCAGGGTTTTGTCTGATTTCGTCTTCCTTGACTGTGGGAACAGATTCCATTAGGTTAGCCATCCATTTCGTGTAATCGGATTTTGCATACGTGCCAGACCTCCGCCGCTCCAAGTACGCGACAAGACTGCCCTCAGCCATTTGTGGAACATCCATCCTCAAGCCTTTTCCCGCTAGAGACTTTAGGACATGGGCATGGTGCAGCGATATGACTGGGAGACGGTCAGTCAATTCTGAAACCTGCAGAATCGTCTTAAGCCTGTCAAAATCCATCATCCCAACAACAACCGCCACCAAATGCTTTTCGGCCTCCGAAACAGTTTTCTCCATCATCACCCTTACATCCTCTTCAGAGTTGTTTACTTCTTCAAGCAGTCTAGTTCCTTCAATAACTATGGTGTCAACGCCAGCTTTACTGCATTCGTTGACAAAATCAACGGTCATGTCTTTGCGCGGTCCATGAACTCGAATATCTCCGGTGTATGCAAGCACTCCTCCATCGCCTTCGACTATGAACCCGTAGGATGCTGGAATCGAATGGTCTACATGAACGGGACGTATGCCCATTCCTCCAACCTGGATGTAGTCTTCAGTCTTGAAAACGTGAACGATGCGTTCAAACTCTTCAACGAACAGGCTCTCGGCAGACCTGGGCTTGGTTTCCTCCCGTGCTTTGACGAGAATTTTTGTACCCTCACCCATGTAGATGGGTATATCAGGCCTAGTTAGGCTGACGTGGCCGTAATGGTCTAAATGTCCGTGGGAGACCAAAACAGCGTCCACGAAGGGTTTTTCAGAGTTTAGGTTCTCGGGCGCCAAGTCCGGCCTGTACAATCCTTTGAGCGGTGGAACAACTCCTGTCAAAACGTAGTCGGATATCAACGCGAACCTTCTTGGCTGGAGAAAAGTGCTGAAGAACATGTTCTTTGCGTTGAAGTCTAAGCCAAAGTCGAGGAAAACTTTTCCCACCTCTTCCTCAAGCAGGATTTTGTTACCCCCTATCCTTCCAGCGCCTCCGTAAACCGTGACCCTCAACGCTTTAGATGATAAAACGGGGGTTGAAAACGTTTCCTCCCATCCTCCTACAATCTTAAAAGATGCGAGACATTTAGTCTAGCGTGCTAAACCCTGTCATAGTTGACGAGCCGCCTGTAAAACCCATCTACTTAGTGACTGGTTTACCTGACATGGGCAACGTAGCCGGTATAGCCATGGAGCATTTGGTGAAAACTCTGGGAATGAAGGTTTTCGGAGTGATTCACGGCTTTTGGCCGCCCTACGTCATGCACCGGAAAGGCGAGGTTGTGTTCCGTCGTTCAAGCTTCAGGTTTTACAGGACTGTTGAGCAAAGAGTTTTCATTGTCATGACAGGTGAACACCAGCCGCAAGAGGTTGCTTCTCTATACGACCTAGCTGAAGCGGTTGTCTCTTTTGCGAGGAGGCTTGGTGTAGAGAGAATAATTTCTGTAGGAGCCGCTCATAGAGGGTCTGTGTCTCAGGGCAGGGTCTTTTACGCCGCCACGGCTCGTGAACTTTCAAAGCTTGCGGAGGAGGCTGGAGCGGAGCCGTTGTCCGATGAGGGTTACATAACCGGCTTTAACGGCCTTGTTCTTGGCATAGGCCATGATGCGGGGCTGGAGGGGGTCTGCCTTCTGGGCGAGATCGACAACCCCGAGATACCCCAGCCTCTCGCCTCACGCAACCTCCTTCGAGTGCTGTCTAAGATTGTAGGGCTTGAAAACCTTGACATGACAGCCCTAGAGGAGGCTGCGGAGAAAATAAAGGCTCAGATGCTGTTTACCGAGGAGGTTTCAAGGGTTATGAGACAGTTTAGGCGTACGCCTCCGGGGGTTGTTTGATTGGCTTTAAATAACGGCGTTATAACCACAGGCTTGGAATGGAGCTAAAAGCAGTCGACCTCTACGCAAGCGTTGAGGGCAGGCAGATACTAAAAGGCGTCAATTTGAACGTCAGGGAGGGGGAGATACACAGCCTGATGGGGCCCAACGGCTCCGGCAAAAGCACTCTCGCAGCCGTGATAATGGGCCATCCAAAATACACCGTCGACAGGGGGGACATACTGCTTGACGGCGAATCCATAGTCAACCTGAGCCCCGACCAGAGGGCAAGGCGTGGTCTTTTCCTCGCCTTTCAATACCCTGTCGAGATCTCGGGCGTCACGCTGGCAAACTTTCTGCGAAGAGCCTACATAAACCTGAAGTACGGCGGCGACGGCGACAAGTCGAAGGAGAAGATCGGCGTGGCTGAGTTCCAGAAGCTTTTGAGGGAGAAGATAGAGTTGCTTAAGCTCGACCCCTCCATAGCTCGACGTTATCTGAACGAGGGTTTCTCAGGCGGGGAGAAGAAGAGATGCGAGATTCTCCAGATGGCTATACTCTCTCCCCGCATAGCTGTTTTGGATGAAACAGACTCTGGACTTGACATCGATGGTGTGAAAATTGTTGCCGAGGGTGTTAGAAAGATTTCTCAGCAAACCGGTATGGGGGCTTTAGTCATAACGCATTACCTGCGGATACTTAACTATCTTAAGCCAGATGTAGTTCACGTGATGTATGGTGGACGTGTAGTAGAGAGTGGGGGATACGAGTTGGCCCAACTACTGGAGGAGAAGGGCTACAGCGTCGTAGAGCAGAAATACGGCTCTGTCAACGGCTGAGCGGCTGCACTGTTAAACGAGCCCTTACCGCTTTGTATACCGGGATTGCGACAGCCGATCCAACAACGACCTGCCCTATGTTCAACGGCACCTCAGCAACTGGTATAATGTCGGGTAAAACTTCGAGGACAACCGCCAGAGACTCGTAGAGAAAGTATCCCAGAACCATCACCAACCCTGCCGCAAGCAGCGATAGAACAAGCCAGGCCTCCGTCTCCTTCTTTTTGAACACATAGTAGGCTGGGACGGCCGAGCCTAACAACGCTAAGAAAACCCATGTAGTCGGATAAACCAGCAGCGTGAAGCTCTGTCCCGTGTAGAAAACCACTTCAACGGCTCCGCTCATCAGGAAAACACCGACGAGCACCAGTATTATGAAGTAGAGCCCTACGACGCCCGCTGACAGGACAACAGCCCTACGCATCGTAAGGTTTCTCAGCCTCCGGTAGAGAAGGGCTGCAGCAGCGCCCTCAGCAGCCTTGATGACCAAAGTGCCTGGGGCGAAGACGGTGTATCCGAGAAGTATGTCCGCTAAAGCCGAGCCTACACCGCCGGCGAAGGCACCTACAAAAGGTCCTCCAACCAACGCCGAAAGATAAACCATCGTCTCCCCCAAGTTAAAGTATCCACGTGTCAAGGGGAAGTAAACGCTCAGTACCATAGTCGCAGCGGTAACCAACGCTGTGAAGACAACCGCCATGGCTATTGTAGATGTTTTCACGTTTTCTTAGGTTTGTGGTCTTTTTATAAACCTTTCATTCAAACAATGGGGATAGCTTGAAAATCTGTTTTTTCTTAGACGACTCTTTCAAGTGCTGCAAAACTTTCTGTGTGTCCAGTTTCCACAGAAAACGTTCGCCCTCTGCAAGCTCTCTCACAGCCCTGCTTGCTATAGACACAAACCCCTTCTCGTCTCCTTTCTGGAGGTGGACAAACGCTGCGGCAGCGAGTATAACCCCGTGGAGCGCTTTTCTCAACTTGCCCTGCGAAACTCTCCAAAGAGGTTCCAGCCTTTCATGCGCTTCCCAGAAACGCTCAGAGTCGAAAAGCTCAACAGCTTCCCTGAAAACCGTGTAGGGGTCTGAGACTGTCGTTCCAGCAACCTCAACCGTCTCAACCATCCTAAACCCGTCGATCACAGGAGCTTTGTCGGAGAGAAGGTCTATCTCTACGTGATTTGTCGCAACCCGTACGTCTACGACGTTAAACCCAGCCTGCCTCAGCTTCTCCATCAACAATGGTCTGTCTAAAGGCTTGAGCCCAGTGTTTTCCACGATGACTATGTATCTCTTCAACTCTGTGTGCTGTCCAAAACCCACTGTAGGTATGGCTTGTTTACGTCCGCTGGCTTTAGCTCAACGATCTCAGGTATTTTGTAGGGATGCTCAAGCGCTATTGTCTCTTTCAGCTGTTGAACCTTTTCCTCGCTCGTCTTAATCAAAAGCAACACCTCACTGTCCTCGACGACGCTGTCATCCCACCGGTAAACCGAGTTAACTCCAACAAGGTTTATGCAGGCGGCCAGCCTCCGTTCGACAAGGCTTCTACACCACACAGCGTAATCCTTGTCCCGCGGGTATGTGACAAGCAGAACAGCCATCATAACGTCAAACTAATTCTGTAGCAGGATTAAAATTTTTGAAAAATGACTGCATCCATACCAACTTAGAATGTGGGCAGGGGTGCTTCGGACCTTGGTTCAAATGAGCTCGTCGCCTTTAAATTCTTGTTATGCGAAAAACCTTGAGAGACAGCATGTTGCCTTACGCTCCCTGGCTGGCTTGGGTTATCCCGCTCGTCGGCAGCGTTCTCGTGCCAGTTTTCTTCAGAGCTGGGAAACGTGTGGGAGAGGTTTTCGCCGTGGTCGTTACCTTTACGGCGGCCGTTTTCAGCCTCTCCATGATACCTGACGTTTACGGCGTCGGCCCGCATGGCATTGTTATCAAAGTGCCTTGGATCCCGCTGGGAGGGGGTAAGTTTGTTGAAGCAAGCTTACTTGTTGACCCTCTCAGCGTTTTGATGGCCTCTATCGCCACAGGCATAGGCGCATTGATAATTCTTTACAGCGTAGGCTACATGGCCCATGAAGAGGGGCTTCCGAGATACTACTTTTTCATGCTCTTCTTCATAGGCGGGATGACGCTGCTTGTCATGTCGGAGAACTTTCTAATGCTCTACATAGGTTGGGAGATAGTAGGGCTCTGCAGCTACGCGTTGATCGGGTTCTACAACAAAAGGCCTGAGGCGAACCACGCCGGCATTAAAGCCTTCGTGACTACGAGGATTGGAGACGCCTCGATGCTTGTCGGCATAGTTATTCTCTTCATCACCTTCGGCACCTTCAGCTTCACAGGCCTTGAGAAGGCCATGCACGAGGCTGTAAGTGCTGGAATAGTTTCCACGGCTTTTCTGATAATCCCGTTGCTTCTCATATTCGGCGGCGCTGTCGGCAAGTCAGCGCAGTTTCCCCTACATGTCTGGCTCCCCGACGCCATGGAAGGACCCACTCCCGTCTCGGCCCTAATCCACGCAGCCACCATGGTTAAAGCGGGGGTGTACATCGTTGCGAGGATGATCTTCACGGTCATTCCTTTTGAAGCCTTTCCGCCAGCACTGCTGGCCGACTGGTACATGGTCATTGGCTTGGTCGCTGGTTTCACAAGCTTCTTCGCCGCAACGATGGGGCTCGTCTCCTCAGACATCAAAAGAGTCATCGCCTACTCGACGATAAGCCAGCTTGCGTTGATGCTTGCAGCTTTGGGGATGGCTTCAGACATCGGGTTCTTCGGAGGCGTCTTCCACGTCCTAAGCCACAGCATCTTCAAAGCCCTGCTCTTCCTCGCCGCCGGCGCCGTGATACACGTTGTCCACACAAACAACCTCGACGAGATGGGAGGCTTGCGCTCGCGGATGCCCATCACCTTCTGGACGTCCGCCGTGGGCGTGCTCTCGCTGTCCGGCGTCCCATTGTTCAGCGGGTTTTGGAGTAAGGACATCGTCATCGAGTCGGCGCTCGACGCTGGAAACCTTGTGGTCTTCCTGTTTATGGTCGGAGCCTCTATACTCACCGTAGCTTACAGCCTTAGGTGGCTGTACAAAGTTTTTCTCGCACCAGCCAGCCACCACGTTGAACACGCCCACGAAGCTCCCCCCGTCATGACAGTCCCCCTCATCATTCTCGCCGCCGCATCCGTCGGAATAGGTATAGCAGGCCCGTTCTTTGAAGAACAGTTCCATCACTACATCGGCCTGCACGCAAAGTTCTCGACAAGCTTGCTTACCTACGCTACCTCGGCAGCCATCTTAGCCATCGGTGCCGGGATGTGGTACATCTTCTACCTTGGAGGAATCAAAAACCCAGCGGACATAAGAAGGTCAGGGCTGGGAGCTGGTCTGCACATCCTGTTAGTCAACAGATACTACGTGGACGCCTTCTACTACAGGGTTTTTGTCAACGGGCTGGACAGGGCTGGTTCTGCGCTTCTCAGGTTTATCGAGCTTAAAGTCATCGACGGGTTCAACTACGCACTCTCACGCGCCACGATCTCGTTCGTCCAGTTCTTCCGAAACATCCAGACAGGCGAGAGCAACATCAATATCAGCGGCCTGATAATAGGGCTCGCGCTGCTGATAATCCTGTTCCTGAGGTTTTTGTTCGGTCTCAGCTGACGGCTCTAAGCTGGAAGATGCATTTCCTCCCGCCTGCGGCACTGCACTCCACTTCTGAACACACTAAACCATAACCCAGCAGAACAGTAGACAACCCCTTTAAGATGTTTGCCAGTAAGTTTTCACAGTCGGAGCCTCTTGCACCCTGGCCTCGGCAGAGAAGGCAGTTGCTTATCTCTACTGCGTAAGCGTTTTGCCCGAGTCTCCTGACTTTCGCCTTCAGGCTGGCGACAGTCTCTAAAGCATGCTCCAGCGTCCTCTCCCACCCACGTTTAACCTTCTCCGTCTGAAGGCTGAAGCCGTACAGCCTACCGTACAGCTCTTGAAGGCTTCCCACCAACCCCTTCAAATCACCAAACGTTGAAACTCTTTGCATGCAATGCTCAGCCAAGGTGTTCAAAATGTTGACGGCTTCATGAGAAGATAACAGCTTAAGCCGTTTAACGTATCTGTCCGCCAAGCCAATGAAATTGATTGTTGGCTCGACCTCCTCATGCGTTTTATCCAGCTTAACCACCCCATCGTTGACTAACGCCGCCAACTTTATCAAAACCCTCTCGAAATCATCGGGGAAGACCTGCTTTATCCAGGAAAACTTCCATCCGTCTAACTCTTTCAGCAAAAAGTAGTCGGCTGCCGAGTCAACAGGAAAGGTCTCCTGAGAAAAACTTAAAACAACTTCCTGGTCGAGTGTTATCCTTTGAGCTATAAACCTCAACCTACCCAAGTCTCTGTGTATTTCGCCGACCTGTTTGATGATTATGTCACCTTCCTCGAGAACGTATTTTATCGGCTTCAGGTGGTATTCGTCTTTGGCTGTCCTTATCGGTGTGAAGTAATGTTCTAAACCGTTTCGCATTCTTTCTACAGAGAGTTCTATTGCTCCGTCTACTACAGCCATCAGCTTTCTCTCAAAGTCGACAAACGTTTTCTTGGGTATTAGGTAAAACTCCAAGTGGCTGGCCTGCTTCACTTCAGCCTGCCAGAAATCCAAAAGCCTTAAAACCTGGTCGGAGCCGTGCTTGACAAGTAGCTCAGGCAGGTATGAGTGTATCAGTATTTGGGGTTGAAGGCTTCTTCTCAACTTGTTTACGGTTATAGAAAGCTCCTGAAGGTTTTCGATATCTACGGGCATTTTCCCCGCCGTACTGTACCAACTCTGCCTCGGCGACACCAGCTCAAGGACAGGATGATGCTTGAACAACGCGTGGAGAAAGGCCCTTCCCTCGCTGAAAGTCTCGTCGGAAATCATGACAGTCATGCCCGTATAGAGCGTGACTATTTCGTCGAACTGCGGGTTTCCCGTGAAGATGCGTGACTCCGCCCCGGGTTTCAGGTCGGACGCACCTTCATGAACCTGCACCATCTAATTTTTATTCCCCACAATAGTATTTTAGCATTATTATCAAACGACAACCAAGAATGGACACACTAACTCAGAACTCCTCGGAAAGGCATGTTTTGGCCATTTCACCATTCAAACGAAGTTGTGTCCTTCTTTGCGGTATCCATGGCCATTCTTGTGGCAGGGTTTTTAAGCAAGTTAAAAATTTAAATACTATTGTGGCAAATCAAAACGAAAAACTTTTCTAAAGCCAAACAAGCAACACACCGAGGTAAAATGATAGGAATAGTAAACGAGGTAAAAACCCTGCTGACAATACGCCCGTCAAAATACACCGTAATAGCATTGGCCGTTCTCGGAACGTTACTTCTATGTCAGCTGTTAGTTGGAGTCTATGCCGGTGAGCCAATAGACGCCATCGATTAAACACGTATTACCCAACTTTATTTATTTCGCATCCACGGTTAGTTTTTGCAGTTTCTCAGCAAAGATGGCCAAACGTAACCACTTCTTCTGATCAAAGTGTTCCGTGGGTACCGTGAGTCTAACGATATCCAACGGCGCTATTTCGAATTTATAATCTTGTTGTAAATTTATGGTTAGAGGTACATGCAGTCGCAGTAACGATCCGTAGTTTACGTTTCTAACTGAATGCAAATAACTAATCTTCACATTGTCAGTAATGTGGTTCTGCATGGTCTGTAACAGGATTACCCTCATATCTTTATGCAAGGCTCTCCTGACGGGGATGTACCCTGTGATTAATCTAGACCCTTCTACATGTTTTTCTCTGTGGTAGCTTAGAAGCTGGGGTGCGATGTCATATCTTTGGGATATTGTATTCATTTTCACTGTTGGTTCTTTCTCAAGCTCCTTCAAGATCAACAGGTCTGTTTTGTCGAACTTTACCATGCTTCCGTTGACGGACATAGGTATTTTCGGCACGTCAACTCCTTCTATTTTGTCGGCCCACCCCTCCCTCGTAAAATCATACATTGCAAGCCACATGGGCTGATAGTATCCGTCAACTATGTTGTGTAACTGGTAGTTTTCGAGCACGCCAGCGTCTTGGAGAAAGCTGAGCATTTTTTGGTATGTTTTTCCGTCGCCTTCGGGCGGTACTACCTCGAGCATGTATTCGCGTTCTTGGTTGAGTGAGGCTCTGTAAACGACGTAGACTGAGTCGAGCCAGCGGAGGAAGTTTTCCCTCTTCTTTCCGTCGATTTGTTTGCTGAACCTTACGAAAGCAACGTGGGGCGAAAGCCCGAGGGCCCTGTAGTCCACCACCGGCAGAAACCTGAAGCCCGCGCTGTAAAACCTCTTCAGATAGTACCGGCATGTTTCGACAGGCATGTCCAGCTCATAGGCTATGCGGGATACGCGCGTGGGACCATATTTCATAGCAGCCGCCACTACAGATGTTAAAGCCCAACGGGTTGGTGGAGATGATAGCTTCATGCATTAATAGCTGTGTTTAATTGTATTTATGTTTTGTCAAAACATACGTCTCCGCAGAGCTTTTTCCGGCTGTTTAGTTGCTTCAAGGCTCTGTCAACCATTAAATTGTAGTTTAAAAAACTGAGGCCGATGTCGCCTGGAACAGTTTTGGAGCTTCCCCTTCTCTCCGCTGCCGTCATCCTCCCCATTGTCCTAACACCTTTTACGTTTTTAGCTGGCCGTGCTGCCTCTTGGCGGGCTGCAGCGGTTTTCTGCAACATGGCCCTTCTAATACCGTTGGCCATAATGCTCTACTTAACGCCAGCAGTACTCGCGGGAGGTGTCTTCCACGAGGAATACGAGTGGGTTCCAGCTCTGGGTTTGACGGTCGGTTTCGTCCTCGACAGCCTCAGCTACCCATTCGCCCTTCTCATAACTCTTGTCGGTTTCCTAGCAGGAGTCTACTCAGTTAAGTATATGGGGAGGGAACATGGCTTAACGGCCTACTACACTTTGCTGCTGCTCTTTGTGGCAGGGATGATAGGGGTTGTGCTGGTCACCAACCTTTTCCTCTTCTACATCTTCTGGGAGCTGATGCTGATACCTTCATACGGGCTGATAGCGTACTGGGGTACGGGCAACCCACGTCTCATAGGCTTCAAGTACTTCATCTTCACCCACGCAGGAGCCCTCTCGCTTCTCATCGGAATAGCGTGGCTCGCAGCACTGTTCGGCAACCTCAACATCTTCGAACTCATGACCCTGGCTTCGACACAGGCTGCCTCGTTAAAGCCCGTTCTCACGACAATAGCTGTACTCATCTTCATAGGCGCGGCTGTCAAGATGGCTGTTTTCCCGTTCCACACCTGGCTGCCAGACGCCCATGCCGAGGCTCCGACGCCGATAAGCGTCCTGTTAAGCGGCGTGATGATCAAGACCGGGGTTTATGCCTTGGCGAGGCTTGTGCTGGGAATACTGCCGTTTACCTTCGCAGACATACAGCTTCCAATAGCTTTGATGGCTGTTGCGAGCATGTTGTGGGGCGGGGTCATGGCTCTCGTTCAAACAGATGTCAAAAGGCTGCTGGCTTACAGCAGCATAAGCCAAATAGGCTACATCGTGTTCGGGCTTTCCACAGCTAACGTTGTAGGTATTCAGGGAGGGTTGTTCCACGTGCTCAACCACGGGTTCGCTAAAGGCCTGCTCTTCATGGGCGCCGGAGTTCTGATACACACAGTCAACGAACGAGACATAAGGAAGCTGGGGGGACTGGCCTCGAAGATGCCTCTCACAGCCATAGCAATGCTTCTGGGCGGGCTTTCCATAGCTGGAACACCGCCTCTAGGCGGTTTTATGAGCGAGTGGATGATCTTCTCAGGAGGTGTGGAGGCTGGATGGACCTGGCTAGTCGCCATAGCGGTGTTCGCGACAGCTATCACGGCTGGATACTATCTCAGGATGGTTAGGGCTGTGTTCTTCGGCGAGGGCGTGTTGAAAGCCCATGACGCTGGAATAACCATGGGAGGCTCAATGTCGCCGTTGATAGTACTGGTTATCGTGCTAGGCTTCCTCGCAACACCGTTGATATCTGTGATAGGAACGTCAGCTGCCTCTCTTTCACTTTCCATCCTCACGCGATAGGTCGTCGAGCCTCTCCCTGATTTTTGAAGCCAGCTCAGCTGCTAAAGTTTCTCTCATCTCAGGCCTTGCAACAAGCAGGACCAGCTCAGCCTCGACTTGGTAAGAGCCTCTGCTCTTCACAGTAAAGATAGGTGGAAAACGTTGGTCTAAGTGGACCTTGTATTTGTAAGCCAGCTTCAGAAGCTCGGCCTCGGCCTTGGGTAGGCTTATCTTAGACGATATCGATACAGGTATGGTTACCCGCTGGGAGGCTAAAGAAGACTTGTTAACGCATACATCTTTGACGAAAACCGAGTTGGGGACAGCCACGACATAACCTTCATCGTCAAGAAGCAGAGTAGCTATCTGGTTTATCTCAACAACCTTCCCAGAGAAACCAGCTATCTGAATGCTGTCACCCGATTTGATTGGTATGTATATCCCTAAAAAATATTTTGACACAATGTTCGACAGAATGTCCTTTGAAGCAATCGCAAACGTTACTCCTGCAACTGCTATCAGTAAAAGCAGAATGTCGAGATTTAGCCCAAGCTGGTTTACTGCGAGAAGCAGCCCTACCAACCATATGAAGACCGAGACCCATCTTACAACCTGGTCGGCGACAAGCGGTGGGACAAGCCGTAATCCTTTCCTGAGAATCGTGCCGACAAACCGTGCTGAGATAAAGGTAGCCAGCAAAATTCCAGCAACTACAGCGACACGGACCAGCACAAGTGTTACATCCATGACCTCAACCAGGTTCATCTTGTTCACCTTCCCCTACGGCCTTCAACACTTTCAGCTCGTCGTTTAACCCTCGCTCTATGCTGCATAGCTCAACAGCTTTACGGGAGTTCTCTCCCATCTCAAGTCGCAGCTTCTCATCCACTATCAATTTCTTCATAGCCTCCGCAACCTCATCGGTGTTCTCAGGGTTCACCACCAGCCCCGTTGATTCGTTTTCAACCAGCTCAGCTATGCCGGCTGAACTGCTTACAATCGCAGGTTTTCCATAGAGCCAGCTTTCAGCTACCACTAGGCCAAACCCTTCAGCTCTGGAGGGCAGCAAAGTGAAGTCGCATCTCGCATAGACACATCCCAGCTCCTCTTGGCTTAGATGGCCGGTGAAAACGACGTTGCCGCTCAGCCCAAGGTTTTCCAC
>JAWACZ010000006.1:0-60959 GCA_038896555.1 Candidatus Caldarchaeum sp. | reverse complement strand
ACAGCCTCCGCTTGGGAAAATGTCGACACCGTTCAAGCTTGAAGAGCTTGACCCCTCAGCCGAGATTAAACTTGGGTTTAGAACCTTAAGCGAGCTGAACTGGATGCAAAGGCTTGAGCTGGACGCCTGCACGGACTGCGGACGCTGTGAAGCCGCATGCCCAGCCTTCGCGGCTGGAACCTTACTCTCACCGAGAAACGTGGTCCAGAAGCTGAAAGGTCTGACCTGGTCTGAGAATGGGTTGGATATTGATGTTTTCAGGTCAGGCTTGGTGGACGAGGATGAGGTTTGGGCATGCACAACCTGCTCCGCCTGCGTCGAAGCCTGCCCCGTACTGATAAGACCCATGGACTACATCCTTGAGATGAGAAGGGCTCTGACGCTTGAGGGGAAGTTGGATAAGAAGAAGACCATGATGCTGACAAACCTAGCGAGGTACGGAAACCCCTACGGGCTGGACGTCTCAGAGAAGGAGAAGCTTTTGTCCGAGCTGGCCGCAATGGGTGTCAAAACAGCTCAGGAAAAACCTGACGCCGAGTATGTTTACTGGATTGGATGCGCCTCATTCTACGACGCCCGAAGCCGTGAAATCGCGAAGAGCATGGCTAAAATATTGTTGAAGGCCGGTTTGTCCTTCGCGCTACTGGGAATGGATGAGTCATGCACAGGAGACCCGGCTAGGAGAATGGGTGAGGAGGGACGTTTTCAAGAGATGGCTCTCGCAAACATCGAGCAGCTGAAGAAAGCCAATATAAGGAAAGTGATAACCCACTGCCCCCACTGCTTTAACACTTTAAAGAAAGAGTATTCAGAACTGGGTTTAAAGCTGGAAGTTTACCACCATACGCAGGTTATCGGGGAGCTTCTTAAGACGGGAAAAATCAAGCTTTCAAAACCGTTGTATGAGAAGATAACGCTGCACGACTCTTGCTATGTTGGGCGGGTTAACAACATCTTCGAAGAACCACGTCTCGTTTTGAGGCAGGTGGCTGGAGACAAGAACTTCGTGGAGATGGGGAGAAACAGGTTGAAAAGCTTCTGCTGCGGAGCCGGCGGCAGTAGCTACTGGTATGAGGTCAGGCGAAGCGATAGGGAGAGCTTGATAAGACTCCGTGAAGCGTTGAACACAGGCTCCTCTATCCTCGCCGTTGAATGTCCTTACTGCATGCAGATGTTCGGCGACGCTGTCAGAGTGATGGGGGTGGAGGAAAAAATAAAGCTTAGAGACATAGCTGAGGTTGTAGCCGAATCGGTTTGAAAAACGAAAGTCTCACGCCGACGGCCCTGTTGACAGTTCTCTTAGTTTTACCTCAGCTAACAACCCCAGCCATCCCCGTTTCAACCTTTTATGAAGTATCTGTTCATGCTGACGGCAACGGCGTCTGGTATGTAGAGCACCGTTATGTGTTGAAAAGCGGCGAGGACTTGGAGGCCTTCAAGGCAGCTGCCGAGACAATAGCCAGAGAGACAGCGGCCGAATACAAGGTTAGGGTTGAGGGGGTCGTCGCCGAGGCTTCAAGCATCTTAGGCCGTGAAATGAAGCTGTCTGACTTTAAAGTAACCTCTGACGTCAGACAAACCTTGACAGGTGCTGTCGGTGTTGTAACCATATCCTTCACATGGCTTGGCTTCGCTGTGAAAAATGATGGTGTGCTTTCGGTCGGCGATGTTTTCATCGGCGGCTTGTCACTCATGGAAGGCGAATCCTTCACCGTTAAAATACCTGAAGGATATGTTGTTGAGAATGTTTCGCCTAAGCCGGATGAGGTTGTGGGTAATTTAGTGCGGTGGTATGGTAGGAAAAGCTTCGGCGACGGTGAGCCGAGGCTGATCCTGTCGCACGCGACAACTGGAAACGAAGCCAACCGGCTGGCTTTATGGCTTAACCCCGCGTTAGTTTTAACGTTGGCCGCGGCCGTTTTGGCCGCTGTTTTTTTCGCCAGAAAGAGGGCTAAGCCGGTGGAAAACACGGACATTCAGATGATACTGGACATCATCAAAAGACACGGTGGGACGGTCTCCCAGTCAATCATTGTGGATGAGACGGGCATGTCTAAGGCTAGGGTCAGCATGATACTTAAGCTTCTTGAGGAGAACGGGCGTGTGATGAGATTTAAAAGGGGTCGTGAAAAGATAGTCAGGATCAAGGGTTAGGCAGAAGTTATTTTTAACGGTTGCGTCGGCCGGGCGGCGTATGGGTCTGCGTTGCGTTTGCTCCGCTGCCTGCATGTTGGGATGGTGGCTCGTTACGTGGAGGGGGTCCATGCTGTGTGCCGGTTTGGGTAGCGTTGCCAGCCCGCCTCCCGTGTTCTAAAGCCTCAGCGCTAGCTGTCTCCCCTATTTTCCTAGCTGTTTCGGCAACACTTTGGCCGAACTCCTTGTTAGCCTGCTTCAGCTCCTCAATCGTTTGCCTCATTTTTTGAGACGCCTCTTTAGAAAACCTGCTCAACAGCTCACCAAGTTTTTCTGAGCTTTTCGCCAAGGCCTTCATTCTATCCTTCAACAGGTACATTTGTGAAAGGAAGTCATCCCTCGATATGTTGCCGGCTCGAAACTGATTGACCAAGCTGTCTATCTGCGACTTTATCTCATCTCTTATTCTTTTAACTTCATCAAGGTATTGACGTACGATGGAGAACTTTTGCTCCTGCAGCTCTTGTTTAAGAGCTTTGATTTCTGCGACGGCTTCCTTGACCATGTCTTTATGACTTTCGATGAGGCTGCGCAGCTCCGCGGTTATCCTCTTTCCTAACGGAATATCACTAGGCTCTTGAGCAAAAGCCGTCAAAGGGCTTGACAGCAAGAACAACGTTAAGGCAAGCGCCGTGAGTAGTTCCACCCTCATCGCCATGCCCTCACACCAGCCCCTATATATGCAAGACAAGAACAGAAATCCGTGGAATCGATTTTTAATCATTCAAAACCGTTTAAACGATCGTTTCCCTACAGTATTTTAGTTGCCGCTCGCAGGTAGTTTTGAGGCGTGCGCTATGCCGGACTTGGTTGTTTGCGTTAAGCAGACGGTCGATGTCTATCAGCTTAAGCCGCATCCGGAAACGCTTGCGCCGCAGCTAGCCCAAGCCCAGTTCAAAAACAGTGACTTTGACCTCAACGCTCTGGAGGAGGCGATAAGGATTAAGGAGAAACACGGCGGGAGAGTGTTTTTAGTAACTGCAGGTCACGACGTCAAAACACTGCTGGTTAGAGAGTGCTTAGCCATGGGCGCGGACGAAGCTTATGTCTTCTCTGACCCTGCGATGAGCAAAGCCGACGGGCATGTCACGGCCTTTGTCCTGTCGAAGATAATAGAGAAGAAGGTCGGGAAATGGGATCTGATACTGTGCGGGGAGGCTTCGCTGGATGAAAACGCTTACCAGACAGGGCCGCGTCTTGCGGAGATATTCAACATCCCACACGTCTCATATGTCAGCAAGCTTGAATGGCTTGGTGGCTCCGTCAAGGCTTGGAAATCTGTCGAGGAGGGCGTTAAGGTTGTGTCATGTAAAACACCCGCGGTGGTCACCGTGGGGCTTGAAATCAACACGCCTAGGCTGCCAAGCCTACTTATGATTAGGGCGGCTCAGAAAAAACCCGTAAACGACGTGAAACGTGAAGAACTCGGGCTGAGGGAAGTGGACCTAAAACCCATGGCTGATGTTCTGGAGGTGAAAGCCCTGAAGACGGAGAGGCGTAGGCAAGTCTTCGAAGGAAAGCCCGAAGAGCTTGCCGAAAAGCTTGCTGAAACGATACTGGCCCATGGGGGAAAGAGATGAAAGTAGTTGTTTCTGCGGAAAAGCCTGAGCTGGCTGCGGGAATCGCCGCCCTCGTAAGGAAAAACTTCAACGAAGCCACGGTTTCATCCGCCTTCTTCAAAGAACCCTCAGCTCATGAAGCTGAAGCTCTCGGTAAAGCCGGTGTTGGGAAAATCTGGCTCCTCCCCCAGGCGTTGTGGGATGGAGGAGAGCCCGCAGCCGCAGCAGCCCTAGCAGAGCTTGTCCAGAAAACCGAAGCAGACCTGCTGGTGCTGTGGGCATCTAAAACGGCCAACGAGATAGGGGCGAGAGCAGCTCAACGTCTGCACGCTTCTTATGCTCCTGAATGCATCTCGCTCGAGAAGACGGACAGGGGGGTTGTCGCTAAAAGGCTTGTCTTGGGTGGAGGCTACATTTCGACGCTCCTGCTCAAGCAAACCCCGGCGGTGGTGACGTTGAAGAACACGGCGGAGCTTGGTGAAGTCGTCGAGAAAAAACCGCTTGCCGAAAAGTTCGACGTGTCTGTCTCCGCACCTGCCGTTGAGTTTCTGGAGTTCATCAAACCTGAGACCGCTCACGTGGAGCTTGAGAAAGCCGATTTCATCGTAGCCGTTGGCAGAGGGTTCAAGAAAAAAGAAGACCTAGCCATGGCTGAGGAACTTGCACGTCTGATTGGCGCGGAAGTCGGATGCAGTAGGCCAATCTCAGGCGACCTGCGTTGGCTTAGCGATGACAGACATATCGGTCTTTCGGGAAAACGGGTCAGGCCAAAACTTTACGTCGCCCTAGGAATCTCTGGACAGGTTCAACACCTCGTCGGCATGAGAGATTCCCGAACTGTAGTGGCCGTAAACATAGACCCTAACGCACCGATAGCCGCAGAGTCCGACTATTTCTTCGTAGCAGACATTTATAAGATACTGCCGCTAACCATACAACTGCTCAAGGAAAAGATGGGAAGCTGAAAAATGGAGTACACTGCGGCGGTTTTCGCAAACACAGGCGGTCTTGGCAGAAGGGGGCTCTTGAAGATAAACGACAAGCCCATGATAGAGTATGTCCTCGACTCTGTTCCCGACGACGCTAAGAACATAATGATTTTGTCGCATCAGAAAAGCCTAGAGGAATATAGGGTAATTGCTGAGGGATACGACGCCGAGGTTGAAGAGGCTGTTGACGAAAGCTTTGACGTTCGTTTCCAGCTTGAGCATGTTTTTGAGAAAGTTAACACAGACGGCGTGCTAGCACTTCCCTGCGACACTCCTCTAATTAATAGGGATGTGACGGGGTTTCTACGAAGCCTTATCACGAGGTTCTCAGCGGGAATACCGAGACTTTCGTTCGACAAACCCGAGTTCATCCCCGCCTCCTACAGGGTCGAGCCTTTTCTCAAAGCCATGAAAACCTACCCAGACCTCCGGATGGCTGAGCTCGTGAAACACGTCAACAACGTGCTGTACATCTCGGCCCAAAGCTTCAGAGTTTTCGACGATAAGCTGCGTTTTCTCATGAGGGTTCAGAATGCAGCTGACGCAAGGAAGGTGACCCAAATACTCCAAGCACTCGAATAGCTGGGAAGGATGCTGTCATGGTCTATGGGGGGAAGCTTCCCGTTGGAAAGCTGCCGGAAGATGTTCTGAAAAAACACGTCCTCAAGCATCTCGGACATCAAAGGCGCGACGTTGTCCTCTGGCCGGGTTATGGCGAGGACGCTGGGGCGGTTAAAACATCTAAGACTGTTTACGTGCTTTCCACGGACCCGATAACTGGGTCGAAAAGGTTTGTGGGATGGCTTTCCGTCCATGCTTCAGCAAACGATGTCGCCGTTTCAGGCGCAAAACCCGCGTGGTTTTCCTCAACGATCCTCTTGCCTAAGGGAAGCGGCTACAGCGACCTGTCGAAAATTGTTCGGCAGATTCACTCAGCATGCCGCAGGCTTGAAGTAGCTGTGGTCACAGGCCATTCTGAGGTAGCGCCCTTCGTCACATCTCCGACCGTTGTCGGTCACATGATAGGCAGGCTGATAGTTAAGAAGCCGATAACAAGCCACGGAGCAAAGCCCGGAGACCATATAGTTATGGCCAAGTCCGTAGGGCTCGAGGGGGCTGCGATAATCGCCTCAGACTACCCGCATCTCTTGAGAAGAAAAAACATCGGTGTTAAAGACATAACAAGGGCAAGCGGATTCATCCGTAGAACGAGCGTTGTGGAAGAGGCGCTGGCCTTCGCACGTGAAGGCGTTTCTGCGATGCACGACCCCACTGAGGGAGGGCTTGTCGGCGGACTTTATGAAATGGCTCAAGCGTCGTCCGTGGGATTCTACGTAGAGAGGTCGAAGGTGTTGGTCGACCCGTTGGTGGAGAAAATCTGCCGTGCCGTGGACATAGACCCGCTGAAGCTCATAAGCTCGGGAACTCTTTTGGCAACTGCGCCGCGGTTGAGCAGGACAATCATGGAAAAAACAGGCGCCAGAGTCATTGGAAGAGTTGTGAGAAGGAAAATGGGAATGCGGATACTCTCAGAAAACGGTGAGGAGAGGATACAAGGCCCCGTCCACGATGAGCTTTGGCGTTTCATCGTTGAAACGAAGTAAGGCTTATTATGCTGTGGTTTGCAGACATCCGACATGGATGTTTTCGAGGCCATAAGGACTAGGCTTGAGCTCAAAGAATATGACCCACGACCTATACCCGCCGAAGTTGTCCGGGAGATTTTTGAAGCGGCACGTCTCTCACCCAGCGGTCTAAACAGCCAGCACTGGCGTTTTATACTCGTCGACAACCGGGAAGACTTGAATATGCTTGCGGAGATAAGCACGACCGGCAAATGGGTCTCTCAGTGTAGCTGCGCGGTCATAGTTCTGACCTCTCCAAAGTATCCATGGCATTTGATAGACGCTGGCCGGGTTATTACCAACATGCAGTTGGCGGCGTGGAACAGAGGGGTGGGGTCGAGAATCTACACTGGGTATAACGAGAAAGCCATGAGGGAGAAGTTCGCCATACCTTCAGACTACCATATTGCGTGCGTCGTAGGGTTCGGATACCCTAAGCGTAAAGTGATTGGAAGAAAGAATCGCCAGCCTCTGGAGACCTTTGTCTCCCACGGTCGGATGGGCCAGCCTACAGTCTTTCAGTAGGAAGCGAAAGAGCAAGCTTCCTGACAGCCGCCCTCAGATGCCTCGAGACGGTGGACTTCGACAGCCCCAGCTTCTCGCCGATGTCCCTCAGACTCGCCTCTCTTTGAGGCGAGAAATAACCCATCGAGATAGCCGTGAAAAGCACATCGCTTTGCTTCTCTGTCAAAACTTGCCGCAAGTTCAGCGAAGACCTCCTCAGAACATTAACCTCCAGCCCTTCAGCCTTCATGCTGTCAACAATCTTCTTAGAAACTATGGGTCCGGGGGTCAGGAACGAAAACAGTACGCCGACTCCTTTTATGAACATCACGTAGGTTGGGATCGCCGAGTTCCTTGACAAAGTCTTACAGGCCTTACAGCTGGGCGCGTCTATCCACAAAAAGCTGCGGCCCATCGTGTATACCGTGGTGTCAGGTGGGAAAACATCTCTTGCGTCGACCGGTTTTGAGAAATGTATCAAGTGGCTCGAGGTATTCTCGCCCACCCTTATGTATTTAAAAGTACCCTCAAGGTTTCTAGACAGAAGCATCTGGACAACCTTGCAATTGCTGTTCTTGACCACAACCGCAAGCTGGGTCGGCGAGGTCCTCAAGCTGTCCAGCAGTCTAGCTACATGGAGGGTTAAAACCATGACCTTAACACGCGGACACCCGCTTAAATAATAGCCATGCAAAAAATAACTTACAACGTTTAAATCATGCTGAGGCAGGACGCAACAGTGTTGCATAAGTGATTTTTAAAACGCACATCAGTAGATACAACCATGAAGCCTGTTCACATCCTGTCTTTTATCGTGGTAGTGATGGCTTTGACGTCAGCCTCCTCCATCGAGTATGCTCCAGGCGTGCCCGGCAACCCGCCCTCCAACGCCAAACCAGACAAAACCTTCCTGCTGGTTGCGGACGAAGCCGACGTAGTAATCGACGAAGGCGTAGTGTTCAGGGCTTTCGTTTTCAACGGCACGTCTCCAGGCCCGTTGATCTTAGTCCAGGAGGGTGATGTTGTTGAAATAATCGTGAGGAATCAGGGCAAGTATACCCACGGTCTTTCAATACATTCTGCGAACACGCAGACATCCAAGTTTGTAGGGAACATCGCTCCCGGCAGCGAGGGTAGGCTTGTTTTCAAGGCTGATTTCCCTGGAGTTTACATGTACCACTGCGCCCCGGGAGGGCATGGGATTCTTACACACACTCTCGCTGGGATGTACGGCATGGTCGTGGTCGAGCCTAGGAAGGGCAGCTATCTTCTTGAACGTCAACTGGGCAGAGAGCCTGACATCAAAGTCTACCTCGTCCAGCACGAGGTTTACCTCAACGGTCGAGACTTCTTCGACGGCAAAGCTGCCTACGTGATGTTCAACGGTAAAGTGTTTCGCTACGTGGGCGAGCCCATACAAGCCCGGCCAGGAGACTACGTCAGGTTCTACTTTCTTAACGTAGGCCCAAGCCTGACGTCCAGCTTTCACGCCGTCGGAGGGATCTGGGAGTATTCTTATCAGGGAGGCAACCCCTCCAACATAGCAGTAGGCCTGCAAACAGTGACGGTCGGCCCGACAGACTCGTACGTCATCGAGTGGCGTGTGCCCGCTGAAGGGAACTTCCTCATAGTCTCGCATGCTTTTGGAACGCAGGCCATAAAAGGCGCAGTAGGGTTAATCGCATCCTCTGTCAACGCAACACCTTTGCCTGTGGTCAAGCCTGACGGCCCATCTTTTCCACTGCCGGATAAGGTTAAACGGGTTATAGCTCCGTTCGAACCCACATCCCAGGATGAGGCGCATACATACCTTCCCGGAGAGAAAGTAGTCATTCAAATTGTTGGAAACAGCTACTACCCGAAAATAGCAAGGGTCCCCGTAGGATCAACCGTGATGTGGGTGAATGAGGATGTTTTGAGCATAGGGTCTGGGGAGATCACGGGACAGCACAACATCGCAGCGGTCAAAGGCCCCGTCTCTTTCGCGTCACCTTTACTCAAGAACGCTGAAAAGTTCAGCTTCAAAATCGAGAAAGAAGGCGAGTATCAGTATGTCTGTGGAATTCATCCCTACATGAAAGGAGTGTTAATAGCTTATCAAGCGGCTGGCATATCCGCTGGAGGAGGCATAGGATTCACGGTCGACCTAACCGCTTTCGTAGTATTCGCCGCTGGCTTGGGTGTTCTAAGCCTGCTAGTCTTCGTCGGCGAAAAATCTTCAAAGAAACATGAAAAATAAAAAACTGCTGGCAGCGCAGCTGACGACAATAATTATAGTTGCGACTTATTTTTTAGCCACAAATTACAAAGGTGATAGCATCGGCAAACCTGCGGAGACAGAATTGCTGGTCAGCGGTCAACCTCTACCATCTTTCATCCTCAGAAACACTCGCGGAGAGTTGGTCAGCCTGCAGTCGATGAGGGGGAAAGTTGTTCTGCTGTTCTTCGGCTACGTCAACTGCCCAGACCTATGTCCAATGGTTCTGAAAAAATACGCAGAACTTGAAAGGCTCTTAGGAAACAAGGTCGACAACGTGGCCATGGTGTTCATAACGACAGACCCTTACAGAGATACTCCCAACGCTCTGGAGGCCTACGTGTCTTCATTCAGCCCACATATAACCGCGTTGACGGGAAGCCTGGAAGATCTTGCTAAGGTCTGGGAAAAATACCATGTAAGGCCGGTTGAGAAAATAGGCAGCGGAAACTACGTTTCTCACTCGGCCCTAATATACGTAGCAGACAAAAACTTAATCCTTCGTAAAATCTTCACGCCGGAGATGCCTGGGGAGGAGATGGCGAAGGAGCTGGAGAAGCTTATCTAATCCTCGCCAAAGCTATCTTCTTCGCAGTTCCCTCAACATAATCACTCGTCAGCTCGATTTCAGAAAGCCATTTGATACTCTGGTAGCAGGCTTGGTTTGGGAACACAAGTCTGAAAGGGCCTCCATGCTCGTGCGCCAGCGGCTTTCCACGATGCATGTAAGCGATTAGCATGTTATCCGTATCCGATAAAGGAAAGCATTCCATGTAATCGTCCGACTTGAAGACTGCGTATCGTGCATTGGGATAGGGCTCCGCCATCTTCAGCAAAGTGCCTACTTTGACGCCCTGCCACTCGGTTTGAGGCATAACCCACCCCTCCAGACACCTGAAATCAAATGTGGTGACCGCCGGCGGAAGCTTCAAAACATCCGACAGAGAAAGCTCAAGCCTACGAGCGACAAGCCCGCAAACCCTCAACCGTCCTTCCTGAACTGGCTGGGCTCGAGATGGAAAAACAGGCAGCTCATCCAAGACACGGCTCATGACATTCACTGCACCCAGCCGACAGCTATATACATTTTGAAAAGCTTGTGTTAACCTTTAAAGACCGCAAAACCTACAGATGGTTTTTAGGGCGATGAAGGAGCTGGCCGGCCTGAAGCGGTACGATCCAAAAGCTGTTGAGCAAGCGGTCTTGAAGAAATGGCAGAGTCTTGAAATACCGCGGAAAGCGATGGAAGCTAACAGGGGAGGACCTCTTTTCTCTTTTTTGGAAGGTCCACCGACCGTCAACGGCTACATGCACGTGGGACACACACGCGGTAGAGTCTACAAAGACATCGTTCTCCGTTATAAGACGATGAAGGGACACGATGTATGGAGAAGAGCTGGATGGGACTGCCAAGGCCTTCCAACAGAGATTGAGGTTGAGAAAAGGCTTGGCATAACAAGCAAAAGGGATATCGAGAAGATAGGGCTGGAAAAGTTCGTCGAGGAAGCCAACGAAGTCGTCGACCATTATCTATCGTATTGGAGGAAGGCGAGCGAAAGGCTTGGCCTCTGGCTCGACTACGACAACGCATACGAGACCCGCAGGGACGAATACATGGAGCACGTTTGGCATCTTCTCAAGAAAGCATATGAGGACGGCAACCTTGTCGAAAGCCTAAGAGTTGTACCGGTATGCCCGCACTGCGAGACAGCGTTGTCTCAACACGAGCTTGCACAAGGATACGAAGAGGTCACAGACCCGTCGGTCTACGTCAAAATCCCTCTGGTTGAAGGCGGATACGTTATAATATGGACTACAACTCCGTGGACGCTGCCTGGAAACGAAGCCGTCGCAGTAGCTCCGGAAGCATCCTACGCCGAACTTGAGGTTGAAGGAGAAACATGGTACGTCGCCGAAAAACTCTTGGACAGGTTTGCAGCGGACACGGGCATTACTTCTTTCAAGCTAAGGAGGACGGTCGCTGGCAAAAGCCTCGAGGGGAAAAGATACATTCATCCGCTGGCTGACGAGGTTCCAGTTCACAGGCAACACAGCCACGGCATCGTCTCGTCGGAGCATGTAACCCTTGTGGAGGGGAGCGGCTTCGTCCACATCGCCCCAGCCCATGGGCCCGAAGACTTCGACATAGGAGTCAGGCACCAGCTTACCATATTCTGCCCTGTCTCAACCACAGGTGTTTTCACCTCGGACGGCGGCGTATACGCAGGTCTTAAAGTCGAGGAAGCCTCGGAGCGAATAATTCAAGATCTGCAGCGTAAACGCCTGCTCGTAAAACGAGGCGAAATCCTCCACAGCTATCCGCACTGCTGGAGATGCGGCACAAAGCTGATATACCTTTCGAGCGTCCAATGGTTCTTAAAAGTTGAGAAGATAAAGGAAAAAATGATAGCGGGGAACAGGGGGGTTAAATGGTGGCCTGAATGGGCTGGAACAAACCGTTTCGGAGACTGGCTTGCCAACGCTCAGGACTGGTGCATATCACGGAGCAAGATATGGGGGACGCCTTTGAACGTTTGGAAGTGCGAGAGCTGCGGCGGTAAGAAGGTCGTAGGCTCTATGAAAGAGCTTGAGGACGCCGTCGAAAAGCCAGCCATCAAAAAGTTGCACAGGCCATGGATAGACATGTACGTGTTCAGATGTTCTGAATGCGGGGGAATGATGAGACGCGTCTCCTTTGTTCTCGACACCTGGCTGGACTCCGGTGTAGCGTTCTTCGCCAGCGTAAACGCGTTGAAAAATCCCCAGCTCTACAGAAAGCTCTATCCCTACGATTTTATAACCGAAGCAATCGACCAGACGAGGGGATGGTTCTACACCCTTCTCTTCACATCAACCTTGCTCGAGGGAATTCCCCCCTACAAATCCGTCCTAAACCAAGGGCATGTTCTGGACGAGTTCGGCAAGAAAATGTCAAAATCTCGGGGGAACGTTGTGTGGGCTGAGGAGGCGTTTGAAAGATTCGGCGTCGACCCTCTACGCATCTATCTCGCCAGTAAGGCCGAGGTGTGGAGCACCATAAACTTCGTCCCGTCTGAGGTCTTCCAAACCGCTGAAAGCCTTAACATACTATGGAACGTGTTTGTCTTCGCATCGACCTACTCAAAGCTTGACCAGTTCGACGCCAAAACCCATCGTTTGGAAAACTACCTCGATGTTCTGAGACCCGAGGACAGATGGATCTTGGCAAGGGTAAACGACATGGTTGCGAAGATCTCTTCAAGCCTCGATGAGATGGAAATCCATAAAGCCGTTCGTGAAATTCTGTCATTTGTAACTGATGACTTAAGCAGGACGTACCTGCGTTCAGTTAGACGGCTGGCGTGGACCGAGGCTCAAACACGCGAGAAGATGGCTGCCTACGCATGCCTCTACTATGTACTGCGTAAAACACTCCAAGCCCTGGCACCGTTCGCACCCTTCATATCAGAGGCTTTGTACGAGCTTATCAAAGTAGACGGTGACAGAGAAAGCATACATCTGGAGAGATGGCCTGAGGTAGATGAGAAGCTTCTCGACAGAAGGCTGCTTGAGCAGATGGATGTCGTCAAGGATGTTTTGGCCGCGGTCCTTGCTGCCCGTCAAAGAGGTGGGAGGAAACTCCGCTCGCCAGTCTCCCGTGTTGTAGTTGTGTCGAAAAACGAGAAAACCTACCAGGCCGTCAGGGAGTTTGAAAGCTTTCTTAGAGAAGCGGCAAACTGCCAGAGGGTTGAACTGCTGCCTGCCGGCGTTGAATTTGATGAGGTCGGTTGGGTTGTTGAAGCTAACCTGTCTCAAGCGGGGCCAAAGCTAGGCAGAAAGCTTCCAGAGCTACTTGAGTATCTAAGAGTCACCGACGGCAAGCTTCTGATACAGCAGCTGAAGGAAGCCGGAGGCCTGACGGTAAAGCTGTCAGACGGCGAAGTCTTCCTACCCGCATCATACTTCACGTCAAAAAAGAAGGTGCCTGAAAATTATTCCATGGCTGAGGACGCTAATGCGGAGGTCTACGTAGACCTTACGTTGACCGATGAGCTTGGGGCTGTCGCAACCGCTAGGGAAATCATAAGACGTGTCCAAGTCATGAGGAAGGAAGCTGACCTGAACATTTTGGACAGGATAGAATGCGTCATCCAAGTCGATGACGAAGAATTTCTCCGTCACATAAGCCTGAAAAAGACTTTCATCGAGGAAGAGACAAGGTCTGTCATAACGGTTTCCAACACCAAGACACCTATGCCTCCGGGCTATTTCTCAAGGGAGTGGGATGTCGAAGGTGTAAACGTGAGAATAGGCTTCAAAACAATCGTCAATAACACTTATAACCAAGGGGGATGAGCTGTTTACGAAAATGGTCAACCCGAAGATCGGCATCGCCTTAGGTGTTCTGGGCGTCGTTTTCGTCCTCTTGCCCATAGTGGCTTTGTTTCTGACGGGAGGCTATGACTCGCCGATTCAACGGTTTTACGACAACCCATTGGCGCCTGGCCTCCCCACGGGGTTGGTTGTGACAGCCGCAGGCGCGGCGGTAACCGCGGCCGGGCTTCTGATCTTCGTCAAGGGCATGCGGGCGATTCCCGAGTACAGACCTCCGCCCATAACCCCGGTCAGACGTCCCTTGAGACAAAGCATGAGAAACCAGAATGAAATGAACATGATTGAGAAAGAGCTTGAGTCGATGCTTTCTGAGGAAAATCCCGCAATCGAGGTCAGGACCGTAACCTACCCAGAATCCCGGCCCGGACAGAAGCCTCGTTCGATGGAGCAGCCGGTTCAAACCAAGCCGGCCGCCGACAGGGTTGTGGTTGTGACGCGTGGCGTCGACGAGGTTTGCAAAACCTGTGGTGCGCTCAACGTTTTAGGTGCAAAAATGTGCAGCCAATGTGGCGCAGAGCTGTACAAACCAGACCCCAAGGCCATACAATGCCCGGTATGCGGCGCACCGGTAGACGAATCGATGAAAGTAGGTGAAAACATAGTGTGCACCGTTTGTTTCAGCGAGTTGAGGCTGGCCAGCCCTACAACCTAAAATTATGTCTCGGGCTCCCGCCATGACAAGGTGCTGAATCTTGGAGTCCGTCAAACCCCTTTCAACAATCATGAAAAACCTGAACAAGCCTGTCAAAGTCTTGCTCAAGAACGAGATAAGGTATGAGGGGTTGATGGTTGAATGCGATGGATACATGAACCTGTTGCTCGAACACGTCGTCGAATACCATGGCGACAGCAAAACAGCAGGCTACCCAAAGGTGTTAATAAGGGGAAACAACATAATGTACTTGATTTTGGGCTGAAAATAACACTGTTCTGAAGGTTAAAATTCTGAGAAGTTAATATTGCGGCTTAAGGCTCGATGCGTCAGTGAGGAGCGTGTGACCGCATCTTACGTGACCGTAGAGCCGTTAGACAGAACTCCCGTTGAGGAGCAGGAGATAGAGCTTGTGGAGAGGAAAGGGCTTGGTCATCCAGACTACATCATAGACAGCGCATGCGAGGAGGCTTCGGTGATGCTTTCAAAATATTATCTAAAGGAGTTTGGAAGGGTTTTGCATCACAACGTGGACAAAGGTCTACTCGTCGGAGGAAGGGCTTACAACAAGTTTGGCTACGGAAGGCTTGAGGAACCGATTACGATAATAATCGCCGGCCGCGCGTCGACCAGCGTAAAAACCCACACGGGCGTTGTTACAGTTCCTTACAAAGAGATTATCACGCAGGCGGTCAGGTACATGATTAAACGGAGTTTCCGTTTCTTAGATTTTGATTCCCACATCCAGCTTGAGATTAGGGTTAGGGAGAGCAGCCCAGACCTTAAAGCGGTTGTAGAAAGCAGTCAGGACATGCCTCTTGCTAACGACACCTCCTACGGCGTCGCGTTCTACCCGCTCACTCCGCTCGAAAACCTTGTGTACAACGTTGAACGGCGTCTCAACTCGCCCGCTTTCAAGTCGAGGGTGAAGGAGAGCGGAGAGGATGTCAAGGTTATGGGTTTTAGAAAAGGCAGGAAGATCACTTTGACGATAGCAGACGGCATAGTCAGCACGTTGACGAAGGACAGAGGCCACTACCACTCCGTCAAAGAAGCCATAAAATCCGAGGTTGAAGACTTGGCGGTGACGATCGCTCCTCAAAACGAGGTTCAGGTCTTCGTCAACACCGCTGACAGGTATGGGGAGGGTGTGAGCGAGGAAATTTACTATCTGACCTACACTGGCACGTCTGCGGAGCACGGCGACGACGGCAACACCGGCAGAGGCAACAGGGCCAACGGCCTCATCACACCTAACAGACAAATGTCGCTTGAGGCTACGGCGGGCAAGAACCCGATCTCCCACGTGGGCAAAATATACAACGTCCTTGCTGGGCTGGCTGCAAAACGGATATACGAGGAGACGAAGAACTTGAGGGAGGTTTATGTGAGGATGCTGAGCCAGATAGGCAGGCCTATAGACCAGCCGCTCACCGTCTCCGTCCAAGCCATACCAATGGACAAGTTTGACCGAAACCTTGTCAGAGAAATTGAAGCTATAGTTTTGGATGAGGTGAGCAAGGTGAGAAGAGTCACAGACCTCGTGCTGGAGCGCGGGGTGACGCTCTTCTAAAGATAGCTGTCAAGCCCTTTAGCCTCCCTAAGCACCTGCATGCAACTTCTCGGCGTCAAGCATCTAAACTCAACCGATGTTTTCTCCATCTCCCTTCTCGCCGCCTTTGTTGTTGACGGCGCCGCAAGTATGGCTCTCGGCTTCCTGCCGAACTCTGAATTTAAGCTCTCGACATAAGCGCTTAGCTGTCTGACGTCTTCCGGGGTTGCAGGCTTACGTTTAAGCTCTACAACCACGAGCCTTCCCAACGCATCCAGGCCGAGGATGTCGACTCGGCCTGTACGTTTGACCTGCCGCTCCTCCTCCAACGGCTTGAAACCGGGTTCGACGAGGCTTGGCTTTGCCAGCACCGCTTTCTTCATATCCTCTTCCGATGCATACATCTCAAACTCTGCGGTGTCCCTTAGGTCGAACACCATCAGCGAAGGCTGGGCGGTGAAAGATATCTTAAGCAACTCGTTGGCGTTGCTTGCCCTTATAACAGGCAATCCATTTTCTGTGAGAAAATCTATCATCGAGCCAGCTGGCTGCCAGTTGACAGGCTCATGGCCTGTAGGCCTGTGAACAAGGATGCTGCGGTCTTTCTTGATAAGCACAAGCCTCTCGCCCACGCCGAGCTTGGAGGTTGCACGTCCCTCGTAAACCACAGTACATGGGCCGGCGAATATTATAACCGAACCCTTCGCCAAAGCTTTCCTCGCATCCTCTAAAGTCAACATATCATCTGGGAAGGTTCAGCGTTTCTAGGATTTGTATGTGGGGGTCTGACTTGACGGGGAAGTATATAAAAAACCACGCTATCTGCACGAAGACAACGCTGTAGAGAACGGCTTTGGAAAACTTGTCGCCGGCGAGAACCGACGGTAAACCTAAAGCTATCGCCGGCACTGTCGGGAGAAAGTAGAACGTGTACACATAACGGTTGAGAACGTGGGCGAGGTAGAGATACGGCCCGTAGCTGAAAGCAATCCATGCTAGAACGAAGGTGTGAAGGCTGTCGCTTCCTCGGCTGACTATGAGAAAGTAGGCGGCGTAGGCTGCGACAAGGGCGGTGGTCCACCAGACAGGGCTGTATATTCCCCAGTAGGCTACCGGATGCCAACTCCTATCCCCCGCGGTCACTGTTACAATATGGTATGGTGCTGCGGCGAACGGTGAGATAGGTGATATCCAGCTTAACGGCAAGTCAACGACTGTTCTTCGGCCGTCAGCCTCAACGACCGTGCATCTCAACGGCAGCTCAAACTCTTTACAGCTATACCTGAGCTGACTGTGATAGGATAGCATGTAGTCGAGGTGGGCGAAAGGCGTGTTGAACGCTTTGAAGGTATAGTCGTAGACTGCTAATCCTCCAATGGCTACAGCTAGGACTATCAACGTTGTTTTCTCAAAGACAGGCGACCACTCATAAACGGCTTCAACAAGCCTTCTCTTCCTAGAATAAGACTGTATGAAGATGTAGGCAAGAAGTCCTGCAACGCTGAATAATGTGGCTGTTTTGGACAGAAACGCTAGACCTAGAAAAATTGCAGCCGTCACATGTCTCTTCTGTAGAAACAGCAATGTTCCTGCAAGTAGGAAGAAAAGCGCTGGACCGTCGAGCATCGCTATAGACCCTATGTTGAAATACATTACATCTGTGGCTGTTAAAATCGTTGCAGCCAAGGCAAGTTCACGTCTTCCGGTGAAATGCCGTGCTATCAAAGGTGTCAATGCAACAGAGGCTGATGATAAAACGGCTGGCGCGAACCGCCAGCCCAGCGGGTTGTCTCCGAAAGCAAGCATTGACAAAGCTATCAAAGCCTTGGATAACGGCGGATGCTCGTTGTTCACTGCCTCGCCTCTCAGCATTTTTCGTACTGCGGGAATGTAGTGGGCTTCATCAAAAACGAAGCCACATTCTGTTGGGAAGCTGCCGCCGGTTGGCTCGATACAGTTCTCTACGGCCGTTGATGGGGACGGCGTGTTTATAACTTGAAGCCTGAGGAGGAAGAGAATTAGGAAAACGGAAAGCGCAACAGTGCGGTGAAAACCTGCCTTTCCGTATGTCCTTCCAAGGATATCTTGTATCGTCAATTCTGTTTTCAGGCCTCCTTACACATGTATGGTCCTTCAAGCCTGTATCCAAGCTTTCGATAGTAGTTCCTAACGCCGACGCCGCTAATTACCGCAAGCTTATCCATACCGTGTTCTTCGAAAGCTATCTTTTCAGCCTCAGCCATCAAAAACCTTCCCAAACCCCTGTGCTGAGAAGAGTTTTCTACAGCACCCGCTCCTACAGGGCGTAGGAAGCCATATACATGCAGCTCTCTGACAAGAGCTGCGTTCTCAAGCTCTTTTCTTAACGCTCGACCTGGAATCCTAACTCTTACAAACCCGAGTAAAGCATCGGAATCTGGGTCGTCGAAGGATACGAAATACTCGATACCCCCTGAAGCTTTGTAGATGTATCTGTTTAACTCAGCCTTCAAGGGGTTTACATTCCCGCTCTTATGACCATGCTCTCTGCATCTGATACATCTGCAGGCACCGCCAACTCTCTCCTCAACCACCTGCCTAACGTTAGGCGTTTTCAAACCATCTAAAGCAATCTTCAACGGTATCTCTCGCTGTATCCGTGTAATCCTGACGTAGGGAGGCACCTTTCTCATGAACTCGGCTAAGACGTCAACGAGTTCTTCGTCGGAGTAGGGTTTGTATACGCCGTCCCTCCACATCTTCTCCAAATCGGTTCCAGGTAGCACGAGCGTTGGATATATCTTGAGCTGGTCGGGCCTGTATCTTTCGTCCTCAAAAAGTTGTGTGAGCATTTGAAGGTCTTTAGCTGGCGACGAGCCAGGCAGGTTGGGCATCATATGGTAACATACTTTGAAGGCCAAATCCTTCAGGTCCGCGGTAGCTTCTACAACATCCTCGAGCGAATGGCCTCTTCTGACCAAACAAAGTATAGAGTCGTCTAATGCTTGAACTCCTATCTCAACCCGTGTCACACCCATGTCAACAAGCTTTGACGCCACGTGTTTTTTAGCCCAATCAGGCTTCGTCTCGACGGTGATGCCTGACACATGTATCTCAGCGTTCTCCGCTAGAGAGAGGGCTTCATCCAAACTTCTAGAAGCCCTGCCGTTTAAGGCATCTAAGCATCTTTGAATGAATCTTGTTTGAAAATCGTGGGACGTTGCTGTGAAGGTTCCACCTATTATGATGAGCTCAACCTTGTCAACTGGATGACTCATGGAACGAAGTTTTTGAACGGCTGCAGCCACTTGGTTGTGGGGGTCGTATCCTACTGATGCAGCATTCTTTACTATAGCTTCCTCTCCGGTGTAGCTTTGAGGCGTTCCATAAGGCCTTCCTCCAGGACAGTAAACACATCTGCCGTGTGGACAGCTGAAAATCGGCGCCACAACGGTTATCACCGCGACGCCGGAGGCCGTTTTGACCGGCTTTTTCACGACTCGTTTTTTCCATGATTCCATGAGAAACGGCAGCTCGGCGTCGGAGGGTATTTTTGACAGCTTCAGCTTCGCTGCCAGCTCTTTCTTTAGCCTTTCAACTTCCGGCCTCGTCAGCAAAGCTTGTTCAGCCAAAGTCAGCCCACTCTCTCCTGATACGCCGACATATTAGAGTGATGTGCTTAAGTGCATTCAAGTATCTTGGCCCTAAAGGCCCTGCGTAAACTACTTCGTTGTAGCCTGCCTCAACCAGGCTGGTGGTGAAATCTTCCAGCTTTTTCGGCTTGCCCCACACGCAGAAATGGTCCACCCAATCTGCGCCGCTTACGTCATAAAGCTTATCCCAGTTTTTCGACTGGAGTAATTGTTCAACCTGGTTTCTGAAATCCAAGCCTATACCGAGTTCTTCCAAATAATCTTTATGCGCTCCCACCATCAAGTAAGCGGCGAAAGGAACCGCTGTCTTACGGGCCTTCGCCTCGTCGTCGTGGACCGAGGTTATGATGTAGGCGGCCTTCCAAAAGCCCTTCACATTGACTGTTTTTAACATTTCCGCGGCTTCCAACAGCTTGTCCAAGCTCGACCAGTTCACTAAAACACCGTTTGCAACATCCGTAGCCATTCTCATCATTTTCTTTCCTTGAGCCCCTACAAACACCTTAACATCTGAAACAGGGTAAGTCTCTAGCAAACCTGAGTTGAAGAGCATTCCCCTGACGTGTTTAACTGTCTCTCTAACCTTCTCGACGGGCTTCTTTCTTTCGATACCTAGTTGTTTGAGGGATAATGCATCTCCGGCTCCCACCGCCACACGAACCCTGTTCGGCGCCAGCTCCCAAAGCGTTGCAGTCATCTGAGCAATCGTCGTAGGATGTGTTAAGTAGGGGTTCACGACCGCGGGCCCTATAGCCACTCTACGCGTGTGCAGCGCCAGCGTAGAAAGCGTCATGAAGCAGTTTCTGTTGAAGAAATGGTCGCTAACCCATATACCGTCAAACCCTCTTTTTTCCACCAGATTTGCCGCTATCAAAAGCTTCCAAATCGGGTCTTTCGGGACCAGCTCGATTGAGAAGAAGGGTCTCACGATTCTTCACCTCTTAAGACCTTGGCCGTCTTCTCCGGCTCGCAATGTTTGCAAGCTTTAACCAAGACTTTAAACCCGTCAGGCTTGTCCAGCCTGTTTTTTCGGAACATTTCCCACACAGCCCAGCCTAGCTCGGGCGGAACACGGCTGCTGTTGACGCTGGACATCAAAATCTCGAGCAGAATCGGAGCAATCCTCTTCCTGTCCATCTTACATACTGCTCTGCAGGAATGTTATAATGATGTTGTTGACCTGCTCGTGTTTTTCTTCATGAGGGCTGTGACCTGCGTCAGGAATTACAACAAGCTTAGCTCCAGTCCTTTCAGCAATCGCTCTGTTCCCGTCAGCTGGAACCCATGAATCTTTCTCGCCTAGCACGAACAAAATGTCACATTCGATTTTTTCCATCACGCTCAGGTTGAACTCTCGCATAATGTTGAAAGCATCTAAGAGGACGGGCCCAGACCTGACGACCGACTGAAAATATCCCTCAACCATCTCCTCGTCCACCAAGCCCGGGTTACTGTACGCGTTTTTCAAAGCTCTTCTCACAAAGTATCTGTTTAACATAACTCTCGCCAAAACCTTGCCGACAAACTTGTTTCGGGCCAGCTCGACGAAAAACGGCCTCTTCCCAGACCCTTCCCCTAAAAGGCTTGGGCTTACAAGGACAAGCTTAGAGACTTTCTCAGGTTGCTGCGCTGCCATATGGGAGGCTATAGCCCCGCCCATCGAATGACCTATCAAAGAGACGCGGTCAATACCCAGCGTTTCCAAGAAATGGAAGAGGTGAGATGAAACGGTGTCTAGATGAAAGCCGGATGGAAGCCTGCTTGACATCCCGAAACCCGGCAAATCTACCGCCACAACCCTGAAAACGCTGGACAGGACTGGATAATTTTTTCGCCAGCTAAAAGAGGAAGAACCCCATCCGTGAATCAGCAACAAAGGATGGCCACGCCCTAGATCTAGGTAAAAAGTCTCCACCCCCTCTACCTTGGTAACACGTCCCTTGTCTACGTGAGCCAGCCACGCAGTCATTTAAACAACACTACCATCTTCAGCCTATATAGATTTAAATCCGAAGCAAAAATTAAATACCGTCCACGGTGTTTTGTTGCGATGTCGGGGTACATATCGCCCTGTGCGAGGGTTAACGGTTTCGTCTCAAAGTTTTCTTATGTCTACGGCTCCACCGAAATAGGTGAGAAAGCTTTAATTGACGACGGGGTAACTATTGGCTATCCGTCGCGTAAAAGGCTCATGGACTCTATTGGAGACTTCAACGGCTCTGTTGCAGACATCCTTGACAGGGCGAGCTTAGGCTCCTTCATAGGGCCTGGCTGCGTTGTCAGAAGAGGATGTATCATCTATGACGACGTCATGATTGAGAGCGGGGTGGAGCTGGGGCATAACGTGCTCATCAGGTCGGGCAGCGTTATAAGAAGCGGTTCACGAATAGGCAGCTACACGCTTCTCGACGGCACAGTTCTAATAGGACGTGACGTCAACATACAATCCAGCGTATATATTCCGCATTTGACCAAAGTGATGGACAGGGTGTTCATTGGGCCTGGTGTGGTTATGACCAACGACCCTTATCCTGTCGCTTCTCCGTTGAAAGGGCCTTCTATAGGTGAAGGCGCTGTTATAGGAGCTGGTGCCGTAATACTGCCAGGCGTCGAGATAGGCGAGGGTGCGGTAGTAGGAGCCGGGTCTGTTGTGACAAAAAACGTTCCCCCAAACGTGGTCGTCTACGGCGTACCGGCGAAATACGCTTACGACATAGAGGAATACCGGAGGAGAAAGACGGTTTATGACCGTGGTGTTGGGGGCGCTAACGCTTAAAAACAACCCTTGAGACACATAGTTAGGTGAGGACGAGGAAGAAATAATGGCGGACATTTGCTCCACATGCGGTCTCCCCAAATCGATCTGCGTTTGCGGCACGATAAGCCGTGAACAGCAGAGGGTGAAGATAAAGCTTGAGCGTCGTAAATGGAACAAGCCAACCACCGTCATCGAAGGTTTGAACGGGACGAAAAAAGACCTGCAGGAGATAGCATCCCGGCTAAAAACTGTGCTTGCATGCGGTGGAGTGGTCAAAGACGGCATGATACTCTTGCAAGGCGACCATCGTGATAAGGCGAAAGACGCTCTGCTGCAGATGGGCCTTTCGGAGGAAAATATAGAGGTTATTTAGGCTGCTACGCTTTCGAGGATGTCCTTCAACCCTTTGAACCGGTTTCGCACAGTAACTTCTGTCACGCCAGCGGCCTTGGCTATGTCTTTTTGCGTAAGGTTTTGAGTTGTCTCTTGGCAAGCCATGTAGAGGGCTGCTGCGGCGATTCCTACCGGGTCCTTACCAACCGTCGCCTTCTTCTTCACCGCTTCGTTCAGAAGCCTCAAAGCCTCTTGCACAGTTCTCTGGTCCAAGCCTACCTTAGAAGCTATTTTGTTGACGTAGATTGAAGGGTCTGCGACGGGAACTTTCAGCCCTAGGTGTTTGAGCAGCAGTCTGTAACCTTGTGCAATCGTCTTACGTTTTACCGCCGGGTAAGCCCGTTCAAACTCTCTCAGGTCCCGTGGCGTTCCTAGCATTCTGCACGCAGCATATGTGGCTGCAGCCATTATCGATTTTATCGACCTGCCACGTACAAGCCCTGCCTTCAAAGCCCTTCTGTATATCAGCATAGCCCTCTCGGCAACAGGTTGTGAGAGACGTAGCTTGTCATAGTATATCTGGAGTATGTTTACGGCTTGCTGAAGATTTCTTGTCTCGCTGGAGTTTATCTGGGATGTTGCGTCGAGCTTTTTAAGCCTAAGCATTTTCTCCCTCGTTTCCTTCGGCAGCTTTCTTCCAGCCGCGTCTTCGTCAATCCTCTCAATCACCGTCGACAGGCCGTGGTCTCTGTACATCGGCGACAGCGGTGCTCCAACCCTGCTTCTGCTACCCTCTTCCTCGTCAAGGTTTCGCCACTCAGGTCCCATGTCAACATCCTTTTCCTGGACTACGTAGCCGCAGACGGGGCATGTAACCTCCCCGGTCCTCTGGTCAGTGACAAGCATCTCATTTCCGCATTCCGGACAGAACTCCAACTCTCTCCAGCTTTTTCTAACCAAGCCTTTTCACCCTCAAGAAAGACGTATAGGCAGGAAGTGTGCGTATGCCTCTGCCTATAAGTCTTTCTGGGCTGATCGTGTTTATCCTAGCTTATAAAATTTTCGCTGAAACGCTCACGTTCAAAAATATATTTTTCGCAGTAGGTGAAAAGCCGGCTTGAAAAGGATAAGGGTTTACAACACTCTGTCGAGGTCTCTTGAAGTTTTCGAGCCTTGGACGGCTGGGTTTGTCACCATATACGTATGCGGCCCCACCGTCTACGACGTGGCCCACTTGGGTCACGCGCGTACCTACGTGGCGTTTGACGCAATCATAAGGTTCCTGGAGTTCATGGGCTACACAGTCAAGTATGCTAGGAATGTTACGGATGTAGGTCATCTACGTGAGACGGGAGAGGACAAGATGATGCAGGGTGCTGCAAGGCTGAAAAAACACCCCATGGAAGTTGCTGACAAATACATGATGGAGTTTTTCAGCGATATGAACGCGCTAGGCGTTGGAAGACCTGACATACAGCCGAGGGCTAGCATGCACATACCTGACATAATAGAAGCTGTTGAGAAACTTTTGGACAAAGGCTACGCCTACAAAGTTGACGGGAGCATATACTTCGACGTGAGCAAAGTCACGGACTATGGTAAGCTTTCCGGAATAAAGGCCGAGGAGCTGGTTAAACATAGGATAGACCCTGACCCTAGGAAACGAAACCCTGCCGACTTCGCCCTCTGGAAAGAAGCGCCGGAGGTCTACCCGCTGTCATGGAAGACGCCTTGGGGGAGAGGTTTTCCAGGGTGGCACATCGAATGCTCGGTGATGAGCATGAAGTATTTAGGCGAACAGATAGACATCCACGGAGGCGGTCAAGACCTGATATTCCCCCATCATGAAAACGAGATAGCCCAGTCTGAGGCTATTACCGGTAAAAAACCATTCGTGAAATATTGGCTGCACACGGGAGAGCTGACGGTCGGCGGGAAGGGGATGCACAAGTCGTTCGGCAACTTCCTAACAATACGAGACGTGTTGAAGAATTATTCTAGGGATGTCGTAAGGTTTTTCATCCTGTCAGCCCACTACCGAACACCGCTGGACTACTCAGAGAAAGCTATGGAACAAGCCTCTGAAAACGCGTCTAGAATCAAAAACCTTCTAGACGACCTTCATATTCTTGAGGAGACCGCTGAAACTGGGAAGGGCTCGGCAGAGTTCAAGTCCAGGGTTGACATCTATATGGATGATTTTGTAGGTTTTATGTCCAACGACTTCAACACATCAAACGCCATAGCAAGCCTGCACGAGTTCGTAAGGTTCGTCAACTCAAGTATTGAAAAACAAGGTTTAGCTAGGGACGACGTGGTCTACGCTAAAGGGTCATTGTATAAGATGCTCGGCATCCTAGGCCTGTTCCAGGATAGCCTGGAGCAGGTGAAAGGGTTAGAGCCTACACAGTTGCTAAAGCTTTTACTGGATGTGAGGAGAGAGTTGAGGAAACGTGGGCTATACGACCTGGGAGATAAAATCAGGTCAGAGCTCGCCGAACGGGGAGTCATCATAGAGGATTTGAAGGAAGGTGAACGCGTCAGAATAGTTAGGTGATGGTTTTGAAGGCAGTTTTGCTGGCGGGAGGTTTTGGAAAACGACTCAAGCCTCTGACAGAGACTCTTCCAAAACCCTTGCTGGACGTCGCCGGGAAGCCCATCATAGTATGGCAGATTGAGTGGCTGAAGAGCTTCGGCATAAGAGAGTTCGTTGTATGCGCTGGCTATTTGAAGGAGAGAATAATCGAGGTGCTGGGCAGCGGAAGCAAGCTTGGGGTCAAAATAGGATACTCCGTTGAAGACGAGCCGCTCGGAACGGGCGGCGCCCTGAAAAACGGGGAGCACATCCTCAAATCTGACAAGTCTTTCATAGTTGTCAACGGAGACGTCCTCACAACCCTGAACCCGCTTAAGATGATTGAAGGTCTGGACGAGTGTATTGCGTGCATCGCGTTGACTAGGCTTCCGTCCCCCTACGGCATCGTCGAGTTCGATGAGAAAACACTCATCGTCAGAAAATTCACCGAGAAACCTCAGCTTCCCAACTACATAAACGCCGGTGTTTACGCATTCACATCGGAGGTCTTTAAATATCTACCCGACTCGGGCGATTTGGAGAAGGTGACTTTCCCGCTTCTGGTTGAGAAGAATGCGATAAAGGCTATGCCCTACGAAAACGAGGAGTGGATAAGCATAGACAGCCATAAAGACTTGGAGGAGGCGAAGAAGGTGGTCAAACACCTTCAGGAAAGAGGCTGAAGCTTGACAGCCATCAGCAGAGCGTCCTCACCGTCCATGTAATATCTTTTCTGAACCTCACGAGGTATGAACCCAAGCTTCCTGTAAAGAGAGATTGCGGGATGGTTGGAAACTCTCACCTCAAGGTATGCCTCGTCACATCTATACTCAACCGTCAGCGAGTTAAGGGCCAGCTTGATCAGCTCTGTCGCCAGACCCCTTCTCCTGTATTCAGGTAGGACAGCGATAGACACAATGTGTCCAGCCTTTCTGATTTTGAGGAAATCAAACTTGGAGAAGGTTCTTTCTACACGGCACATAATGTATCCAACAATCTTACTGTCCACCTCCGCCACCCAAAAAGACTTGGGGAAATCTCTGGCCAAGTCCTCGAAGAACCCGTATGTATAGTTTTCAGGCAAGCATATCCTGTTTATGTTCATGACTTGAATCAAATCCTCAATCCTGACGTTTCTGAAAAGAGCTCCCGGTCTACTGGCCTTTTCCGCCTGCTGCATCCGTTGACAGGGTTCATCGCCTGTTATTAAGAGTTTTAAACAAGGACAAGAAGTTCAGGGGGCGAGAGCAGCCTTATAGGTATCATTTGCCCGAGACCCCGCGAGACGTAAAGGACGGTGCCGTTTCCTAGCCTGTAAAGGCCGCGGACATACTTTGAGTTGCTTAAAAGCGTTTGGTTGTTTATGACCAGCCCTCCATGGGTGTGTCCGGCTAGAATGATGCAGTCTCCCTTAATGTAGTCTGCGGCGTTGGGGTCGTGGACTACGACCAAGCCATAGCTCTCGACAATGGGATAAACCCTGTCATCACGCCAGTCTAAACCGTACAAACTTCCTACGTACCTGCTTTCAACCGCTCCCTTCAACTCCCTGTAGCCGTTTTTGTCCAGCAGGTTTCTAACAATGCTCGCGTACCCGCTCCAGTATTCATGATTGCCAAGGACGTAAAACTTCTCAGAAGCGTTTATGGCTGAAATGAACCTTTCGACGAAGTCCATATCATGTGTTAACCTGTCTACCAAATCGCCTCCAAGTATGGCTACGTCAGGTTCCAGGCCGTTAACCGTTTCGAGAAGCCTTCTCTCATAGACGCCGTCGCCGTGTAGGTGAAGGTCTGGGAGAAAAACCACCTTGCATCCGAGACCTGCTGTAAGATAGCTAATCTCCAGCCTTCCCACGTCGTTGAAAACAAGGCTAACCGCTCCAGCGGCGGCAACAGTTGAAGCCGCGGCTGTGAAAAAAGCCCTACGCCTCAAACCAATGTCACAACACTTTTTTAATCACTTATTTATCGTTTGAAACATGATAACGGACGAGGAATCGTTGGTGGTCTCACGTGGTTGATGGGATAGGCTTGTGTGTAAGAAGCGTCGACGTGACCGCCCGTCAAGCCTCTATGGTTGCGCAGAAAGCTGAGTCGCTGGGGTTTGAAAGCTTTTGGGTCACAGAGGAGATGAGCAGGTCGTCACCTCCCATGATTGCGCTGGCCGCAAACTCAACGGAAAGAATCAAGCTTGGAACGGCTATTGTAAGCATTTACTCGCGGACACCGATGGCCACAGCCATGATGGCTGCAACCCTCCAAGAGCTTTCGGACAACCGTTTTATCCTAGGGCTGGGGAGCGGGGGGCCAGAGATAACCCGGCGGGGACATGGCTTAAATCCTGTGAAGTCTGCGGAGAGGATGGAGGAATACATCAAGCTGGTCAGGTCTTTCCTCTCGGGCGATAGAGTCACTTTTAAGGGGTTGTTCTATAAAGTCGACGATGTCAGGCTCTGGGTCAGAGTTCAACAGCCGCCGCCTGTTTTCTTGGCGGCGCTCAACCCCCGAATGCTGACGCTAGCCGGCATGATGGCAGACGGCGTTATACTCAACCTATTCGACCCCAACGCAGCTAGTTATGTCTCTAGATGGCTTGACGAAGGCCTTCGAAGAGCTGGAAGAACATCTCAAGCTGTAAGGCGATACTCTTTCGTGTTAGCCTCAGCCTCAAGCTCCCAAGACTCGGTGACGGCTTTGAAAAGGTCCATCGCCTTCTACGTTCTTGCACCGACGTACCAGCGGATCTTAGCTGAAGCTGAGCATGGACATGTCGTCGAAAAGGTTTTAAGATCTTTCAAAAACGGTGGGCTGGACGCTGCGGCCGAAAGCATTCCTAACGAGTTGGTTGAAGCCGTTTCCATACAATGTGACACATCCTTTTTACAGAAGCTTGAAGAATATCGGCGAGTAGGTGTCACGCCTCTCATCTGTCCTCAGCCGCGGCGTGGTAAAGAACTTACAGACATTCTAAACATTATGGAGCAGGTAGCGCGGCAGTGCAGCTTATATTGAGGCTTGGAAAATGTTTTCCGAATATGGTGTTCATTGGTCTTTTTGAAGATTTTGTGGGGCTTAGCAGGTTTGAGCTGGGTGGAAAAGGATATGGACTCGTCCAGATGACGGCCATGGGCCTACCCGTCCCCCCAGGCCTTATCATACTAACTTCCGCCTGTAAAGAATACTACAGAAACGGCGGCAGAGTGCCTGAAAGGTTGTTTGAAGAACTGAGGGAAAAGTTTGCTCTGCTGGAGGCCAGGTCAGGTAAAAGGTTGGGCGACCCTTCAAAACCTCTTCTCCTATCGGTTAGGTCGGGCGCACCGTATTCGATGCCTGGCATGATGGACACCATTCTAAACTTGGGTTTGAACGATAGAGTGGCTGAGGGTCTTGTGAAACTGACCGGCGATGAGAGGTTTGTTTACGACGCGTACCGCCGTCTGGTCCAAATGTTTGGCCGCATAGCCATGGGGGTTAAGGGGGATGTTTTCGAGAAACTGTTGGATGAGACGAAGCATCGTTTAGGCGTCAAATCCGACGTGGAGATCCCTGCCTCTGAGCTGAAGAAGCTGGTGGAGCAGTTCAAAAAAGTTGTCAGAGAACACGCTGGGATGGATTTTCCCCAAGACCCTTGGAAACAGCTTCAGATGGCTGTTGAGGCTGTCTTCAAATCATGGAATAACCCGCGAGCGGTCGAGTATAGAAAGTTCTACAAAATACCCGATGACTTGGGGACGGCTGTCAACATTCAAGCCATGGTTTTCGGCAACCTCGGCGAGGATTCAGGTTCAGGTGTGGGCTTCACTCGCAACCCCTCAACGGGTGAGAAAAAGCTTTACGGCGAGTATCTTCCAAAAGCCCAGGGAGAGGATGTAGTAGCGGGGATAAGAACCCCGCTTTCCATTGAAAAAATGCCCCCACACCTTATCAAGCAGTTGGAGGAGATTGCGGCGAAGCTGGAGCACCATTTTAAAGACATGCAGGACTTTGAATTCACTGTCGAGAACGGAAAGCTCTACATGCTCCAAACACGTAACGGTAAAAGAACGGCGCAGGCTGCCGTCAAGATAGCTGTTGACATGGTCAATGAGGGCCTGATATCGCCTGAGGAGGCGATAGCCCGGATAGACCCGTTGGAGCTTAATCAGATTCTCCACAGACGTCTCCATCCAGACGTGAAAGCCACGCCGATAGCTAAAGGACTTAACGCATCGCCTGGGGCGGCGTCTGGAATAGTTGTCTTCGACACCGACGAGGCTGCAGCAAGAGGTTCTAAGGGCGAGAAGGTCATACTTGTGAGGCCTGAAACAACGCCTGAGGACATTAAAGGCATAATCGCCGCTCAAGGTGTTTTGACCTCGCGAGGAGGTATGACATCTCATGCCGCTGTGGTTGCGCGTGGGATGGGTAAGCCTGCTGTAGTGGGGTGCGAGAGCATCCGCATATACATGGATGAGGGCTATTTCAAGACCGCTGACGGAACGATTGTGAAACACGGTGACCTCATAACGATTGACGGCGGCTCAGGGCTGGTTTTTCTCGGCGAGGTCCCCACAGTTGAGCCTGAGTTAACCCAGGAGCTGAAAACACTCCTCAGCATGGCGGACAGGTACAGAAGGCTCGGCGTGAGGGCTAACGCCGACACTCCTGAGGCTGCGGCCAAGGCGAGAGAGTTCGGAGCCGAGGGGATTGGGCTTTGCAGAACAGAGCGTATGTTCAACGCACCCAACAGGCTTCCCATAGTAAGGGAGATGATCATGGCATCAGACGACGAGGGAAGGAGGAAAGCCTTGGAGAAGCTGCTCCCGTTCCAAGTCGAGGATTTCAAGGAGATCTTCACGGCTATGAAAGGATTGCCTGTGACCGTCAGGCTGCTCGACCTTCCACTCCATGAGTTCCTGCCGCCAGCCGACCAGATTCTAAAAGAAATGCTTGACCTCGTCAACAAACCTGGGATGGAATCTGAGCTGGCTGAGAAACAGGCTTTGCTTAGGAAGGTTCAGCAGCTTCATGAACACAACCCTATGCTAGGTCATCGCGGATGCAGGCTTGCAATAACCCATTCAGAAATATATGAGATGCAGGTAAGAGCTATCCTGACCGCAGCCATAGAGGTCAGACGCATCCATGGCGAAACGGCTGAAGTCCAGATAATGCTGCCCCTCGTAAGCGACAAGAACGAACTAACGCATCTGAGGCGTGTGATCGACGAAACTGCTGAAAAGGTCTTCAAAGAGCTCAGGGAGAGAATCAGTTATAAGGTGGGAACGATGATTGAGACGCCGCGGGCTGCTTTAACCGCAGCCGAGATTGCTGAGCTAGCCGACTTTTTCTCGTTCGGAACAAATGACCTGACTCAGACAACCTTCGGGTTCAGCAGGGATGATGCGGAGGCTAAGTTCATGGCAGACTATCTAGAGAAGAAAATACTTCCCGCCAACCCCTTCGAAACCTTGGACATTTCTGGGGTTGGTTGGCTG
The DNA here is from genome assembly GCA_038896555.1 of Candidatus Caldarchaeum sp. Classification (GTDB taxonomy): domain Archaea; phylum Thermoproteota; class Nitrososphaeria_A; order Caldarchaeales; family Caldarchaeaceae; genus Caldarchaeum. The sequence continues at coordinate 30,477 of JAWACZ010000006.1, read as the reverse complement.
GTTAAACATGGGGCCGCTGAGGGCAAGAAGTCAAACCCGGAGCTTGAGGTGGGGATATGCGGTGAGCATGGCGGGGATCCGGCGAGCATAAGGTTTTTCCATGAGGCAGGGCTTGACTATGTGAGCGCTTCACCCTACAGGGTTCCCATCGCAAGGCTGGCCGCGGCACAGGCAGCGCTTGAGAAACGGGAAAAGATCCCGATAACCATTTAAACGTCAGCAACCCTGTTTACACGACTTTCTTGGTGCAGGACCCTGTATCGCGCTAGGTTCCCAGCCCCCGACCTCTCGAGATAGCCTCTCTCAGCAAGCCGGGCCAAGTAGGTTGAGACCGTGCTTAATGGAATGGGTTCTCTGTATTCATACTGGTAGAAATCAGCCACGTCTCTTGAGGTGAAGGATGAGAAGGGGAAATGCTTCTCTATTACGTCAACCACTTTCGTCAGCTTGCTGCCTCGAAGTTCTGCTTGACTGTCTGACGGACCTCCAATTAGCTCGAGAAAATCAGCCAGCTGGAAAAGCTTTTCACGGTTTAAAGAGCCCTCGAAGACAATCGATATCTTGTCTCCGTCTCCCGTCTCCATCTCAAACTTGACCTTTCTCCTTACACGGCTCAAGCTGAGCGACAGGTTGTCTGAACATGCCGCTTTTATCTTTGAGATGGCCAAAAACCTGCAAACGTTTCTTTAGAAGTACCTGGATGTTGCTGGCTTATTACGCTGAAACATTAAATTCCCGTGTAACAAGCTATTAACAGCATGGGCGAAACGGCTCCCGGCTTCCGTCTGAAGCTTCCGTCGGCAGACTATTTCGCAAGCCTCGTCAAAGCAATTTCCGCCGTCGTGGACGAGGGCTCTTTCATAGCAGACCAAGAGTCTCTAGAGCTGACAGCCATGGACCCGGCTCACGTAAGCCTTGTCAACTTCATGCTTGGCCGTGAAGCTGCTGAGGAATACGTTTGTGAAAAACCTGTCGAGATAAGGGTCAACATCACTGAACTGCTGAAGTTTTTGAAGAGGGCTGGGAACGAGTTTTTAACTCTCGAATACGACGACAACGCAAAGAAGCTTAAGCTGATTTTTGAAAACACAGCCGCACGTAAAGTGAGAACCTTCACCCTCAACACGCTAGAGTCTACCGGAGGTCCATCCCCTGTTCCGAAGCTTAGTTTTGAAGCGAAATGCCGTGTGGAAACACCAGCCTTCTACGAAGCTGTCAGCGACGCTGCTCTGGTAAGCGACTACACACGGATAACGATAACGCCCTCAACTTTGATTCTTTCCAGCAAAAGTGACGTAGGAAGCCATCAGACCAAGCTGGAGAAGGGTGGAAGCCTTTTGTACGAGCTTTCAGCGGACAAAGAAGTTTCCGCAAGCTTCAGCCTCACATACCTCGAGAAAATAATGTCTGCCAGCAAATCGTTGTCTAACGAAACAGGAATAGAGCTGGCGACGAACAAACCCATCAAGCTATCATTCCCGATAACAGCAGGTAGGATCGAGTTCCTCATAGCTCCGCGTCTCGAGTAGGCGATTAGATATATAGAACGGGTTTTCACAGGTTTACTGGGGGCCGTGGTCCAGCATGGTCTAAGATGCGCGGCTCGGGCCCGCGAGGTCCCCGGTTCAAATCCGGGCGGCCCCACATGGCTGAAGAAGCTTTGTGGACGGATTGTTTGTCGGGCTGTCGGCTAAAACGTGTAAACTCCACTTATGCATAATAGCGCCTAAAAATTTATCACGAACCGGGAAAACATAGAGTGTCGGGTTGGAGATAGCTTTCGTACGTGAACCACGAGCCGACGAACTCAGCAGTATACCACGGTGGGGGCAGACAGCTTCAAAAATACTGACCGTCATCAAGGAGAATGGTACTATAACGAAGGAGAGGTTGGCCCAGATAACTGGATACAGCTCTGGAACAATAAATGCTCAACTCAGTATCCTCAAACGCGCAAGGTTGGTGAGATACGTCGGAAAAACCGACAACCTCGACCAGTCGTCAAACCCTACGCCTACGGTTTCAGATACTGTTCTCAAGCTTAAGATGCGTCTCATAACTTGGGAGGAATACAGGCAATATGTGGAGAAGAAAAAATTTGTCACGATAGAGGGTGTGAATATACAGGTAGGAAAATCCCACCGCATATCTATGTATGGGCCGCCAAGTTCCTACGGTCTAGAAACGACCACAGTATGGAGCTTCCCGGACAGAGGCGACTGGGCCACCCACGCAGGTGACTACAGAGGGAATTGGAGTCCCTACGTTCCCAGAAACCTAATTCTCAAGTATTCAAAGCCTCGTGAGGTCGTTCTCGACCAAATGGTTGGTTCGGGTACGACTCTCGTGGAGGCTAAGCTCTTAGGTAGAAACGCCATAGGCGTGGACATAAATTACGAGGCTTGCATATTAGCCATGGACCGACTAAACTTTGATTACACACCCCTCGACAATCAGACACCGGTAGAAATCAGAGTTTATCATGGTGATGCTGCGAACCTAGATGCCATAAGTGACAACAGCATCGACTTAATCGCCACTCATCCCCCTTATTGGAACATAATTCCATATAGTGAAGAAAGGCATGCCGCAGATTTATCGAACATGCGCACGCTGGATGCATACTTGGAGAAAATGCGAGAGATCGCATTAGAATCATTCAGGGTTCTGAAACCTGGAAGGTATTGTGCCATCCTTATCGGGGATACTCGCAAGCATAAGCATTATGTTCCCATATCGGCAAGGGTGATGATGGTGTTTCTAAAAGCAGGCTTCATACTTGCTGAAGACATGATCAAGTTGCAGCACAAAATGAAAACAACTAGGGAACGGTGGCGCGCTCAACGTTTCGAGACCTATGGTTTTCACAAGATCGCCCACGAACACTTGTACATTTTCAGGAAACCAACGAGTAAGGCAGAGTATTCCAAGCTCAAACTCAGCACATCTATCGATGAAGCATGACTACACTCTCAGTAGGCGACTATTTTGGAGTGGGTAAGAATAAGAAGAGAATCTTAGATATTATCAGGCTCAGGAATGGGTGGTGGCTGCTTAAGACGGAAAACCGTAAATCCTCACGAGATTTTAAGGTTAGGACAGTTTATCAGACCGAACCGCGTATCAGGTCATACACACCCAAACACGCACATTTTGCAATAGACTTTTACGGTAAAATGTGTGCAGACCGGGAGAAGGCGCTAGAGCTTCTCCAAGCGATCTTTTTGCTCTGGACTAGGAAATCTCCCGTCGAGAAAATTATACAGCAATAAGGGAAGAGTACGGCTGGTCTTCCGGGTTACGACTTGGAATACATCCTTTATGCGCTAACATGGATTCTCGAGCAGGAGGACATTAATTTCAAGGGAAGGCCACAAAGGAGACAAGCTGCGCTAGATGACATTCTTAGCAGGTTTAATATCACACCCCCAAGGGATAGGTTGGGAAGCCAGCTGGCTATATCGCTGTTTTGCGACATTGCTCTTGGAAGTCACCCGGTCGAGGCACTCATCAGAGCGAATCTGGATATTCTACCAATCAAAAGAGGCCTCGGTTTGGTATGACGCATCGCCGTGACTTTTACGACAAGCGGCAGCCTTTTATAGCATTCGAGGCATGACACGGCGTATTGCAGGTCTGAAACGGTTGTAAATGGGTTTATCGTGAGTAATCCTTTTAGAGCAGAGATACGTCATTTCTACAGTTTCATGGAGTTTCCAGAAAGAACGGTTGCAGACATCGATGCGGTGAAAACGGTGGTAGGAAACAACTTCACCGTCGGAAACGTTTACTTGGAGGCAGGCATACTTACGTTCGAGGTGGCTGAGACAGGGATAAAAGAGAGGTTTAAAAGATCTTTAACACAGCTGAAAAGCCTCGGCTACATAGCAACTGCCCGTAAAGAGAATCAAGTTGTTAAGATCCGGGTCTTTCCATACGTAAGGCCTTCAAAAAACAACCTTAAGGTCCCTGTGATTCTCGGGCTTGCGACGCTTTTGACAGTGTCGTTAGACGGTTTTCTCCGCTCCAACAGCAGGCTCTACGCCGTGATAATGCCAGGCTATGGGGTGCAAGACATTTTCCTAAACGGCCTAGTCTTCTCGGCAGCCCTGCTCGCAATAATCTTCATACATGAGATGGGACACAAGCTTTCAGCCCGCCTGGACGGAGTGTCGGCAAGCCATCCATACTTCATTCCAGGGTTCCCAGGAATAATTCCAACTTTGGGCGCGGTAATATTTCAGAAGGAGCCGCTTGCTAACAGGGATGATATGTTCGACATCGGAATAAGCGGCCCAGTCGCCGGGTTCATCGCCGCGCTGGTCGTGACCTTCATGTCCTTTGAGACAGCTGTATGGCTTCCAGCCGACCAATACATTAAGGTCCTTGAAACAGCTGCGAGGGAGGGGTCGATTGTAGAGGTGCCCTTAATATTTTCGTTTATCAGGCTTCTGTACGGCAGGGCTGACCAAGTTCCTTTCTTCATGACCGTCGGGTTCGCGGCGTGGCTGGGGATGGTGGTGACCGCGTTAAACCTCATGCCGATATGGCAGCTGGATGGGGGAAGGATATTCAGAAGCTTTCTAACTAGACGGCAGCATGTAATCGCATCATACGTAGCTCTCGGAATCCTAGTCATAACAGGATATTACTTCATGGCCCTTCTCTTGATCCTGATGATGGGCAGGAACGTAGACATAACGCCGCTCGACGAAGTCTCCCCACTTTCCTTCTGGAGGAAGGTTTCCATCATAGGGCTGGTGGCTATGCTGGTCTTAAGCTTCGTTCCGTTAAACCGTATTTTCTAAAAACCTGTCAAACGTGTGCTAACGCTGTTGGGAACGGCTAGAACAGTCGCCTCCTTGGATTTTAAACGCCAGCCGTAGGCGAGAGCTTGGTCGAGAGTGTCCATCTGACGTGCGTTGAGAAGCCTGCCGACGATCGTTGAAGGCAGTGCAGTAACTAAGCAGACCTTATGGTTTTGAACGACCTTTCTCCATACAGCTAAACGCTTTTCAAGAATCTTGCTTCTCTCGTTTTCCCCCGGGGTAGTTCCCACCATCAGAGATACAAACTCGTCTTCCCCCAGCCCCTCCGAACATTCAAGCATAAAAACAACGACCTTTCCCGGTTGAACATCCAAAACCGATGAAGCGATGTTAATGCATGATGATAGCCGACTGTCGACGGGGTAGCCTGGCCCGCCAACCAAGATGATGTCAGCAGCTTTTGTTGGCGTGTAGCGGGCTAACGTCTCAGCTCTCTCTAAAGACTGTTCAACGACTTCTTCAAACTCTCCGACTAAAACGTCCGCTACCACTCCGCCATATCCCGCTATAGGTGTGACGACAAGCCCATGTCTACAGTCTTGGCAAAAATCGGGGACGCCCACTGTTTCAGAATCCCAGTAAACGGTGGGGGTTACCGTCAACGCCTTGCTCAAGTCAGCGTCAGCCAGTTCTTGGCGATGTTCAAACTTGACACCCAAGTCTTTCAACAAACCTTTGACATGGTTGAAAAGGAACCTTTCAACATGCTGGTCACCGTAACGCCAGCAAGTCACTAAAGCCTCTATCTCATCACAGCTGACTCCTTTCCTTACCATGGCCTCCACGGCTGAGCTGATTACATGGTCTAAACCTTCTAGCATATGTACATAGTCTATGACGAGAGTCCTCATTCCATGGCTTATCCTGCTGGCTATCTGGTGTATGAGTTGTTCTGCAGCAGGCAATCGTTGGGGGGGCTGCAGAATTTCCAACGAGTTTTCGACGTCTGCGAATATCTCGGTCCTGCCGTACTTGAACCAGAGCTCAACCATCGCCAGACCCCTCACACCGACGTCGAGGATTAATATAGCCATAGCATGGCTTCCGGAGGAATGTCGTCAGAAAGCTTGCTGGAGTTTTTGAAGAGCCGAAGAAGTTCGAAGAAACTGGGTGTTGGTGAGGTTCCGTTTGAGGCTGTGTTGAAGGCTGTTGAGGTTGGTGTCTGGGCTGCGAACGCTCATAACGCTCAGCCTTGGCGGTTTGTTGTTGTCAGCCAGCCAGAGGTTAAGGAGAGGCTTTTGGAAGAGATGGGTAGGGCATGGCTGTTTGACCTAGTGTCTAATGGAATGGAGCCTGCGAAGGCCGAAAAAATTGTAGAAAGCTCCAACAGCAGAAGCCGTCGTGCAGCATTCCTAATAGTTGTATGCTTGACGATGCGGGACATGGACAAATACTGGGACAGCAGAAGAAGCCGTCTTGAATATCTGATGGGGGTTCAGAGCGTTGCAGCCGCGGTTCAAAACATTCTTCTCGCTTTTCACGCCATGGGATATGGGGCCTGCTGGCGTTGCTCACCTCTTTTCGCACAGGAGGCGGTGAGGCGGATTTTGGAGCTGCCTGAAGATATCGAGCCGCAGGCGATGGTTGAGGTTGGGCTTAAGGGTGGAGAAACCTCTGGAACAAGAAGGCCCGTCGAAGAAGTTGTTTTTCTAAACCGTTGGGGTGAAAGGCTACGCTGACCTGTTTGGCCGGTGGTGTTGGAGCCTCGAAACTGCTGGTCGGGTTCAAACATGTCATGCAGCCCTCTGTAGGGGTGGCCGTTGTTAACACCGCCGATGACGAGGAGTTTTTCGGGCTGCATGTCTCGCCTGACTTGGACACCGTAGTCTACAGCCTTGCAGACATGGTTGACGTTGAAAAGGGCTGGGGTTTTGCCGGCGATACATTTAACGCGTTGGAAACGCTGGGCCTGCTTGGGTGTGAGACATGGTTTAAACTCGGCGACAGGGATTTGGCCGTGCACATCTACAGGACGATGAGGCTTAGGGAGGGTGCGACGCTGACACAGGTTACCGAGGAAATAGCTTCCCGGCTAAAGGCCGGCTGGAGAGTGTTACCCATGTCAGATGACAGAGTCCGCACGTTGGTGGGGACCGAGAAGGGTGTTATGCCGTTCCAAACATACTTCGTCAAACACGGACATGGTTTGAGGGTTTTGGGTGTGAGGTTTGATGGCGTGGAGAAGGCTAGTCCGACGCCTCAGGTCATGGAGGCTCTTGACTCCTCTAAAGCCGTGGTCCTATGTCCGAGCAATCCTATCGTGAGCATTGGCCCGATACTGACGCTTAAAGGGTTGAGGGAGAAACTACGTAACTTCGCAGGAAATATCTTGGCTGTCTCACCAGTAGTCGGGGGAAAGGCGTTGAGAGGTCCTGCCGTGGACATGATGAGAGCCGTTGGCGTAGAGGCTTCAGCTCTGGGTGTGGCGGAGCTGTACAAGGATTTTCTGGACATACTAGTGGTCGATGATCAAGACGCCGAGTTGGTTGACGACATTAAAGCCTTGGGCATAAAAGCTCTAACAACTGATACTGTTATGAAAAGCTTCGAAGATGAGGTGAGGCTGGCGAAGTTCTGTCTCCATGCCTTAGGTATGAGTGTTTGAGGCCCTTAGCCATCTTACCTGTGAAAAATCTTCAGAGGGGAAAGACAAGGCTTTCAACGGCTTTGTCAAGAAGTGAGAGGAAGATGCTTGTGCTTAACCTCTTCCTGCGGACTGGCTGGCTGTGCCAGAGTGCTGGGTTTAGAGTTTTGTCCTTGACGCCTGACGATACGGTTGCTGAAATATCGCTGCGGATGGGCTGGCAGGTGTTTAGAGACGAGTCCAACAACCTAAACAGGGCTCTAGCTAATGTTTTAAAAAGTTTTTCCCACGTTCCACTACTCATAGTGCTCCCCGACCTCCCTCTTCTCAATCTGAACGCTTTAGAGACCGTAGACATGCTGGGTCGACGTTATGGCTGCGTTATCTGTCCAGACTTGAAGCTGAAGGGGACAAACATGCTATACCTAGACGAGGCCGGGTTTTTCAAGCCTATGTTCGGCTCAGGCAGCTTCCACCGACACCTCGACCAGCTTAGAAAACGTTCTGCTGTCAAGGTTTTTGTCAAGCTCGAAACAGCCTTAGACCTAGACTCGCCTGAAGACCTACTTCTTCTTTCTAGGCTTTCTTTTTCCCTTCCTGTTAACGGCAAAAAAGGTCACTACTAGAATTAGCGGAATGAGGAGGAGAAGCTCAGCTGCTATTGAGAAGACAGCCCGCCCGTCTTGCTGCGGAACCGTCCCAGTCTGGGTCGTAAGCACGGGAGAAGTCGTTGAAACGCTGTAGTCAACCTCACCTATCTTCTGCGACGCATGATTGCCCGTTGAATCCGTAACGTTAACATACAGCTCAACCCGTGTCACCCCTGCTGCCGGCCGGTAAACCCCTCGGTAAAATTCCTGAACGGAGTCCATGGGGGTTGAAACGGGGCCGAGCACGTAAACTCCCTGATACTGTATCGCAACAAGTGTGACTGACGCCACGTCTCCGTCGGGGTCCGAAACTTTCGCCCTAACCTCCGCCGACCCGTCTTGAAGCCTGTTCATAGACCAGTCAAAAATCCTCGGGGGCTGTGAGTCGAAAATATAGCCTACGTTCTTTGACAGGGAGTCTAGAAACCATATTCTCCTGTTCAATCCTGTTGCCACGGAGCTTGGGGAGTAGGAAGACATGTTTACCTCCCGGTATCCGGTTTGGTCAACCACTCCAACAACCCTTCTTGAGATGCTGGAATAAACTAGCTTCTGATCCAAAGCCGTTACCGATGTGACGAAAGTTGCCTTAGGTAAGTTTGTTCTGTAAACTATCGACGTGCCTGAAACCATTATTACAGTGTCATCGCTTAAAATAATCCATGCCCCATCCTTAACCGCCTGAAGCCTTGTGATTACTCCGTTAACTTTAACGCTTCCAGAACCTCTCCCGTGAAAGTTTACTATGTCAAGGCTTGGAGAGACAGTCCAGACAACACTTTCGTAAACAGAGAGGGAATCAACACCGTCGGCCAACGCTGAGCTGAATGTTTCAACCAAACCTAAGTCGTCGGCAGAAAGCTTATCTATCCTTCCGGCACGCGCATAGGCTACGTAAATGTTTTTTGAGTCCGCCGCTATCGAGGTCGCTGTGAACTCGAGCTCAACGAAAGTAGCTTTCTTGGATGCGGTCTCCACCACCGCTAGCTTGTTGCCCGGCATGAGAAGTGCCACAGCTTTCCCTTTTGAAAAAACTGTCTTAACCACGGGCGACCCGAGAGGTATCTCTACATACGAGCCTACATCAACATAGTACAGCCCAATGACGCTCTTGTCGGCAAATGCTAACGCCAACAGGTTTCCCCCGTCGGCATCAACCCTCACAGGAGTTCCTTGAATTGGTATGTTTACTATGTTCGGTGGAGATAACGCAGCCGCCAACGGTAGAAGAACAACCACGAAAACCGCCAGGCCTCTCATCAGCCCACTCCACCCCCCTCACTATATGTGTTTTAATCATAAAATGCGGCGGGCGGGATTCGAACCCGCGACTCCCAGCGCTCTGCAACCGTCAGCATGGCAGGCTGGTGTCCTACCAGGCTAGACGACCGCCGCACGCCATTATTAGCTAGGCCGAGTTATTTAAATGATTTCTTCCAGATGTTTCCAATGCCCTGAGGGTCTGTAACCAGCCATCCACTTCACCCTTATCTTCCGCAATATGCCTGTTTTACGCTCCTCTATGGCAAGCTCTATGACCCCGTTTACGCAATCCTCAACCAGAGCTGTTATGTTGGTGGGAAATGCGTAGGGGTTGTAGGTGAAAAGAAAGCCAACGTTCATCGCATTTGCTTTCTGGCACAGCGTCCTCAGAAGCTTCAAGGCCATGTCTTGCCCAAACTCTTCAATCAATGTAGTGAAAGAGTCGATAATTATCCATTTTCTTAGGCCTTTAACCCTGGCTAGAAGTTCTGTGAAGGCGATGCTTATGTCCTGTGGGTTAAGCCTGATGTTTCCCTCGGTACCGCTGGTGTCAACTATGAGCAGTTGCTGCTTGTTTTTGAACGCTTCAATGTCTGCACCCAGCTTTGCGAACTTCTCCGACTGACTTGCGTAAGATGTGTCTACAGAAAGATAAACAACCGCCTCCCCAGTTAGAATGCGTGTCAGCGCCATTTTGGTCACAATAGTTGTGCGTCCACTACCTGCGGGGCCGAAAAAAGCAATCACCGACGGATAAGGAAGACCCGCCTCCAGCACCTCGTCAATCGCAGCAACCGCTGTTTGAACCTTTCGACCCTCTTCCCTGAAGTAAAATATTGAGGGCTTGCGCAAAACAGTTGATTGCATGGATATGGACAGCCCAGAGAGAACAAAATATGAGATCGAGTTCAGGATAACATACGTGTCTCTTTCTATCATGCCTGATAAAAACCAAATGGTGGAAGTAAGATTGACAAAAGCCAACGATCCAGTAACTAACGACGAAAAGTAGGCAACTAGGATTAAGCTGTAACCTCTTTTTCCGGAGACTCGTCCCAGCATAGCGTAGAAATATCCCATCAAGACATGGTACGAGAAAACCAATAGAGCTGTTTCGAAGAGTTCAAAGGTTTGCATCCGGGGAGCCAAGATGAAAACCGCTGCAATAGATACAGCTATAAGAATTGCTGGAAGCCATATTAGCAGACGGGTGTAAATTCTGCCAACGGCCCTGATGAAAGTGCCGAGCGAGTAGACTAAGAATGTGGATAAAATTGTCATAAGAAACGCTGAAACACGAGCAAGTTCTTTTAACTCTAGGGCTGGAAAATCCAGCGAGTAAGCAAACTCTATCGCAAAACGAGCCAGCAAACCTAACACAACGTAGCCGAGAGGCCAGTAAACAACGTCTAAACCAGCCCTTCTAGACCTACCAAGCAGACGAGCCACGCTAATAGTCAAAAACACCATCGACATGTGAAAAACGAGGCTCGAGGCAGCAAAATATGCTACAAGGTTGTTCACAGGAACGGCCTGGCTATCAGTCTTTTAAGCTTTTAGCGTTTGTTAACAATATCTTCGGATTAACTAAGGAGGTATCGTCAAATTTCAAAGGATTGGCCTTTTTCCGGAGCCGTTGCCTCTGCCCCCAGGTCCGACTTGGCCCAATCTGAAAGCAGCCTGCACTGTTTAGGCTCGCCGTGGATTGTGAAAATCTTGGCTTTCGACTCGATTTTTCTCAGGTATTCGTGGAGATGGCTTCTTCCCGCGTGGCCCGAGAACCTGAACTGTTTCACTTTGCAGTTAGCGGGCTTTTCAACACCGTCGACCGACAAAACGCCTTTGTTGAGCAGGATTTCGCCAGGTGTGCCGGGTATTTGAAAGCTGGAAAGGAAAATGGCTGATTTCTCGTCTTCAACGATGTAAGGGGCGTAGTAGAGGGCTGGACCTCCTTTCAGCATGCCTGCAGGAGCAACTATTACACCAGGCTCTAACAGAGCTGTTTCACGTCCGCGTCTTCCGTGGACCAGTCTTGTTTTCCTGCTGGCTTTCTCCAGTATGTCAGCGCCATCCACAAACCTTCTGTCGGAGAGATAGAGCTCCAACGCCTTCTTAGCCATGCCGTCGAGCCAGATCGGGTGTTTGAACCCGTGAGCCGTCAGTATGCACAGAATCTCCTGCGCCCTTCCGACTGAGAAAGCGGGGACTAGAACAACACCGCCGTCTTCAACAACCTCCCTACATGATTTGACGAATTCCTTCTCCAGCTCCTGCCTAGGCCTATGGTCTTCATGTGCGTAGGTGGACTCTATTATTGCGGCGTCTACGTCTCCTATCACCGTGTCAGCTCCGTCAAGCATCCTAGTCTTTACCGTAGTGAAGTCACCCGTGTAGACCAGTGTTTTATCCCCTTTTACTAAAACCTGGGCGCTGCCAGGTATGTGTCCTGCGTCGACAAGCTCTATCTCGAGGTCGCCTACCGTAAAAGGCTCCCTGTAGAAAACCGTTCGTGTGTTTGTAAGCATCTTCTCCATCTCCTTTTTCTCGAAGACAAGATGGTATCCCGAAAGCTTGATGAAATCCTGAATCAGCAGGGCGGCCGTGTGTTTTGTCATGGCGGTGGCGTACATCTTAGGCGAATAGCTTATGTACAGCATTGGCAGGGCTCCCGAATGGTCGAGGTGCGAATGTGTAGGGACGACGGCATTGAGTTTACGTGTTTCCACGGGCAGCGGAAACTCCGGATGGTCGTTCAACATAACTCCGTAATCCAGAAGGATACGGGTATCCTTGTAAGTAACTAAGATGGCTGACCTACCCACCTCTAACGTGCCGCCTAGGAAGCTTACCTCCATTGTTTATGCCACTTCTCCCTCAACCTTTTACTACCGTTACTCAGGCCTGTCGGCAGTTCTGTCTCCCTTCTCGTTACGCAGTTAAAAAACCTTTTTACAATATTATGGAACCAGATGAATAAGGTAGCCGCCTAAAACGCCAAGGAAGTAGCCTGACACACCCATCGCCACACCTATGTCGAAAGCAGCATCCCTCTTCAGGTAGGATTTGTAGAAGGGGAGGGGAAAAGGCGTGCGGGCGTCACCGCCTTCATACTGCTGCGTTTTGTAAACATCCCAGCATAGCCAGTACCCGCCGAAGACGAGCCCAGCACCCGCCACCACTAACACAACTCCCACAGCTTCTAAAACCATCTGACATGGTGGCCGTCATCCATCTCAATAAACTTTGCCGAAGACACGGCGTCCCAAGATGTTTAATAATGCCATACAGCCTTTACCTTTGAAATGTTTGTAGAGGACATTCGGCTGAGTAAAGACGTGTCAGCAGTTCAGCTGATTGGGATGATGGGAAGGATGGGTGGGTTTATGGGGATGCATCTCGGCCAAGCCTTCGAAATCTTAAAAGAGGTTGCCGAAGATAAGATATGTCTGAAGGCCATATCTTTTACAGGCAATCTTATTGCAACCGGTCTCAGAGGTGTTTTCGTAGAACTTTTGAAGAGAAGGATGTTCGACGTTGTAGTCACCACGTGCGGAGCTTTAGACCATGACATCGCACGGACACGTTCAGCCTATCGGATAGGTAGCTTCGACGCCGACGACTGGCAGCTGGCTGAGAAAAACGTACACAGGCTTGGAAGCGTTTTCATAGAACAGCAGAGCTATGGGCTTATCATAGAAAGAGAGGCTGCACAGTTATTGGAGAAGATTGATGAAAACACTGAGATCGCCGCGCATAGGCTTTGCTGGATTCTTGGGCAGCAGCTAAACTCGGAGCATTCATTTCTTTACTGGTGCTGGAGAAACAAAATTCCAGTCTTCGTCCCAGGTTTTGTCGACGGGGCTTTAGGATATCAGATCTGGCTACAGGGAAAAAGGAAGGGTGTGAAGCTTGACTTGAACGCCGACATGGACCTCATCAACGAAATCATGTGGAAAGCAGGTAGAAAAGCAGGCCTTGTAGTTGGAGGAGGAATCTCAAAACACCATATGCTTTGGTGGTCGCAGTTTGGGGGCGAAGGATTGGACGTAGCCGTTTACATATCCACCGCCGACGAGTACGACGGCAGCCTCAGCGGTGCGAGGCCGCGTGAGGCGGTGACATGGCATAAGGTCTCCCCTAGGTCCAAGCATATATTCGTTAAGGCTGACGCAACTATAGTGCTGCCTTTATTGGCCTTAGCCCTCATCCAATCGTTTGACGGCTAGGTATGCGTGTAGCTTTCAAGGCTTTCTCTAATCATTTTTACTGCCTTCTCCACATCTTTCGTGGAGACAAATACTCTTATCGATGAGCTTATGGTGAGTATTCCGAATACGTTGATGGCCTGTGCTGCCAGCGGCTGCAAGACTTTGTGAACAACGCCGGGCACGGTTTCAAGCATGGAGCCATAGATGCGTATCAGGCTTAGGTATGGAAAATGGCTGACGGCCTTGCCTAAACGGTTTCCAACAAAATAGTCGTGAAGCTTTTCAACGACCTCGCCGTCGCCATCCAAATAAAGTATGAGGGATTCTTCCTCCACCGATGCAGCTATCACTTTAGCTCCTGATGCCTGCAACGCAGAGACAGCTGAAACCAGTTTAGACGGCTCCCCCATCGACTTGCCCAGAATAGTAACCATTGTTACGTTGGTGTTGTCGATGCTTATCTCCAGCTTAGGTGTTCCACTCGCCAAAATTACTGTGCCGCCGGCCTCAAGGCTGTCCAAAGCGCCTATCCTTATTCTTCCTTTCGGATGGAGAAACATCAAGGCCTTTGAATGGATTATTTTCGCACCCCCTAGGCTGAGTTTGAAAACTTCATCCGCGGTCAAAACGTCTAAAACGCCTGCTGCAGAGACGTTTTTAGGGTCTGATGTATAGACTCCAGCCACATCCTTCACAAGTATTACCTCATCTGCGTCGAGGCAGTTGGCCAGCACTACAGCTGTTGTGTCGCTGCCACCTCTCCCCATGGTGGTTATCTCACCGTTTCGCGAGACCGCAACATACCCGCATACCACTGGGACAAACCCTTCTTCGAGAAGTTTTCCAACACCCCGCTTAACACGCGGCCTGCATTCTTCGAGGATAGGTGTTGCGTCTAGATGTTTGTCGTCGGTCATGATAGGCCATATGTCGGAGCTTGGGTCAACTACCGCTGCGTCAACACCGTATCTCTTTAACGCCAGCGCGAACAGTCGGGCGCTGGTTCTCTCACCCATGGCTAGGAGCTCATCGAGGAGGTTGGGTGGGGCGTTAGGGTTAAGCCTTTGAGCACTCCTGAGTAGCTCGTCGGTAACACCCTTCAAAGCGGAGACGACCACAACGACCTTGTAACCTCTGCTGCGCAAGAGTCCAACATATTCCGCCGCCTTCTCCACTCCTTTCTCGTCCGAAAGAACGGACCCGCCAAATTTGACGACAACCACAGGCATGGAAAACACCTCTGAAACAAACCTACCCCCGTTCTCAATAATACTTGAACCGGCCAAACCCTGTGAACGCTTCCACCGCCAGGCCGTGCATTTCCAGATAAGCCGAAAGGAAGAAAACAGTATTTAAGCTTTCGCCCTGCTCTTTATCAACCAATAGACTTTCTCTGGCGTCATGGGTAGGGATAGAGGTCTTACCCCAACTGCGTCGTATACTGCGTTTGCGATAGCCGGCGCAACAGAAATTATCCCTATCTCGCCAATCCCCTTGGCGCCGAAGGGCCCTTGGTCTTCAGGTTCCTCCACGGGGATAGCTTCTATTTCTGGCACGTCTTTTATGCTTGGGATGAGGTAAGTGGAGAGGTTTGTAGTCCGCACGTATCCATTCTCTATCTTTGGTTCTTCAAGCAAAGCATATCCTATGCCCTGTGCTGCCGCACCCTCCAACTGTCCTGCCAAAGTCTGAGGGTTGACAACCCTCCCCACATCAGCTATGCTCACCAAGTTTTCAACCGAAACAGTTCCTGTCAAAACGTTTACCTCAACAGACGCTAGGGTAACGCCAAACATATAGAATAGATGGGGTATCTCAAGAGAGCCTGGGATAGGCTCTACGCGGGGCACCTCAAAAACTCCCTCAACCTCCCTTCCAAGGCCGCATTCTTCAAGCAGTCTGGCAACATCTTCGAAAGGAATCTTCCTACCCGCCCTAGTTACTAGACATCCGTTTTCTACGGGCGGCTCGTCACACTGTTCTCCGTAATAATCCGCTACACACTTCTTCATCTTTTCAAGCAGTTTATTTGCAGCATCCTTCAACGCGTTGCCGGCTAGAAACAGCTGACGGGAGGCCGAGGTAACGCTTGTGTCAGGTGTTTTATCGGTGTCGGCAAAAACTACGTCTATGTTATCTACTTTAGTCTTGAGCAATTCGGCTGCCAGTTGTGCAACAGCCTGGATAACTCCTTGACCTATCTCGGTAAAGCTTCCCTTGACGTTGAACCCGCCGTCGAACCGTAGCTCAAGCCCAACAACTCCCTTATCAGACAAGGCTCCCAGCGTGTAGCCCTTTACAGCTGCTGCAACGCCTACACCTCTTCTAAGCCATGGAAGGTTTGTTCCTCTTTTGTAGCTCTCTTTGCTTCGCCAGATTGGATGGTTTTTTGCAGTCATGAGACATCTTGAGATGCCTACGCCTCCGACTAGTTTGTTCCTGAAAACTCCAACATCACCCTTTCTCAAAGCATTAGCCAGCCTAAACTCTATCGGATCCATGTTAAGTTCCTCCGCAAGCTGGTCTATCTGCTGCTCTATCGCAAACATCACTTGAGGAGCGCCGAAACCTCGGAATGCAGAAGCCACCATGTTGTTTGTGTAGACAAGCCACGCCCTGATATCTATGTTCGGAACCTTATACGGTCCGTTACAGTTCTCTATAGCCACGTCAAGCACAGCCGGGCCCAAAGCCGCGTAAGCTCCAGTATCGTAAATTATTTCGACGTAGTTGGCTTGGAGTTTTCCATCGGCTGAGGCTCCGGTTTTCATCTTGACTATTGCTGCGTGTCTTTTCGTCCCAGCGATGGTTGATTCTTCCCTGCTCCAGACAAGCCTTGCAGGCCTGCCTGTTTTCCAAGTGACTAAGGCGAGGTGTATCTGAACTGATATGTCGTCTTTTCCGCCGAAAGCGCCGCCCACATGCGGGATGACAACCCTTACCTTCTCAGGAGGCATGTTCAGTGTGGAAACTATTTCGTGACGGTCGCGGTAGGGTGACTGGCCACCTGCAACCACGGTTATCCTGCCTCTCTCATCAACGTATGAGAAACCCGCCTCCGTCTCGAGATACGCATGTATTTGCGGAGATGTTCTGTACGTGTTTTCGACTACTGCTTTAGATTTTCTGAACCCCTCATCAACGTCTCCGAAGGTTATGCGAGTGCTTCTGCACACGTTTCCGCTGTCGTATATCTTCGGGGAGGAAGGGTCCATGGCTTGGATAGGGTCCGTGACCGGTGGAAGCGGCTCGTAGTCCACTATGATTTCGTCGAGGGCTGCTTCAGCTTCCTCGCGCGACTCAGCTGCCACGAGGGCTATGGGGTCGCCTATATATCTGACGCGGTCGTCGCAGAGAACAGGCCTATCTTTTACGAAGACGCCGTACCTGTTGTTAAGTACGTCTTTGTGTGTGAAGACAGCCACGACACCAGGCATCCCAACGGCTTTCGAGACGTCTATCCTACGTATTTTGGCATGGGGATGCTTGCTTCTCAGGACTAAAACCCACAGGAAATCGTCTGGGAGTATGTCAGAAGCGAATTTTGTGACGCCTGAGGCCTTCTCGAAAGCATCCTTCCTCACAACCTCCCTGCCAACCCATCCAGCCTCGGCTGTCACGTCCCCACACCTCTGCTGAGCATCCAAAGCGTCATGTAGACATAGTTGACGCACATCTCTCGACGGTACGCCGCCGACCCTCTAACATCATCTATGGGTGAAATAGACTCCACCACCGCCTCAGCAGCCCCCCACATCGTCTCTTCGTCAAGCCTCTTTCCCACAAGCATTTTCTCACATGTTAAAGCTCTGACGACTGTTGGCGCGACCGCGCCTAAGGCAACTCTTGCATCGGTAACGGTTTTTGTCTCCCTGTCCCAGCCTAGCATGACAGCCCCGTTTACAACAGATATTGCATCCCCCTGCCTGAGACCGTGTTTGAAAAAACGTCCGCTGTAGTTTTCCGGAACGGGTTTAAAGGAAATCTCAACAAGCAGCTCTTCGGGCTTCATGTCAAGCCTTTTATAACCTTTGTAAAACTCCATGATGGAAACGGTTCTAGAAGATCTGCGGCTTCGGAGAGTAAGGCTAGCTTCCAAAACATATAACGGAGGCAGGGAATCCGCCGCCGGCGAAGCGTTAACTATGTTGCCTCCCAGGGAGGCTTTATTCATTATCTGTATCGAGCCGACAGAGAAGGCTGCTTCGGCGAGCACGGGCGCTGTCTTCCTTATTAAGGACGAGCTGTAGATTGTTGCGAAATCGGTTAAAGCTCCAATCTTCACACGGCCGTCCTCAAGCCTCACATACCTCAGCTCGTCTAAATGGTAGATGTCTAGTAGGTCGGTTTTAGGGGTTAGCCTGTTCCGCATTTGAACTATCAGGTCTGTTCCACCGGCCACAACCCTTACTTTGCCCGCCTTTTCCTCCAAGACCTCAAGGGTTTCCTCGATCGACGACGGCGTGATAACATCTATGTCAGCTAACGAGATCATCGCCCAACACTCGCCGCTGTTTTGACTGCTCTAATTATTTTTACGTAGCCCGTGCATCTGCAAAGGTTTCCTCTTAATGCTTCCCTAATATCTTCATCTGAGGGTTTCTGATAGCTTTTTAAAAGCGCTGCGGTAGCAACGACTATCCCCGGCGTGCAGTAGCCGCATTGTACAGCGCCCTCAAGAGCATAGGCCTGCGGTATAGAAGGGTCGACGCCTTCGACAGTCACTATCTCCCTGCCATCCACCTGAGCCATAAGCGTGAGACAGGAGTGGACAGCTTTTCCATCCATCAGAACCGTGCATGCGCCGCAGTCTCCGCTGCTGCACCCATCCTTCGTTCCCGTGAGGCGGATTATGTAGCGCAGAGTGTCCAGAAGCGTGTAAGCTGGAGGAGCCCTGACCTTTACCTCTCTCCCGTTAAGCTTGAACGAAAACTCCCTGACGACGCGGGAAGTAGCCATGCTGTTTCCCGACCTACGTTGTTTATAGCTCTATTTCTCAAACGCGTGAAGTATGCTCCAGACCATGTAGGGTGTGAGAGGAGTTTTTTCAACAGACTTTCCTAACGCGTCTTCAACCGCGTTTACAACCGCTTGAGCAAGCCCTATGGTCGATGCTTCCCCAACGCCTTTGGCGCCCAGCGGGTTCGGCGCAGGCGTCACAGTCCTGTCGGTCAGCATGTCAGGAGTTTCTGCGGCTGTGGGAATGAGGTAGTCTGCGAAGCTAGCTGTCAGCAGGGTTCCGTTCGCGTCGTATTCAAGGCCTTCGAACAAGGCTTGGCCTATTGCCTGAGCTGCTCCGCCGATAACCTGTCCATCCACCAGCATGGGGTTTACAACTTGCCCGCAGTCGTTAACCATCACGATCTTTCTGAGGTAAACCTTTCCTGTTTCCGTGTCAACTTCCACAACGGCCAAATGTGCGCCGAAAGGAAACGTAAGCTGGGGAACGTAATGTGCAACCGCCTCTAGCCCAGGATCGATGTTTTCCGGCAGGCTTTCTGCGTCGTAGGCAGCCTCGGCTATCTTTTCGACGGATATCTTGCGGCTTGGGTCGTCCTTTACGACGAACGCGCCGTCGATAAATTCTAGGTCTTCAGCACGGCATTCTAGCAAGTGTGCGGCGATTGCCGCCATTTTCTCTCGTATCCTCTTACATGCGGCCAGAACAGCGTTTCCGCCTGAGGCGAGAGTCCAGCTGCCTGCTGTTCCATTCCCAGGTGGGCCCAGGGAGGTGTCGCTGTGTGTTACTGTGATTTTTTCAATGGGAACACCCAGTGTGTCTGAAGCTATTTGGGCGAAGGCTGTTTCATCGCCTTGGCCGTGGGGCGAGGTTCCGCTGTAGATGAAAAGGGAGCCGTCTTTTTCAACACGGACGTATGCCGGCTGGGGCAGAAAGTTGCTCACCTCAACGTAGGTTGACAGCCCAACACCTATCAATACTCCTTTTCCACGCAGTTCTTTCTGCATTTCACGAAGACCCTTGTAGTTGGAAATTTCCAGCAGCCTGTCCAGAGCCTTGCCGTAGTCGCCTGTGTCATAAACCATTCCAAGCCCGTTATCGTAGGGAAATTCATAAGGCTCGATAAAGTTTATGCGGCGAATTTCCACAGGGTCAATCCCAAGCCTCATAGCCGCCCTCTCAACAGCTCTTTCAATAAAGTATGAAGCCTCAGGCCGCCCAGCACCCCTGTAGGGAGCTATCGGCATTTTGTTGGTGAAGACGCCCACAGCTTTAACGAATACGTTCTTTATTTTGTAGCAGCCGGTGATCATCCTCGAGGCGGTTAAAGGCATGCCTCTGGCGAAACCATAGGGATAGGCGCCTATGTCAGCCGTTATCTCAGCCTTCAAGCCTAATATCCTACCCTGCCTCGACAATGCCAGCTCGACAAAGGCGTGCATGTCCCTGCCATGGGTTGTTGCGTGGAAATTCTCCATCCTATTTTCAAACCAGGCAACAGGTCTCCGCAGCTTTTTCGACAAGATCGGAGCAAGTATGTCTTCCGGGTATATGCTTAGCTTTGAGCCGAATCCTCCTCCAACATCGGGTGCGATAACTCTTAGAGCGTTTTCAGAAACTCCCAGCTTTTTTGCAACGAAGCTTCGGAGCCTGTAAGGATTCTGTGTTGAAGCGTATAGTGTGAAAGAGTTGTTCGAGGGATTGTAGTTGGCGACCACGCATCTGGGCTCCATAGCTGCCGGCGCGATTCTCTGCACGGAAAGTTTTGTGGCAACAACTTCCTCGGCTTTCTTAAAGACGTCTTCGACATCACCTACATGTTTGGACCAGGTGAAGTAAACGTTTGTTCCCAGCTCTTCGTGAACCAAAGGAGAGCCGGGCGCCATGGCTTTAAACGGGTCTAAAACAGGTGGTAACGGATCATAAACCACGTCAACCAGCTCTGCGGCGTCAACACCGTTCGCGAAAGAGTCTGAAACCACCACGGCTACAGGCTCTCCTACGTAGCGTGTTTTTTCAGACGCCAGAATCGTTTGGTACACAGGTCTCACTCCTTCGACAGCCTCTTCGACATCAATTTCAACAGCATCAATGTCTTTGTAAGTGTAAACCGCTCGGGCCCCGTTCTTGTAGGTCTTGCTCACGTCTATGTTCTTTATTCTTGCATGTACATAACGGCTTCTCACCACATGCATGTAAAGCATGCCAGGAAACTTTATGTCAGCAACATACTGTGCAAGTCCCTGTAGAAATTTCCTGTCGTTTATCCGTTTGACAGACCTTCCCACAAGCATAGAGTTGTTTTTCAACCGGATGCTTAAAAATCTGTTTCTGGAACAGATGTTATCTCAGAATCATAGTCTGGCACAAAGCTTTTTAAAACAACTAGCATCCTCTAGCTGTTGAAGATTGAGTTTTTCGGGCCCTTAAGGTCATTAGTCGGTAAAAAGGAGTTGGAAATCCATTTGGAGGGGAAAAAGAAGCTTAGGGAAGTCCTTGAAAATCTAGATGAGCAGATAAGACGCCATGTGATGGATGACGTTGGAAACCCGCAGCCCGGCATGTTAATCCTCGTGAACGGGGCGGACGTAAGGTATTCGTCATGGCTTGACACAGAGGTTGGAGACGAAGATACATTGTCGCTGATCCCCTCGATACATGGTGGTTAAAATGAGGGTTGTAAAGGTTGGGGATTTTTGTTTCGCCATAGGCGCTTTAATGCTGGAAAACATCGACCACACAACTCTTGTTGAAAAGGTTGTCAAATCCGTTGACGGAGTACAATTCATAGACCCGGAAAAGATTTTCGACTGGGATATCTTCGACGCAGCCTTGGTTAACGCAGTGTTTGTGTATGGGACACATAAACAGAAGGCCCGGAGTCTGGCTAACGAGGTTTTGCTAAGGCTTGCAGCCACAACGCAGCTTGAGCATGCGATAGAAAGGGTTGGTCTGAGGGAGGGGGTTAAAAAGGCCATATTCTTCATCGTTGGCTCAACTGAGGAGGAGGCTCTGGAGCTGGCTGGAAAAATAGTCCACATCTCCGGGTCTCGTGAGCTGGAGCTCCCTGACGCAAGAGTTGAGCACAAGATTGACGAGGTTGTCAGGTTTTATGGCTTGGATGATAGGCAGATAAATGCCGTCCAGGCCGAGTCTAGACATAAAGCGGTAAAAATGCTAGTTATGCAGAAGATTGCTTCAACAATCCTTTAGCCATACAGCCTGCTGCGTATCTGCCTTTCCGACAAAACACCCACTCTAACAATGGCTAATCCACCTTCCGTAAGCTTGACAACCGTTGAAGGCTTTTCGAACAAAGTTCTGCCACCATCTATGACCATGTCGACGTTTCTGGCCACTTTTTCAATGACCTGCTCTGCGGTTACGGCTGGCTCCATCCCTGATAGGTTTGCGCTAGTCCCCAGCAGGGGCAGGCCTGCTTTTTGCATCACGGCTAGAGCTATTGCGTTGGCAGGCATCCTCACGCCAACCGTCGGCTGCCCTGCGGTAACCTCTGGGGGAAGGTTTGGCTTTTTCTCCATGACTATCGTCACGGGGCCGGGCCAGAGTTTCAAAGCTGCTTCGATTTCTATGGTGTGAGGGGTTGCGACCATGTTTAACTGGTCCAAGTCGGATATGAGGACGGGTGATGGCTTGTTCTCCCGGCGTTTAATCTCCATGACTCGCTGAACGGCCTTGACGTCAAATGGATTGCATCCAATTCCGTAGACTGTGTCTGTTGGATAAACTATCACACCTCCTCTTTTCACGATTCTAGCGGCTTCCTCGATTTTTTGAAGCAGGTTTGAAGGCTTGTTAAAGCTTTTCAAGCTTTTGTCTCTACAACCGCTATCTTAGAGAGATGGTTCATGTGGCATGGCGGGCCGTCTTCAAACCAGTTGTAGTAAGGTGCAATGCATTGGCCGGAGGGTCCTTGGTGGAGGCATTTTACGCGTACACCCCTGGTCATGCGGGAGTATGACTTGACGCCGCAGTAAGGGCATCCTGTCTCGTCCGACTTGAGATAAACATGTTTCTCTTTTTCGTTGTTGCAGTAAACCCACACGCCCAGCTCATGACCCTTCGGACACCTAGGCGTATCCATCCTCAGCAGAACGTAGGGCGCTGACTCGCCGCATACACGGCATGAAACCATGGAAATCCTTCTACCTCTTACCGTAGGCAGGGGTGAGCCAGCGTTTGTACATCGACTCAAGCCCCCTAACCACTCTATGGTATTTCTCGGTCAACGTCTTCGTGACCGGGCCGGGGGTTCCGTCGCCCACCTTTCTCCCATCAACCTCCAGTATCGGCAGTATCTCTACCGCGGTGCCTGTAAAGAATATCTCGTCAGCTGTATACAGCTCAGTTCGCGTTATATCCCTCTCCACCACTCTATAGCCCATGTCTGTTGCAAGGGTTATTATCGAATCTCTGGTTATTCCTTCAAGAATTGCTGAGCCGGTGGAAGGCGTGCTTATCACACCGTTTTTGACTAAGAAAATGTTTTCACCAGCTCCTTCGCTCACCATGCCGCTTTGGTCGAGGAGTATGGCTTCATCATAGCCTGCCATCCTCGCCTCAGTAGATGCTAAAATTGAGTTCAGATAGTTGGCGGTTGCCTTAGCCCTCGGAGGCATGGATGTATCGGGCAGGCGTCTCCAAGCCGAAACGCATACCCTCAAACCCGGCTTTGCGAAGAACTTGTCAAACGGAAACACGATGACCAAAGCATGAACAGGTAGGTCCATGGAGTTGAGCGACATCAGGTTCTCACCAGCGTAAATGAGAGGTCTGATGTAAACATTCGAGGTGAACCTGTTTTCTTTGATGGTTTTCACGACAGCCTCCTCCAAATCTTCAACTGTGTAGGGGTTTTTGAGCATCAATATCTTGGCGGAGTCAACCAGCCTCTTAAGGTGCTCTCTGAGCCTGAACACGTAAAGCTCGTTGTCGTGGTAATATCCTCTTATCCCTTCAAAGACCGCTGAGCCGTAGTGTAGGGCGTTGACTGTTACATGTACCTTAGCGTTCTCCCAGGGAACTAGCTCTCCATCCATCCAGACCGCGTTCAAGCCAATCGTTTTCCCCAGAAGCCTATTTTTAACGGTTTTGGGCTAAAGTGCCATCAACACATGCTCGAGAAAGTGTTGCTCGGGAAGAGCTCCCTCAAACATTATTTTATCATTTATTACCACTTTAGGCACAGCCATCACGTCATACTTGTTGGCTAGGTGGGGAAACTCTATGGCTTCAACCATGTCGGCTGTGACACGCTCGTTTTCTATGGCCATCTGGTGTGCTGTCCTAACTGCCCTGGGACAGTAAGGGCATGTTGGCGTTACGAAAACCTGTATGTGAACCGGCTTGTCTATCTCTCTAACCTTCTCTCTGACCGCTGGAGACAGCCTCGAGTAACCCCTGCTGACATCTATCAAATCATCTAGCAAAGCCATGAACTCGTATCCGGCTGGAAGGCCGAAAAACCTCACGTTGTACCCCTTTTCCCCGTGTATCAGTAGGGCTGGTATCTTGTCAACCCTCCAGTTTGCAGCCAGTTTAGCCTCTTTCTCGAAGTCGTAAACATTTACTTTTATCTTTCCATCAGAAAGCTCAGCCAGCTCCTCAGTTAACTCTCTCATCTCCCGGCAGTACTGGCATTCAAACTCCTGCGTGAACACGTTCATGGTTACCTGCTTTTCCAGCTTACCTTCCAACCTGCTTCGAACCGCCCTCCTGTCATGCTCGTGTAAGATTGGCACAAGACATTTACCGCTGAGCTTTTAGATAAAGTTTAACAATATATGGGCCTTTTGGCTGAACACGTCATGCATAAAGGTAAAATCAGGCCTAGAACGTAAGGTCATTCATGCATAGAGCGAGGCTTGTAGCAGCGGCAGTGGCTGTTGTTTTGGCAGCAGTCATAGCTGCCGTTCTATTTCCAGCAGCTCCCGAACCAACCGCCCCAACGCAGACACCCACGACAACAACTACTCAGACCCAGACACGATCAAACATAGTGTCCCTGACACTGTACTTAAACGATTACGGGTACAACGCGTCTTATGCAGGGCCGAAAATAACCGTTTACGTAGGCGACCTTGTGAGAATCAGGCTTCTGGGAAACGGTTCTGGACCCGTAGTGCATGACTTCACTCTCGATGAGAAAAGCCCGTCACCCTACAATGTAAAGTCCGATAGGCTGAGAAAAGGCCAGGAACAGTTAATCGAGTTCGTAGCCAACGTTCCAGGGGTTTACGAGTATTACTGCAGCGTCACTTCTTTCGCAGGGCCAAGCCATAGAGACAGGGGGCAGAAGGGCGTAATCGAGATTATTCCGAGAGGATAGGTTTGAGGAATCCGGCAACCTCGGGCGCACTATCGCTATCCATCTTGTTTTCAGCCGTGTTGTTGTTCACCGATGCTGAACTCTGGGCCTCTGCACCACATCACGGGTATGCTTTGGCAGGGTTCACGGTGGCAGACGCATTGTTTTTGACGTTATTGCAGAAAGGGAAGATGCGTAGCGCAAACAAGATCAGTTTGGTGTGGGGTTTGGCGAAGTTTGCGGTTTTCCTCGGCGATGTGTTGACCGCTCCCGAGTTCGGAATAAGCTACCAAGAGTTTGCATCCTATCTTTTCAGCATATGGGCCTACGTCGGCTTACTGATATCTCAGCTAGGCATAGCGGCGGGCTCATACTTAGACATGCTACGGGCTGGAAAACGATGAATCTTTTCCCGCTATCTCTGAGACAAACGTTTCTACGCCGTCGTTGAGGCTCAAGCCAACGCTTTTGAAGGAATCTCTCAAGGCTACGAGTGTGGGCATGATATACCTTGTGCTGGCCGTCACACACATATGACCTATCCTCAATATTTTTCCATGTAGGGCTGCAATACCACCGCCTATCATTATCCTATGTTTTTTCAGCATCGTCTGGGCTATTTTTCCAGAATCCTTCCACACGGCTGCAGGCAGTTGTATGGCGGTGACCGTAGGCGAAGCCACAGATTCTGAAGGCAGGGTTTCAAGACCCATAGACCTTACGGCTTTCCTGAATGCAGCCGCTACACGCAGGTGTCTCTGATACCTGTTCTCCAACCCCTCCTCAATTGCTGCTTGCGCCGCCGCCTTGAAGCACAGAACTGCATGGGGGCTTATAGTAGTTGGATATGGGTGTCCGATGCTTTTCCATTCATCTATGTAATGGCGCCAAACAATAAGGTTTGTGAAGAAAGAAGCTGGTTTTGTCTTTCTCTTGCGGACTACCTCCCAAGCTCTGTCGCTTATTGCGACAGGCACAGTTCCAGGAATGCCCCCGAGACATTTGTTTGCATATCCTACACAGTAGTCCATTCCCCATCCGTCGAAATCCAGCTCAACACCACCGTAGGATGATATTGCGTCCAAAACAAACAAGACACCCCTTTCGTTGCATATTTTCACGTATTCTCTGACCGGGTTAAGCACGCCTGTCGACGTCTCGTTTTGAACGGCGAGCACAGCTTTTGTGTCCGGGTTCTTTTTCAACACGTCGTCCAAGCTTTCGGGAGAAACCGCCTCGCCTTCCCTTGCGTTGACCCTAACGACTTTAGCTCCAACATAGTCTCCTATCTCCGCCAGCCTCTCGCTGAAAAATCCGTTGATAACCGCTACCGCTTTTTCACCGGGCTCCAGCAAGCTGATCACGCCTGCCTCCAACGCAACGGTGCCAGGCGTCGGCATCATGAACACTTCATTCTTTGTCTTGAAGATAGATGCGGCTAGCTTCAAAGCCTCTTCGTAAACCGGCGCCCACTCAGGTCCGTAGTGCGCCACTATAGGTGTTGAAAGAACCCTTTGGACAGCTGGATGCAGCTCTGTAGGGCCGGGAATCATCAGAACAACACGCTCGCCGAAAAAGTTTGTGTTCAACGCCATAGTTATGCCTGCTTGCGCTAGGTAAAAACTGTTTTGCCGAACCTCTGCCTTTTATAGCTGGAGCACGCTGTACTGTTGGGATGATAGAAAGGCTGTCTACAGGCGTCGAAGGAATAGACAGCCTTCTGCAGGGAGGTATCCCCAGGGGTTTCTTCGTCGCTGTGACGGGCGAGCCCGGATGTGGAAAAACAATTCTCTCGATACATTTCATTTCAAAAGGCATCGATGAAGGCGACAAATGTGTGTATGTGACGACCGAGGAATCCAAAAACTCGATCATCACGCAGGCGGAGTTGCTTGGAATGGACTTGAAAAAACCTGTCGAGGAAAACAAACTGATTATCATAGATGCGTTACTGGGTACAGATGAACGCTGGTCGTTGAACGCGCTGGATGTAGAGCAGTTGTTGGAGAAGGTTATCGCAGCTAAGAGGGAGCTGGGTTTCGGCAGAGCTAGGCTAGTTGTTGACTCCATGTCAGCTTTCTGGCTAGACAGGCCGGTGATGGCTAGACGACTAAGCTACACAGTCAAAAAAGTTTTGGCAAAGTGGGACTTCACAACGCTTGCGGTCAGTCAATATGCGATAACGACGTCGGAAGCCTTTGGATGGGGTATAGAGCACGTAGCCGACGGGATAATACGGTTTAGAAGAATAATCCGAAACGGCATCCTGCAGAGATTCGTTCTAGTCGAAAAAATGAGACAGACAAACCACAGCACGGTGATGCATATTATCGAAATAGTTCCGGAAAAAGGCCTTGTTGTCAAAAGCCCTGCATACATAGGCCGTGAAGACGTGGCGCTCCCGTCACAGGTAACCAGAAAAATAATATCTGCGAAAAAGAAGAAGGAGGAAGAAGTTCCTTAACCATGGACGACGCGCTTCTGTTTAAACATTATTCGAGCAAAGAAGTTCTGGAGGAGATACTGAGATTCTCTACGGGCAGATGGGTTGCTGTCTTCAGCCAGGATGGTATGCACAGATACCATGTGAAAAAGAGGCGGCACCTGAGGATAGACACGCCCTCCGATGTTATGGAAATCGTCAGAGAGCTAAAACCCCGCTCTTTCTACGCAACTATACACAAATACCTGTGGCGGGATAGCGGACCTGTGAAAATTATTTCCTCAATGGCGTCTTGGGATGTCGACCTTTTGCCGTCATCGAGCTGGGTGCATGCGATAGAGGCGGCCTGCGAAATAATCTCAGTGCTGGACAGGCTGGGCATATGTAAGTCAACCATCGTCAAATGGAGCGGTGAAGGCGTTCACGTTCATGTAAACGACAAGGCATTTGGCCGGGAGTTGCTCGCCAAAATACCGCCGCTGGATGCAGCATATGTTTTGACCGAGTATGTATTAAGCCGAATAAGAAAGAAACAGCATGTGTTGATAGAAAACA
This sequence comes from Candidatus Caldarchaeum sp., assembly GCA_038896555.1. Taxonomy (GTDB): domain Archaea; phylum Thermoproteota; class Nitrososphaeria_A; order Caldarchaeales; family Caldarchaeaceae; genus Caldarchaeum. The sequence goes on along the minus strand of JAWACZ010000006.1, from coordinate 2,657 downwards.
AGGTAGACCCCGCCAGAGTTTTCACCGCCCCGCTCTCCCTCCACAGAAGGTTGGACAGGGTATGCGTTTGCATAGACCCCGGCAAACTAGATTCATTCAACATCGAACATACATTCTTAAGCTGTTACAAGCATTTCAAAGACTGGAACAGATACGAGATCGGTGAGGCTGACGAGGCTGTTGAAAAAGCCTTTCAAGCCGTCGGCCCCTACAGAATCTGGCGCAAAAAGAAGCGTAAACCGTCATTGGAGGATATAGTCAGAAGGTTTCACGCAAAGTTTGGAGATGGGGATGCTGCTATACGTTAAGCTTGAGGTTTATGAAATCCGCTAGAACATGATTTCTTACTTCGATAATGACCTTCTTCACGCCTTCGCATCGGCTTGCAAGCGTTTTGACCGCCTCGGCGTACGCTATTACATTGGGTGAGTGAGGGTCTCTGCAAACGTAGATTATGTGAACAACTCCGTTTCCGACGTCTCTGACGTCTATCATGGAATCGAGAAACAAGGCAGGCGCCCCTGTAACTGGGTCCCTCAGCCTCCTCAAAGTGTTTCTGACGTTTTCAGCCAAGTCAGACATCTGAGTAGAAAGAAACCCTGCCGAGAATTAAGGTTATTATGAGGTTTCCGAAACATCCCACATGGTCTCCAAGGTGGAGCAGGTCGTCGAGCGTTTAAGAAAGATCGAGGAGAAGCTGGGTGAACTATACGAGCTGACAAACGTTTACAGGAAGGAACTCATCGACATAGCTTCGAAGGAGGCGGAGAAGCTAAAGGCTAGGATCTTGGAACAGGCTAAAGCAAGGGAGGACAGGTTGTCTTCCGAGGAAGTTTCAAGGGCGGAGGAAGCCGCTAAAGAGATACTGGCGAAGGGGAAGTGGGAGGCCAGCATAGTACGTAAAAAAGCAGATGAAAGGCGTCAGGAAGCGGAAAGAATGGTTTTAGAAGCGGTTCTTAAAGGAAAAATAACGTTATAGACAGGCTGGTCAAACATTCTACGCCTTGGTGAAGCTGGTAGGAGACCCTGTTTACGCAGTAGCTAAAACCTATGCTTTAAAGTCACAGCTTCTGCCGTTCTCAGTACTTGAAGAGCTGGCCGATTCTAAAAGCCTTACAGAGCTCGTCGACAGGCTCAGAGCATCACCCCATGGACCATATTTAGCCCAGCTCCAAAAACCATACACGGCCATAGAGCTGGAGAAAGCTTTCTGGAGACACTTAATCTCGCAACATTACAGGCTTGCGGAGACAGCTCTTAACCCAGAGCTGCTCAGACAGTATTTCATGCGCTACATTCACTTCAACATAAAAACCATTCTTAAGGGAAAGGCGTTAGGCAAGCCCGTCGACGAAATCATGAAAACTATAGACCTGTATCCTGAGACTTTGCTCGGCGTCAGAGACCAGGCTCTGCGAGCGCTTGGGGCTAAGGACCTATCAGAAGCAGTTAAAGAGTTCACGAAGACAGAGCTGGCTTCAGCTGTTTCGACAGCTATAACAGTATGGGAGTCAAAAAGGGATCACTCGGCGGTTGACGCGGTGGTCGACAAAATGTATGTGGAGGGCCTTCTCCAGGCTTATAGGAGAACGCCGCATTCCCTTAGAAAATACGTGACGCCGTACGTTTCCATGGACGTAGACGTATATGCGTTAACGACGGTTCTGAGGTCAAGGGTTTGGGAGCTGATTCCGAGCCAGGCAAAAGAGTTCTTACCGTCACAAACAATCGAAATAAGTAATGAGGCTTTAGAAAGCCTGTTGACCGCTGAAGACTTGGGGAAAGCTCTTGAAACAATACCCAAGCCCGAGTTCTTAGGCAAAATCAGTTTAGAGGATTCTACTTCGAGGATGGCTTCACAGGTTGAGGAAAACGTCAGAAGGTTTAAATTGCGGTACGCCAGCAGAAGCTTTTACAAAATACCGTTTAACCAGGCGGTCCTCATCTCATACCTGGTTCTCAAAGAGGCTGAAGTGAGAAACTTAGCCACAATAGCGAAAAACATCGAAGAAGGCGTGACAGACCCAAACGCAATACAAAGGCTGTTGATAAACTACTAATCTTTAATCTTCTTCGCAGTTATCTTCCAAACTCCAGGCGCCATAGTCTCTTTCTCCAAGTATTCCTGACGGTTGTTCTTGATTGAACGGGGTAAAGTGTCCAGAGATGGGGGGTTGTCCGTCAACACCTCCAAGACCGCCCCCCTTTCTATTTCCTTCAAGGCTCTTGCCAGCAGAAGCTGCGGATACGGGCATGTATACCCCCCTACGTCGAGGACGTATCTTTTTTCAGAGGTTTTTTCCAGCTTCAACTCTGCAGCCATGCCTATGCCTTTTCTTGGACCTATTTAAACATGTATTAACGCAATATAATATCAAAATAAGATTAATCTTATACCCCCAAAAAAGTGAGGAAACATGGCCAAGAGATTATACGTTTCGGCTTTCCCGATAGGGGTTGTGTCTGTTGCCTTGGGTTACGGGTACTACCTGACGGCTGGAAAAGGAACTCTGTGGGGGATAACGACCGGTGAATCTAAGATAGGCGGCCATCTCTACAGTCTTCTCGGCCTTCCCGTGGCTGAAACAAAATACTACCAGCAGTTCAAGCTCGCCCCGGTGTTCAGCGACCCGGCTCAAACAATCGTCATCGCGATA
>JAWACZ010000005.1:0-63470 GCA_038896555.1 Candidatus Caldarchaeum sp. | reverse complement strand
AAACAGTCGTTCAAAGGCCGTCGGATGAACGTTGAGGTGGAGATGGTCAACCTGATATCGCCCATGGGTTTCCTAAAAAGTCTCCGCCACCGTATCTGGAGAAGGCCTGCCGTGGTGGTAGATGGAAAAAAGGTTTCCGACGGCTTCATCGACTGGGATGGGTTGAAGCTGGCGGTGGAGGAGGCGTGGCTGAGTCGGAGAAATACCGTTTAGGCTCGAAGACGGCGGGGCTCAAACAGGCTCTACGCGACTTTTTCTTCGGAGCACTAATCCTAGGTCTTTACCAGAACGTTCTCCGTCTCAAGCTGAAGTACGACGACATATTTTTCTCCCTTATCATGGGCGAGTTCCTAGGCATACCGCTTCTCGGAAACTACTTCACGCTCAGGATAATTCCCTACCTGATGCCCGACCTCGAGAGAGCGAGGATGAGGCTTTTGAGAGACGTCGACCTGCTGGAGCTTCTGCGCGAAGGGCCTGCAGTTCACTAGCTTGGAGTAAACTCATAAACATCTTTAATTACGTTGTTTAAAGCCTCTAAGCCTCTTATCTCGGTAGGATACATTCGGATATAGCCTTTGACATGCTCTCCAAGGTCTCTGTTTATTATGTCAAGGTAGTGATGCTGTTCCTCCCACTTTGACCGTAAATATCCCGTCGGGTCGGAAGATACATCCGCCCGGTCCAAAACCATGTTTACAAATATCCCCCCTACCGGAATGTTGAAAGCCTGCACCATGTTTATGAACCTCTTCACGACAGATATTGGAAGAGACTCGGGTGTCGTAACGAAGTAGAAAAGTGTCTTTGAAGGGTCTGTCAAAGCCTCACGGCTTTTTGTGAATTTTTCGTAAAGTGATAAAAGGTCTGCCACTACAGGGTCTTTTTTGATCTCCTCCATAACCTTCTCCTTTCTGACGGAAAGCCTTAGCCTGTATTCTTGAGCCTCCCTGCGTGACTGCATCATTCTCGCAAGCCACAGCCCGTACAGCTTGCTCAACCCGATTAACCTGACTGCGTTGGCAACCGCTGCCGTGTCGAACACAACCACATCATATTTCTCCGCCTCGCCAACTATGATGTCCATCACTTTGTCAAACATCGCAGACTCTTGGAAAGCTGGGTTTGTTGTAGCTATCTGTATGAAGGGGTCGGGGTTTATAGGTATCTCAGCCCATTTGAAGAACTCTTTCAGTCTAGCAGCCATGTTAGACCTGTATCTTTCGATGAGATCGTTTATCTCCACCTCTATCGCTGTTAGCCCTTCAACCCCTTGCACGTTTTTGAAAGTGCCTCCCGAAAGGTCTTGCATAAAAAGGCTGCTCAACGAGTGTACTGGGTTCAGGCTTGCCAGAAGCACCTTCTTCTCTTGACGGGCTATCTCAGCGGCCATGGCGCCGGCTGACACAGTTTTTCCCACACCCCCTTTACCGCCTACGAAGATGTACTTTGCTTTGGCTAGTTCTTTCACGTCCATACCACACCTCCGCTCATAAGAGGCTGGGAAACCGCCGCTATCCCTTCAATGCCCCTAGGCTCTTTCGGAAACATAGGGATGATAGATATCACAAGCTTTCCAAACTTGTCCATGATCTCGGTCATGCACTCCCTCTGCTGTTTCAGCCTGTTTGCTATGAAGGGGGAGGGGTTTGAAGCCATCTCGGGTGGAAGAACCTTGTTAACAACTATTCCCGCAAGCTCTAGCCCAACAGACTTGAACATGTCCAAAGCCTTCTCCGTGTCGATAATCGACATCCGCTCCGGAGTTATGACCATGAAGAAAGCAGCCTTATTCCTGTCTTTCATGACATCGGTGAATGTGGTCAACCTGTTCTTGATATCGTACAGCTCGTTCAACACCTCGTCCTCCTTAACAAGTTTCTCCCCTTTGAGCCTGCGGGCTATTTCATCATACTCCCTGGCTTTCTCACGGGCTTCGGTGAGCTTTTCAACCCAAGCGCTGAGAATGTCCGCCATGGTAACCATTCTTATCCCATGTCCGAAGGGTGGCATGTCAAACACGTAAAGACCGTAACGTCCCTCGGCGAGATAGCTGGCCATGGCGTCGTATGTGGCTGACTCATACATCGCAGGCTCTGCAACAGAGCTGTCTATGTATGACTCTATCTCAGCAGGGATCTCTGTTTTGTACATGTTTCTTATTTTTTGTTTTATCTCGTTGATGTAGGCTGATATTTTCGAGTCTGCGTCTATTTCGACGACGAAAAGGTTCGGGATTATCTCCACCTCGCCCTTTCCGAAAATGTTTCGCTCAAAAATGTCGCTCAGCGAAGCCTGGGGGTCTGTGCTGAAGCAGAGGACTTTCTTCGAGCTGCATACGGCGTAGGAGAGGGCGGCGCTACAGGTTGTCTTGCCCAACCCACCCTTTCCCGCGAAGATAACCATCTTAAGGTCTGGCTTTGAGCTCAGGAACTCGTTGAACCCTTTCAACCGTAAATCACGTCCGTGAAGTCTCTCTCCCTGTAGAACCGGTGTTTCCATGCTTTGACGTTGGGTATGGCGTAGGGCAGGAGACGGAGCGAGTAGTATGGAGGCAGTATGGGGAAGCCAAGCATGTCACCCATTATCATCAGGATGAACATGTGCTCCATGTACATCCTTGTCTTGAGTATGGATGTTACTTGCTGGTGTAATGCAACGCCGTAGAACATGTCGCCCACGGCTTTTTTGAAGTTGCTGAGGATGCCTCCCTTCTTTCCCCCAGCCACGCCAGTCTATACAATCACTTATTTAAAAAATGTTTCCCTAAAGCCTTGGAGCTTCAAAAAAGGATGTGGGATTTAGGCTTTTACCTCTACTTTCACAGCCTTTCGGAAGCCTCTGACGAAATAGACAGCCATCGCCAAGCCTATGAGGAACATTATAACCCCGACAGCTGTTGAGAAACCGTTAATGCCTTGGACAGCAGCGTTGCCGCCAACGTTTTTGAGAATGTTTTGAGTTGCATGGAGAAGCTTCGCCCCAATGGTTGCGTCGGCGAAAACATATGTCTGGTACAATATGGCTGCAAGCGTTGTAAACATCATGAAAATGCCCGGTATAGTGGAGTACCAGTGGAAGCGTTTCTGCGCGTAGAGGAAAAGTCCAACGATCAGGAGCGCGAACCCGGCGAGCAGCTGGTTTGTTCCACCGAAGTAGAGCCATATGTTTGTCCAGCTTCCTGTGAGCACAAAAGCTATTGGGAACACAAAGCCCAGGATTGAGGCGATGATTTTGTTGCCCAAGATCGAAAGGGGTGTGCCGCCGAAGACCTCTGCCATCGTCACCCTCCAAAACCTTCCCAGTATCGTTAGAATTGTAACCGCCATGCCTACCATATAGTTGGCGAAGAATATGCTCAGGAAGGGTTTGACCGCATCTCCTCCAAGCAAGGACGATGTGAGGGTTGTGGCCCCTAACACGAAGTTACCTGGAGCAGCTCCGCCAGCAACGGTCAGCAGGGGAATCGATACCCACGCAGCTAAGGAGGTCATCCCTACTAGGTTCTCGGTGATCATGGCTCCTGCGCCGACTGGCCTTATGTCTGTCTCCACATCTATCTGCTTGGATGTTAGTCCTGTGCTGACAAGGCTGTGCCAGCCCGAGATAGCGCCGCAGGCTATGGTGACGAAAAGCGCCGGCCAGAGAGGCCCGACGGTGAAAACCTCAGCCCATCCCCTAAACACAGGCACTTGAATCTTGACTCCCGTCGCCGGAGAAACCAACGCCCCCAAAGTCAGAAGCAGGACAGCAGGTATCAGCGAGTAGTAAGCTATGTAGTTCATGGGTGTTATGAGCTTGGGCATAGGCAGGAGGGAGCCGAGAATCAGTATGGCCACCAATGGAACCAGCCAGTAGGTGTATGGGTTGGCGGCGGGTGCGACACCAGGCGGCGGCGGTGTGAAGACGAAAGTTCCTGGAGGTGGAACGTTGGCGAGAACCGTCGCACCCAAAGCTATTCCGATAGCTTGTAGAATAACGGCAAGGACAGTGACAGGGGCTACGCTCATCTTCACTCTGAACAGCAGATGGCCTGTTATGACAGCAGCTATCACCAGCACCAGAAGCGACCAGAACGAGCCTGGGAAAGCGTTCATAACGGTCGCGACCACAAACAGGAAGGCGGCGTTTATCAGCAAAAGGTAGAAGAGCAAGAAGCCAAGGAGAAGCTTACGGGCGGTCGGGCCCAACAGCTCATAGGCCATAGGTCCAAACGACCTTCCCTCCTTCCTTACAGAAAGGAACATCGCACTATAATCTTGAACCCATCCGATGAACAGAGCGGCGAACACTATCCAAAGGAACGCCGGAAGCCATCCAAAGGCAAGCGCAGCGGTACCAGGGCCTATTATAGGACCCAACGCCGCGATGCTGTTCCATTGAAAGCCGTATAGGACAAACCGTCCAACTGGGAAGAACTCGACGCCATCTGCGTACATGTGAGCCGGGGTAGGCCTAGCTCGGTCAGGGCTCCAGATTCTGCGGTCGACAATTTTGCTGTACACAGAGTATGCGGCAAGAAATACCACAAGACCTATCGCCGTAAAACCTAGAGGGGTGTCTAGAACCATTTTTCGAGAAAAATAGAACATATAACTTATATAAGCTTTTCTAGAACGCACAGCAATTCTTTTATCCCATCAGCATCCCCTGGCGTAAAGTAAACCTGAAGGTTAGGCAGCCTCTTACCAATCGAAAGCAGTAAAACGTTTTGCAACCCCCTTATCCTTTCAATTAACGAGGAGACTTTTTCCTGCGGGACCTCTTCCATGTCTGAGACTATCAAATAATCGTCGACCCCGTTTATCTTATTACCCCATATAGACGCATAGCGTTCGGCTTGCGTGCCCTTCTTTATGAATGTCAGCGACGCCGTAGGGGTTTTTCTTGTTTTAGCCCTTAAGATAGCTAGGTCGCTTCTCCCCATCAGCTTTGAGACAACGTATGACAGAGGGTTTGACCAAGACTGGACTCCGATAACTACTGAGAACTCGGACAGCTCACCCATATGTCTGCATGAGAGGACCGCGGTCGTGGTGCCCCTTCTCCCGTCGACAACTTTTCCACCTGCTGCTGAAACAGCTTCCATAACTGCCTTGAAAAGATGTGCGACACGTCTTCTGCTGGCTACCGTCCCCGTAATATAGAAAAAGAGGAAGACTATGGCGATTAGCATTATTGAGAGCGTGGAGTCCAGCTCCAACATGTCTGTGTTAGATGGTTTAGCATGCCTTTTAAACAGTACAGCGCTATAATATATTACCTGGCGTTCTCAGGATTTTCTCTGAGTTGCTCCTCTGGAAGCCTTCCGACGATGTTGTCGAAAAAGCCGACATGACCCGTTTCATTGAGTACGCCGACAGGAGAAACGGGCTTGACATAGACCCGTACAAGGACAAAGCATATTTCCAGCTCTACGACTGGTCCGTTGAAAACATCCCTGCCTTTTGGGATACTGTCTGGAATTTTGTGGAAGTTAAAGCATCAAAACGATACAACCAAGTTGTTGATGACCTCAACAAGTTTCCAGGAGCCTCATGGTTCGCTGGCGCAAGACTCAACTTTGCCGAAAACCTTCTCAGGAGAAGAGATGACAAAACTGCCTTAATCGCTGTCAGAGAAGACGGCTCTCTCAGGAAGCTGTCGTATCTGGAGGTCTATCGTAAGGCTGCTGGCATCGCAGTAGGTTTGAGGGAGGTTGGTGTCGGCGTGGGTGACAGGGTCGTAGGCTACATGCCAAACACCGCCGAAACATGCATAGCCATGCTTGCCGCTACCTCCCTTGGAGCGGCATGGTCTTCCGCCGGCACCGAGATTGGAGTCGACGCAGCCGTTGACAGGTTTGAGCAAGTCAGCCCGAAAGTGATGTTCACCGTCGACGGCTACCACTACAGGGGGAAAAGCTTCAACGTCCTGGAGAGGGTGGCGAAAATAGTGAAGAGAATCCCGTCAATAAAGAGTGTAATCGTCGTCCCCTATCTCCGCGACAGATCCAAAATAGATTTTATCGACAAAGCCGTATCCTACGAGGATTTTATGAGCAGAGGGAATGATTTCATCTTCGAGCAGGTTGACTCATCGACGCCAGTTTACATAATGTTTTCTTCGGGGACGACGGGTAAGCCGAAGTGCATGGTTCAGTCAGTAGCTGGAATACTTGTCAACCATCTAAAAGAACTCGTAATTCACAGCGACCTAAAGCCTGACGACGTGATAACATACATAACCTCACCGAGCTGGATGATGTGGAACTGGATGATGACTTCTCTTGCAGTCGGGTCAACCATACTCCTTTATGACGGCGACCCAAATTATCCCAACTGGAAAACTATGTGGAGGCTTGTTGACGAGCATCAGGTCACGTTCTTCGGCTGCAGCGCGAGCTACATCAACTATCTGAGAAGCGTCAACGCCTCGCCTCGGAACAGTTTCGACCTCTCATCGCTTCGTGAAATATCTCAGACAGGTTCCCCGCTGTCGGCCGACGGTTTCGAATGGGTATACCGGGAAATAAAGAAAGACCATCACTTTAACTCCATATCTGGAGGAACAGACATCAACGGATGTTTTGCCATCGGCAGTCCAACTCTTCCCGTGTACGCTGGCCAGCTGCAGTCGCCTGCTCTTGGAATGAAGATAAAATGCTACGACGAGGATGGTGAGCCGGTGTACGATAAGACGGGTGAGCTTGTTTGCGAGGCGCCGGCGCCTTCGATGCCGCTTTACTTCCTGAACGACCCAGAGAATGAAAGATACCTAGACTCTTACTTCAGGTTCTATACCCATAAACGCGTGTGGAGGCACGGCGACTTCGTAATATTCCACAGCGACACCGGAGGCATCACTTTTTTAGGGAGGTCTGACGCCGTTCTGAAGCCGTCGGGTGTCAGGATAGGAACGGCTGAAATCTACAGAATAGTCGAGAGCTTTAAAGAGGTTGCGGACAGCATCGCCGTGGGCCAGAACTGGAAGGGAGACCAGAGGATTATTCTTTTCGTTAAAATGGCCAAAGGTTATGAGCTGACCGAAGAGTTGAAGGAAAAATTGAAGAAAGAGCTTAGGGAGAGAGCCTCGCCAAGACATGTTCCAGCCATGATCATCGAAGCGCCTGACATCCCCTACACATACAATATGAAGAAAGTGGAGATAGCTGTGTCGAACATTATCAACGGTAGGAAGGTAGTCAACAGAGACGCGTTGGTAAACCCTGAAAGCCTAGACTTCTTTGAGAAAATACTACCATTTCTCCAACAGGAGTAGATTATGTCAAGGTTTGAACGTTTTGCGATAGGTTTGCGTGTTCGAAGCCTTTTTCAAAACCCTTACAGAATATTGTCCGGCATCGGCCTGTCCCGCGGTCATGTCTTCTTAGATGTCGGGTGTGGGACTGGGTTTCTTTCCTTACCGGCGGCATCCATTGTTGGAGCAGATGGAGTTGTCTACGCGGTTGACGTTGAAGAAGACTACTTGCAGGAGGTTGAACGTAGGGCTGAAAGGCTTGGCTTGAGAAACATCGTTACCGTTAAAACACAGGCAGAGAACTTGGATGGGGTTCCTGAACACTCGGTCGACAGGGCCATCTTCATGCTAAGCCTTCACCACGTAGCCGACAGAAACATGGCTTTTCTCCAAGTCAGGAGAAAGCTGAAGGAAGACGGTTTGATGATGGTGTTCGAGCCTATAGCGTCGCGTCTGTTTGGACATGGAACAGACCCCTCAGAGGTTTTGGCCCTTCTAAAGCAAACGGGTTTTACGCAGGTGTTTTTCAACGAAAGGGTTTTGTTCTGGCGGGCGATAGCACGTCCTGTTTAAGATCCAAAGTATTTTAGCTGCACCGTCATCCTAGCTGTGTTTAACAATGCCACGTAACCGACCATCGGCTCAAGACCCATTGATTTCTGGTAGTCGGTTTGATCCTGCCAAGCACCGGCGTTCACGAGCAAGACCCCTCGATAGCTAGTGTTTACGGTTACGTGAATATGGCCCGTCTGCAGCAGATGAGGCTGTTCAGAAATTACAAGCCTATCCTCTTCAGTTGGCATTAGCTGTGTGTTTTCTCCGTACACCGGTGTGAGATGCCTGAACCTTAGCATTGAGGCAATCACTTTAGGAGCTGTTTCCCTGAGGTTGCTGTAGGAGACATCTGGCAGAGATTGAACCAGTTCATCGAGGCCTTGACCATGGTAGACTAAAATCCTCCTGCCGTCAAAGACCATAGTCGCAGGGTTAGAAACGAAGTGAACCTTTCTCTTTGCATTGATTAATTCACGATAACGTGCCTGGAGGGGGGGTTGCGGTATAGCTTTTCTTACCGGCTCATGGTTCCCTGGGCTGAAAACTATCTCAATTCTCTCCGGTATCTCGGCTAACAGAGCGGCGGCCTGTTTCAGCTGGTCTTCAACGTTCTTTACAAGCAAGTCGTTCTCCTGTCCAGGATAGACCCCAACCCCCTCCACCAAGTCGCCGTCTACAACTATGTGTGAGATGCGTTTCACAACACCGTCTCTTCCACGGCTGAGCCAGTCGAGGAATTTCTCGAACAGGTCTTTTCTGAAATTCTTGCTTCCAACGTGGACGTCTGAAATCAGGCAAGCATATGCTTCAGGCGTTAATGGAAGGTTTTTATAATTCATCTCCTCGACGTCAGGGTATATGATTTCTCTTAAAACATAGAGGTTGCCGGCTCTCCTAACCTTCAACCCTACGACAACGTCGTTCAACAGCTCAGCTGTCTGCTGGTAAAGCTGTTGGTTTTTTCTTGGCACAACCGCTGTGAGAACGCCTGACGGGTCATCAACCTCAAGCGCTACAGAGTTTTTACGCTCCTGCTTACCCTGCACCATAACCGTCAAATAAACCTCTTCACCATCTTTGACAGAGAAGGCTTCCGAGATGGGAACGAAGTTTAATCTTCTCCTTTCAAGAACCCGTCGTAACGAGTAATACCTGTTCTGAAAGTAGCGGCGGAACTCTTCGATGCTCCCCTCTATTCTCTGGTTCTCGTCAACTGAGTTTTGTATCACGATGTTTGGAGTGTAAACCGTGGTTGTTTCCTCAACAACTTGTCTACTGTTGTTTTGTGTTTTTTCTAGGACTGGCTGGGTTTTCACTATATGTTCGGCGTCTATTATGGATAGCTCTGGGTCGTGTTTTTTTATGTATTCGATTGTCCTCATAAGGTCTTCTACAGGTGTTTCACTTTCCTCAAAGATTTTTAAGGCCCTCTCAGTTATTTGATATCCCTCGCTCAAAGCTATTGATATGAGCTCTCGGTATAGCTGACGTCCCCTGCCCAGCAACCCAAAAACTATTCAGCATACTGGAATAAATCCGTAGCAGGCGCCGACAGATTTTTGAACAGGAACTGTTAATAGAGAAGCCATGGTTTCGATAGCTGGTGCTGAGGCAGGCATACTTTTTAGGAAACACGGTTACACGCCACACTACGCTGAATACGTTGAAGACCCAGTTACAGGCGACGAGGTTGTTGTCATGGCTGACCCACACAGCCGCAGGTCGGCGTTCATCTACAGCCCGCGAAAAAAGAAAATCTTGTGGGAGTTTAAGGTTCCGGGCAGCAGCATCTCTGCAAACCCACATATAGCACGCATAGTTGTTGAAAGAATCTCAGGGTTCAAAGCGAGGCCCGGCGATGTTCTATGCGCCGACCGTGACAACAGGTTCATCGTGGTTGACAGGGCTAGGAAAAATGTACGCTGGAGCTACAGGCCTGCTGACGCTGTTTGGTCCCACGACTTCATGCCAACAAAAGATTTTCAAGACATGCTGACGACAGATTATGGAAACGGCTATCTGAGAAGAATAAACCATGAGGGGAAGGCTGTCTGGAGTATTAGCTTGGGAAAAGGCCTCGCCAAGCTGTCAAGGATTCCCGGAAATGTTCCCAGCGGCATACACGGCAACAGCTATGGAGGCGACATACTGGCAGTGGTCAACCAGAGGACAAGAGGTGTTTACGAAATCTCTGAGGAAAGGGGAGCAGTCGTCTGGTCATGCCCGCCGCCTAAAGGTTCGAAAAACTGTTTTTTCACGCTGAAGCCACACTCTGCCATTCGTCTTGGTCTGGCTGAGTTAGGTGGCAGCCTCACCGTGTTCAACCACGAGGCTGGCGGAGGCTTTGTCGCCGTTGACAAGGACTGTAGGCCGAGATGGGGTGTGATGAAACCTTTCGCCATAGTAGGAGAGAAAGAGATGTACAGACCTTCCTCGCTTGGTCTTTATGAGACTACTCACGTCTTCCACACACCCCACGGCTTTCTGGGAATAATAGACTGGGACGGGCCCGACTACTCGACGGTCTACGAGTTATATGAGCCTCCGGCTAAAACATCGCTTTACTGGGTTCTGGCTTGGCAGAGGAGATCTTCTAGCTTGCCGGAGTTTTTGGACCCGCCTGTTGAGTCGGATGAATGGCGGGAGACGGCTTTCCAAGCCGTTAACCATGGTCCCAACAGGCTGAAGATTGATTTCTACGCAACCCTAAGCCCTGTTGCAGACACGTCGGACGCGCCGGCATGGGGTAGGGCTGGGTCCATGACCGTTGAAGCAGGCGGCGTGGGTGAAAACGTGCTCAGCGGATACTCGTCTATACGTGTGGCCGTTTCGTCCGAAGGTGAAACTGTCTACACGTTTTACGTCGTCAACAGGGTTTAACGCATAATCCGGCTAGTCACTCAGCTTATAGGCGAGAAGAATAAAGGGAGGGTTCGTCTGTAAATGTGTCACAACCAACAACATCAAACTCCATAGACGGATATGGAAGTCCTCGGATTCGTCCTCCACCTCTCCGGGCTATCATAGCTGCTCTGCCACAAACTCTCAGTTCACTTAGCCGAAAAGGTTGTGAAAAGTGTTTGTTGAGCAGGACATCCTCAAGCCGTAGGACGCTCCCCGCGGTGACGTTGTAGCATCCATACGCACTGTTGTTTAAGCCTCGTGGATCTTATTCTGACGCCTACCGCATCCTCGACTGCTTTCACGAGCGCCGGGAGCGCTCCTATCGTCCCAGCCTCGCCAACACCTCTAGCACCGTGTGGGTAGCTCGAAGGGTTCTCCAGCAACTTAGACATCACATCTATCGACTCGACGGCTGACGGGAGGCCGGCATCCCCTATACCCCCAAGCATCAACTGCCCATCCATGTCGTAGGCCGCCTCCTCGTACAGGACTTGGGCGACTCCCTGCAACACGCCGCCCACAACCTGGGCGTCTGCCAGTAGCGGGTTTATGACTCGCCCTACGTCGTCGAATGAGAAATACTTAAGTACCTTTACCGCTCCGACCTCCTCGTCGACCTCCACGACCACGATGTGGACGCCGAATGACACTATATCATCTCCTTTGTAGAAGACATAAGCGTCGAACGAGTCGGCCCGCCTCTCAACGAGCTCCCTTATGCTGATCCTCAAATCCTTCATCTTGGCGTGTCTTATCGAACCATCCTCATAGATGAGGTCCTCTTCATCAGCCCTGAGCTCAGCTGCGGCTGCCTTCTTAAGCTTTCTCTTCAGCTCCCTAGCGGCTTGGATGACAGCGGCACCGCCTATGACCACGCTCCTGCTTCCGAACGTTCCTATCCCCTCCGGGAGCAAGTCCGAGTCGGGATGTGTTGTCTCCACATCCTCGATTCGGAGTCCAAGCTCGTCAGCTGCGAGCTGTGCATAGATTGTTCTCAGTCCCTGGCCCTGGGGACCCGACCCAGTGGTTATGATAAGCCTGCCACCATTCCTAAGACTGAGGAAAGCTCCCTCCCCGTGGCTGCTCCTGCAGATGTCTATGAAGGCAGCTGCACCAACGCCGACCCTCCTACCTTTCCTCCTCTCCTCAACCGCCCACCTCTTGACCTCCTCGTACCTTGACGATCTACTTGCCTCGTGTAGGACGTTCAGATAATCGGCCGGGTCGAGCATGATTCCTAGGGGGGTTTTATAGGGCATCTGGCTCTTTTTGACTAGGTTCCTCTTCCTGAGCTCTAGGGGGTCCATGCCTAGCTCGTCCGCCAACAGGTCCATCATTCTCTCATGGAAGAAAGCGGCCTCCGGCCTGCCCGCCCCCCTGTAAGGTCCCTTGGGAGTCTTATTGGTAAAGACCGAGGTTACTCTGATGCTCGCCGCACCCACGCTGTATGGACCAGTTATCTGCTGTGCTATGAATGGTGCAATGGATATGTTGATGAAATGGTTGAACGCGCCTAAGTCCGAGAGGATTTCACCTTTGATGCCTAGAACAATCCCTTTGCGCGTCGCAGCGAGCGATAGCTTTGCCGACACACCTCTACCGTGATGCGTCGCAATGAGGTTCTCAGCCCTCTTCTCGACCCACTTGACAGGACGCTTGAGGACTAATGAGGCATAGATAGTCAGGATGTACTCGGGGTAAACGGCGCCTTTGGACCCGAAGGCTCCCCCAACGTCCTGCTGAACGACGCGGATGTTCTCGAATGGCAGCCCGAGGGCCTCGCTGATCATCTTCCTGAACCTCTGCACACCCTGCGACGCGATGTGGATGACTATTCTGTCACCGTCATAGTTCACAACGACCCTACGGGTCTCCAAGGGGCTGGGAATTACTTCATGGACGTGCAGCTCGTCCTCAACAACGACCTCTGCCGATCTGAAAGCACCTTCGACGTCTCCGCCCTTAACGACCGTGTCGAGGCAGATGTTGGTGCCTAGCTCTTCATGAATGATGGGTGCTTCTCTACTCAGAGCTTGTCTCGGGTCTAGGACTGGTTCGAGAGGGTCATACTCTATCGAGACGAGCTCCGCTACGTCCTCTGCCTCGTACTCGTTCCTAGCAACAACACCTAGCACTGGCTGCCCGACGAACTTCACCTTCCCGTATGCCAAGACAGGCATGTAGGCCATCCTAGCACCCTCGTACCCGACTGCGGGGATGTGCCTGACTTTCAGCAGCGTCTCCATGTCCCTTGGCAGTATGATCAGCAGCGCTTTCTTCAAAGCGTCAAAGTAGTCTATCTTCTTGAGCCGTGCATGTGCATATGGGCTCCTTACCACGCGTAGGCACAGAACATCGTGCGGATTCTCGTCGCCTACATACCTCCCTGCACCCTTCACCAATTGTAAACCCTCAAGCGAAGGGATAGCTTTACCGACGAACCTCAATTTTCATTACTTGTATTTCAAGAATTGATAAATAAGTTTTGAGCGGTGATGCGCGGCAAATCTCTGCTAAGTGCTAGGTTCACGTTTATATAGACAACAGAAATAGACGCAGCGAGCCATGAAAGTTGCGGAGCTAGTGGTGAACTGTCTAGTAGAGTGTGGGGTTAAGCACATTTTCGGGTTAAGCGGACACACCACGCTGGAGTTACTTGATGCAATCTATAATGAAAAGAGGTGCAGGTTCGTCTCTGTCAGGCATGAACAGGTAGCTGCTTGCGCTGCCGATGGTTACGCCAGGGCCAGCGGGAGACACGGTGTTTGTCTAGCACATGTAGGTCCAGGAAACGCTAATATGGTGATAGGGATAGCCACGGCCCTGAGAGACTCGTCGCCCGTTTTGGCTCTGACTTGTAACGAGGACTTTGAGAATCTGGGACGGGATGTCTTCCAAGAGTGGGACCAGTTAAGCGTGTTCAAACCCATAACGAAGTGGAGCGCTCAGATAAGACACCCGGCCGAGGCCAGCAGGATAATGAGGATGGCCATGCTGAGATGTGTCCTTGGAAGACCAGGGCCAGTCCAAGTCGACCTCCCGCTGGACGTGATGTCTCTTGAGGTTAATGAGCGGCATATCGAAAAGACGCCGCGCTACGACCTTTATTCATCCAGAGTGAGACCAGACCCTGAGCTACTTAAAGTGGTGTCCAACATGCTCCTAGAGGCCGAAAGACCGCTTATACTGGCTGGCGGGGGAACTATTTGGTCCAACGCGTCTGAGGAGTTGATTAGGTTGGCAGAGGCTCTATACATCCCCGTCGCGGTTACGCACACTGGGCGCGGAGTTATACCCGACACTCACCCCCTCTTCATCGGTATATTGGGTCGCTGGGGACACGTAGCAGCGATAGATGCCTGTAAAAGCTCAGACCTCATCCTAGCCATTGGCTGCAGACTCGCCGACATCAACACCATGAGGTGGTCCGTGATAAGTAGCGATGCCAAGATAATCCAAGCCGATATCGACCCGAACGAGTTGGGGAGGCAGTATCCCATAGAAGTGGGAATAGTTTCGGATGCAAAAATGTTCTGCAGGGATCTGCTCGAAGCTGTTGGGAAGCTCTCCATTAAGGGTGCAGCGGATAGGGCTCAGCGTGTCAAGATGATAAGGGATCAGATGTCCGTGGAGTTGGACAGGTTTTTCCATGAACGGTCAGACGGTAAACCGATAAAGCCCCAGAGAATCATAAAGGAGATAAACCAAGTGTTGAATGGGAACTACATAGTGACGGTTGGGGCTGGGAAGCACGCCGAGTACGCCAATAAGGTGCTGGTCAAGGAGCCTAGGAGTTACCTGAAGTCCGTGGGGTTCGGGTCAATGGGCTGGGCTTATCCGGCAGCTTTAGGGGCCAAGCTCGCCCGCCCCGATAAAACAGTCATCTCGTTAGTCGGCGACGGGGACTTCGCCATGACCATGCAGGACGTGGAGACCGCTGTGAGGGAAGATATCCCTGTGGTGGCGGTGGTCTTTAACGACTCCTGCTTCAGCTCCATCAAGCGTTTCCAGGCAGACTTCTACGGCAAGAGGTTCATAGGCGTGGACTATAGGGAGACAGACTTCGCAGGGATGGCTGAGATTTTCGGCGCCGACGGTTACAGGGTCAAGGAGTCTGAAGAGATCGGCCCATCTCTGCGTAGAGCGGTGAAAAGCTCCCGCGCAGCCGTCCTCGATGTGGTAATCGACCCCTACGAGTACCCGCCGGTAAGCTGGGGAATCATAGGGGTTAAGAAGGGATAGTGTAAAGACCTGCCGACAGGCTGGATAACAGAGGTTGTTAGGACGGGACGCTCCCTGTCTGATGATAAAGACTGGTTGTAAAAAAGTTAAATCCTAGCGGCCGAACTAATCGACATGACGCTTGAAGAAAAGTATAAAGATGTGCAGCCACCGCTCAAGTTCACCGAGCTCGGCGGGAAACTCGAGCGGGCGCTGCGCGTAGATTTCAGGATGATGGCTGATTGGGACATCCCGGAGACGGTAGTCATCGGCGTAGCCCCGGTGGGCGCGTTCATCGGCAAAGACCAGAACCCGAACCATCCTACCACGCCGAATGAGATAGTCGAGGCCTTCAAGGAGTCTGTGGAACGTGGCGCCGTTGCCCTCCACGTCCATGCCAGGGATGAGGCGGGCAGGCCTACAGCCGAGGCAAAGTACTTCCACATGATTGTAGACCCCATACGTGAGCTGTACGGGAACCAAGTAGTTATAGATGGCGGATGTATGACCGGTAATACGTTCATGGAAACTATGACTCCCATAATTGAGGGCATCTACGATATTGCGATAGTCAATCCCACTACAGGCTTGCTTGGGGACACGGTTAGAGCGATGCTCCCCCGCACGATTATGGCACAGGCGGAGTTCTACCGGGAGCACGGCGTCAAAGCTATGATCGACGTCCACGACGCCTCAAGCATCGGTAACGCGAAGCGCTATCTCATCGATACTGGTCTGGTGGATAAGCCCTACATGTGGCATCTTCTCCCAGGGCTACCTGGCACATTCTACTATGATAATGTCAAGCATATGGTCAAAGGTCTCCTTTACCTCGTTGAGGTAATTAAGGACATCTCGGAAGACTCTTTCATAATGGTCAGCGAGGGGGGGCGAGCAGCTACTTACCTGACATGCTTTGCGATGCTTCTAGGGCTCCATGTCAGGGTGGGGATGGAGGATGTGTTGTATAAATGGCCCCACAAGAAGGTGATGGTCAAGAGCAACGCGGAGCTTGTGGAGGAGGCTGTGACCATCGCTAGAGCCCTCGGTAGGCGCCCAGCCACATCGGACGAGTACAGGAAAATGATCGGGATAGGCTGAATCTTCCCATCGTCTACGGAAAGGACGCCACCTAGTGATGTCGTTGCGCTTTGGAAAAGATGCGGATGCTCGCCGCTAAGACTCAAGCAGCCAGCCCCATTTCTCCAGTATCGAACTCTTCAGAGCACAGCTCACCTTGTTGGTTTTCGGGAACTTATCCCTCCGGTAAAAAGGCTTGACAGCCAATATTATTGCTCTCGAGTTTGTGTAGTCGCCCCTCTCCTTCTTTTCAGGGTCAAGGATGGGATCGATAGGATAGGTCCAACAGTTGGTAAGCGTGCTGATCGATGTGGCTGGGTCACACCTATACGCCAACGCCCAGAGCACCTCGCTGGTGTCCGATGGATCTATATCTTCGTCGACTACTATAGTGAATCGGTTGATGAGCCCACCGGCCCTGCAGCTCGCGGCGAGCATCCCCGCCTGCTGGGCGTGTCCCGGGTATTGTTGATTGATCGCGACAACTGTTATCACGGCCCTAGAGGCTGAGGCTTCGGGCATGGACCAGACTCCAACCACCCCCGGGATCTCCTTGTCCAGCGCGTTCCATATTTCGGCGGAGGTGGTGATGTGGGAGCCTAAGGAGTGTCCTATTGCCGGCGGCTTGAGTGGTGGGTTACCTTGGAGTATAGGATCGTTTCTATGCAGGATAGTCATGACTTTCATGACGGGTTTGGGGCTGCAGTCGGTGTAGTATCCGGTAAACTCTCCGAACGGCCCTTCAGGAGCTGTCTCCTCGCTCGGAGGTGGAACCTCGCCTAACAGCACGATCTCAGCGGACTTCGGGATGGGGAGGCCGTATAGGTCATCGATCAGGACCTCGACTGGCTCCCCTTTAATCGCTCCTGCGTACATGTACTCAGACTCGCCCCATTGGAGGGCTGTGCAGGCCGCAGCGTACACGTAGGGGTCTTGTCCGCAGATAACTGCAACAGGACAGTTTCTACCCTTCTGCCAGTACTTCTGGGCCATTATATGCGCGTGATGCCCTGGCGCTGGGAAGAAGCCTACTCTGTCCTTTCCATGAACCTGGACCCTATACACTCCTAGGTTGACCCATCCTTGATCCGGGTCCTTTGTGACAACAACACAACCTGTTCCTATGTATCTCCCACCATCATCCTCATGCCAGAGGGGTGCGGGGATCCGGAGCACGTTGACAGCATCCCCCTTCATCCGATTCTCGAGGACGGGGCCGTCGCTAACCTCCTTAGGCTCGACGGGTTTTAATTGACGGGCCTTCGCCCTCCATGCCTTCACGAGGCCTAGCCTCCTCTCTTCAAGGGGAAGACCGAGGGCGAGTGCTTGTCTCCGCTCTGTCGAGTATAGATTGGTCACAACCCTATAGCCAGGCGGGTAACCTTTTATCCTGTCGAAAAGTAGGACAGGGTTCTCTTCTTTTCTAGCGGAGATCTCGGTTATGGCCCCTATCTCGAGGTTCCAGTCGCAGCCTTCAATCATCTTAACTGAGTCTATTTTGACACAAGTCTCGATGAAGCTCCTTAGGTCATCAAACCTGTACATGAATGGACCCCATCCCCGATTCAGGGGACATGAGTTTAGCCACAGCTCTCTTGTTCTAGACTAGACTCGCACCCTCCCCTTCTCTAGCCTCTCACCTACCTTGTAGTGCTCCCCTTTAAGCACCAGCTCAGCGTCCTTCTCGAACTCTTTCGGCCAGTACCCTAGCTGGTATCCATACCATGGTTTTTTAAGATTAAGCTCAGGGAGACCGAGGCTCTTCCAGAGCTCAATGGCCCGCTCCATGTACTCCTTCCTCGGGAGCGAGGTCGGCGGATATGGGTACTTGATCGTGGCGTCTATCAGGATTGCCGAGCTCCCTATCCTACCCGGGTACTCTTTCTCCCTCGGGTCAGCGTCCGGTCTGTACGCCGATATATCGAGGCCAGGAATCCTGCCATGGATGACCTGCATATCGGTCGCTGGCTGGACGCGCCATCCCATGGCCCAGATAACCGAATCTAGGTCTCTGGGGTCGATGTCCTCGTCAACTACTATGAAGAACTTTCCCCACCTAGCGTCGTACGCAGCTGCCGAGTGGAGGACCCTCCAAGCATGAGCGTTATCCTGCTTCTTGATCCTTATCACGCACCATTGAGCCTGGCTCATCTCGTGCCAAGCTACGTCGAGTATTCCAGGCAGGCGGCAGTCATGCTTCAGGTACTTGAGGTATACGTTCTCAGACGAGATCAATCTGACCTTGCTGCTCTCGCTGGGTGGGAACTGGCTCATTACGTGGACGAATATCGGGTCCAGCCT
This sequence comes from Candidatus Caldarchaeum sp., assembly GCA_038896555.1. Taxonomy (GTDB): domain Archaea; phylum Thermoproteota; class Nitrososphaeria_A; order Caldarchaeales; family Caldarchaeaceae; genus Caldarchaeum. Next base: position 45,170 of record JAWACZ010000005.1, on the reverse strand, counting down.
ATGCGTCACTGCAGTTACTTGGAATAGTGGCCTAAGCATGACCTCGGTCGCCATGTAGCCGTTATACTCACCGAAAGAGTTACCTGGCTCCACGTATTCCGTCGACACGAGCCCTTCCACAATTATCTCGGCGTGGGCTGGAACCTCCAAGTCTATGGTCTTACACCTAACCAGCTCTATTGGCTCGCCTGCGAAACCGCCGGCGACGGCCAGCTCGTCGACACCGTGGGGAAGCTTAGCAGCAGCGACGTAAAAGAAGACCGGTGGACCGCCTATCACTATCGCCGCAGGCATGGGCTTCCCGAGCTCCTTCCAAGCCTTCCAGTGTACGTAGCCGTGGTTCGCCCTGCTAATCTCCCAGAGGAGTTTCGTCTTCCCGAAGATGTGACCAGAATACTCGCCCATGTTTCTCCACGTACCGTCGGGCGTCTTTGTTATGAACTGAGTGGTTGTCCTTATCTGGCCGCTGAAACCAGGGACCTCGACAGGCACTGGCAACGCCTCAATGCCCTTCCCATCCTCTAGGAGGTCCTTACCGGTGTAAACGATCTCTTGAACCGGTGCTGAACCGACGATCTTAGGCTCGATGGGCTCGAGCTGCGCCTTTGCCCACTTCTCAGCGATCGCTTCGTTGGTCGGCTTGCACATCAGCCCCATCGCATACATCTTCATGCTTGAGGCATACACTCCCGTGGCGACTTTCATTTCGTACATCCTGCCTTTGGCGTCGGTGACCCTTTCGAAGAGGAAGCCCTTCCTCTGGTCCTCGGGGAGGCCCCTGAACTGGAGACGGACAAGAGGTGTGAGCTCTGTCTCCTTCCGTACTGGAACTTTCACGCGAACAAGTATATCATTCTTCTCTAATATATCCAGCCATTCTCTGAGATCTTTATAGTAGCGTTGAGCAACCTGTTGAAGTGACGGCATGCGTTGAGCTATGTCTAAGAAGTATAAATACCTTACCCATGGGGCAAGCCGTTCGATGCGGGCCGTTGGCTAGCCAGCTATGCTGGAGATCCTTCCTAGGCGGAGAGCGATGAACGTGAGTGCCAAGCTAATGACCACCATTAAAGAGCCGATAGCGCTGAGAGTGGGCCAGAAGCCGTTGATGTACATGTCAAAGATGACTACCGGAAGAACTTCTGAGCCTGCCCTGTAAAGAAGGATAGAGATGCTGAACTCCCTCAGGAAGATAACTGCTAGGACGATCCATCCCGCTATTATTCCTGGTCTTGCTAGGGGGAGGAGGATGTTGTAAAGAGTCCTGAGCCATGATGCACCACAGACTTTAGAGGAGTCCTCGAGGTCCTTATGTATCTGTAAAAGACTCACTGAAACCGAGCGGATGCCGAAGGGCAGGAACCTTGTTATGTACCCGACCATGAGGATCCAGATGGTCCCGTATATGCCTATGGGTATGAAAAGATATGCCCACATCAACCCTACCGCCATGACTAGGCTGGGCGTGGCGAAGGGCAGCGAGGCTACAGTCTCGAGGATCCCGCTCCCCCTCCCGCGCATCCTCACCGAGATGTAAGATACCAAGAAGCATAGGAGGATTGCTAACGACGCTCCGGCTGTTGAGAGGAAGAGGCTATTGAAGAACGCTCTGAATGCTACGGGATAGTTGAAGATTTCGACGTAGTTCTTGAGCGTTAGGTTCCAAAGGTCTTCTAGCTCAGGAGCCTTGAGCCTCGGCATGAAGGAGAAGAATAGGATGACTAAGAGGGGGAGGACACTTGAAAGCATAAAATAGAACAAGGCGAATGCGAACGTGACATATCTCCATTTTCCTATGTCGTTAAAAGTTTGAGTATGCCCACGGCCTCCGATGGTTGCGTACCTGTATGTCTGCTGAGTAAAGTACCTGTATAAATATATCAGGCCCGCAGTCAGGGCGAACAATATGACCGAGATGCTGGTCGCCCCGCGCAGGTCGGGAGCTAACCCCGACCAAAGTGTGGTGTAGATCATCGTCGGCAAAACCATTACACGGGCTGGCAGCCCAAGGATAGCTGGTATGTCAAGTATCTCCAGTGACCTTATCACGTTTATCATGAAAGAGGCGAGGAGAGCCGGCATCAGTATCGGGATGACAATTCTCCTAACCACCGAGAGGGTAGATGAGCCTGCGACTTTGCCGGCCTCCTCCAGTGTTGGGTCCATGTTCTTAAGTGCTGCAGAGATTATCAGATAAGAGAATGGGGCTTCGAAGATCGCCATCACCCATATCATCCCCTCTAGAGAGTAGATGTTGAACGGGGCCTCGCTCAGGTTGAACAGCCCCTTTAAGAGACTGTTGATAATCCCCATCCTAGGGCTGAGAAGGAAGACATAGCTTATCGAGAGAAGTAGCATCGGAATCATGTAGGGCATGACAGCCATGACCTCTATGATGCTCCTGAAGGGTGTGTTAGTCCTAGTCACTATCCATGCAAGCGCGAAGCCTATCAGCGTCGAGATCAACGCGGCACCTAAGGCGTAGTAAGCCGAGTTAAGTAGGGAAACGATAAGGTCGCTTGAACTGAAGACCCTCATGTAGTTTTCTAGTGTGAAATGACCTGGCTTCCCTGGGTCCGCACTCCAGAAGCTCCCGAAGAGGAGCCAGGCCATCGGGTTCAGAGACAGATATCCGGTTATAGCGATAGCCGCTACCAGTATTATATTTCTGGCGGTTAGGCTCGACAGTGGCATGTGGGGACGCCGTGCCGATTGCGTCACAGTTTAGAGTAGCTTTTTGACTTCCGCAACGAAGGCTTCTCTCTCTTGGTCTGTGTAAATCTTGTTTGGCAGCCACCTGAGATTGGGCGGTATCGACTGAAGAACCGGGTGGATCGGCAGGTCTTTGTTTAATAATGGCGGCATCTCACCGATTTCCTGCATCGTCTTAACCCCATCCACAAGCATGAATTGGATGAAGAGCTTAGCGGTGTTCGGGTGCGGTGGTCTGGCAGCCATGGTCAGCGGCGTTGACCATCCCATAAGAGGATTCAACCATGTCCACCCTACTGGAGCTTTTCTATCCAGCGCCACTACAACGTTTGTGTGAACGGTAAGCGCTACTGCAGCTTCTCCAGACTCCACGGCAACGGCGGCAGGCAGGGTTTCGGGCTTCCAGATCGGCTTGTTAGCCAGCAAGCCCTTCATCCAGTTCCAGAACTTCTCCTCACCCCACATCTCTTTCAGCTGCATGAGGAAGTAGATGGTGGGTGTATGTGTGGTGAAATCTGCTGCGGATATCTTGCCTCTCCACTCTGGCTTTGCAAGGTCCTCGATCGTCTTAGGCGCCATCTCCGCTGAGACAAGCTTCGTGTTATACATTAGCACGAAGAATATGCGCCTTATGGCGTATCCAATGTCGAGTATGAGCTCACTCGGGAAGCCATCAGGCAGGACCACTTCTGGAGGTCTACGTGCTAGGACTCCTTCTCTGTGGAGCACCACGAACGGCGCGTCGCTCCCGAAGAGGACATCCACGGCGTAGACGCCGCCCCTGTATTCGCCAAGCACTTTAGACAGTAGTTCCGCCGTCCCACCCCTCCATGTTTCAACCTCGATTCCTGGGAAGCGCTGCTTAAACTCCGCCACTAACTTGTCCATCTGGGCAGGCGGCAGGGTATGGTAGATTACCAGTTTACCCTCCCTCCTAGCGGCCTCCACAAGCTCGGCAGGGTAGAAAACCTTCGGCGTCGGCGTGGCGGTCTGCGTCACCGTGGCGGTCACCGTCACGGTAGACATGAGCGTCGCAGTCGCCCTCACGGTGACAATTTGGGTAGTTGCACCAGACTGCCCCGCAAAATATCCGGCGCCTATCCCCACGACGAGGAAGATGATCATCAGGATGCCTGACACAGTTTTACTGACGCCACCTCGACCAGATGATTTCATGCTGACAATGGCTTCAGAGCCGCTTATATACTTTTACCGAGATGCATAGCACTTCAGCTTCGTCGCCTTCGATCGGTTAACAAGGAAAAAATAATTGGCTAGACCATTGGTGAAACATGTATGCTTTGTGTAATGCTGTGGAAGAATTACTTTTATCAACGACGTCAGCATTGTGTTATATGGTTTGGGAAGGACAGCCATGACTTACAGGCAGAGGCTTGAAGCGGAGATAGCTAAATGGGCTTCTTTTAGGAGGGCGTTGCTCAAGGATGAGAGGGAGTCTTTTGACCGCCTGGTAGACCATTCTTACCGGTACGTCCACGCCGGCAGCATGTATCCGGCCCGTGACGCTTTTGACGTTTTTCTGATGTCATCCCTCCTATCGCATGAAGAGAGACTGGCGTTTCTTGAGAAGATGTTGAAGGGTTCGATGAAGGTTGACAAAAGGTTTAGCCTTTGACAACGCCTATCGGCACGAGGCGGGCCACTTTAGTCCCTATCCCGACCTGATGGCTTACCTCGACAACCTCGTCGACAGACTTGTATGCGGCGTCAACCTCTTCGACGACCGTCTCCATGCTGTCGCCCTTGACGTATATGCCCCTGCTCTCAAGCTCCCTCAAAACCTGGTCTCCCCTGTAACGTCGCTTGGCGCCGCTTCTGCTCATCTCTCTGCCTGCTCCGTGGGCGGTGCTGCCGAAGCTGAGGCTCATCGCCTTCTCGCTTCCCAGCAAAACCCAGCTCGCCGTACCCATAGAGCCTGGGATAAGGACAGGCTGGCCAACCTCCCTGTAAACCTCCGGTATTAACGGATGTCCTGCTGGAAAGCTTCTCGTAGCACCTTTCCGGTGGACGAAAACATCGCGGTCGCTGCCGTCGACTTTATGCTTCTCAAGCTTTACTATGTTGTGGCAGACGTCGTAAACTATCTGCATCCCCATGTCGTCAGCCTTCCTCTTGAAGACCTGTTCGAAGCTTTGTCTAACCCAGTGGCTTATGGCCTGTCTGTTGGCGAAGGCAAAGTTTACAGCGCATCCAAAGGCTTTGAGGTATTGGTTGGCCTCGGGGCTGTTTGCGGGAGTACAGGCAAGCTCTCTGTCGGGAAGCCTGAGACCATACTTGGCCACGGCTCTCTCCATCACCCTTAGATAGTCGCTGCAAATCTGATGGCCGTAGCCACGGCTTCCACAGTGGATTAAAACAGTTATCTGGCCTTCTTGGAAGATGCCCATGGCCTTCGCAGCCTTATGGTCATAGATTTTGTCCACGCGCTGTATTTCGAGAAAATGGTTCCCGCTTCCAAGCGTCCCTATCTGTGATTCCCCACGTGCTTTTGCCTCTCTCGACACAACCCCCGGGTCTGGGTCCGGGATGTTTCCAGCCTTGTAGCTGGGATACCGACCCTCTTCCTCCATCTTCCTGAAATCTTCGCTCCAGCCCAGACCATATTTTTCAATGACGTAACGGGCACCCTCAAGAGCCACTCTGTCGAGGTCGGAATGTGTTACGACGAAGTCTTTCCGCCTGGAACCAAGCCCTGCTGGAACATTCCTAAAAACAGTGTTGACAAGCTCCACTATCTTGGGTTTCACCTCGTTGAGTGTAAGGTTCGTAACCATTAACCGCACGCCGCAGTTGATGTCGTAGCCGACACCACCAGGTGATATGACTCCTTCGGTGGCGTCCATGGCCGCTACGCCGCCTATGGGGAAGCCGTATCCTTCATGAGCGTCTGGCAGGACGATTGCTTGTTTCACTATGCCTGGAAGGCTTGCGACGTTGACCGCCTGCTCAAGAGTTCGGTCTGTCTTCATCTTCTCCAAAAGTCTTTCAGAAGCATAGACTATGACCGGAGCCTTCATGTCTCTGCGGTAGGTCTCAGGTATCCGCCAGATGTTTGGGGCTGTTTTCTCTAGTTGCGGAGCCATCTGCACACACCTAACTCTTTTTGGCAGGGCGCCATTTAAAGACTCTTTAGCGTCTCATCATCTGAAGATATCTCTTGGTGAATATACTTTGAGATAATTTCGATGTTAGGGTCTTTGAGAGCGTGTCCCGTTGCCACGCAGACGACGGTTGAGCATCTGTCGACGAGGCCTTCCCCCACAAGCTTTTTAACTCCTGCAAGCGAAGCGGCTGAAGCTGGTTCAACGCCTATGCCGACCTCAGAGGCCAAGACCCTCTGCGCCTCAAGGATAAGCTGGTCGCTGACTTTCACAGCCAAGCCTTCAGATTCTCTTACGGCTTTTAAAGCCTTCATCCAGTTCACGGGCTTGCCAATCCTTATCGCCGAGGCTATCGTCGAAGGGTTTTCAACAGGTATCAGCTTGTCGTCGCCTCGGTTGACCATGTCAACGAACGGTGACGCACCCTCGGCCTGGACGGCGATCAAGCGTGGAAACCTTCTTATCAAGTCCAGCGTATGTAGTTCTTTAAACCCTTTCCAAAGGGCTGAGATGTTGCCGCAGTTTCCCACGGGTATGCTTACAAGATAGTCGGTGGTTTTGAGCTTTTCCCATAGCTCTAATGCGAGGGTTTTCTGCCCTTCGATACGCCATGGGTTGACAGAGTTAAGTATGTATGATTCTGCCGAAAGCCGTGAACCCAATACCATGCCTAGGGCTTTGTCGAAGCTTTCGCTGACCTGTAAGGTTTTGGCGCCATGAAGAATTGTTTGGAAAAGCTTTCCGGCGGCCACCCCAGACTTGGGGATGACCACGACAGGCTTGAGGCCAGCCGCCGCTGCGTAAGCCGCCATCGAGGAGGCCGTGTTTCCCGTCGACGCGCAGACAACGATGGATTTCTTGAGCTCAACGGCTTTAGAAACACCAACGCTCATCCCCCGGTCTTTGAAGCTTCCCGTCGGGTTCAACCCCTCAAACTTTACTAGAATTCTCTTTACCCCCGCCCACCTCGCCGCTTTTTCAGCCTCATACAATGGCGTCCCACCTTCTTTCAACGTAACAGCAGCAGCCTTAACGGGGATCAGCTCACGGTAACGCCAGATGGTTTTTTCACGGCCCACCCATCCCTCAACCATGCTGCGGCCGTTCACGTCGTCGAGATTCATCCTGACCTCAAGCAGTGAGCCGCATGAGCTGCATCGGTATACCACTTCGTCAGCTGGGTATTCGGCTTTGCACAAGATACATGCTTGAACAGCTGAGAGCTTCACGTCAAACCCTGCTTATGCAAAAAGAAGCAGCATAGAGCCTGCAACCATCAGAGCCGTGAAGAAAGCCGTCAGCACACCTATGACGGGTGTTGTGGAAAAAGACGTGAGGGACATCTGGTAAGCGATGTAGCCTGAGCCCGCCAAAAGACAGGCCCCGACAGCCTTCAGCCCATACCTAACTACTGCCCGTGCTGAAACCAAGCCGTTAAAACGGTCTTAAACACCCTATTTATAAATTTCCGTTGAAAACACAAACACCCTATAAAGGTTGTTGACGCACGTGCTCCGGAAGAACATCAGCAAGACCAAACACCATTTAGATAGCTCCAGAGTGCTGGACTAGACATAGAAAGGAGCGGTGTTTAGACGCGGCTAACGTGTTGTTGAAAACTCGATAAGTTTTATTTATCCAGAGGCGGTTGATATTCCATGCTGTCAGATGAGCAGGTTTTGATTCTTCAAACAGCCCAGAAGATCGGCGAGAAAGTTGGCCGCCGGTATTGGCTGCAGTGTGCGCGCGAGAAAAAACAGCCTGAGCTTGTCTGGGACGGGTTGCTGAAAGCCGGGCTCACGGGAGTGGGCATGGGGGTTGATGGCGTGGCTGGTTACGGGCTTTTGGAGGCCGTCCTCGTACAAGAAGGCCTAGCACGTGCTGGGCTTCCGCTTCTACAGTTTCTGACAACGCATCTCTCAAGGTCTATTATCGTAAAACATGGTACAAGGTCTCAGGTTGAAAGGTTTGTAATCCCCACATGCAACGAGGCGAGAAAAATAAGTTTCGCCGTTACCGAGACCGAGGCTGGCTCCAACACGTGGCGGATAAAAACTTTCGCTAAGAAAAAGAACGGAAGCTACATACTCACCGGCCAGAAAACTTTCATCACAGGAGCACGTGAGTCTGACTACATGCTCGTAGTGGCTAGGACGAAAAAATACGAGGAAGTGAGCGACAAGCGCGAAGGCATATCCTTGTTTGTCTTCGAAACCAAGTCAAGCGGGATATCATTTGAGCCGCTCAACATAGAGTTATACTCTCCAGAAACACAGTACACCGTTTATTTTGACGAAGTTGAGCTGGGTGCTGAAAACCTTATCGGACGTGAGGGAAGAGGGGTTGACTATTTGTTTGACGGCCTAAACGTCGAGAGGATTTTGATAGCGGCCTGCAGCATAGGCTTAGGCGATCACGTGCTGACTAGGGGTGTAGAGTATGCGAAGCAGAGGGTTGTCTTCGACAAACCCATAGGGGCGTACCAAGGACTGCAGTTCCGGATGGCGAGAGCTAAAGCCCATCTTGAGGCGGCCCGTCTTATGAACTATGAGGCAGCGCGGCTTTATGACGCCGGAAAACAAGTCGGTGCTGAGGCCAACATGGCGAAGTATTTGGCTTCTGAGGCGGGGTTGGAGGCGTTTGAGATAGCGATGCAGACGTTGGGCGGCAACGCATACGACCTCGACACAGACATGATCACTTTCTACCCAGCGACAAGAGTCTTTATAACCGTGCCGGTAACCAACGAGCTTATCTTAAGCTACATCGGAAGACATGTTTTAGGTCTGCCGAAATCCTACTGAAAACCTACCCCCATCCTGTTTTACGTTTTTGTGAGGCCGATCGCAGAGCCTCAGTCGGTTTTACAGGGCTATTAATCCCAGACCCCCAGTTACATGCGGGGTATCTATATGTCTGTGTTTTGACACGGCACCCCTCACAGTAGGGGTAAAAGGTCGATTGGTAGAGCATCGATGCACTGAACATCTCTTTAAATCCTTGTGATGTTCACGAGGTCAACTATGGAAGGGGACTAATCTAACATCGTCTGTTAAATCTAGGATTGCAGAAACAGTGCAAAACATCGTGGCGCTTCATCTGGCAGTAACATGGGCCGCTGTTTTCTCCGTCCCAGCTTTATCATTGTCTGAAACGTTCAAGCCCTTTTGCACGACGGTCAACTTTTTTCAACGGCATGCCGAGCTTCGCTGGGGGAAAATTCCTATAAAATTGCGTTTGTGTTATCGGCAAACATGTTGATGTTTATCTGATGAGTGTTATGGCTTGCGGCTTCACTTGAAGATAAACCTTTTTGCCCACTTCCAGGCTGCTCAAAGAATCTAATCCACAATATCGATGGGTACTGACCAGAAGTTCCAATCCTTGGCCGACATCTACCCTGAGATCAACATGCTGACCACGAAACTCGATGAAGGATATCGTTCCGGAAAGTACGTTATACTGCGCTGCAGGTTTGGTCTCGTATATCAATATTTCGTTAGACCTTATGACTGCCATGCCGTCCATGCGAACATAGTCAGGAACTTTACATCTTAGCAGAACGTCTTCTAGCTTCTTAAACGAAATCAACCCATCGGAGTCACCGCTGCCTCTCTCAACCACCCTTACTTCAATCAGGTTTGAACGCCCTATGAACTCTGCAACAAATCTGCTGGAAGGTCTTTCGTATATCTCTATAGGCATACCGGTCTGAATCACTTTTCCAGCGTTCATCACAGCAACCTTGTCGGCTATAACGAAAGCTTCTTCCTGGTCATGCGTCACGTAAAGAGAGGTAAGCCCGATCTTTTTTAGCAACCGTTTCAGCTCAACCCTCATCTTTTCTCTGAGGTTGGCGTCAAGGTTGCTTAACGGCTCGTCAAAAAGAAGAAGAATCGGCTTGTAGACTATTGCCCTAGCCAGCGCGACACGCTGTTGTTGCCCGCCGCTAAGTTGACTTGGATATCTTTTTTCAAGCCCAGACAAGCCCACAAGTTCTAGTACGTGATTTACTTCAGACCGAATCATATGCTTGGGATATTTCCTTATTTTTAAAGGGTAAGCTATGTTGTCGAACACGGTCATGTGAGGCCAGAGGGCGTAACTCTGGAAGACCATGCCAACGCTTCTTTTCTCAGGTGGTAGAAACACATTCTTAGAGAAAACAACATGGTCGTCTATCTTAATCTCACCCTCGTCGGGTTTCTCCAACCCCGCAACACAGCGCAGCGTTGTGGTCTTTCCACATCCACTTGGCCCAAGCAGAGCCAAGCACTCACCTTTTTCAACATTAAGAGATACTCCGTTGACCGCGTTAACGTGTCCGAACTTTTTGACCAAGTTTTCAACGGTCAGCATTCCGTTCACTGCATTTATTGAACAAGAAATGATATATATACGTTGTTTGGCTGACAGACATCGAAAGTGTCCACGACTAATAAGCAACGTCCTTAATCAACCTCAAGGCTGATAGAAATAGAAAATCGATTGTCTCACTTTCCCTGCCGAAACAGTATGTATTTGTGAAGGAGGAATGTGCGGAGGCTGGCTTTTTACGCCTTCGAATGTGGTTGCAGTATAACAGCTCTGGATGCATTATCTGCCTAGCTACTATTGAGAGCAGATGGTTGCAGGGGGCTGTGACAATACTCCTTATAAACGACCTTACAAGCAGCTCTACGAAAATGGGGTTTTGTGATTGGATGTCTGGATAGCTGGCGTGGGAGAAATACCCTGCAAAACACGTTATCCAGAGATGGATTTCAGAGAGATGTTGTTCGATGCCGCCAAGAAAGCCTATCAAGATGCAGGGATGACACCAGCAGATGTTGATGGGATAGTTTCAAGTGGGATGGATTACTATGAGGGGATAAGCATACCGGATTCATACACTCCCGACCAGGTTGGCGCTAGGCTGAAGTTCAACACGCTCGTCTCCAACGATGGCTTGAACGCATTCTTCCACGCCTACATGCTTGTCAAAACCGGTCACTTCAAGACAGTAATGGTAACAGCTTACGCAAGACCCTCGAACATCGTTAACTATCCAGAGATTGTCCTTAACACTTTCGACCCACACATCGTCAGGCCTTTATGCCCTCATCACTTCGTCATAGCCGGGCTCGACGCCAAAGCTTATCTGCAAAAAAACAACGCTGAAGCCACAGACATGTCGCTGGTCTCGGTCAAGAACAAGAAGAACGCTTTAAAGAATCCTTCATCAGCCTATGCTGGAGAAGTCTCGTTGGAGGACGTTGAGGGGTCCGAGAGTGTTTCGGAGCCTTTGAAGAAAGGCCACGTAGCCCAGCTCGCAGACTACGCCGCAGCAGTAATAATCACATCGGACAGGAGGTTTGGGAAGGTTGTTGTGAAGGGTGTTGGGCATGCGTTCGGCAGCCACTCATCTGACCTTGCTTTGAGAGATTGGGGTACTGCGTTATGGGCCAAGTATGCGGTGGCGAAAGCGTTCAAGCAAGCCGGAAGCAAGAAGGTAGATTTTGTCGAGGTTGCTGAGCCTTTCGCCCACACGGAGCTGATGTTCCTGGAATCGCTGGAGCTGGAGGAAGCTCCGCACAAAATGCTTAGAAAAGGCAGCTTCAACACAGACGGCCAAATGCCTGTCAACCCTTCAGGAGGATGTATCGGCATGGGCTATCCGCTCAACGCCGCCGGCCAACAACGTTTGGCCCAGTCTGTCAAGCTGTTGACGACGGGAAAGTGGAGGACCTGTTTAACGGCATCCCCGGACGGCGAGGTCGTTGACGCAGGTTCGGCGGTCTTTCTCAGCGTGGAGGTGTGACTTGTTGAACCGTCGGGTTGCTATTGTGGGGGCTGGCATGACTTACTTCCGTTCGATGCAGCCTCTGACTCCGCAAGAGCTGGTCTTCGAAGCTGTCAGAAAATGTTTAGACGACTGCGGCCTTTCCTTCAAAGACGTTGACGCGGTTGTCGCGGGGTCTGCCCCCGACGCGTTCGACGGCTACCATCACAAGGGTCTTCTCGCAGCCGATTCCGTTGACTGCGTTGGAAAAATGTTTTCAAGGGTTTTCGTCGGAGGCGGTACAGGTGTTGGGGTTGCAGTGGCTGGCTGGTGGCATGTGGCTTCAGGGGTTTTCGACAAAGTGCTTGTAGTCGCTTGGGAGAAGATGAGCCATCCATACCCCCATGCCCAAGCTCTTTTCAGAACAATCTTCGACCCGGTGCTTGAGCAACCCTTAGGCCCCAACCTTATCTGGATATTCGCCCTTGAGATGCGGCGTTACATGGAGATGCACCATCTCTCCAAAGAGCTGATAGCGAGAGTGGCTGTAAAGAACAAGTCTAACGCACTAGACCATCCCTACGCCCAGCTTGCCGCGAAGATAACAGTCGAAGACGTTTTGAAATCTCCTGTGCTGGTCTGGCCTGTGAACAGGCTTGACATAAGCCCGACTTCGGACGGGGCGGTGGCGCTGCTTTTCACCTCAGAGCATGAGGCCCGAAAGGTCACAGACTCGCCTGTGTGGCTGGACGGCGTGGGCGCATGCCTTGACAGCCAGTTCTGGACAAACCGCGACCTAGGCTATCCCTACTACGTTTACCTAGCGGCTCAGCAGGCGTACAAGATGGCGGGGATAACGAACCCGCTCAAGCAGATAGATGTTTTCGAGCCCTACGACCCGTTCACATACAAGGAGCTCCATCATCTAGATGCTCTGCTGGGCAAGCCTGGCCTGGCTCCGAAGCTGCTGGCTGAAGGTCAGCTGGAAAGGGATGGAGACTATCCGACATGTCCTTCGGGCGGGTTGCTTGGAGTGGGCAACCCGATAGCCGCAGCGGGGCTGATGAAAGTGGCCGAGCTTTACTGGCAGCTTTCCGGCAGAGCTGGGAAGAGACAGGTTCCAAACGCCTACGTCGGAGTTGCGCAGGCCTGGGGGGATTTAATGCAGGTGGGACAGGTGGTGGTGTGCAAGGCATGACTAAAGCAACCTCAGCTAAATACACCCAAACCTACCTTCAGCAACTACCAGAAGATGTCAGAAAGCTATTCACAACGTATGACTTGATGAGGGATTTCGGCAGGCTTGAAAGCTGGGAGTCTTCGCTCGCCAAAAAATACACAGAAGTGGAGGGATGGGATATCGACAACCTAATCCTCACACGTTGGCGTATGATGTTCAGGTATGAACACACAGCTGGCCACGCTATCTCACGTTTTCTAAAAGGTCTTAAAGAGGGTAAAATCCTTGGAACAAAATGTACAGGCTGCGGCCGTGTGATGATACCGCCCCGAGTTTTCTGCGAATGGTGTTTCAGAGACGCCAGCGAATGGGTTGAACATAACGGCGTCGGAAAAGTCTCCACATACTCTCTATCGTACATCGGTACAGACCCTGGCGTAAGGCTTGAAAAACCTGTGATAGTTGCTGTGATATGGTTTGAAAACACTCTTAGAACATGCGGTTCGTCGAAAACGGTTTTACATGCGGCAGGCATTCTGCACAAGCTGGACGGCGTAGAGCCTGACAAAGTCTATGTGGGGATGCGTGTGCGACCGGTTTGGAAGGAGCCTGAGAAAAGGGTTGGCAGCATACTCGACATAGAATACTTCACGCCTGTCGAGGCTGGTAGGATATGAGCATCGAAAGCTTTTACGAATATCCTGCCGGTGTTGCTCTCTCGAAGTTTCTCAACGGCCTAAGACAGGGAAAGCTTATCGCCAGCCGTTGCGGCGAATGCAAAAAATCCATCATACCGCCGAGAGCCTACTGCACAAGCTGTCTCAAACCCGTCGTAGAATACTACGAGGTTGAACCCGTCGGCGAAGTTGTCACATACACCATCTCCCACGTAACCTTATCTGACGGCTCCACCGTTCAGCCGACTACATGGGTCTACGTGAAGTTCAGGGATGTTCAAGGCGGGCTGATGCACAGGCTCGACCCGGTTGTCAAGCCTTCGGCGGGATTGAGAGTGAATCCAGTCTTCAACGAGCAACGAATCGGCAGCATACTTGACATCAAATGGTTCACAGCTGCTGAGTAGAACGGCTACGCGGCCAACTATTCTTAGGCAAAAGCCATCGTTGACGGTTTTCATCCTTCAGTGCTGCAAGACATCGTAAGCCATGCCTCTTTGATTTCCGCTGAAGATGTCTAGATTGTTTTGAGGTCTTCTAAAAGCTCGTTTCTTTCCTCAGCCAAATGCCAAAGTTCGGAGGCGTAGACATCTTCGAAAATAACTGTGTATGGTAATTTAGGAACATTTACGCATTCGTCGGCCGTTTTCCGAACAGTTTCCTCGTATTCGGCCCAGAGCGAGCGGTCATCCGACCCGCTCCACATACCATGGTCTATGAGGAACTTTTTCAGACGTTTTATCGGGTCTTTTGCACGCCATTTCTCCACCTCCTCCTCGTTCCTGTAGCGGCTCGGGTCGTCGGCTGTGGTGTGCGGCCCAAGCCTGTATGTCACCGTTTCCAACAACGCTGGACCCAAGCCTTTCCTCGCCTTCTCCACCGCCTTCTCAGCAGCTAAATAGCATGCAACAACATCATTGCCGTCAACTCTGACACCCTCAAACCCGTAGGCAACAGCTTTGTCTGCGATGGTGGGGGCGGCTGTCTGGCAGGTTACGGGCAGAGAAAGCGCGTACTGGTTGTTGACGCATACAAACACGATAGGAGCTTTGAAGACGCCTGCGAAGTTCAACGCCTCATGCAAATCTCCCTTGGATGTGGCTCCTTCACCGAAATAATTCATCACAACACGTCTCTCTCCCTTCATTCTAAACGCCAGCGCAAACCCGACCGCTGAGGATGTGTGAAGGGAAACTGGGACCGGGGCTGGCACAATGTTGTATCTAACGTCTCCGTAGATAGCGATGTCACGTCCTTTCAAACGGTCTCCGGAGTTTTGGAGATGTCTGTTTAGGATTTCTTGGATGGGTACTTTTCTGGCTATGTATGTTGGGAGCTCGCGGTACAGCGGGAAAACCCAGTCCTCATCTTCAAGTGCGTAGGCTGTGCCAACGTATGCCGCCTCCTGGCCTTCCGAGGGTGCGTAAAGCCCAACCAAACCCATCCGCTGCAGACGCATCAGCCACGCATCCAAAATCCTAGCCATAACCATGTCCCTGTACATCGAAAGAAGGAGGGAACGACCGATCTTTATTTCAGAAACTTCCACACCCTCCGGCGAGATGGCTTGAAACATACGTGGTTATGTTAGCATTGGGCGCGGGGTTTATAAGCGTTATTCATGTTCAAAAGATATAAACAGAGACGCTGCTGTTGAAAGGGATGCTGCGGAGTACAGTTTTGCTGTTGGCGTTTGTTTTTATCCCTGCAATATTTGCGGCGGAACCCATTCCACCAGGAACTCAGTTTGGAACAGTCTACGTCCGTGTAGCAGACTGCTCTACTGGACGGCCGGTTGTAGGGGCTTCGGTCTACCTTGACAACCCAACCCACAGAGCCAGCGGGATAACGAACTCAACAGGATACGCAACAGTTGCCGTATTCGCATGGTTTTACAGCTACTATGTCACAGCCTCCGGCTACAGGATAGAGGCTGGGGAGAGAAGGTTCTCAATAGGCGAGGTTTTCCAGACATGCTTGTTCCCCGAGTCTGCGGGATTCTGGAGAATAGTTGCCTCGGTTCAGACGTGGCAGGGCGACATCCATGCAGGCGGCTTGGGTTGGGCCATCATCAGGCTGAAAAACCTTGAACCAGGCGTTTTCAACATAACAGCGTTTGAGATATGGGTTTCTGGATACGACGGCCCGGCCATTGCCCACGTCGTGCCCAGCGGAGTTCAGCTGGGCAGGCTCGTTGAAAAAGATGTAAACATAACGGTCAACCCTAGGCCTGACGTCCCTGTTGGAAGACTTAAAGCGGAGCTGAGGCTGAAAACCACTTTCACATCTGCAGACGGCAGGGTTGAGGGGCCTTTGACAGCCAGCACAGATTTAGACTACATAACAATACTACCATACAGAACCTTCAAGCTCAGAGTTCTCGATTTTTGGGGGAACAACCCGGTTTCCGACGCAACAGTTGTGCTGGAGCCAACGCTGACAGGGATTGAAACAACCTACACTTTGAAAACAGACGAGGACGGTTACACAACCATAACCCGCATGCCTGACGGAGCCTACAGAATGAGAATATTTTACCCATCACCGTATGACGGCCAGGTATATATGGTCAGGCAGTCTTTTCCAATACTCGTTGACCTAGCCAGATCTAAAGTGGTAAACGTCTCCCTCTACGAGGCTCATTTAACCGTAGTCGACCTTGCGGGAAGGCCTTTAGATACGGAGTTCGCGCTGGGTAACGTGAAATCCGTTACGGTCGATGGGTTTGCACAGCTTCGGAACGTGCCGCGCGGCAGCTATGATGTTAGGGTTTGGTGGCGAGGGATAGAGGTTTATAACGGACGCATCAGGGTTGACGAGCCTCTGGCCAGGAACAGCCCGGGTGGAAAGCTTGAGGCAAAGGCTGTTGTTGGAGACATCGTCTTACAGCTTCGCAGGTTCGACGGACAGAAGCTCCGAAGCCCGGCAAAGCTTGAGATAACTCCTTTCGACAGCTCTCAGGTAGATGATGAAACCGTTGCCTTTTCAAGGCTGCCGAAAGGCGAATACACAGTCAAGGCATTCGTCTACAATAGGTTCAAGGACACAGAGTCATTAGCTGCAACTTTCCGGTTTAGCATTCCTGAAAACCATGGCGAGCACGTTGTCAGGCTTGAGGTTTTTGACACGGTGGTCAACATCGTCGACGTGGATGGTAGGCCAGCTCCTATGAACACAGCCACAGTGGAGGGGAGAGAGGTAAGCGTGGTGAACGGGCGAATAGAGCTCCAAGACATCACAGCAAGCAAGTATTTGATAGAAGCACAATGGCTCGGTTTCACGGTCTTAAGCGAAACAGTCACAATAACTCCCCAAACACAGCCATTCATAACCGCTAAAATATATGCGATGAATCTTGCCGTCAAGGGTTTCGACGGCTCAACAGTCGAAAAAGCCGTTGCCACAATCAAAATCGGCCGCGTAAATAAAACTAAGGAAGTGGTAAACGGAAGTGTAACGTTTGATTTGGTGCCCGCCGGCAGCCACTCTCTAACAGTCTCCATGAACGATGTGAAGGTTTTCGAGGGGGTGGTGGAGGCGGACGGGTATAAAACCGTGGTTGTGGACGCTGGGCTTGTCAGGTTTGTTGTCAAAGACCAGCGAGGCAGTCCTGTGGCAGGTGTTGAGGTTGAAATCCCAGGCGTAGGAAAGAGCAGGGCCGGCTCAGACGGTGTCGTAAGCCTCGGCCAAATGCCTGCAGGAGAGTACAGATACCAAGCACGTTATAAGGGATTTAACCTTTTCAGCGGTGTGGTGAAACCAGGCCTAGCCGTTAACCTTACTCTACCCCTCTACACTTTACGGACTGAAGTTGTAAACGAGTTGAACAACCCTTTGGAGGCGGTCATAGAGATAATTAGAGAGGGGGTGTTGCTGGAGAGAAAAAGCGGGGCGGAAGCCTACTTCACAGGTCTTCCCCAAGGCTCTTACCTAGTCAGAGCCACAGTAGAGCCGAAACAGGTTGAACAACAGGTCTTGCTCACCTCTGACGGACAGGCGGTAAGAATAACTATGCCCATCGTGCTGGGGTTCGGAAGCGTTTTGATGTCTTCGTCGGATTTGATAACGATAATCACACCGTTAGCCGCAGTCTTAGTGGCGATGGTTTCGACGTTTTTCTTGAGCAAAGCTGTTAGAAGAAAAGCTAAAAGAGCAAAAGGAATGGTCTAACGGCGGTGAGTTGAGTGAACATTGAATACCTGCTGGTGTTTCTGAGCCTTGTTTTAACTGTTGTCTTCGCTTACCTAGTTTACGGTATGTCTAGAGAGTTTGACCTTGGGATATTTCGGAAATTCTTTAAAATCTTAATAGCCGCGGCAATAGTGTCCATTGCTGGGAGGGGGTTAGTACTGCTGCAGCTGGGCGACAGGTTAAGAGGCTTACCGGTGGGTGTAGACGTAGCCTCAGGCGTTGTCTTCTTCATTCTTTTAACAGCCGCTTTTTGGCAGCTCCTGCGTGATTGGAGAAAAGTTTCGCTAGATAGGCCTGTGAAGCGGGGCGGGAAAAATGCAAATTAGCACAGACTGGATAATAGAAACCATAATTAGGAAACGCGGCTCAATAATATTCACAGGGCCCAACGGAGTCGGAAAGACCCTACTCGCAATCCAAGTTGTGGAGAAAGCGTTGAGGGAAGGCTGGAAATGTGTCTACGCGTTAACCACGATGGCTCCCCAAACCTTTTTGGACCTGGCAAAGTCCATCTCTGTTGACTTCGCCGACGACGTTGAGGACGGCATGCTTGTCATCGTGGACTGTCATACCCGTGGTGAACCTTCAAAACTTGCCCGTTACAGCCTCAGCCCAGAGTCAAGCCTGCTTCAAATAAGGGAAACATTCCTAGAGGCGGCTGAGGGTGCTGAGAACTATGTTTTAGTGGTAGACGACCTTAGCACTTTGCTTGCCTACGTCCCTTCAGAGCCTGCCTTCAAATTCTACCAAGGTATCGCATCGGATATGAGGAGGAACCGTGCTACAGGTATTTCGGTGCTTGTTCCAGATGTTCTTGAGCAAAAGCTTACAAACCTTCTTTACTCTCTGTCGGACGGAGTTGTGGAGATGGCTTTGGAAGAAATGGGTGGAAACCTGCGGCGGTTCATGAGGATAAGGTTTCTCAGAGGTGTGCGGCATCCGACCGAGTGGAACGAGTTTCAAATAGGGCTTAAAGGAATAGAGCTCCTCACCTACTGAGCCCCACTTTTACCAGCCTAGGAGCGTTCACCAGACCCTGCCAAGCCATGATGCATGCGTTGTGGAGAACAGAGCCGTTCATATCTATGAAGCTTTCCCAAGA
This sequence comes from Candidatus Caldarchaeum sp., assembly GCA_038896555.1. Taxonomy (GTDB): domain Archaea; phylum Thermoproteota; class Nitrososphaeria_A; order Caldarchaeales; family Caldarchaeaceae; genus Caldarchaeum. The sequence goes on along the minus strand of JAWACZ010000005.1, from coordinate 26,425 downwards.
TACAGTGGCCAAACTCGCCAAAGGGCGCTAGGTTTTCTGCTGACATTCTAACCGCCCCTTTCTCTTTTTCTTTCGCTTTTAAGTTTTTTAACTCCAGCCTACTACACGGACGTGGGGGCCGTGGTCCAGCATGGTCTAAGATGCGCGGCTTGGGCCCGCGAGGTCCCCGGTTCAAATCCGGGCGGCCCCACGCCCCTAGCTGCCGCCTTTACCCAACAGGGCCGTAAGACCCATTTTCTCAGCAACCTCGAGCAGGTTTATCGGCTTGTTCAGATGGGCGGACTCGAGGATGCAGTCTGCTATAAAGGTTGCTTTAAGCCCAGCGTAAGCGTCAACAAAAGGCTGACGTCCCGTCTTCACGCATTGGATGAAGTGTTCAAGCTCGTTTTTCAAAGGCTCTGAGTACCGAATGTTGGGTATTACGAGCTGCTCGGCTTTCTCAACAACTACCTCCTGCTCTATAAACCTCACCGTCACAACACCGTTTTCACCTGTGACGTGCATTTCCCTCTTCTTCCGCGGGGTGAGCCAGTTGGCTTCCATAAGGGCGCTTTTCCCCCTCCCGTACGAAAGGAATATTTGAGCATGGTCTTCATAGCTGTGTCTAAGCCTTCCACACATGGCGTAAACAGTCTGCGGGATGTCTTTGAAAATCCATGTTACAAGGTCTATGTCGTGTATTGCTGTGTCTTTCACAACACCTGTGTCGCCTATTCTCTCAGGCCACCAGCCTATCCTCCGGCTGTACAACAGCAGAACCTCCCCTATCCCACCTGTGTCGATGATGTTGTAGGCAAACTGTACCGCTGGGTTAAACCTTTCGATGAACCCGACCATGACTCTTCTTCCGCTCTTGTTCATCTTCTCTATTATCCGCAGCGCTTCCTCGACGGTTGAAGCCATAGGTTTTTCGATTAAAACATCGCATCCAACATCAAGAAGTTTCAGAGCAAGCCCGGCGTGGGTTGTCGAAGGTGTGCAGACTGTCACAGCCTCCGGCTTCACCTTTTCCACCATTTCACCCACGTCTTTGAAGAATGCGTTCATGCCAAAGCGTTTTGCAGCTTTCTCAGCTCTTTCAACATCTATGTCGCATACGCCTACAATCTCACATCCTGGGATATCCTTCAAGACCCTTAGGTGATTAACCCCCCAGAAACCCGCTCCAGCCACAGCAACCCTAACCATGGACATCACGCTATGTTATTGGAAGAAACCAAACTTGCTTACAGGCTTTTTCAAATTCTCTCCACAACTTCAAATGCTGTGATGCAAGTATAACGCCGTCAAAACCCTTACACATCTCAACACCCTTGCTCTCTAAACTGCTTTCATCCACACGGACGGCTTTAACATTCTTTTTAGCGAAATATGTCTGTAAGCGCTCCATAACAGCGTCTTCAAAGCACACAACCAACACCCGTACTGTTTTTCCGCTTTTTCGCGCCAGCTTCAAAACATCCATCGCTATCTCAGACTCTATTCTAGCAAGCTCTTTAACCAAACTCTTGTAAGAATTTGTAAAAAAGCTTGAATATACTCCATTAATCCCAGCCTTTGTTTTCAGGTATTTCAACACATCTAAGTGTTCAGCCCTTAGAAAAACGTTGTCATGCAGACAGTTGTGGATGATTTCTTGATTTTTAAAATGTCGAGATAGATGCAGAAGAGTTATTCTTTTAACCGCCTCCATGGCAAGCAGCGACACTGTGGCACATTCGGCTGACTCTATATTGTTGAAAAAACAGGGGTTGAAAAAATTGATTGCTGCAGTAGCTTTTCCACCGCTTGACCAGGCGGGTATCTTATTCCAGATTGTCTGGGGCGAGCCCATGAAAAAAACAGGACATTCAAGCGCTCTCGACGTGCTGTGGAAAAGTTCGATGAGTTTAGGGGCTTCGCCTGGTTTGGTCAGCCCGGCTACCGTCAAAGTTTTAGCCTCATTAATTTCCTGGGCAGCTCTCCTGAGGAGGTTTTCAGAATCAGCATATGTGTCCACGCCACCTTTCATCGTGTTAACGCTTATCCAAACCTCGTCGACGTTTTTTGGCAGCTGCTGGGTGGTTTTGAACCTTCCTTCAGCGCACAGCTTTATAAACTCTGGTTTGCTGACTGTGTAATGTGTTCTTATCGAGTGTTGGAGCGCTTGACTCAGTATATATGGGTTCGGAGAGTAAAAAACTATTCCGGAACCCATTTTTGCAAGATGTAGGGCGAGGGTTATGTCCATCTCATAGTTGGTTATAAACAGCAGGCTCATGGTTTACCTCTCCTTAGCATTATTTTGCACAGCCAGTATTCGGCTATTTTATGCCATGAGAAGACCCACAGCCCGAATACCGCCAACCCCGCCAAAGTTCTAGCAACCGATAACAGAGTGGAGGGTGTCTGCATATCCAGCACAGGCCTAACCAGCAATGCTATTGAAGACGTGGCGAGGAGAAACAACAGCCAGACAACCGTTAAAAGAACGATGAGATTTTTGAAGGCCCTGTCCATTTTCACACACCTCCGATGAATAGGAAATACGTGATGACGGAGAGAAGAGCCGAGTACAGGGAGAGTAGAGTTAGCCTAGCCACAGCCTGCCTCTCAGTAACGCCTCTATCTGCCGCAAGCATTCTAAGCAAGGTGATGGGAGCGTTTGCTTCAACGCTAGCTTTTATCATGCCAGAGTAAATAACCACAGGCCTCGCAGAAGATGTTTTTGCACTTTTAAACCCTCTGAGAGAGTAGATGATGTGAAACTCATTCATTATTTGCGGCATGAGAGCTACTATCGTGACAACCTCAATCCTACCCGTGATGGCAATAAACGTTAAAGCAGCGCCAACGTAAAGGCTCCCTACGTTCCCTGCGAAAACCTTGGCTGGGAAGCTGTTCTGTGTCAAGAAGACCGCCAGCGAAACGGCCAATATAATGCATATCGCGAGAATCTCCAACCTCCCCTCCAAAAACGATACCAAAGACAATGGTATGAGTACGGCTAAGCTGGTGTAGCCCATGGAGCCGTTTAATACGTCTATGCTGTTTACGGCGTTGCAGACTACAGCGAAGCCCGCAAAAACCAGCAGAGGATATATTATTGTGAGACGGGTGGTGCCTACAAAAGGTAAGACAGGGTTTGGTGTGTAAACGCCGGTCAACAAAACTGGGATGCCGGCCGCCGTCAACAGTAAAGGCTTCAACACGGGGTTCAGCTCTCTAAAATCTTCAAACAACCCGATCAACCCAGCAACAAGCGTTGAGGAATAAAACGCGGCCACCAACGTGGTTTGGTTTAAGGCCAGGCTCAAAAAGCCTAGACCGGCGTAGGTTCCCGCCATGATTGAAAGACCTCCCAGCTTAGGAACGGGGTATGCAGGTGTTTTGTGAACATCCATCCCCATGCAGCCGGTTTTTCTCGAAACAAGCTTGCTCAGCGGAAGAAATATGGCCGATGCAATCCCCGCCACGATTGAGGCTGCAAGGACATCCATAAACGTAACCATCAGCAAACAGGCAATTGTTTAAGGTATTAGTTTTTCCCTTCCAGAAGATTAAATACTACACTCGTTGATAGTTCTAATTCGTAGGATGAGCTCTGTCTGGCTTGACGTCCTTACACCTAAACAGTTCTGGTTTTTTAGACATGTGGCCGAGGAGCTGACACGCCGGAATCTCCGTTTAACTGTCAGCTCTAGAGCCTACGAGCAGGTTTTGCCGCTTATCCCCGAGTTCAAGCACGCCGAAGTGATGGTGGTGGGCGAGTATGGGGGGCTTTATCTGAAGGATAAGCTTTTCAAAAGTGTTGAAAGAACTTGGCAGCTTCTAGAAAAAATTGGGGAATTCGACTGTGCTGTTTCAGGCGGGTCGCCGGAAGCCGCTAGAATAGCCTACGGCTTAGGCAAGCCTCACATCCTAACCTCAGACACCCCCGGCTCTCCTGTCAACAGGCTTGTAGCCCCTGTTTCGGCTTGCGTGCTGTCTCCGTGGATCGTTGGTAAAAAGCGGTGGCTGGAGCTTGGGGTACAAAACCATAACATAATCTTGTACAGAGCGCTCGACCCGGTAGTGTGGCTTAGAAACTACAAGCCTAGCAAACAGCTTTTGGACGAGTACGGTCTGGACGAGAAAAACTATGTCTTGGTTAGAACCCCTGAATACAAGGCGGCATACTTCAACAAGGTTGGCTGGAGCCTAGAATCTTTCTCAAACTTGCTGAAGGAGATGGCGGGCCGGCTCAAAGGATATAAACTTGTCGTGCTTCCACGTTACGCAGACGAGGTCGTTTACCTAGAAAATCAAGTAGGCGGCAACGTAGTCGTTGTTGAAAAACCTGTCAAAGACCTTGCACTGCTCTACTATTCGGAGATTTTCATCGGCGGAGGCGGCACTATGACCCAAGAGGCTGCCCTACTCGGAATTCCGACAATATCATTCTACCCTTCCCGTCTGCCCGAAGTTATACAGTACTTAAAAAACCAGGGTCTCATCGTCCACGCAGACGGCTTTCAAAAGATTCTGGAAATGACCGTGTCGATGGTGAGAGATGCGGACCGAATAAGGTCTCGGCTGTCTCGTCGAGCCGGCAAGCTTATTATGTCTATGGAAAACCCTGTCGAAAAGATCGTCAAAGTGGTTGAGAGTGTTGTTAGGTCTGACGGCTGATTCTGTCCAAAACGTTGTATATCTCGCCTGCACTTTTGCCGCATGCCTTTCTGTACTCGTCAAAAACTCGTTGGAAAACGCTTCTGGGCAGTCTGCCTGCTCTAAAGTCTTCGACGGTTTTTGAAACCGCTTGGACGGTTGTATATAGCTCTGTGACAAGCTTATCTAACGTGTTCAGACCTGCTGTTACCTCGCCCGCTTTAATCCCTTTTCTAGCTTGTGATATCATTTCCCTGACCGAGCGGATTTGGTCTTCCACAGGTTTGGGAGGCTTCGCAGGCTTTTCCACTGCCTTCAAGCTGTCCAATTCTTCGAGGGCCGTGTCCACAAACTTTTCCACAGCCCTTCGCAGGTTGGTCAGGTCGGCGGGGGTTTCCCTCCTACCTCGACGCTCTCTGAAGGCTATGATTTGAACGCTGGCTACAACTGCTATGGCCAGCAAAAGCAAAGCAGGAGCTGGAAACACCTGTAAAGCTGTGAAGTTTAACGTAACAGTCTCACGTCCCGTGACGTATATTCCTGCAAACCGGAACGTAACCTCGCGTCTGTTGTTTTCAACAAGCTTTAAAGACCATGGCTCTAAGCCATAGGATAGGCTTTCAGCCGGCGGCGTCTTCAACGTCAGGAAATACTCGGCAACCGTTGTGTTCAGAAGCCGCGGCAGCTTGATTACCGACTCTCCATTTTTATGCTGCACCATAGTTTTATCCTTGTATATGATGTTAACCGTTATTCTTTCTCCAGCTTCCAGGGAGTCTGGAAAGTTGACTGTCAAAACTCCTTTGCCTGCATCCCAGCTTCGGCTGAGCGTTAGAAGACCGCTTGTAACCGACATAACATCAGCTTCTTTCCCAAGGTAAAACTCCGCTGAGTTGAAGGGTGTCGTTCCAACATTTCTCACCAGTATGCTCGCTGCAACGGTGTCTGAGGTTAAGTCTACTTCAACTTCAGCCCTTTCCACCACGTATCTGAGAAGGTCTGGCGCCTCGAAAAACACCGTAATCGTTTTGAACTGCCGCGGTGAAATGTCTGTCACTTCCCCCGAAGCCACCCTCTTATCGCTTGAGACCTCTATTCCAGTGGCGGAGGTTATGGAAGCTGTTCCGTCGATGGTTAACTTTACAGAGATAATGTCAATGTTTTTCTCAAGCACCGGGTTTGAGGGTATTACCAGCTGGTATCTGCCGCTGGATATTTCTACCAGCACATCTCTCCAAACGGTTACGACGGCAACCTCGTTTCCCATCCATCCGCCGCTGGGTTTCGCCTCAAGCCATAGGATACCGCTCTCAGTTTCTCTGACATTTATCGTCCCATCCTGCCCGGCCAACATATAGCCTGCAAGGTTTTTCGACATGTCGGCTGGAAAACCCAGCCGGAGCTGTTCAGAACCCGAAACAACAGGGATAACGTCTGTTACAAAAACCAGCCCACCGTCGGCGACATGAATATGCCTAGAGAAGGATGCCTGCGAGCTGGCCGAGGCTATAGCTGCGAGGCAGAGAAACAACATCGACAGAGCCGTTATCCTCTTCAAAGCCGCTTCAAAAACCTTATAAACGGACCCTATTAAAGACAATCTTCCCCAACCAAGGCTAAGAATATATTTCAAGGCTCTGCAGACGTTAAACTGGGCCCGTAGCCCAGAACGGACAGAGCGGCCAAGGTACTGTCAACCAAGTATTGCACTTCGTTCCGTTTGGGTGTTGGGTGGTGTGTTGTGTTAGGGCTATGGCTGATGCTATCTCTTCTATGCTCTTTACCTTGTTGGAGTTTGTGTTGTTGTAGAGCCTCCTTGTCCTCTCCTTCAGCTCTCTGAACCACCTCTCTATCCCGCTCCCCTCCCCAAACGTTTCCTGGAAGTATTCTATGGCTAGACGTTTAGAGCCCATGGATACCATGGACCCCTGTCCACTACTACCTTCGCATGCCCTTAGGACCATCCTAAGGAAAGTCGATGCATTAAGCATAGACCTATCTCTAGAAGCGTATACGGCTGTTATCTCGCCTGCGTCGACGTCGACAGCAGACCATACGCAGACCCCTCGCCCAGCCTCTTCCCAACCGTCTCAAAGCCTCCCCGGGCTTACGCATGGGGTTGAAGACCCTCCCCAGCCTATGGACCCGCCCCCTAACTACCTCAAGGAACCTTATGCGCTCGGCTGTCCAGCCCATACATAGGCCCTCCTGACGAGGTTACGGATTGCTGTCTCGTCTACGGCTAGATGAGAAGGCCTCACCAGCCCCATGGAGCCATCTCCTGACAGGCTCATGGCTTACCTGGAATCCTAGCTCGCATAACATCCCCGCTACCCTCCTGAGGCTGAGCCCCTTTGACGTATAGCCTAACGCCGACAGCCCTAACCCACGGAGTTGTCCTGAGACAGAGAAAGACATTCCTATCGCCGAAGAAACCTATAAGACGGCCTAGGCCAACCCCAACTTTATCCACCCCCAACGAACGGGAAGACCCAGGCCATAGACCTTAAGTTACAGTCCCGAAACTGAGATCAAAAGGTTTAATTATTAAAAATTAGGATAATTCTTTTTTTCAGAGCGATTTTTTATCAATTCTTTTAAATCGCTTATGAATTTATCGAACATCTTTACCTTGTTGCTTTCCTCTACATCAGTCTTGCTCATAACATAGCAGCCATCCGTATCTACCTCTACAATAGCCCTTCCTTTTTTCGCTGGTTTTTTAGTGGTTAACGTCCCATCCTCATCTGGGGTTACGAAAAACACCTTTATATGTTTCGTAACTTCGTCTCTTGAGAGCTTAATTTTCCAGTACCCAGTTTGAGCAATTCTTTCTCGTAAAGTAACCTTGGATGATATTGTTGCAATCACCTTACAAGTTTTAGGATCATAAATTATAAGGTCAACATCTGGAAGGTGCGAACCAAATTCGCCAAAATCTACTAATACATTCCTTTTCACTGTACTCAATTCACGAGACAGATTCTCACTTTTTGTTCTTTCAAGCTTATTCCCATCAACTATTTTTAATCCTAAACTTTCAACTTCCCTCTTAATTATATGTAAGATTAACTTTTCAAGATTTTTCCCTTTCCAAGCCCTCCATGACTGTTCGTGATCGCCTCTCGCCGTTCGGTGCTTTGACCATTCTTCGTAATGCAATTTTTTTGCCTCTTTGAAAAGCTCGGATATATGTTTGTAAACATTAACGCCATACATCTTTCTCTTTTCTTCATATAATTTTATTAAATCTTCGATATTCATATCACCATGTCTCCATCTTAGGCTTTTAATTTCTTCCTCTCATAGTAGGTCCAATTAATTTTTCGAGGCTCTTCGATTCTTGGTTTTTCAAGAAAGGGCTTTTTCATTATAAGTAGATATTTAAAACCTCGCAGATAGAAATTAAGTCTCCTTGCTCGATTGTACCAAGGACCTCTATGAGAGATCTGCCCTCTTCGAGCAACACAAATAATGTCTACAGGCTCAAAATATTTACATAAGCGCTCGTAAACTTTTAACCCTACAGGCGTGAATTTATTCTTAACCCACTGATCACCAATTAGCCATCCCAATACCTTTCCTTCTTTCAATATCCTATGACATTCTTTCATCACTTTCTCAAGCTCGTTATAAAATTCTTCAGTCTCGCTGGAAATTTTACCTATACAGTCTGGATGGTCATTATACCTAACATTATCACCATAAGGCGAGTCTATAAAAATCATGTCTACAGAGTTATCTTCTAACGGTATTTTTCTGGAGTCATTTTGAATCACGTCAGGTCTTGTGGGCGCTATATCGTAGCAGATACATCTCCGCTTCTCTTCCCTGCATACATCGAGAGTTGTCCCGCTGCCCGCCATCGGGTCAACAACCAAATCGCCTGGGTCGGTGTATCTCCATACCATGTTATAGATTATTAAAGCAGGAGTAACGCCTGGATATTTATTGTCCCCTTTAGGAGTTAAACCATAACTTTGTCTTGGAAAATCCCAAAATGTTGTTGCTTCAACAAGGGGAATCTCATCTTCAACATCAACTTCATTAATTCTCTCCTGAATTTTTTTCTTTTCCTCCATGATTAGGCGAATTGTATCGTTTTTCATCAGTCCCATAGAAGCATTTAATAATGTAGGCTTGGCAAGAAAAAGATCAATAAAATCAAGTAACTTTTTTCCGTAAAGAGGAGTATTCCTTTTTATCCCAAATCTTTGTTGAATTTTTTTTGCATCATTTATCTTCATAATTTCTCCAAGAATTTCAAATCTTACTTGGTAAGGGTATCTCCCTTTCCATGCTTCTGGCTGTAAATTAAAACCTCCATCCGAAACTGCTTTAAAAATCCCATACAATACATTAGAACTTAAATTAATTAGAAATAGAAGGTCACCTTTTCTGATTCTTATTACTACTGGACCATAGACTTTGGTTGTGCCCATCAGTCGCCTCTTGAAACACTCTTCCTCACTCTTATCTGTACATGTAAAAAAGAAGCCACGGATTAAAGGTTCTGTATCCTTAGCTTTTACAAGTTCGCTGAAACTGGGCTTCTCACTCACCACTTTTCACCTCGCTATTAAAATAAATCCTAGCCGGCCCAACTTTTCTTGAATATACATCGCCTCTTTCTTCCAGAGCCGTTAAAAATCCAGCCATAAACTGTCTGTTTACCTGAGAAGCCCTTGCTAGCTCTTTGACGCTAAGTTCGGGAGTCTTTGATAACAGTGTCTTGACTTTTTTAGATTGGTCCTTTGTGTGAATGGCTTGCGAAGTCATAAGTGTTACTCCTTTGATAATAAGGGGCTTTAAGTATTTAAATACTTAACATCGGCTCTGTTAACTTAAGCCATCTTCATCACCTGTTTTATGCTGTTCGTCAGATGTGGCGTCTCTGGCTGGGTGGGGATGTGTATGGGGTTTAGCCATCTCCAGACATGCTCTAGAATGCGTGCTTTCTTCCTGCATGGGAAGTAATCGTCGAAGCTTTCCGTCCTGTACTTGAGCATCTGTACGCCGTTCCTATTCCATGAAAGTCAGAATGCTAGGGTTCTTTTGCTGTAAGGCTCGTAGGCAACCCAGACCCATGCCAAGAAGCCTTCCATGGCAGCAGCCTCATCCGCAAGGGATAGGGATACCCTGCACTGGCCCTGAACACCCTCCTGAACCCTGGGAGCCTCTGAACCCACTTAGCCACATGACTCCTGCCGACGAAAGGCTTAACAGCCCTAGAAACGCATCTAAAGCTCAAGCCTAGGGCTACGAGGTAAAGCCCGTAGAGGACTGCTGGAAAAGGGGTCCTCATCCTCAACAACATGAGAAAACAACCGCATCCCTAGGCCAAAGGCCTTAAGTTAACAGAGTCCTATAGGGCGGCGGGTGCCTTTAAGTTTATGTAGTCAGGCTGTCATGAATCTGTGGGCCCGTGGCTCAGCATGGATAGAGAGAAATACACCATAAGTGTATTTCCTGGTTCGGCGGCCTCCTAAGCCGTAGGTCGTGGGTTCAAGTCCCACCGGGCCCGTTAAACATTTACCTGCAAATCGTGGGCCGGGAGAGATTCGAACTCTCGACCTCCGCTGTGTGAGAGCGGCGTCCTACCAGGCTAGACCACCGGCCCTGCTGGAAGAGATGTTCAGCTAAACGTTTAAGTCTTACTCTGCAGTTATTTCGCCATGGCTCTCTCGTTGACCGAGGTAGCAATCATCGCGGCCATCATCTTGATAGCCATATACATTCTTCCGAGCAAGCTTCCGAAGCTGGCGCGGTCTTTGGGCGAGGCGAAAAGAGAGTTCGAGAAAGCCTCCAAGCGGGAGGAGGTTTTGGAGAGAGCTCGTCAGCTTGGAATAGACGTGACAGGCAAGACCCTCGAGGAAATCGAGGACGAGATACGGCAGAGGAAGGGTTAAGCCAACGGGCAAACGCATGGCTTTGAGCCGCAGCGTGGACATCCAGCCCCATATTTACGTAGAAAAGCCTCCTCCAAATCTATGGCTGCCACGTTGCAGAGGCTGAGTAGCCAAGCTAGAACGTCGGCCGCTTCCTCCCGCATCCTGTCACGGCCGAGTTTCTGCACAACCGCCTCCGACAACTCTCCAACCTCGGAAAAAAGCCATGCAAGGGTTTTGTCTATGCCTCGCATTCTATCCCTGTCACCGTAAACCTCGTCGAGATATTTTTGCGCCCTCCTTATCTCCATGATTTTTAGACGGAGATTCGTCGAATATTTGTTTATGTGGTTTAAAATTCTTAAATCTGAGAAATAGATGGCCTCATTAATGTTGGAGCCTGTGCTTACGGTCAACGAGGTGGTGGCAACGATTGGGTTGTTTGCATGGGTTTTGTTTGTGAGCCTTTATCTGGCTAGGAAAATTTACGAAAAAATGGTGGCTAGAGGTGTGGAACACCATGTAGCTGTTTACTACAACAGAAAACTCATACATATACTGGCTGGAGGTCTTGTGGCGGTTTTAATACCATATCTGCTCAACAACCTCCTGCTTATAGCTGTCATGGTCTCGGTCCTAGCTGTGGGCAACTACATACCCCACAAACGTGGTAAACTCTATTACTGGTACCAAGTCGAGGAGAACATGTTCGAGGTTCATTTCATATTCATGTGGGGGCTTATCATGGCGCTGGGGTTTGTTCTCGGAAACCTGAAATTGGCCATCCTTCCGATTCTCTTCATGAGCGTTGGAGACGGCGTAACAGGTCTGGTGAGGAACGCACTATATCGTAGGAGAACGAAGTCATGGTGGGGAAACTTGGCCATGGCTTTATTCTGTGTGCCGACGGGCTTTGCGATGCTTGATGTTGCGGGAGCTGTTTCAGGGGCTGTTGCATCTGTAGTGGAAAAGTTTGAGTTCGGGAAAGTTGACGACAACATCACCGTGCCCCTGACATCTTTCGCAACCGTTTACGGGGTTTCCCTTCTGTTGTGAGGTTTCGGTTTTAAGTCTTTAAAGTTTATATAATTTTGATAAACTCCTTCAGCAATAGCCGTAGCCAAGTTATTCGGAGCCAGTATAAATCGCAGAGAGGACCCGCGGTTTTTAACTGGCAGGGGAAGGTTTACGGCAAATCTGAAACTTCCAGGCATGGTTTACGCCTATTTTATCCGAAGCCCCTACGCTCACGCGAAGATAAAGATTGTTGACGTGTCGAAGGCCCGCCAGCTCGAGGGTGTGCTGGACGTAGTCAGCGGAGCTGTCATAAAGGACAGGGTCGCACCAATCCCGTGCGCTTGGCAGATTCCAGGCTCTGACCTTAATATTTCAAGATACATGTCTCTAGCTGTTGACAAGGTTAGATATGTGGGAGACCCTGTCGCAGTTGTTGTCGCCGAGTCGTATGAGGCAGCGCAAGATGCCGCACATCTTGTCAACGTTGAATATGATGTTTTACCCTGCGTCGTAAACCCTGAAGAGGCTGTGAAACAGAACGCTCCCCAGCTCTACGACGACATCCCATACAACAAGGTCTTCACGTGGAAGGCTTCGGGAGGCGAGGTCGAGAACGCCTTCTCGAAAGCGGACATCGTGGTCAGCCAGCGGATCATAAACAACAGACTCCAGCCAACCCCCATGGAGACGAGAGCGGTTCTCGCGGACTATAACCCTGTCACAGATGAGGCCACCGTATATATCACGTCGCAGAACCCTCACGTCCACCGGCTTTTGCTATCCGCGATGACTGGTCATCCAGAACACAAGCTCAGGGTTATATCGCTTGACGTGGGAGGAGGATTCGGCTCCAAGATACACTGCTACGGGCCGGAGGCGGTGCTACTTCATCTTGCCAAGACGTTGAAACGGCCTGTTAAATGGTGGGAGACTAGGAGCGAAAACTTCAAGGCAACCATACACGGCCGCGTCCACATTCAGTATGTTGACGTAGCAGCAGACAGACAAGGCAGATTGTTAGGGCTTAGGGCTAAGGTGTACGCCAACATGGGTGCCTACCTCTCTACAGCCTCCCCCGGAATCCCGACAATCCTTTTCGACCCGATGCTCAGCGGGCCATACAGGATTCCGGCGATAGAAGTGGAGGTTGTGGGTGCGTTGACAAACACCGCCCCCGTCGACGCCTACAGGGGTGCGGGAAGGCCTGAGGCAACATATCTTCTCGAGAGAGTCGTGGACATCGTTGCGTCGAGGGTGGGGAAGGACCCGGCGGAGATCAGGAGGCTAAACTTCATAGGCCGAGACGAGTTCCCGTACAGCGCCAAGCCCATTGGAATTACTTACGACAGCGGCGACTATGAAAAAGCCTTCGACCGGGCGCTGGAGCTCGCCGATTATTGGAACAAGCGGAAGAGCCAGCAAGACCAAAGGAGTGAGGGTAGGCTGGTTGGCATAGGCATATCCTCTTACGTCGAGATCTGTGGAATGGGCCCTTCAGCGGTAGCTCGAGCGACGGGCTTCGGGCTTGGACTGTGGGAGAGCACGGTCGTCAGAGTTCATCCCACCGGCAAGGTTTCGGTTTACATAGGAGGTCACCCACACGGGCAAGGCGAAGAGACAACCTTCGCACAGATCGTGGCCGACCGGCTGCAGATACCCATAGACGACGTCGAAATACTGCACGGCGACACGGCCATGACGCCTTTCGGTATGGGAACATACGGAAGCAGGACGACGCCTGTCGCAGGCGCATCCATAGCCATCGCCTGCGGTAAAATCTTGGAAAAAGCGTTCAAGATAGCGGCTCACCTGCTTGAAGCAGGTGAGAAAGACATAGAGTACAGCGGTGGAAGGTTCTACGTAAAGGGTATGCCTGAGAAGAGCAAGGCTCTCGGGGAAGTGGCTTACGCCAGCTACGCAGCAGGCTCCAACGAACTGCCAGCGGGATTGGAGCCAGGGCTCGAGGCCACCGTCTTCTACGACCCGCCCAATTTCACATTCCCATTTGGAACACATGTCTGCACCGTTGAAGTCGACCCAGAGACAGGCGCGGTCAAGATACTGGATTACACGGCGGTAGACGACTGCGGCAGGCGAATAAACCCGATGATAGTGGAGGGCCAAGTCCACGGCGGAATAATTCAGGGACTGGCACAAGCACTGTACGAGGAAGCTGTTTACGACGAGCGGGGAAACCTTCTCACAGGCGACCTAACCGAATACCTTGTTCCAACAGCCTGCGAGTCACCGCAAATCCGCACCGACGCAACTGTCACTCCATCGCCACACAATCCCTTGGGTGTGAAAGGCATAGGTGAAACGGGAACCATAGCGGCAACGCCAGCCGTGGCCAACGCAGTTATAGACGCACTCAAACATCTTGGAATAACCCATCTGGTCACGCCGTTGAAGCCTGAAAAAATCTACAAAGCCATCAAGGAAGCAACATCCAAAAGGTAGACAATCCGCGGTTACCGCTGAACGTTAACGGCATCGGAGAAACGCATATATCCAACTGACAAAAACGTATGGTGAACTGGTTTGTCTTCAGTACCCCGCGGCAAGTTAATCGGCATGCAGGTTTACAACCCAGACGGCTCGCTCGTAGGAACGGTCTCAGACATCGAGCTCGCAATAGGGGGAGGTGAAATATCGCTTCAGGTCATGTCGAGGTATAACGTTCCTGAGAGGATTCCCTGGAGCATGGTTGCCGCTGCAGGCGATATCATTATTCTAAAAGAGAAGATTGAGCTTAAACAGCCTGAGGCGCCAGCTGCCACCACCTACGTTCCTCCAGCTGCTCAGCCCACGGCTCAACAGCCGCGACCAGGCATTTTCTCGTCAGTGACTTCGAGGTTGCCTTTCGGCCGGAAGGAAAAGGCGGCGTGCCCGACATGCGGCAGGGAATTAACGTGGATTGAACAATACCAGCGCTGGTACTGCTACAACTGCGGTAAATATCCATGAAGCAATCATGGTGAAAAAAGCAATTCAGATATCTAAAGAACGTCATGAATATTTTTTGTTTTCGCCGCCGCCCTCCTCACATACCTTCCGCCAGCATTGGTTAATGAAGCCCCCTTCTGGGATGACAAAGCCTACATAAATAACGCCCTCGTCTCAAGCGGCCGCATAGAGCCCTCGAAGGTGTGGGGCCCTTTCGCCGAGGAGAGGCCGCCGCTTTTCTGGTGGCTTTTGACAGCGGTTTACCTGACAGGAGCGCCTGTGGAATGGGCTAGGCTTGTTTCACCGTTGATGACAAGCTTAGGTGTCGCAGCCATTTATCTGCTGACGACGAAGATATTCAGAAGCGTTTCAGCCTGCCTGCTCACCTCGTTGATAATGGTTTTCCTCGATTATTTTGTCCTCACAACTTCATACATTTTGACTACGCGTTCGGCTCCGTCCTCGCCTTTCTAACCATCCTCTGTTTCAGCATGGGCCTGAGGTTTGGGCCGTACATGTGGGTTGCTGGCAGTCTTCTCGCCGCGTCCATAGTGGCAAGAGACCAGAACATGCTGCTAATACCTTGTTTGATGCTTTCCATGGTTTGGGTGGCTAGGACCCCGAAGTAGGTTAAGCTCCTCGTATTAACCGTTTTTGCGGCTACAGCGTACTTAGCGCTTTCCATGTCTCAAGAAGTCTTTTTGCAAAGACTCTCCGACATCATCACCCCCGTCATCCTTGATAGAACCTTTGTACCTTTCCTAGTTTTGTCGTTTCTTTTCGCTGTCCTGGCCGTTTACAAGGTCTTTGAACAGAAGAATTTACTGTCTGTAAAGCCCAGCATCGAGGAAAGGAGTCTCGATATATTCCTCGGCATAGTTGTCTGTGTTGTTTTGCTTTATCCATTCTTCATCGACAACGTCAGGCTGGGTGATGAGTTTCAGATAGCGGGTAAAGGGGTTTTGTCACGTCCGGTGTCTCACTCAATCATGGTGCGGGACGATATCACCAAACAGGGTTTAAACACTGTTCAAAGAATCGTGGCGTGGTCTTCTGCCTCGGTAGAACTGCTTACCCTACCGCTAGTTCTACTGTCCGCCGCAGGCTGCCTGTTAACCGTAAAAAACGGAGTAACTCAAGCCAGACCTGCGATTGTATGTGCTGCCGTGACAATCCCATACGTGTTTGTGTTCACTCGGAGTATAGGTTTTTGGTTCAAGCGGTTCCCCCGATGTCTTAGCAGCCTACACGATATCCAGGGTTGCAGCGTGTAATAAGTACGCCGGAGCTGCCGTAGCTTTTTCTCTACTTTTCTTCATAGTTTTCCCGTCGAACAATGGTTTAATCCCAACTTTTGAAAGCCCGACATTTGTCAATGGTTGGAAAGCTTTGGCAGGAGAATCAACCCCTTCGGAAAAATGGTTAACTGATTACGTGAGTACCTGCGTGATGTTGCTGAACAACCCCGTCTAACTATTTCTCTGGCCAACGTTGTCTCTGCGTGCGCAGTAATTCCTTCATTATTGTCCGCTGTTTACCTAGGTCTTAGACGAGGCTTGCTCTACTAGATATTTTGACGTCTACAACGGCTGGCTTTCCTGATTTCACGGTGGCAAAGGCTTTTGATAGAACTCCTTTCAACATGGATACTTCATCAACATTGTATCCCTCTAAGCCTAAGCCTTGGGCAAGGCCGTAGAAATCTATCGCCATAGGGAAATCCACACCCTCTAGCTTGTTAACATCCTCGAAAGATGAGTATAATCCTGAGTCTAGAATGCTCCGTTTAACATCACCCCAACGTCCATCGTTTAAAATAACAACGAGAATCGGCAGGCTGTACCACAAGCTCATACAATGTGCTGAAACTGGGTTGTTGAAGACGTAGCTACCGTCTCCAACTACAACCACCACATCCCTGTCCGGCTCAGCCAGCTTAATGCCCAGCGCAGCCCCAAGACCCCATCCCAACGCACCAGCGGGAGGCTCGCCAAAATAAGTCCCGGCGCTCTCAAAAACAAGGTACTCAGGCCTTAAAGAATACTCGTTAACTATGACTGTATTCTTTGAAACCACTTGTCCGAGAATGTGTGACGCAAGCCTCTTCGTTAAAATACCGTACCTGAAATCCGATTCAACCTCCCTATCCCTAGCCTTTTTTTCACTGGTCCAGTCCTCAAAAGCTTTCGCCCTCCTCTCCTCTACAACATCTTTCTTCAGATATTGTTTGGACTTCTCCAGCTCTTTAACAACCGCTTCGAGGAAGAGCTTGCTGTGGCTTTGTATGGCTTTGTCGAAGCTGAAACCCCATACGCCGTAATTTGTCATCAAAGGGTCTGTGCTCACGTAGATTTTGTACGCATCATCTCGAGGTGATTCTCCCGACGGAATCCATGGAACATCGTTCTCAACAGCTAAGATAAAGTCAGCATCAGAAAGCTTGAACTGGGCAGAGAATGGATTGGTGGTTGGAAAGTTCACGTAATCGCCTACTGGCAGGCTGACTCTGCATCCAACAAGCTCAGCCAGCCTAACCAACAACTCCACATTTTCCACCCACCGTCCAGCCGACCGCGTCAAAACAACAGGATACTCAGCCTCCAGCAGTTTCTCCACAACCTGTTTCACTGAGGAGGGGTCTGGTGCAGGTTTGGAAACTGGAGTTGGCTTAGGTGCTTTGAATTGCTCGCCAGCCTTCATCATAAGCCACTCCCTATATATGCCTATGTAAACAGGGCCCTCTGGCGACATTATAGAAATTTCCAAGGCTCTGGCTACTGCTGATGGTATCTCATCAACAGACTTGATTAAATAATCCCATTTAACAAACTGTCGGACGATCTCTTGGATGTTTCTCACATCTTGGCCCCAGTGGACACGTATGTTTTTGGAGCCTGCGTAGCCTTGGTTCGAGAAAGGAGTAACACCCGAGACCAAAATCAGGGGAATTCTGGCGGAGAAGGCGTTCAGCAAGTTTGAAAGAGAGTTTGTCACACCTGGAACGGTGTGAACAAGGACTGCGCATGGCTTGTCGCTCTTCAACCCATATCCGCAGGCCGCGGATACAGCCGTTGACTCATGAAGCGATACAACCATTTCCGGCCTGTCAGACCGCTTCATCTGTTGATAGTCGATGAGAAGAGCAGCGTACTCTGTTCCAGAGTTGATAAAGAAATAGTCTACCCCAGCTTTCTTCAGAGCTAGAAGAAGGAGACCGCCACCTGATAGATGCTTCTCCATGACTTACCGACCTTGTTGTGAATGCTTTCTAAAAAACAATTTGTGATAACGTATAATACGTCCCGTTTGGATTATGACAAGGAATTGGGATTGGTTTCTCGTAGGAGCACCACCACGGCTGCAGTAATCCTCATTGTCGTTTTCTTGTTCGTTGCCTTAGCCGGCAGTTCATTCCTTAACGTATACTTGAACGTCCTAGAGTTTGGGGATCTTTTCATCCTTCCGTTTTACTTCTCCATAGTAGGGGGGACTGTGCTTTCGTTCGTGGCGTTGTTCAGGCTTGACTTTCGCTCAAGAAAGTCTGTAACAATCTGGGCCTTGCGAACCATGTTAGTCATGCTGCGCGGCGGTTTTTCACCTCGGATACTGGATTTCGAGAGGTTTCGGCTGTCAGTACAGACCTTTACAGCTTGGCAGGTTACTAAACTGCTGTTGGGAATTTTCATCTTTTCCAACAGCGTGTTCGGCATGTCTTTCCTAGCTTTACTAAACGGCTGGGAATCAGGCCTCAACGAAGTACCTAAGATACTGTTGCTGCCGTTTACAAATTTCAGACCGGGCGATACAAGCGGCGCCGCTGCGGTAATACAGGCATCGCCTGCTTTGATACTTTTACTCCCACCTGTTTTCAGCGCTTTGGGCGTAAGGCTGTTGCTCCTAGTGGGTTTGACCAACATCGTTAAAGTCTTTACAAAGGCTTTAGTTTCATTCGGTGAAACTGGAACAATAACTGTGAAGGTATCAACTCTAGAGTTTCTCGCAAGCCTAGGCCTGGCCTGGACCGGCTTCAACCTCTTCTTCAGCACATACATAGACTACAACTCAAAGGTTCTGATCGTCGCGTGTTTCGCAGCAGCAGCCATACTGGCCTTGTACGGTTACCTTGACCTAACCGGGAGAAGGTTTCTCAACAGCATTTACCTGAGGACGGGTTTGTTGGTAATACTGGCTCTTGCAACAGCGTCAGTTGTAACTATGCAGAACACCATCGCCGACGGCCAGAAAATAGAGTACAGAGGGCCTTATGTTACACAGGAGATACAGGTAAACAGGTATCTCGTCGACTTGAACATCAAGGTGTTTCAATACAACTTCAGCAAGATGGATGTAAAAGCTTCTGACGTCGGCACGATCATAAACTCGAACAAGGAGATTCTAAGCCGTACAAGGCTGTGGGACTGGGATGCAGCCTTCGCAAAACTAAGGCCGGAGATAGGTCTGATACCCTACATCGATTTCGAGGATTCGGACATACTCCGTTTTAACGGAAGCCTATACTGGAGCGCTTCGATGAAGCCGGTTCTACCGCCGACGGTAACGCCGGCGGACCGATGGTACAACGAGCATCTTGTATACACACACATACCCCAGGGCTTTCTAATGCTAGACGCATATCAAGGCGAGGTGGTCGACAGCTCCAGGTTCTTCAGCGAAAGAAGAATTTACTACGGCGAAGGAGGCGCCCGAAGTCTTTTCTCAGCAACTTGGGCAGCAATAGTTGAAGGAAAAGAAATTCCAGATGAGATAGGGGGTTCTGTCTATAGAGGTGAAGGTGGGGTCAGGGTAAGTCCTCCGTTCAGCTGGTTTTACGACGTAACTTTCTTCCTGAGCTATCCCGACAGGACAATCACTTTGCTGCGTTACAGGGATGTACACGAAAGAGTGGCTTTGCTTTTTCCCTACTTCAGCTATGTTTTCAGACAAGAGTATGTTGACATGTTTCCAGTAACAGACGGTGTTAAAACATATTGGATGATGCCTTTGATTGTTTCTCTTCCAACGGATAAAACCCCCTGGTCAAGGGGAAACAGCTTCGTAAGGTTTGTAGGTTTAACGCTGGTCGATGTTTACGACGGTTCAGTCAAACTGATAATCCTTGGGAAAGACTTTTTCACAAACTTGTTTGAAAACGTTTATTCCCAATATGTGTCACGGGAAATTCCACAGTGGTTGACAAAGCAGATAAGATACCCGGCAGAGCTTTTCGAATACCAGGTGCGTCAGTTCTCTATATACCATGTTCAAGATCCTGCAACATTCATACAAGCCAGAGAGTTTTATGAGATACCTCAGGGTGTGGATGTTTACTTTGTGATCGCAAGACTTCCGAACTCCGACAGCCTCGAGTTCATAGGCATTCTCTCGCTCGAGCTTAAGGGGGCAAGAGGGTTAAACCTAGCAGGATACGCGGTTGTCCGCAACGATTATCCACACACAGGCGAGATGTACTTTTACAAGGTTCCCTTGGATTCTCCTACCAAGCTTCTAGGACCTTCCGCCGCTCTCCAAGCCCTTCAACGCGACCCCGACTTCAGAACACTGAGCACGCTGCTTGCGTCACCACGTATAGGAGAGACAATATTTTATGAGGTGGGCGAACACCCCATCTACATCATTCCCGTCTACACTGCGAGAGAAGGAGAAGGTGTTGTGACCCAGATAGGTACGATTGCTGTGGTTGGCGCTGCGTTTACAGGCCTCTACTATGTTGGGCTCGGCAACACGGTTGAGAAGGCTTTCGAAAACTATCTCCTCAAGCTTGCAGGCGAGCAAGCACGTCCTCCCACACCCGTCCTCACACGTGAGGAGAGGATGAAAAAGGTGAAAACGCTCCTTGCCGAGATGGGTCTTGACGCGGAGGAAGCGGAGCGGATAAATGCAAACATAGTCTACAGACATTCCAGCCTAAACTACACAACCGAACAGGATTTCGAAAAAGTTAAACAGCTATTCCAGCAGTTTATAGAGTCTTGGAGGGCATACGGCGCGATTATTGTACACTGGGTTTCTGGGGATAGCTTATATTTGGGCGCTATATATCCGCAGTCAGGCGTGACGGTCCTCAGATACGTGCAGGTGGTGGTGGGCAGTTGAGCAGCAAGGCGCAAGCGGGAGGTCAGCGTCTCTTCGGGTACCTCCTACTTGCATTGGTTGTGGTCTCCTTACTGTCTTTTCTACTCAGGCTTCAGGCCGGTCTTCTCGGCCTAATTCTCGGCGGCATAGCGGTTGGTCTTGCATTCTACTGGTTCAAAGCGCTCCGCCAAAGTTTTAGCTCCACATCATGGGATGACTTCCTGCTGGAGATAAGGCATGAGGGGGACGTTGTGGATTTGACTGCTCAGGTTCCGGGGCCAGAGAGCAAGGTGAGGGTTGAGCTGTTGGGGAGAAAGCTTATTCTCACCGGCGGGATGGGGTTCAAAAGGACGGTGAAACTCCCTTTTGAAGCGATTTTACGTGAATTAAGGTATGTCAATGGAATACTCAACGCAAAGCTTGTGAGAAGAACGGCCGCGCCTACAGCGAGTTAAGAGCGTTTAGAATTGTTTCCACGTTTTCATGCAGAGACAGCACATAAGGTATGCCCTCTGCGGCAGCCAGCTCAACTGCAAACCTGTCTACTTCCTCAGCGGATTTAGGCCCATGTATCGCTATCATCCTAGGTCTTATTGGAAAGATTTTAGCGGCTATTATGGGCGAACGCCCCCTCGAAACATTAGTGAAAACAACAACCCTGACAGAGTTGCCTCCGAAAAGCCGGAGGAAATCATGGGATTCAAGCCTTCGAATAGCTTGGAGGCTGTCGATGACAGTGTATCCGTAAACAAAAGAATCCATCATGCTCTGCCCAGCAAGCCATACACCTTTGAGAGCTTTGGCGACCTGCGCAAGTGTTTTGGGCGAGGTATACTCAGCCATCCCCAGCACTACGCCTGATAAATCCTTCACAGCCCCGGCGAACTTCTTGATATGTTGCCCTCCCTTGGCTTCGTCTAAAGAAATCAATGCGGTAACGTATTTTTTGATGAACTCTGTTCCTGGAGACTTTCGCCTGCTTTTCTCATAGTCGCTCAGCACCGAAGAAGCCACCCCCATTGCCTCAGCAAGGTTTTTCTGACTTTCCTCAAACAAAAGCCTCCATTTTTTCAACACGTCACCAGGCCGGCTGGAAAATATGACCTCGCCGGCTATCGTGTTCATCAACGCACGCTTCATGCCTTCGTCAACCTCTACCATGATTATGTCAGTTTTTGAAAAGGTAGCCAGAGGATTTAAAAGTTTGGTATGATATGTGGTGAACATCTCGGAGCAGGTTCAAACGAGCTTGGGGGTGGTGGGACTTGAACCCACGGTCTTCGGGTAGCGCCTCATGACCAGCTGGACGTGATCTGGAGCCCGACGCCTTGGCCTTGCTCGGCTACACCCCCCGGAGACGATACGCTAAAAACCTACTTAAGTCTATTTCTACACCCTTTGAAAAGGGAAATCAGCCACCGAATCTAACAATCTGTAAAGGTTAAATTCCTCCAGCATCTTCTCTGCCTTCTCCTTAAGTAGGTTTGTGTATGACTTTTTTACAAGCCCGTTTTCCATGAGGTAGATCCTGTCAGCTATCAATGATGCTTCTAACGGGTCGTGAGTGACATAAACCATCGGAATGGATAGCTTCTTTAGGAATCTGCAGAAAGCAATTTTGTTGATGAAGTCAAAGTTCGAAGTAGGCTCGTCGAGGAGGAGCAACTTAGGGCGTCTCATCAAAATTATCGCCACGTTCATGATCTGACTCTCTCCAACAGACAACGCTTCTTTTTCTAAAATATAATCCAGCCCAGACTCCTTCAAGATAGTTGATGGGTCTACGTTAAATTTTTTAGCAAAATACTCCAGTGCTTTAGATGGTTTTAAAGGCAGTTTCACCTGTTCTTGAGGCATGTATCCTATTACCCTCATGGCTGGTGGCGTATCGGTCACGTCCACGCCATCTATGATTATCTTGCCTTTGGATGGTTTGATGAACCCCGCAATACATCTAAGCAGAGTTGATTTACCTGAACCGTTTCGGCCCAATAAAACAGAACTCCCATCCAACTCAAGACGGTCAACCGACACCGTAAAATTTCTTCTTCTTACCTCGAGATCCATTAACTTAAGCATAGTTAATCAACCCGCGTCCCACGCGACACCAGATAGAGCAGAAAACTGAAGGCGAGCCCTATCAATCCAAACAGTATGGCGTAGAGAATGGATGCAGCAGCCCCACCTTGGTTGAAGATTGAGAACAAGTAAATTCCCACCGTTTGAGGCCTGTTCGCCACTATCAGAAAAACACCCAGCTCGGAAAAGTTTCTCAACCACATCAGCAAGCTAGATACCACGATGCCTGACGGGATGGCCCGCAAATGCATCCAAATTATTTGCGGATCGCTTAAACCGAGTGGCTGTAAAAAGTCGTCAAGCGATCTTTGAACAGATGAGAAGGTAGATGTTAGAACACCTATTCCTATTGGCAGCGATACTACAATCATTGAGATGATTATTGCGGGAGCTGTGTCGATAAACCCGAGTCGCGTGAACAAGGGTAGCAGTAGCAGGCCTAGGGCTGTGTGGGGGATTGCTGTCGAGAATGTGAGGAGGGGTGTTATCCAGGCCAGTCCACGTTTACTGGCGTAAAAAGCAACAATTAAGGCCGCTGGAAAAGCCATGACCGTCGCGATCGATGAAAAAACAACTGTATTAACGAGGGGGGTTATCGGGTCTGGGGCTAAATACAACCCCGGATACAGAAAACCAGGTGTTAGTAATATCAAGGGGTAGGAGAAGGCGGCTATAACCACAGCGGTTTTCAGGACCGAAGTCTTCATAAGCCTCAACCTCGCGCGATACCATATTTGCTAACGTCTATCCTGTCGATCAACTGAATCAATTTATCTCCCTTCTCAGAAAACGACAGAGCAACAGCTTCAAACCTGATTATTTTAACTAGGCCGCTTTTCAGCTGAACAGACATGTCTATTGGCGGGTTTGTGTCGAACCTTGTGTATTCTGGTAGCTCTATCACGTTATAGTCCTTGAAGAGATTGCGTGCTATAACGAACGGGATATGGGCGAAAATACAGTCAACCGCCCCTGACTCTAAAAGCGAACCTACGACATCTAAGTTAGGCCTCATAAAGAACCTTCCCGAGGGAGATATTTCTGAAGCAACTATTCTGACCGAATTATCGTCGGAAACAAATTTGACATTTAGCTTCGACTCCAACTCTTGAAGGATCCCAAGGCCTTCTCTTTCTGAGATGAGATACATCGCGGCGAGGGCCCTGTATCCTATGGGTGCTTGATTTGGGTCAGCGATACCTATTCTTACAGTTTTCAAGGCGTCGAGTCCCTGAAAGTTCTTTGCGCAGACTAAAACCAATCGGTAGACGCCTATCAGCTTAATGGTCTTGTAGTTCAACCCCTCTTTCAGCTCGCTATCGACCGACAGGAATAGGTCTGGGACTTTACCTGATTTAATGAGGTTTGCGGCGAAAACGCTGCCATGAACCTGAACATCCAGCGGCATTCCAGCTATCTTGACGAGTTCATCCGAAACACCGCGTAGGGTAGGGGCAGAGTAGACAACAGCGGCCGGCGGCTCTGTAAGCAAAGCAATCGCCATCACGATGAACAACCCTAAAGACAGGATTAGCGTTGCCGCCAAGGCGGTCGATCTGCTAATTTTTCCCATGGATAACCCATTATAATGGGCTGCTTTAAATATATTAGTCGGATTTTACATAACGATACATATCGATATGTTTGTCATAGAGCTTAACGGCAGAAAAATCCGGATTCCGCCCTCTCGTCTAGAATTCCTCGACGAAATTAGGAGAAACTATAGCATAAGCTCTGCATGCAGTCATGCGGGCATAAGCTATAGGACCGGGTTAAACTGGCTTAAGGAAATCGAGAGAGAATGCGGCGGTAAGCCGGTTAAATCGGTCAAGGGTGGAAAACACGGTGGGAAAACCGAGTTGACTGAAATAGGGATCAAACTGCTCGAGTCATACTACACTGTAATGTCAAGCACAAAGCCAGGCTTTATCAAGTCCTTAATAGAGTCGAGGCTTAGCGCAAAAAACATGCTGAGTGGATATGTCGAAGAGGTTGTTGAAAGCGGCCTTATCAGCATGGTCCGCGTAAGTCTGGACAGCCAACAGGAAATAAAATCGGTAGTCACAACCGAAAGCCTGAAACGTTTAAACGTGAAGCGCGGAGACCGGGTCTACGTCATTATAAAAGCTACTGAGGCCATGCTTCTAAAACCATAATTTGGACGCCGGCACACGGCTTTCGCGAGGGGTCTCCCACCTCACTAATGCCGTGCGGATGGGGCTTAGCTTCCGGGTTCGGCTGAGACCGGGCGTTTCCCCCATCCTATGACCGGCGCCACCTCAACAACTGCTGAGCTTTATTTAAACATGTCACGCGATGCCTAAAAGCTGAGGCTGCATCATCACAAACAGCGCCAGGCCAACAACCGCAATCATCATCGCCAAGAACACTAGGAAATAGGCGAAAGTCGAGAACACGTCCCAGAACCGCGTCTTCGACAGCTTCACCATGTCACGTTATATGAACAGCTTGAATAAAGTTGTTTCGTTCGAACACGCGTGTCATTTTGCAACATCAACGACTTCGGCAGCGGAAGCGGGTTGCAGCACGTCAACCCTTATCCTCAACACATATTGTCCGCTCCTCCCGAAGTGTAGACGAGCCCATGACGTTTGACTGAAGAGTCGATGAAGATTTTCACTCCGTCAACATGTCCGATAGGCGGCACGCTCCCTACTGGGTAGCCGGTAAATCTCAACACCTCTTCCGGTTTAGCGAGCCTCACATCGTCATTCACCACTCTCGAGAACTTTCCTAGGTAGACTTTTTTATCGCCTGAGATGATTAGGATGTATTTGTTCTCGCCGACAAGCACGATGTTCTTTGCAATTCCACTTTGACAGCGGCGGCAGCCGAAGCAGAAGTCATAGCCTCGTTAGGCCTGAGCCGTATGAACTCACCTATAATCCCCCTTGTCTGCATAAACTTTCCCAGATCCTCTGGCCCGAGCACGGTTTGATCAAGACTCCTGCATACAAAAGGAGCGGCGATATGTTTAAAAGTAGCAGTGACACATTATTATCTGCCCCGGTCAAGACGGCGGCTCCGACCCAGACCCAAGGGAGTGACGCTCCCAACGGGATGAGGGAACGGCCTCCAACCAGGGGTATAAGATGAGGACCTCGAGCATGGATGAGCTCAGGTCTAATCACGGGCCAAGCCCTCGCAAACTCCTCCGCACCGTACGACCCAGGCATGACTCCGGTTGATCCTGCCGGACCTCACTGCTATCGGGGTGAGACTAAGCCATGCAAGTCTAGGCCTGCGGCCATCTGCGGGCCTGGCGTACGGCTCAGTAACACGTGGCCAACCTACCCCGAGGAGGCGGATAACCCCGGGAAACTGGGGCATAAACCGCCATAGGTGAGAGGTTCTGGAACGACCTCTCGCCGAAAGATGTGCATGGGGATGCCTGTGCGCATGCCTTGGGATGGGGCTGCGGCCCATCAGGTTGTTGGTGGGGTAACGGCCCACCAAGCCTATAACGGGTACGGGCCCTGGGAGGGGGAGCCCGGAGATGGACTCTGAGACAAGGGTCCAGGCCCTACGGGGCGCAGCAGGCGCGAAAACTCCGCAATACGCTAACGCGTGACGGGGTCACCCCGAGTGCCACCCTCGTGGTGGCTTTTGCGCGGTGTAAAAAGCCGCGCGAATAAGCGGGGGGCAAGACGGGTGTCAGCCGCCGCGGTAATACCCGCTCCGCGAGTGGTGAGGACTATTACTGGGCTTAAAGCGTCCGTAGCCGGCTCGGCGTGCTCCGCGTTAAATCCAGC
>JAWACZ010000004.1:0-71720 GCA_038896555.1 Candidatus Caldarchaeum sp. | reverse complement strand
GTGGTCTTTCCATGTCTGACACCATGGGAAGACCTTTCGCCGGCCGTAGTGTGGAATAGGTGTTCAAGCATTTTCACGTAGGCCTCGGAAGGGGGTACACCTCTTCTAGCCATCATCCGCCTAGCCGTTGCTAACGCAGACTCGAGAAGAAGCTCGTTTTTCATGTTGGGCGAGTGGATGGTGAACGCTGGGACATCTTCGGATACATGTCTGTAGAGATGGCTGGAAACCCCGATGTTTAACCCGCCTGAAACCAAGCATCCGATGCTGGTTTTGACGTGGTCGCCGAAGAACGAGCCGATAAACTGGCTCCTAGTATCGACCCTTCTTCCGCAAACATTCACCCTGACTGCTCCGTAGGTATTTTTCAAGTTAGAGACTGTGGTCCCAGCACCCATGTTTACCCATTCACCTACTATGCTATGGCCGAGGTATCCGTAATGCCGCTTGTTGGAGTACCCTATGAATACCGAGCTTTCTACCTCTCCCCCAAGCCTGCACACCGGACCTACGCTGCATTCCGAGATTGTTGAATGGGTGAAAACCGTGGTTCCAGGCCCAATGTATGCAGGGCCTACAATTTTTGAGAAAGCCTGTACCACGACGTTTTCGTCAAGGACAACTGGGCCTTTGCCGCCGTCGATCAGAACATGTTCTTCCAGCTCGACGTCTTTTTTACAGTATACTTTTCCCGAAACGCCTCTCCGCTTAAGCCGTTTTCCCGAAGCCTCTGCAGTGATGAGCTTTGGGCTCAGCTCCAGCAAATCCCACGGGTAGGTTATTAGCTTGAGAGGGGTTTGTTTCTTTGTAGGGCATGCCGAGTTTATGAGCTGTGTCGGGTCTCCTCCAGCAAGGCTATCAACCCATTCAGGATGGAGAGTTTTTCCGTCAAGCCGTGCAGCAGCAATCCTGCCGTCCACGATTAAAGCCTCCCCTTTTCTCAAGCGGTTAACATACCTGCTGGCTTCCGAGTCAAGAACCAGACATCCGTTGACAAGAATCAAATCCTCCTCCACAGGCTGTCTATTCACGAACAATTTGGGATGTCTTTCGCGAACAACACCTTCGAGATACCTTCTTGTGAACAGGTAAACCGCTCGATCTTCCGACAAATGTTTTAAGATCTTTTGGAGGAGTGTCGAGGTTCCGCAGAAGAGCTCGTAAACAGCTCTTGTATCGGTAAGAGGACCGAAGTTTTTGGCGGCTTGGTCTTCAAATACGCAGAGGGCCACAGACTTTAAAAGAGAGGCTTGGAATTAAGCCTAACTTTAATGTCCATCAACGTCAACAAACGCTCAACCCTCTCCTTTTCCTTTGACGACAGCCCGGTACCATAGTCTTCGGCAAGTCTTCGACCGTAGTAGGCGGTTGCGACGAAAGTCTCTGATTTACCCACGTACTCGATTAGCTCTTCAACCTCGGCTCCATGGAGAAATATGGTTAAGTCGTTGACAGCCAGCAACCTCGTCGGGTTTGCTGCGTACGTTTTAAAACATTTCCGAGCTTCCGCAACATTATGACTCACATACCTAAGCACATCATCAGCGTTGCAGGCCATCAGCCTCGGTGCGTAGACTTTTGACGGCCTGCAATATCTAAAGACTCCAACGTCGATGTACTGTGTTATGTAACCGCCAATGTCGCCTAGTTTCTGGGGTGCCAAGTCGATCACAGTTATTTCGGCAGGGTTAAGGTGTTTTGACAGGTTGTTCAACAGGGTTGCCAGTAGCCGTGTCTTCCCAGTTCCAGCCTCGCCGTAGATGATTGTCCGTTTAGAGAGGAGGCTTTCGACGTCAATACTCAAGCCTTCTGCCCAACCTTCGCCCTAGCAGGAAGTAGACGTTCAAGAACCCCGTATCTCTCGGCGGCAACAAGGAACAGGAAGCCTGCTAAAGCTCCTGTCAAGGAGCTTATCGCCCATCCGCCCCAGAGGATGAGCAGCGCGGGGAAGAAACCAAAATTCTGTACGCTGCGAAACATCGCCGCCGCCGGCCCGATTGTCGGGCCTACTGCTGGAGCGACAACCGTGAGGGCTAGCGTTCCCCCGATCAAAACTGTTCCGATGGGTTCTGCGAGTGCTGCGGCGTATCTAATTTTAGATGTGGTGAGACGAGAAACCAACATGTAGACTAGCCCCACGAGTATGGCTCCAGGTATGCCTCCAGGATAAGCGAATATCGTGCCGGTTCCGAGCATAATCCTCACCGTGCCTATGATTGTTGCTATCACAGCACCCCAGAAGGGGCCGAGCAGGATGCCTGAAAGAACGTTTATGAAGTGTTGTCCGGGAAAGGCTCTCGACCCCAGCCATTCAAACATCATTGGGGATATTACGATGCCTAAGGCGCTTAGGGCTGATGCGATGGCAACTTTCTTCGTTGCCGGTGTTCGTGACATTTCGATGTCATTAGACCCTGTGCATCATATAAGCATAGTGATAAGTCGCTTATTCCCATACCCAGAAGTTGCTCGTCAAATAGTTAACAACCGTTCCCACAACAACCGCTATCAGGTTTGATACTAGGTAATATAGTCCGGCAAAGTCCGTCAAAAGGTAGAGGGTCAAGAGGCTTGTGGCCGCGCCCAAAAGCCTCGAGCCGTGGAACTTAAGCATCCTTTTTAAAAAGCCGCTCTTGCCTGCTCTGTCACGGAACGTCCAGTACTCGTTGAGCATGAAGTTGTTTATTATCGCGGCCTCCATAGCGAAGACCGCTGAAACCATGTAAAGCTTTTCGCCGAAGACGTACGTCGTCAGCAAGTAAAGCATTGCTGTGTTGATTAAGAGTCCTACACCCCCCACGACCGCGAACTTGAAGAACCTCACAGGCTCGAAAAGGTTGAGAAGGTTTCTTAACATTCCCATTTGTTTTCACTCCAAGTAGCTGGACAGCTTACTCTGCCCTAGACGCTTTTTAAGTCCTGAAAACCTCACACCAGCCCTTCGAAGGACCATCCCCCCATCCTCCTGCAAAAGTTCTTCGAAAAGTTGTTTAACAGCCTTCATTGTCTCCTCAAAATGTGCTCCGGGCCTTATTTGTGTTTGCCTAGTGACCGTTCTGAGGTCGGCTGTGATGGCTACAATCCCAACTTTCGTTGCCTCGAGGCTGTATGTTTCAAGCCTTGCTAAGACGACGTTCACAACAGGAGCTAGCGCAGAAACTATTTCCTCTAGGTCTTTGGTGTTCCTCTTTAAAGTTATAATCTTGCTCACCTGCTTCACGGTTCCCTTCTCCTGTATGGGTTCGTCGAACTCGCCGCGGGATGCAAGATAGATGTAGCGGGCCTTCTTGGGGCCGAAAAGCTTTTCCAAGACTTCTATGGGCTGGGCGGCTAGGTCGCCTATTGTTTTAACCCCCATGTCCTCCAGTAAAGCCTCGGCTTTAACGCCTATGCCGGGAAGGGCTGAGATTGGCAACGGCTTGAGAAAATCTAACACCTCCTCCGGCCTAACAGTTTTCAAGCCGTCTGGCTTGGCTGTATCGGCTGCAATCTTAGCAACCACTCTGTTGGGTGCTATACCTATACTGCATTTCAAAGCCATTTTGTCCCTTAGCTCTTTCTTCAGCTCTATGGCCAGCTCCTCCGCTTTTTTGAAATCCTTCTCTACAACTTCTGTGATATCTATGACGGCTTCGTCAATGCTTTCAACACGCACTCTGTCGGTGTACTTTTCAAGCATTGCCATCACCTGCCTCGAGACCGCTGCATAGTGTTCCAGCCTGACGGGAAGGTAGACCGCGTCGCTTGGAAGAAGATGTTTTGCCCTTTTTATCGGCATCCCGGCCTTAACCCCGTATTTTCTAGCTAGGTAGTTGGCTGAGCTGATGACTCCGCTGTCTTCAGTTCTTCCAGAATAAACGCATACAACTAGAGGCCTGATTCTGTAGGAAGGGTTCTCAACCTCCTCAACCTGTGCGAAAAAGTAGTCGAGGTCCATGAACAGAACTACTTTGCTCAACCTTCTACAAACCACGCTAAAGACGTATAAATTCATGTATCTAGTATTGTTCTGTGAAAAACATGGCTAGGGTTGCTGTTGCTAAGGGAGAGGAGCTTATGATGTACAGCTTCCCAGAACCTCATCCGCTTAACAAGGTCAGGCTTGAACGGTTTTATGAGCTGCTCGGCAGGGAAAAATCGGTTGTTGAAAACGCTGTGTTCGTAAAACCCGTCAAAGCCGGTTACGACGAGATTGTTCTTTTCCACACCGAGAAGTATATGAGGTTTGTGGAGGAGAAGTGTAGACAGGGCTATGGCTATTTGGACTACGGTGACACTCCAGCCTTTCCCGGCTGTTTTGAAGCAGCGTCATACGTTGTTGGAACAACTCTGGACATTTTGAAGAGGATACTGAGAGGAGAGTTTGCAGGCGGCTTCAATCCTATGGGCGGGCTTCATCACGCCCGACGTGATAGGGCAGGTGGTTTCTGCATATTCAACGACGCAGCCGTTGCAATCGAATACCTGCTGAAGGTCGAGCGAGTCAACAACATAGCCTACGTTGACATTGACGCCCATCACGGCGATGGTGTCTGCTACGACTTTTACAGCGATGAACGCGTTATTTACGCCGACATCCATCAGGATGGGAGAACACTTTATCCGGGAACAGGTTTTAGGAACGAGACCGGCGAGGGAAGGGCCAAGGGTAGAAAGCTAAACATACCGCTGCTGCCCTTCTCGGGGGACGGCGAGTTCATCAAAGCATTCGAGGAGGTTGAAAACTTTCTAAGACAGTTTGAGTTTGATTTTCTCCTACTTCAATGCGGTGCCGACGGACTTTTGGGCGACCCTCTAACAAACCTACAGTACTCTCCTGAGGCACATCGTCATGCCGCTGTGTCTCTGAAGAAAATCGCCGAGGAAAAATGTGAGGGTAAAATCTTAGCCATGGGGGGAGGCGGCTACGACCCAGACAATGTAGCGAGAGCGTGGACGGCGGTTGTGAAAGCCCTTGCCCATGAGAGTGAACATAGGTAAGAAGGGCGTAAGATGCTTTGGGATAGCTGAAAGCTTCAGGAAGGAAATCGGGAGCAAAGCCATGCTAGCCGGCGTAGTTATGCGCTCAGACCTACTGGTCGACGGGCTGGTGCTCAACACCTGCACCGTCGGCGGCATGGACTCAACTGACTCGATAATATCGATGTGGAAAACCCTGGACAGAGACGACATAAACATCATTTTGCTGGGGGGCAGTGTGATAAGCTGGTTCAACGTAGTAAACCTACGACAGCTATACGAAATAACCTCAACACCCCTCATCTGCATAACCTACAGGGAGTCAGACGGGTTGGATGAGGTGTTTAAAAAAAGGTTTCCCCTTGACTGGGTGCAAAGGCTTGAAGTCCACAGAGGAAACGGCGAGAGGCTCCCTGTTATCCTGAAGACAGGATACAAACTTTTTGTACGATGCTTTGGGATTGACGTCGAGGATGCTAAGAAACTTCTTGATAAATTTACTCTCGAAGGTCGATACCCTGAGCCCGTGCGTTTAGCGAAAATGGTGGCGCGGAGCGTTTTGAGGCTCAGACAACTTTAAGCCTCTCCCTGACCGTCGTCGCGGGCATGCTCATGTATGCTGGAAAACCATCTGCAACCACCTCAACCCCTTTCTCAAGCACTGTTTTCTCGCATAAAATCGAGTTATGAAGCTTTGAGCCGGGACCTATGTAGCAGTCCTCTAAAATCACGCTGCTTTTAACAACGCTGCCGGCAGCGATTTTCACACCCTCGCAGATCATTGTCGGCCCCTCGACCACACAGTTGTCTTCGATCACGACTTCCTGGCCTATTATGAGAGGGCCTTTTAGCGAAACCTTGTCTCCAAAGTAGGCTTTTTGTTCAACCATCACCCCCTTGCCTAAAAGCTTGCCGATGTAGGCTTGGTTGGCGGCGAGGTAGTCAGCAGGTCTACCGATGTCAAACCACCATCCCTTCTCCAAAAATATCACGCCTATCCTTGCCCCCTTAGCTACAAGGCTGTTCAGAGCGTCTGTAAGCTCTATTTCACCCCTGACGGAGGGTGTTGTTTTATCCAGCTCTTCGAAGACGTCGCCGCTGAGTATGTATATTCCAGCGTTGACTGGGCCGGGGAGTTTTCCCTTTTCCACAATCCTATTCAGCAACCCATCTCTTGTTTCAACCACGCCGTAGGCTTTGGTTTCGTCAACTTCAACAGCAGCCAGCACGCCGTCAAGCCTACTTTGTTTAAAGAAATCTAGAAGCGCGGTCAAGACCTCTGGAGTGAGGGTTATGTCGCCGTAAACAACGAGAAAATGGTCTTCCCCAGCTAGAAAACCCATGCATTCTTTAAGGGCCGCTCCCGTGCCCGTTATTTTCTCTTGATAGATGTACTCCAGCTTAACATCGTCAAACTTTTTCAACGCATTCACGATTTCCTCGGAACGGTATCCAAGCAGGATACCTATTTTGGCTAAACCGGCTTTAGCTAAGGCTTCCACAGTGTGGCTGATGAGAGGTTTTCCAGCCAACGGCAAGACGTGCTTAGGCCTGTCGGCCGTAAGAGGCATTAACCTCTTTCCATAACCAGCGGCCAGGATTACCGCCTTCAACCCAGAATCCATTATAATCAGCTCAATATAACAATAGCAGGACATGGTGCTGTACCTGATCGGCGGAGGTCTTGGGGGGAAAGGCTCCCTAACCCACGACGCCGAGGAAGCGTTGAGAGAGTGCGACATAGTGTACGTAGATAGTTACACGAGCATGTGGAGTGAAGACTTCCTCCTCTATGTAAAAGATATCGTTAAGAAGATGGTGGTAGCTGACCGCAAGATTCTTGAAGATGGGGCTAACAGTATCGTAAACGAGGCGTACAGCAAACTTGTTGGAGTGCTTGCCCCCGGCGACCCGTTGATAGCTACCACGCACGCAGCCTTGTGGGCGCTCGCCGTCCGAAAAAACGTGGGTGTGAAGATAGTTAACGGCGTCTCAATAATTTCGGCTGCAATCAGCGTCTCAGGCCTTCACGTCTACAAATTCGGAAAGATAGCGACAATACCGAAGGCTGACGAGGTCGAAATGTATGTTCAGCCTTTGCTGACACTTGAGGAAAACCTGTCAAGAGGGCTGCATACTCTGTTTCTTCTGGACACAGCAGGCGGAGGGCTTACAGCATGCGCAGCGGTTGAAAACTTGCTGCAAGCAGCCAGGCTGATGAGGCGAGAGGTATTCAGAGACGATATGCTGTCGATTGTAGTCGCTAAGCTTGGTTCGGAAGATGCTTTGGTAAAAGCATGCTTGGCCAAGGACATAGTAAGCCTGAGTCTCCCACAGCCTCCACACTGTCTTATAATACCCTCCAGCCTACATTTCTCAGAGCGTGAAATAGTGAAAACATATGCGTTGAGCCCTGAGGTTTTGGACAAAGCCGCGGCCGTGAACCCGTTCGTCAGCAGGGTAAACAAGTACGTCGAAAAATGCAGGATAGTCTTAAACTACGTATCTAAGCACAGGAGTCTAGAGGAATATGTTAATTACGTAAAAAGTTACGTTGAAGATGCGGAGAAATTCATGCAGTCAGGCGACATGATGAATTCGCTGCTTTCCATAGGATATGCCGAAGGGCTACTGGACGCGTTGAGGCTTATGAAGGAGGTGGATTTTAAGTGGTGAAGCCAAAAGTTGTCCTTACCACAGGAGCCTTCGACATACTCCACCTAGGACATATGAAAATGTTTTCCGACGCGAAGAAGGTCGGCGGACCTAAATCAAAGCTCATCGTCCTGGTTGCGTCTGACAAGACGGTTATGAAGAATAAGAGGAGACCGCCTGTGTTCGCAGCAAGAGAAAGGAAGAAAATGGTCGAGTTCTTGAAGCCTGTTGACCAGGCGATTGTAGGCTACGACCCGCTATCCTTTGAGAAGGTGCTGAAGAAGGTGAAACCCGACGTCGTGGCTTTCGGCTACGACCAGACAAGAATAAAGAAAGCATTCTTAAAATTCTGCAGAGAACGAAGGCTGAAGATAAAGGTTGTTACTCTTAAAAAGTATAAAGTCAACCCTATGAGCAGCAGCGACGTGCTAAGACGTATTATGCGTCGAAGGTTGAGATGTTAAGCTGCCTGGTTTGAATCCTTCATAGAAAAGCTTGGGTGGAAGGGTGGCTGAGATTTTTATCAGTGAACCGTCTTTCAAGCCAAGCTTTTCCCTAAGGTTCTCCTCGGCCACGAGCTCGGCTACAGAGCTGTCGTAAAGGGTTCTCTCAGGGAAAACCATAACAGCTGGCTGGGTATCGTTAACCAGCACTTTTATGGCTTTCACAAGTCCGTAGGTTCGTTTCTCGTCACGGAAGCCGCTTATCTCGATGTCGGCATGCTTCTGAAGAAACAGCTTATTCTCGATCGAGTCCTTGGACAGCAGAGATACGTTCAACGTGCCTGGATACGGGATGAAGCCGAATTTTTCCTTCATCTGTTTTACGTAGCCGGGCAGGCTCATGTAGTAAGTCCCTTCACCATAGCCTGAGAAAACACGTCCTTCCATAACAATCTTGACGGGTCTTTCGAAAACCATCTTCAACGAAAGATAGAGGTCCAGCAGACGCGCCACCCCTTTCTTTGTCAGTTTGACGTAGCTGGTCCTTCCTACTACACGTCTTTCAATCAATCCGTCTCTCTCCAAGATTATCAAAAGCCTAGAGGCTGATTGCTGGGACGTTCCGAAATGTTTTGACAGGATTGGGGTGGTGATTTTGAGGCTGTTGGTTATAGCGCCTGTTTCAGCCAAGTAAATCAATACTTTCTCCCTCAGAGAGAGGTTCTGCAACCTCGTCAAGTTTTTCCACGGGCGCCATTTAAATATTAGGTCTAAAAAGCATTAAAGGCTTATCGTGTCATCTGCTTTCAGGCCGTTTGACGTGTA
Source organism: Candidatus Caldarchaeum sp. (assembly GCA_038896555.1). Lineage (GTDB taxonomy): Archaea > Thermoproteota > Nitrososphaeria_A > Caldarchaeales > Caldarchaeaceae > Caldarchaeum. The sequence goes on along the minus strand of JAWACZ010000004.1, from coordinate 62,838 downwards.
AAGCAAAATGTCTATCCCGTTACCGCTGCCCGCATCCCTAGATATTGAGGCTTTGATGGATTTTGCGGCAAGTTCGTAAACCTCGGCCGGCCCCATGTCGCGTTTGTACAGGTTTTCAATAACACCCACCGCTATCTCGGCGCCGGTCCCAACGACAGCGTAATCATCTTCAATCATTGAGCCTAGGGGGTCGAGGACTATTACGTGGGGCCCCTCTCGGTCAACGCCGCCGACAATAGTTTCCATGAAGTATGGAAAAAACCTGTTGCCGAAAAGGTTCCATGACAGTATTTTAGCCACTGTTCTAACGTTGGGCTCTATGTTCTGCTCGAGCTTGTACAGGTTAGCTACCGCCGTCACTTCCTTTATAAGGTTTTGCATGTCTGCCACTACTCCGGCGCACGCCGCTCCCACGTAGTTTGTTATTTTGAAGACTTTACGGGCTTGTTTAGACATGACAAAATATCCATAGGCAAACCTCTTCTCCGCTGCGATAGCGACGCAGTCACGTCCCCTTATGCCCACCGTTGTAGCTCCAGGGTAGTATAATGGTGCAGCCAACCTTGAGACCCAGCCAGTTACTTGTATCGCCTCTAATTAACTCTTAACACGTCAATCCATAAAAACAATCGATCCCTTTGTCTGATTGGATGGAGGATTACGTTCAGCTAGACGGCTCAATAGGCGAGGGTGGTGGACAGGTTTTACGCGTAGCCTTGGCCATCTCAGCCGTTCTAGGAAAGCCACTCCACATAACCAACATCAGGCGAAAAAGACAGAACCCAGGTCTTCGCAACCAGCATCTGACAGCTGTTACCGCCGTGCAGAAAGCGTGTTCCGCCCAGGTGAAGGGGGCGTTCATAGGCTCAACCGAACTTTATTTTAGTCCAGGCAGGATTTCAACATCGAGACTTGAGCTTGACACCGGTACAGCAGGCAGCACGACGCTCGTCCTCCAATCTTTGCTTCCGGTCTTGTGCTTTGGCACAGGGTTAACAAGCTTCAGCGTCAAGGGTGGGACAAACAACCCTAACGCCCCCACATACGAGTATTTCGAGCAAGTTTTTCTTCCGTCGGTTGCGTCCATGGGGTTGGATGTGGAGCTGAGGCTTTTGAAGAGAGGGTTCTACCCTCGTGGGAACGGTATGGTCAGCGGGTTGTGCAGGCCTGTCAGAAAGCTGATCCCGATAAATCTGACAGGAGAGCCTAAAGTGGTTAAGGTCGTGGGGATAGCTTACACCTCCCGCCTTCCATCTCATGTCGCTGAGCGGATGGCAAAAACATGTGAAAAACACTTGGTTGAAAAAGGCTATGAAAACGTATTCATTGAAAAAGAAGTTTTGACGGAGGTTGATGCAAAGTGCGCCCTGGACGCCGGCGCTGGGGTATGCCTTGTTGCCGTTTGCGAGAACGGGGTTCGCATAGGTGTTGACAGGCTTGGCGAGAAAGGTGTGCCAGCTGAAAAGGTTGGGCAGGCAGCCGCTGAGGACCTTGTCTCCGAGCTGCAGCAAAAAGCGCCTGTTGACAGACATTTAGGCGACATGCTCACAATCTACGCCGCCTTAGCGGACTGCCGCTCAGTCTATGAGGTGACGAAGCTGACAAGCCACACTCTGACCAGCGTAAAGTTATGCCAGATTTTGACTGGCTGCAAAGCAAGAGTGCATGGGTCTTTGAACGAAAGAGGGATGATTGAGATAGATGGAGTAGGTTTCGTTAACAAAAATCTCGCCAGCGCTTAACGCTAACGCCTAATATACAACCAAACCGTGTTGAGTCGGGATGAGAAGGGGGCTTTTCATCGGAAGGTTCCAGCCTTTTCATCTAGGACACTTGGAAGCCGTCAAATACATTCTTGAAAGAGAAGATGAATGCATAATAGGTGTTGGGAGCGCCCAGTTCAGCCACACGGTTGAAAACCCTTTCACAGCAGGCGAGAGGGTTGAAATAATATATCGTACGCTTAAGCCGTCGGGGGTTGATTTGAGCAGGTGCTACGTAATCCCAGTGCCTGACATCGGCGAGCATAAGCTTTGGGTTTCACGCGTGGTCTCTTTCTGTCCAGCCTTCCAAACAGTCTACAGCAACAACAGCCTTGTGAGAATCTTGTTCGAGGAATGGGGTTACAAGGTGGAAGATGTTCCATTCTTTGACCGCAGCAGGCTGATGGGTACGGAGATTAGAAAGCTGATAGCACGGTCAGGAGATTGGCGGAGCAGGCTCCACCCCGAAGCCGTTAGATATCTTGAAAGCATTAGGTGCGAGGAGAGGCTAGCAGCCCTCGTTAAAAACGACTTTTAGATATCAACAACCTTTCGCTAGGCCGTATTGCGAGGGCTTTCGCAGCGTTTCCCCTGTTTACAGCTATCTCCAAGTAGCCTGTTCCCCCAACCAGCAAAACAAGCTCGCCTTCAGAGGCCTGTGAATAGTAGCTCATGACCTTAACGTTGTTGAAGGAGCTGTCGGCGGCCTTTATGTCAACGGTTTTCCAGCTTTCGGGGAGCGTGCCTTGGATGTTCAGTATGATGTTTCCAAACCTGTCGACGTGTAAAGCTGTGGCTTCCACCGAATTCTCCCCCCACTTCGGCTTCGTAATCTCAAGCTCATTCATTTGTTTTTTCTCCTCAACAAACCTGAGCCAATTTTTTCCCGAGATAAAAAGACCCGCGAACTCGGCGAAAACATCTCGCCCATGGAAGGTCGGAGAGACGGAGGGGATTTTCTCAACAACAATCCTGTAAATTTTCGAGATACCCTCGGCTGATACTGCTGGATAAAGCAATCCCGTGTCAGGGCCTATGAACATTTTTCCCCTCGCTGTCTTCACGGCTATGGCGTCCCGATGACCGCCAACGGTGGGGTCTACAATAGCTAAGAAGACTGTGTTATTCGGGAAAGATTTTGCCGCAAGCATGAGGAGAAAAGCTCCCTCTAGAACGTTAAAGGCATCGATTTCGTGGGTGATGTCAACTATTACTGCATCAGCCCTGTGTTTGAGGATGACGGCCTTAACCTCGGCTACGTACGTGTCCCGTGTTCCATAATCCGTCAGCAAAGCTACAACCGGCTTTTTCAAGTTTTTAACCAAGCTCGGGAAAAACATGTCGATGCGCAAATATAAACAAGTCATCGTTATTCGCTCAGACCTCAGGATGAGCGTTGGCAAGACGGCCGCTCAAGCATCCCATGCAGCCGTGCTTGCATTAGAGAACGCTAGGAAAAATAATCCCGACTGGGTTGAGGAATGGTTTGCGTCTGGCCAGAAAAAAGTGGTTCTTAAAGTCGTCTCTGAACAGGAGTTGAGAAGGCTTGCAGAACTCTGTGCCTTCAGGGGTCTTCCGCATGAAGTTGTTGAGGACGCTGGCTTAACTGAGCTCCCTCCGGGCACGGCTACCGCCCTCGGCATAGGTCCAGCTCCTGAGGAAGAGGTTGACAGGATAACGGGAAGCTTGCCGTTACTCTAAACTTATGAGAAAGCCGTGAGGAATTAGTTTGATGTATGGGAGAAGGCCGACAGTCACTTATGGCTTGATCGCCGTAAACTTCGCCGTCTGGCTTATGGTAAACCTTGTGTTCAGAAGCGAGACGCTGCTCTCAGCCTTCCTTTTAACATTTGGAGCTATTCCCATATTCATACTGAACGGCCAAAACTTCTTCTCGCTTGTCACCTACATGTTTGTACACGTTGACCTGATCCACATACTTCTCAACATGTACAGCCTTTTCCTATTCGGCAGGGATGTGGAAAACGATGTCGGGTCGGGAAAGTTTTTAGCTGTATATCTGTTGAGCGGGGTTGCAGCCGCACTCTTCCACATCTTTTACTTTGCCTGGTTTCTGTCGCTTGAGTGTTCCCTGTTCATGAGACCTATACCGTCAGCATGTTTAACTCCTTCCATAGGAGCCTCGGGAGCTATATTCGGAATCATGGGCAGTTACCTGGTCTTTTTCCCGCATAGGCGTCTTTACGCCTTCATGTGGTTCATACCGATGGTTGCTCCCGCTTACGTTGTTATCCTAGGGTTTATTCTGATTCAGACTGTCTTCATGCTCACCACCCCTTTCAGCACAATAGCCTACACCGCCCACGTTGGGGGTTTCATAGCAGGCCTTCTCTTCTCGCTGCCGCTGCGTAGACGCTGGAGACCAGAATGGTACTATTACGGCTGAATTCTATATCTATAAAAATCAGCAACCTGTTGATTGGCTAAGTCATGTGGACCCCTGTTAGGTCTGTCCTCCCAGGATACTATAAGACGGGAATATTCGGGTATAGGTACGCCGACTCAAATTCGATTTTGGAAATGGTTGAGGAGACTGAGGTGCCTGCCAAAAAAGTGGATGTAACAATCGCAAGATACGGAGTTGAGAAAGTCCATAAAGTAGAAGGCCCTCGTGGAGTTGACTATTTCCTGTATAGGTTCCGGAACTTTAGGCTGGTCCGGTACCTCCTCAACTGGGGTAGGATGGCCTCTCTTTTTCCAGCCCATATAACGACCGCATGCTGTTCTGTGGAGTTTGCTGCAACACACTCTCCCCGATACGACCCGGAGAGGTTTGGATGGCTGCCGGCGACGGGAAGCCTGCGACAGTCCGACGTTTTGGTTGTTGAAGGAACAGTTTCAGCTAAAATGGCCATGCGGCTGAGGCTAATCTACGACCAAATGCCTGACCCAAAATGGGTCATAGCGATGGGCGCCTGCGCTATAAGCGGAGGACTGTACGCGAAAGACTCCTACAACGTGATCCAGGGCATAGACGACATCCTCCCCGTGGATGTCTACGTTCCCGGCTGCCCGCCGCGGCCTGAAACACTTTTCCAAGCTATCCTGCTTCTCCGCGAGAAAATCCTTTACGGGAGGGCGGTTTGATGTCAGCATCTCCCCACCAAGCTGTTTTGGAATCGGTTGAAAACAGGTTCGGGAAAGCCTTGGAGAAGGTCGTTGACGAGAAAAAATTGGTTAAGATGGTTGTAGAAGTTGACGTTCTGAAGAAAGCTGCTGCCTACTTACGGGACAATCATGGATTCGACCACGTGAAGGCAGTCACGGCTGTTGACTTAAGCAGGATTCTCAAGAAGGAAAACAAGATAGAAGTAATTTATCACTTGGGTTCCTACAGTAGGCAGGAGCTTTTCAGAGCCGATTTGGCTCTTTCGGTAAAGCTCGACAAAACCAACCCACGCATGCCCTCTTTGACGGATATATGGCCGAGCTGCGAATACCATGAAAGAGAGGTTTACGAGATGTTTGGAGTGTTTTTCGAAGGCCATCCCGACCTCAAGAGGCTTCTCCTCCCTGAATACTGGAGTGATATTCCACCCATGCTTAAGGAGTACGAACCCCCAGGCAGGTGATTGCGTTGACTGTGACGGAGAAGAAAGAGGAAGTCAGGCAAATGGAGTTTTATGATGTTGGGGAAGCCGTTTTAAAGGTTAGCTACGGCCCTCAGCATCCAGGAACGGGCCACTTCAGGCTCATCGTCACCGTTTCAGGCGACACAGTTGTCGAAGCAGACCCTGACCCTGGCTTCGTCCATAGAGGCGAAGAAAAGCTTGCGGAATACAAAACATGGATAACAAACATACCCCACTTGGAGAGGCCGGTCATACTGGACTCTGCTGGGATACAGTATCCATACGTTCTGGCTGTTGAAAAGCTGATGGGCGTGGAGCCGCCTGAGAGGGCCAAATACCTTAGGGTACTCATGGCTGAGCTTCAGAGGATTGCAAGCCATCTTTACTGGTTCGCCCTCTACGGCGTCTTCCTCGGACATACAACCATGTTCCTCTGGTGCTTCGGAGACCGGGAATACTTGGTTGACTTGACATCCCTGATAGGGGGGCAGCGTATCACACACGCATACTTCGAGCCAGGAGGAGTTAGGAATGACATTCCAAAGAATGTGCCGAGGGAGCTGGTGAAAGAGTTTTCACGCTACTACAGAATGGTTACGGGTAAAGAGCTTCCGTTAGACAATACAGACTTCAAAAAATACACGCTGGCCGTGTGTGAGTTCTTTGACGGAAGGCTTGACGACTACTGGGACATGTTCTTCAACAACGAGCTTTTCATAAGCAGGACGAAGGACGTCGGCGTGTTAACACAGGAGGACGCTGTAAGGCTTGGAGCTGTAGGCACAACACTCAGGGCTTCAGGCATAAAATACGACAACAGAGTAAACAACCCTTACGACGCCTACTTCCAGCTCAAGTTCGACATCCCAGTGGGATCAAGGGGAGATTGCTACGACAGGGCGGTGGTCGGGTTCAGGGAGATGCGTGAAAGCGTGAAGATAATAAGCCAAGCCGTCGAGATGATGCCTGAAGGGCCTGTCAAGGTCAAGCAGCATCCGATAAACATACGCGTCCCAGCGGGTGAGGCTGTTGCCAGAACTGAAGCAGCCCGCGGCGAGATGATGTACTACATCAGAAGCGAAGGTGGAGACAAGCCATACAGGGTTAAGATAAGCCCGCCCTCCTTCAGACTTCTACCTGTGATGAAACATCTGTTGAAAGGGGAGCAGATAGCCAACATCCCGCCAATCTACTGGTCGCTCAACTACTGGCCCGTCGAAGCAGACCGATAGCCTACATAAAGCTTTCGAGGCTCGTGAGGCCGACGACGCTGTCGAAATCTATCTCCAGCGGGTCGAGAACCTGCTCAAACGTCGAACGCATGTATTCTATGTACTTGTCCACGTCAACGGCTTCCTTCCTGGCGAGCTGAAGCGGCGTCACCCCCTCCTTATCCTTCGTCTTCACGAAGCTTATGATGTCGCCTGGCCCGACTTTAACCCCCATAGCCTGAAGCTTCTTAGCCGCCTTAACATGCTGCGGAGTTGTCTTCTCATATCTCTCAATCGTCTTGGACATCATGACCCTGAACGCAAGCTGGTCGATCTCGAAGGTTCGGTTCTTGAGCTTCGAATACCAAGCCGCTATTACCTCCCGTATGTTTTTCTTGACCCTCTCGAGGTCTTCGGCCGTCTTTACCTCCGCCAGCTGCCTCAGCATGTCGTCGAAGGCTTCCTTGATGAATACGGGGATGTTTCTCTTCTTGCCCGTCAGCCCCTTAACATCTACGATTCCTCTGTCGGTAACGCCTAAGTAGTTCTTTTTCCTCCGGCTGAAAACCACATATCTATAGACTTTGTCAAACTCAAGCTCCAGCCTGAACTTTTCCCCAGCCCATCTGATCAGCTCATTTACCTGAGCAGGGTCTGTTGTCTTAAGGAAGATAGAGTCCGTGTCACCGTACACGACGAGTATGTTAAGCGACCTGGCTTTCTCGATAGCCGACTGAAAAACATACCGACCTATGGCCGTAGTGCTTTCGGCAAGAGGCGGGCAGTATAGAGGAAACTCCTCAAAACCTAGGACGCCGTAGCTTGCGTTAAGGAATACCTTTAAAGCCCTTTGAACAACCTCGTACCAGCTTCTCTGAACAGCTGTTAACGATTTGTCGGACACCATCGGCTTATACCATTTAACCCGAATGTCTCTTATCGCGCCTATTATGCTGCTTTGGAGCCCTTGTCTATTCGAGCAAACCCAGTGGGTTGTCTCAGGGATTTTGTTGCTTCTGCACTCTTGATGGGGGCAGTTGATTGTTTCGAAGCTCAGGTTGTATTCCTTGAGAATGCTTGGATACAGTGAGGCGAAATCCAACACTGTTACGTTGAAATGAACGCCGGGAACTGGTTCGACGACCAGCCCACCCCTGTATTTTTTCCCTTCTATGATGGCTTTTGTACTGGTTTCTCCCTTGGCTGATATTAGGTCTTCTTTCAAGGGTATCAACCAGTTCAGCCCCCGGAGCTCCCAGTACAGAAGGTTTTTGATCCATCCGCTTACGCCGTGTCTACAAACGTCTTCCAAAGACATTCTGCTTATGCGTGAGATAACTGCCATCAGCCTCAGAAGAAGGCGGTCACCAACCTCAACCATGTCTCTCAAAAGCCTTGAGTCTCTGTAGCTGTAGCTCGCCAGCTCTTGAAGGCTGAGCTCGCCCAAAGGTTTCTCAACATGAACCTTCCCAACCCCGAGCAAAGCTTTAGCCACGCCGTCAAGCGTGTATTCCCGGTAGCGGTTGTCGAAGGCGTAGACCTGCACCGACTTGTTGTTGAAAAAACGGTAAAGGTCGAGATGCACTCCCTTTCTAAGGGTTGCACCATCCCTTCCAATGTTTATCGGTATTTTGTTCCTTGGGATGTTGAGCTTTTCGGCCCTGTTTTTGAGGTAGGGTAGGTCGAATTCGTCACCGTTGAATGACACAACAATCGGATAGTCTTCCATTATCTCGAAACATCTTAACAGCAGCGCTTCCTCATCGTCAAATACTTCCAAAGCGAACTCGCCGCCCTCAAAGTTCATGTCAATATTATCTCTCTTTAACACTAGCACTTTGTTCATGTTCTTTGTTCCAGAGAAGGATACTGCTACAACTCTGTCCTCCGGGTTGGAGGGGGATGGCACACGGGTGGGCGACTCGCCTAGAATCTCAATGTCTAAAGCGGTGAAATCGATGGGAGGATGCTCCGACTCGAGAATTTCAAGCCATTTTTTTATCTGCCTCTTCTCGTTGTCGGAAAGATCCTTGAAAAACTTCTCAAGGATTTGCTGGACTTTCTCCTCTTCACCCAGAAGGGGTGTGAATTTACCGTTTTCAAACGTGTAAACTAGGCTTGGAACGAGCTTGTTATCATAGATGTAGTTTAGATGGTAGGGTATGTCGGCTTCCCAGCTTTTCACAATCTCTCGTATCGACTTTTTTGTTCCACCTACTGCGAGCGGGTCTGTAGCCTTTATCAAAGTCATGGTTATGTTTCGGTCGTTGATGCTGTCGTATTTCTCAACCTCGACGAACTCTACCGCCCCAGCCTCTTTAAGCCTTGGGTCGTTAGCCAGCTCGGCCGCAGGTCTGTCGCTCAAGCAGTATGGTTTATGGCCTGTAGTATCCATGTAGATTGTGACTCTCTTGGTTTCGAGGTCAAGCAGCTTGAGGTAAGCCTTCCTCTCCTGCCCATCATACCCAACGCCTAAGAGGAAACACTTAGACATCTTCCGAAACATCCAGTCAACGATGGCTTTTTAGCTTTCCGCCGTGGAAGCCAGAAACTCTATCAACAGCTTGGAAGCAACCGCCACTGTAGAGCCGTTGTCGTAGAGCGGGTTTACTTCCATCAGGTCGAAGGCCAAAGGACCATGTTTCCCGAAAAAGTGGATCAGGTCGAATAGCTGTTCAGGGGTTATCCCGCCAGGCTCTGGGTTACCGACACCGGGAGCGTAGCATGGGTCTAAGACATCTAGGTCTACGGAGACGTAGAAAGGCCTGTTGTCCGTAACTTCCTTCAGTATCCTAATGGTTCTAGAAACATCCTTAAGCTCAGAAGACCTGATGAAGATTATGTTTTTCTCTTGGGCGAATTTCATCTCGCTAAAGTCGTATGCCCTGACACCTAAGACCACAACTTTTTTGTCGAGCTTTTTCTCAACTAGACGTCTTAAGTAGGTTGCATGGTTAAGCCTAAGCCCGCAGTATTCGTCTCTCAGGTCGAAGTGGGCATCTATGACTATAAGCGCTGATGCCTTCTGTGAAACGGCTAGGAACGCCGCATATGTGAACGTATGCTCGCCGCCCACCATGACGGGGATCTTGCCTGACTGAGACACGTTTTTGACAACCCTGAAAACACGTTTCAGCATCGTCGACAGCTTGTAGCTAAAGACTATGTCTCCTCCATCGAAAATCTTCGCGGCGGCCGCGTCATACGCCACCCTGTAGCTGTTAGACTCGATGTTAGCGCTGAATTTTCTCACGGCTTCGGGACCGTACCGAGAGCCTGGTCTGAAAGAGCTTGTCAAATCATATGGCACGCCGAAGATGAAGTATTTTGCATCGGTAAGATCGCCGTCAACGCCGATGAATGTCTCTCTTTGACGAAGGCTAAACCGCATGTCTTCTTCCAGCCTCATGCGCTGTTCTACGCAATATCACTTAAATAGGGTTTATGGCTGCACCATCTAGGTATGCCCTCGGCTAAAACAGCCGCAGTCTTCTTGTCTGCGGCTGCTGTTCGCCTAGCTTTAGCCCCGTTCTTCGGCCATTCGTGGGATGTTTACGTCTGGCTTAAGAGCGGCGAGCTTTTCTACAGGGGGGTAAACGTGTATGAGATCAAAAGCTTAACCGATTTTCCCTGGGGTTTCTACGCCTACCCGCCGGTATGGCTTTACTGGGTTGGGCTGGTCCATTACCTTACAACGTCCTTGAACAACCTCAACCTCCAACTCATGCTTATCAAAACACCGATGATAGCCGCGGACATTATAGTCGCGGTCCTAATCTCCAAGCTTGCAGTCGAGCTTGGCATGTTGAAGGATGCTGGACGGGCTTCTCTCCTATGGTTGTTCAACCCTCTCGTCATAGCCATATCGGCCGTGTGGGGCATGTTCGACTCTATTGCGGTGGTGTTCTGCCTAGCCGGGGTTTTGGCTGTTCTCAGAGGAAGGAATTTTCTGGCTGGGGTATTTCTAGGTCTAGGCGGCGCGGTGAAAATTTACCCCCTACTCATCCTCGTCCCAACGGCTTTGTTTTTGATGTATGTCAGAAAAAGGAGCTTGAACGAGGTTTTCAAAACAGTTTTGGGTACAGTTGTAGCGTTCGCGTTACCTATGCTGTCTTTTCTTCAAAACCCCTTTCCTCTCTTCGACAAGCTGCTTTATCATTTCGGTAACGTTGGCAGCTTCACTTACTGGACTGTTCTTTCAATAATATCACCACCTCCAGCTGTTCCGCTGCTGTCACAGGGGCTTTTCATAATTCTGCTCTACATAGCTTTGAGGAAGCAGGTAAAAAACAACGCGGGGTTAGCTGAGCTCTCCCAAGCATCTCTGCTCGCCTTCCTAGCTACTTCAGCGAAGGTAAATGTTCAATATGTTCTCTGGGTTCTCCCGTTCCTGATTCTACATGCTTTAAGAAAGAACAACAGAGAATTCAGAATAAACGTTTTGGTGCTCATCGTGGTAGGGCTGCTGTTTATAGTCGCGGCCCAAGTTGCTTTGGCCATTTTCGACCTGCGGAACCTCGGAAAAATAGTTGTTTCGAAAGAGGTCGAGTCTGCAACCCTCGGAGGCGTGGCGCTCATAATATCTGCTCTCATCGGAGGCACTAGGTTCATAACACTTTTCTTAAACATTATGAGGGAGGGAGGTAAAGCACTATGGAGCATTCAAAGAATAGCCATCATATCTATACTCCTGATGTTCGCTTTTGTGGTGGGCCTTTTCCCAGCCGGACAGGGTGTCGTAGTCCCTAGAACAAGCGTCCGGGTAGGCGTGATGGAAGGTGTGGAAGCACTGTACAGCAAATCAGATGAATATGACTCGGGTTTTCTTGTAAGCAAATACAACCTCACCCACATAGTTGTTCCAATAGGCCCTGACGGAATTCTTTACGACGGAGACTATTCGAAAAGTTTCAGGTTTAAGCTCACTAACGATGAGTGGCGGCAGAATGATCTTAGAAAGCTTGCCGAATCGATGAGAAGGGCTGGCGTCAAACCCTTGTTGGGGGTTTACCTGAAAGCGTATTACACCACGATACACTATGGCTACCATGGATACAACGCATCCTTTTTGACCGAAAACTTTCCAGAATGTGTAGACGGCTACGGCAACATCAACTTCCAATGCACCACGGCTAAGAAATTGGATTTTGCAGATCATTTCTCTCAGAGAATTGTTGACTCAGCTGTTTCCATGGGTTTCGGAGGAGTCTACATCATGGGAGTTGGCTGGGACAGAGGAGTCGCTGCTTTAGACAGCCTTCTCATACTTTTGAAAAATTTAATCGTTAAATCAAGACCATATGGTCTAAATGTTTTCTTAGAGTTCGACCCTATGAGCTTTAAAAATCCGCTCACTTTCATGAATTCGGCTGAGGAATTGCTCAACCACGTCGACTACGTTGTTTTAGTAACCAATCCGTTTTTAAGGTCGGTGAAGGGTCCGGCTATAGGAAATTACACTACCGCTGAGTTTAAGAGGCTTCTGGAAAAAGTCGTGGAGATGTCAGCTGCGAAAAGAGCCAGAGTGCTCTTTACGATAAACGTGATGGACATAGCCGAGGGATGGATGACCCCCGCCATTCAACTACAGACTGAAATCAACGAGTTCTCAACTGTTAAGGGAGTGGCAGGCTATGCGGTATATCATGTGAGCAGATATCTACCTGTTAAGATATCTGTCAAATAACTAAATGGTTTCCGGCGGGATTCTCCGCCAAACCGGAATTTGGGGATACGCGTTTCCTAAACGGTCAACAACCGCCGAGCCGAGGTAGAAGCGTTTGTATCTTCCCAGCAGAAGTTTTTCTTTCATACCGACTTTCACCGGCCCTCCTTTCATCCACATAAGAGCCTGCTCCCTGCTCAGGTCCATAACCACTGATTCGTCTACTTTTGATAGAAACATGCATCCTTCCACCGTCAAGGTTGTGAAATCTTTTCTTCTTTTCGCGATGTAGAGCCCAACATTCTGGACGCCCGGCATCCTTAACGCAGTTTCATAAGTTTCTTTGGTCGTGACTCTGATTTTGTTTTCGCCCGCTTGGACAAGCACCAGGTTGTTTATGTTTAGCCGACATTTCAGCGAGCTGTATACATCTTCCAAGAACCTGCTCCTGTTATTGTTGTCGAATGTCTTTAGCATGTTAGTCCGCTTTTTTCATTACTTTAGCTATGAAAAAACCTTCCGCCCCGCTTTGGAATGTGTATATTCTGACGGCTTTCTTGACCTCGTCTCTGAAGCTCAGCCCCCTCCAACTTTCCACGCCATGGCTAAACCTTATGCCATCAATCTTTATGTCTAGCAAGGACGCGTTTTCAAACTTGTCTAAGAGCGATGAAACCACAGCTTCGTTCTCCAAGGGATGATAAGTGCAGGTGGCGTAAACCAGTTCTCCCCCGGGATTAAGGGCTCTAAACCCTGAAAACAGTAGGGCTTTCTGAAGCTTGCCCATCCTTTCGGAAAGCTTACTGCTCCAGTTCTTCAAAACACTCCAATCTTTTGCACCCACTCCCAGCGAGCTGCATGGCGCGTCAACAAGCACCCTATCAAAATACTCCTGCATCTTAAAGCCTATGTATCTGCCGTCCGCCAACGTGACGACGCAATTTAGCACACCACAGCGTTGAAGGTTTGAGGTGAGCGCTTTAATCCTTGTTCTCGAAACATCGTTAGCGACCAGAACGCCTTCTCCAGCTAGGTTTTGTCCTATTTGGGTGGATTTGCTTCCGGGGGCTGCGCAGAGGTCAAGGACGCGTTCTCCAGGCTTGACGTCAAGCAAGTCTGCTACAAGCATTGACACGGGGCCTTGGATGTACACCAGTCCGAGCATGTGCCAGAGAGAGGTTGATAGACGTCCGGGTGGCTCGGCGTAGAATCCCAGCTTAGTCCACGGAACAGGTTTAGCTTCCACTCCGTCCTCAGCCAGCAAGCTCAAGCACTCGCTCACAGTTGTCTTCAAAGTGTTGACTCTAAACGTCTCAGGAAGCGGCTTCGAATATGATTCAACCAGCTTATCAAAATGCTCGGGTATAAACTCGCTTATGAAGAGCTTTAGTTCCTCGCTCAAACTGGGTTTCATTTTAAGACCTCGCCGGTGTAGACAGCCCACACCAGAAGGTCCAGCTCAGCTGGGCTTAATCCATATTTTCCCGCCTGTTCGATAAATTTTTTCTCCAGCTGAAGATACTGTTTTTTGGTTATGTTTCTGACCTTCTTTTTGACAATTCGCTGGGTCTGTAGGAATTTCAAAATATGTCTGTCGATAATTGCCACGTTTTCGTAGCCTATGTTTCTCAGGAAGTGGCTTGCTTCTTTCATCCCAAGTCCTTTGACGTTTTCTACGAGAAAATCCCTTAACATGTCCAGCTTTTGATTATGGTTTTCGTTTATTTTATCGATTATTGCCGGAAAAATTTTAAAAACAGACATTATATTTTCCGCCTTTTTTCTATGGAAACGCACTCCAGACCTTCGTAAGATTTCGGATATTCTTGGCAGGTCTGGTTTTGTCAGAAGACCTTGGTTCTTTATTTCTTCTACGGCTTTTAAAGCATTTCGTGCTTTAGTCTGGGGTGTGCATAAACAGAATACCAGCTCCTCCAAAACTGTTTGAGGATTTTTACGGGTTTCTCTAAAGCTTTGCAGAGCGTTTGAAATAGACTGTTTAAATTTTTCATATTCTTTGGTAAGCTGGCTCGGTTTCAAGCCTATGGTATTTCGACAGCCGGTTTCTAAAAAATCGTTTTGTCACTCCCATCGTTTGAAGGGTGCTGGCCCTGACCTTAACCATCAAAGGTATGTCTGATACCATCTTCCCCATCAAGAGACAATGGCATGCAGGCATTTTTTTGACAAGAGTTTTAACCGTTTCGGCGTCTATTTTTGAAACCCTCGCTATTTTCTCAAGGTCTCCATCGTTGGTAAAGTTGAAGAGGAAAATGTTGTCTGACTGTCTGTAAACGAGCTCAGGTATTGAGTCTGGCTGGTTGGTGACGAAAATTGGGAAGAGGCCGATGTGTCTCATTCTGGTGACTATGTCCTCCCAGTAGGTTTCACGGAGATAGAGATGGGCTTCTTCAGCCAGCAGAAATAAGGGCTCCAGCCCGTTTTGACTCAGGAGCGTTGATAGATGGCTGAGCAGGTATTCCACGACAAGCCTTCTAACGCTTGGTAACAGGTTTGAAAGGTTGACCACGGTAACGTTTCCGCATGGCTTAGTCGATAAAACCTCTTCCAAGTCCGTCGAACAATCCTCGTCTATGAATCCCGACGACTTGATGCTTTGAAGCCTGGATAAGAGAGCGTCTCTAACAGCCTCGTTAATCTGCTCTCGTTCAACGGCATCCATCAACGTATCTACAGTAATGGTTACCCCTCTTTTTTCCACTCTTCGCCATAATCTTGCAAGCTCTCTCAAGCTCGTAGAAGGCGTTCCGTAAACATGCTCTAAAACGTCTAGAAAGGTCTTCAACCCCATAGCCTGCAAAGATGCCTTAAAGTTCACGCCAGGCTGCAAAACTTGGATAGATGAAGTAAGATGGCTGGGGTTGCCGTCAACTGTTCTATCTAAGCTCAAGTACTCACCATTCACATCAAGCACGAGTACGGTTCCGCCGTTGGCGGCGATGCCTTCAACAAGAATCTTAGCGAGGTGTGATTTTCCGCTCTCTTTCTTCCCAGTGATTATGGTTAGACAGCCGTCTAGGCTGGTTAAGGAGATGGAGTATGGTTGGCCGCTTACCATGCCTATCTCAACTTTAAGCCCTTGGTCTTCGTTTGAAGTAATGCTTTGGAGAAAATCTGTCGAGGCTTTCTCGAATGTAGCTGAAAAGCGGCTTGGAAGCCATGGAGAGTTTGGCTTCAACGATTCTTTACTGAGTAGCGCTCTTATTTTTGCGGTGACGAGCCTCACCTCCTTCATCAGCATAGCTATCGAGGCTGTGTTGTAGAGGTCGAGAACGTTTGCTCCATCAACCTCTTGCATGACAAGGTCGCGGAGAAGCTCCTCCAATGTTCCTGGAAGATCCGGATACGAGACGTCGATAACCTGCAGAAGCAATAAGCGGTCGTCTTGGCTGACCTTAAGATAATCTCCTATCTCGAAATCCAGCTCGGTTGGAACGCAGAGTATTTCCAAACTGTCGCCTTTCTTCTGAAGGATTCTCATAGCGCATCATCCCTCTAACGGGGCAAAGATTGTTGACCTGACGTCAACGCTTGAAGAAAATTTTAGCTTAACAAGAGACTCTAGGCTTGCGCGGATACCTAGCACGTCTATCCACCTGAGTTTCGCAAGCTGGTGGGCTATGATAAGTGATTCGGGATAGCCGTGGATTATGTTTTCGCTGGAGAGGATATGCCGGAAGACATCTTCATCGCTTGTTTTGGACGCCACGTCAACACGGAAGGGGAAAAGAGAGGATGACAGATGCGAGACGTAAACGGAGCCGTTTACGCCCCATGGTCGGGAGCTGGACAAAGGAAGCCTCATGACATATGGTGGTCTGCATTTGCCTGCGAAATAGGTTATCCTCCGTCCGAGAAACATGAGCGTTGTAGACTTCGAGAAAGCCGCAACACCGATCCCGGAAGTTTTTGCGGACTCAACTATTTTCTCAACAGCTGCCGGTGGGCTGTCCAAAGGCCCTGAGGTGAGTGCGCCGTCGAGCAGGAGAACTCCTCCCTTAAGCCATGTAGTGGCGTAAACCTGCAACACTTTCTCAAAGAGATTGCTAATAACTTTCGGAACGGCCGACATCTCTAAGAACCTCTGCTTCCTCTCGAGTCCCAAATACATGAACAAAACATCGATTATTTTCTCCACCGTGGTTTTTGATACTGTGTAGGCGAAGGGGCCGACGACAGCTGCTTTGACCAATCCTTTTTCCCTTATCACAATGCTTCCCCTCACAGCCCATACGCTTCCACGAGAGGTGTCGGCTATCTTGACCGTCGACATGTCGCAGGCGACGACGGG
This sequence comes from Candidatus Caldarchaeum sp., assembly GCA_038896555.1. Classification (GTDB taxonomy): domain Archaea; phylum Thermoproteota; class Nitrososphaeria_A; order Caldarchaeales; family Caldarchaeaceae; genus Caldarchaeum. The sequence goes on along the minus strand of JAWACZ010000004.1, from coordinate 46,294 downwards.
CAGGCTCTTTTCGGCGGGGGTTAAAATGATTGTCTCAAGGCCATCCGCTAAGATGTTGTCTAACAGCATGTCATTTGGTTCGTCGTTTTCAGGCGTGGGATGATATGCCTCGATGTTGCGTAGGACTGTGACCGTGTCTAGAGTGACTGAGGAAAACGTTTTTAGCAGGTTTGTCAGCTCATCATATGGGGGTAATTGGTGAAGGAGTTGGTTGGTCATCTTGAACACCAATTCCTACAAAACGTCTTCATTTGGTTAAATATAAATGTTGCGCAACATGACCAAAATGGTGCAACAAGTTGAGTCAAGCAAAAATAAAGATAACCATGGGTAACACAACCGTAGAAGTAGAAGCACCTGTGGAAAGATTAGAGGAAGCCGTCAAGAACGTGCTGAATGCGTTGAAGGCATCCGACCAAGCGCAGCAGCCAAAGCCAGCCCAGCAGAGAAAAACGATAACCTGCAGGAAAGCTGTGGAGGAACTGATGAAGGCAGGATGGATGAAAACAGGGCGAACGCTCTCCGAGGTGGTGGCAGAGCTGGAAAGGCGGGGCTTCTTTTACGATACGACAGCCGTCGCCCACGTCCTGCTGGACCTTGTAAGGTCTGGAGTTCTCGAAAGGGTGGGTGAGACAAGAAGATACGTGTACACCGAGGCCTCCAAGACGGTCTTGGAGAAAACTCAAACAGAGCCCGACGACTCCGCTAGATAGCTTAGGCCCAAGACAGTGATTACGTAACCGCCTCTCCCAACCCTTTTCAAAAAGTTTTTTTGAACCAGCTCGGTCAGCCTGCCCGATATTGTCTTTTCGGGCTTCGCCATTACGTACGCAAACTCTGAAGACGTGCATTCTGCCTTCTCAACAAGCCCGAGGAGATGGCTGAGGTAGCGTGCGCCGGCGTAGAGGAGAATGGCGTTTGACGTTGGCAGATTGGACAGGGGCGTTTTGACGACTACTCCCTCACCTTGTACGTAGACTAGCTTGTCCCGCAGTTTTTCAAGCAGCTCCTCCACACCCACCGACTTCTGAAGCCTAGACGCAAGCGAGTATGCAGGTATCGACTTCTCGAGAAACCTAACAACGTTAAGATAGACTTCCTCCGGCGCCCCTTCAAACTCTGCCTTGAGCTCGCCGTAGGCAATAGTAACTTTAAGCGAAGTCACAGCCCATCACTTTAGCATCTTCATAGCCATGGATGGTTTAAATATATAACGTCCTTCAGCATCCCTGTCTACAAGCCCCTCTTTCCACAGCTCGCTCAACCTTGCCCTGACGACTCTTTCATCCATGCGAATGTATCCAGCCACTTTCTTCGGAGTCAGAGCTTCCTCCACAAAGATGCCAAGCCTTTTGCCAGCGTACGCAGCGGCAAGACAGAGGACTATACGTTTCTTCGCATCGCCCTGTTGGACAACGTCTATACCCTCCTTCGTTATCACTACCTTGTCTGCTAGTCCATGCGCGAGCTCGGTCAGGTCAGCCTCGCCCATAAGCCTTGAGATTATTTGGATTGGACCAAGGGTTTGTGAGAAGTATTTGTTGACGGCTGTCCAAACATCATCCACTCCGCCCTCAAACTCCACCTCGTTATCTCCATGCTTTATCCTCACAACAACAGCTGACTTTCTATCCAACCCTTTAGATGCAGATTATTCCAAAAGTTAAGTTTATATTCAGTATAATGAGGTTTAAACCCATGGCAAAAGACCAAACCGTAGGAGGTTTGCTTCTTCTCGCAAGCATAGTAGGCATACTACTTTATGGATGGGCTGTTTTCCTACCGCCAATAGCTGGTCTCGACCTGATAGTGTTGAAGCTAACAGGTTTTGTGGCTGTCGCTGGGATACTGGGGATAGTGGGGTGGATAGGCTACACTCTGGCGACTACACCACCGCCTAAACCGCTGGAAGAGATAGAGAAAGAGCTCAACGAAGAGCTTAAAAAAGAGTGAAAGGTTTACTGGCCCATAACTTCCTTTGCTCTCCTTCTCCTCCTGCCCATAACTTTTACTCTTCTCCTCCTTCGAGCAGGCCTTCGTTGCATATATCTGAGAACAATTTCCCGTATTTCAGGCGATAACGTGTTCAACAACCTGTTCAGCTGTTCAGAAAGCTCAATCGCTTCCAAAATCTTTTGGGACAACTTCTTTCTCGGCATAAACTCTATATGTGTTAAGGTTATTTAAACATTACTTGGGATAAAAAATTTTCCAAGTTGAAAAATGTTTTCAATGGTGGAGGTTGTCTTTTGCGCTTTTGCTTGCACAATTTTCTCAACAGATTCATCGGCTCAGAGTTTAATTCTATTTTTTTGGATTCTAAAATCCCGGCGTTGACAGCGTTTTCTACGATTGAAAGGCCTGTCCTAGTTCTGATGACTGTTATCGTCCATCCCTTAGTTGCTAGTCCTCCGCATGATATGTCGGCTAACTCTGCGGAATAATCCTTGCAGAAACGACACGCGGGTCTTTCGTATTTATGGAGCTGTTTCAAAGGCTTTACGACCTCGTCGCCGTTCTTCAAGGATATTATTACCTTTCCTTTGATGTTGATTTTTTCAACATCTTCTGGATTTATGCAAACTTCCTCGAGATACTTCATCAATCCGTTGTATGTGAAAACTTCTGAGCAAAAAAGCCCTATGCTTAGGACAACATGTTTTTCATACCATTTGGCGACTTCAAGGTCGGGTGTAGAGTGCTGCAAATACCTCAGACCATCTATCTGACACGGCACTCCCACAACAGCAATCTTCTCAACACCACGCTCGTAAGCTTCCCTTAAGGCGAGCAGGTTAGGTGCATAAGTGTACCTAGAGCCAGCACACTCTAAGACCTCTTTCGAGTTAAAAACGAGCTTCGCGACAGGGTATAAAGGTCTTTCGGGAGATGTGGTTGAGACAACGGCAGCGTCTATGATTCCGCTCTCCAAACAATGGACAAGAAGCGATGAAACTGTACCGCCGTCCTGAGATTTTTTAAGAATTTTTTCATCAGTGCTCCTAGTTAACAATAACGAGCCATATCTTCCGAAATCATCCTCGAATGTGGCATAACTGTCCAATGATTTTATTTCCACATCCATGTCCGACAGATGGAGTTCTGGACATGATTCGACGCATAGGTCGCAGTCTATACAATGGTTTAGCCGTGTGTTGACCGGTTTGTCTTCCACATAGTCAAAGACATTTGTGGGGCAAATGGCTACGCATGCAGCGCAACCGCTGCATCGTCCTGTTCCGACAACTTCGTCAACTATAACTTGGTCACCTCTCTTGCTCACCCATTCAAGAGCGTGACGCCATCCAGAATAGTATGATACAGCGATCCAGTTCTTTGAGCTGTTGTACTGAAGTAGGTATTGTCGCTCAACCCTTTCAAGCTTTTTCAGTATTTCTTGGCTGCTTCGCAATGTGGTGTGAAAACTTTACCTAATATTATTTATTTTTTTCCATCTAACCTATGTAGTTGATGCCGTCTGTGTCAAAATCCTTAACGATGACGGGCTTCGAAGACCCGGCGGGCAGCTGGATGTTTTTAAGCTCTGGAAACACTTCATACACAGATGTAGTTGCCAGACGGACGACTGTGTGTTCAAACGGGAAAACCGACAAAACCGCTTCCTTTACAAGCTCACGCGTCTGTCTTTCGTCGAAGCCGAGCGTATGCAGGTATTCGTGGAGAAGTATCACAAATATGTAGCTGTTGACGGTTTTCTTGGACTTACTTATAGCCGACACCGCGTTGAGCAAAGTTTTGTTTACTACGATGGCGTTCGATCCGACCTCATGGTAGGCCATCAGCTGGCTAGGCAAGTCTGCGAGAACCAGTCCCATACCCGCGCGCCTGAGACCAAACTTCTCCATGACAAGCTGTTTCACCAGTCTGTAAACTTCGTCGAAGCTCTCGGCTTTTTCAAGCCTTTCGTCATACTGCATTCGGCTCCACCTCCAAAGGATATTGCCTGACAGTTACACTGCCCGTGGAAAATATAAGCGTTAACGGAGTTATGGAAACCCCCGTCATACGAAAGACATATCCACGAATTCTGTGTGGGCCGGGGGAGATTCGAACTCCCGACCTTTCGGTTATCAGCCGAACGCTCTAGCCATGCTGAGCTACCGGCCCAAGGTCTATTTTCTTATTAGTTACCGTTCATATTTAAACGGTTTCCGACGGGAACAGACATAATATTAAAAATGTTTGCTAAAGTAGTGTTTTTCATGCCGCAGGTAAGAAGCGAGCTTGTTAGCTTCACTCCATACTCTTGGGAAACACCAACGCATGAGATCGCTGTTAAGTATGGTCTGAGGCCTGAGACGGTTATAAGGATGGACCTTAACACCTCTCCTTTCCAGCCTAAAAGATGGCTGGCTACGTTGTCGAGGAAGATTCAGAAAATCCCCGTCAACAACTACCCTGACACCAGCTATAGTGAGTTGCGGACGGCTATAGCCGAGTATGCTGGGAGGGACGTTGATGAGATTACTGTAGGAAACGGTGCGGACGAATGCTTGATGATGGTTTCTCAAACCTACATGGAAAGGGGTGGACAGGCTTTGATAAGCCATCCCAGCTACTCATATTTCCGTGTATGCGCAGAAATAATGGGCGGTAAAGTGGTCAAGGTAGGTAGAAAAGCCGACTTCCGCGACGACGTAGACAGCATATTGACAGCGGCCAAAGATAACACACACATTGTTTTCCTCTGTAGCCCTAACAACCCGACGGGCAACTTGGTGGAACAGAGCGTCTTACGTAAGCTGTTGACGGAGCTCGACTCAGTAATGGTCGTTGACGAAGCATACTATGAGTACTCTGGCAAAACGTTTGCACCCTTGGTTTCAAGTTATTCCAATCTTATCGTCGTTAGAACGATGTCAAAGGCATTTTCGCTGGCAGGCGTTAGACTTGGCTACGCCATCGCTGCACAGGAAACAATCAAGCAGCTGAACATGGTTAGGCCTCCTAACAGCGTCGGCGTCTTCTCAACAGTTCTGGCTCAGCAGGCGCTGAAAAATGTGGACGAAGTAAGGAAATGGGTTGGAAAAGTCGTGGAGGAAAGAGAAAGGCTCAAGCAGATTCTTGAAGCCGACAGCCGGCTGAAGGTCTACCCGTCTCACGCAAACTTCCTGCTAATCAGGTTTAACGGTGTTTCTGCGGGCCAGGTTCATGAAAAACTCATGAGTAAAGGCATAGTGGTCAGAAACCTTTCGGACACGGTGCAGAACTCGCTACGGGTCACGGTGTTAACGAAGAGAGAAAACAACAGGTTTGCAGAAACTCTTAAAAGTATTTTAGACGAGGACCGATGAAGCCCTGGGAGGGCTTTGAACCCTCGACCTGCCGCTTACGAGGCGGCCGCTCTAACCGGGCTGAGCTACCAGGGCTTTTCACGGGCCCGGTGGGACTTGAACCCTATCGGCAAAGGCTTTCAAGCCCTTTGCTCACGACCCCCGACTTAGAAGGCCGGTGCGCTATCCATTCTGCGCCACGGGCCCAGCTGTCTGCTCGCTGGAAAATTTTGACGTGGAGTATTTGAGGTTTGTTTCAACGCTCCGTTACATCTTTTGGAGAAGATGCAGGTTTCCCAGGTGAACTTTCTTGAGGTGTTTCAAAGCTGCTCTGTGACATTCTGCAACCTGCTTGAACGGCGTTATCGGCATGTCGTTCATCATGAAGTCTGGATGGAAAACTAGAAGGCTGTATGGTATCCTGTCGTCCAAGCCGGCTATGAACTCGGCTATGCGCTCCACTTCCTCCGCGTCTACGTATCCTGGGACAAGCAGCGTTGTAGCGGCGAGTACTGGACAATCGCTTCTACTGTCGTAGAACAGCCTGTAAGCCATCTCAAAATTCTGAAGGATTCGGCCGTTGTCCATACCAGTTAACGCTTTGTGAACCGCTGGGTTGAAGGCCTTCAAATCGAATTTCACGTTTCCCCCCGTCTCGACAACTGTTTCCAAGGCACGTTTGACAAGTGCGGGATCGCCGTCGCCGTTCCACTCATAGCATATTCTCACAATCCTGTCGGAGGGTTTAGACTCGGCGATAAGCCTCGATGCTTTTATTGCGAGAGGCAGCTGAGGCTCTGCTGATCCGCCGAACCAACACCAGCAGGATATCAACTGATTGCTGAGAGTCACGTTTACGAGCTCTTGAGCGTCCACTGTAGGTGCTTCCGCCAACCTCTTGTGGCTCCAGTTCTGGCAGAAGAGGCAGTTTAGGCTGCAGCCGTAGAAAAACAGCGCGAGATTGTAGTATCCTGTTTCCGCCCCTCGTCTGTAAGCGTATCTTGGGTATCCGCATCCTGTTGCTGCTGGGCAGAAGTAGGCGTTGCAGCAGTTGGTTATGTGGGGGTCGAGGTAGTAGTGGAGAAGGCCTGAATCGGCCGGCGTCAAACAAAACATCCGGCCTTTCCTGTTTCCACGTATTCCACAGTAGCCCATCTCCCCGTCGCCCATGACGCACTCCGCCGCGCAGAGCTTGCAGGGGATGCCGCCGGCTGTTTTTGGCGGTTTGACCGGGAGGTTGAAGAGTTTCCGCGAGTAGGCGTGACCCATCTCAGCTACGGCAACCGCTTTGTCGGGCCTTTCCCTCAAACAGCCTAGACATACGCCAATCGTTTTCGACACTATTCCAATGCTGCCGCAGACCTGGCAGGCCCTCTGAGCTTTCATCCAGAAATAAGAAATGCGAGCTGGTCATTAGCTTTATCTGTAAGCCCAGCTCACGAGTTTCTTCTCGAGCAGGGCAAAGACAAGGAACAGGCTTATGCCCAGAAACGATATCACCAGAAGTCCGGCGAAGACAAGCGGGACGTCAAACCTCGAGCTCGCAGCTATCATCAGATAGCCTGTTCCCTCGTTGCTTGCGACCGTTTCCGATATGACGGCTCCGACGAACGCGAGGGTTGAAGCCACTTTAAGAGAGCCGAAGAAATAGGGCATCGACCTGGGCAGGCCTATCTTTATGAATATTGCGCGCTTCCCTGCGCCCAGTGACCTGAGGACGTCTTTAATCTCTGGTTCTATCGTGGCGAGGGCTATGGCCACGTTTACAACTATGGGGAAGAAGGAGATGAGGAAGGCTGTGAGTATTGCTGGTACTTTTCCTACGCCGAACCAGATTACTAGGATTGGCACTATGGCGACTTTGGGGATGGTGTTGAACGCGACTAGAAGAGGGTAGACAGCCCTGTATATGATTGCTGAGTATCCGACGGCTAGGCCTAAACCCAGCCCGAAGACTATTGACATGGCGAAGCCGATGAGCGTGGATTCGAGCGTGGCATAGGAATGCATGAGAATGATGTTGAAGGTTTGCCGCATAGACAGCAATATTTTCGAGGGAGATGGCAGAACAAACTCGGGGATGTCAAATATTTCTACGGCAGCCTCCCATGCCGCGAAAAACGCTATGAACACTAGGACTGGCAGGCCGTACTCCTTCAGGGCTGAGACAACGAGCTGGGAGACAGGTTGTTTCGCCATTTATTTCACCCTTATCAGCTCATGGAGCCTCTGCATCTGACGAACGAACTTCTCGTCATAGGTTATCTCTATTTCTCTCGGCCTGGGATAGTCTGAGACCATCACGTCGATAACCCTGCCGGGCCTTTTACTCATGACGTAGACTTTGTCGGATAGATACAGCGCTTCTTTGAGGTCGTGCGTAACCATTACTACAGTGCAGCGTGTTCTCAGCCACAGGTTTTGTAGAACGTTCCAAAGCTCTTCCCTGGTGAACAGGTCTAGCGCGCCGAACGGTTCGTCGAGAAGCAGTATAGCCGGGTCGTGTATCAAGGCTCTGCACAGAGAAACACGCTGCTGCATCCCTCCCGAAAGCTCCCATGGTTTCTTGTCCGCGAACCCTTCAAGCCCAACGGTTTTGAGCAAGTTCAGAGCTTTCTCGACATATTCCCTTCTTCTGACGGCGAACTGGGATTTGTGTGGCTCAACGACCTCTAATGGCAGCAGGATGTTCTGCAGCACCGTTCGCCACGGCAGCAGGACTGGGTTTTGGAAAGCCATGCCCACAATCGAAAGAGGCTTGTCGACAACCCTGCCGTTGACACACACCTCACCTCCGGTTGGCGGTAAGAGCCCTGATATAATTTTGAGGATAGTTGTTTTGCCGCAGCCGCTCGGCCCCACAATAGACGTGAAGCTTCCTCTGTCAACTGCTAGGTTGACGTTTTCAAGCGCTTTTATTGTTGATATTGTTCGGAAACCTGACTTGGAGACGTATTCTAGGCTTACATTCTTTAATTCTATCAACCCGGCACCGATTATAAAAAAAGGGTGTTTTTAGATTGTTCTCTCCTCCTTGGGTGGCAGGAAGCGGTCTGTGAAGATTTCGTCGGGAGCGGGCTTTCTCGACAGTCCGAAGGCGGTTACGACAGCTTCTATCGTCTTCTCAAGCCTAGCCCGGTCCACGGCTCCCAAGCCGTTACGCCTCACCTCTTCCGTCAATATGTTGTCCTTCAAAGCCAGCTGTAACCTCTGATATTCCACGTCACGGTCGACAAGCGGGTCTCTCAGCTTAACATAGTCCGCGGCCTTCGACGGGTCATTTATAACTTCTTTCAACGCCTTGTTTACGGCTCTGACAAACCGAGCGACAGCGTCAGGGTTCGACTGCATGAAATCTTTTCTCACTATTATAGCGTTGCCGTAAAGCTCAACTCCGAAGTCGGTGTACTTGAAGGCCACTATCTGCGAGGGATCAACCTTCAGCGCCACTAGGTTGAGATAGGCCGTGAAGTAGAAACCGGTTATGGCGTCAACCTCCCCTTGGACGAGGGACGGCTCTCTCAACGGAGGCGACATGCTGACCCACTGTATCTTCGACTGGTCTACACCAGTGGCTCTGGCTAGTACGGGGAAAAGCCTTCGCGGTGCGTCACCTTCAGGTGCTCCTATCTTCTTGCCCTCAAGGTCTTTCACCGAATTTATGCCTTTGTTCTTCAGGGTTATCACCGAGTAGGGCGGTTTGTTGAGAACCACATAGACGGCCATCAGCTCTTTGCCGGGGTTCTTCACGTTGAACTCGATTAAGGCGTCGAGGCTTCCATACCCCATCTGATATACTCCGGATGCGACTTTAGTGATGGCGTCCGCCGAACCGTAGCCTCTATCGACTGTCACCGCAAGCCCTTCATCAGCAAAATATCCCTTCTCAAGAGCGACGATGAAAGGGGCCTGAGGCCCTTGGATAGCCCAGTCTAGGACGAATTTTATTGAGACTATCTGTGGCTTAGGGGCTGGCATCACCACTGGGCTTATGAAAATCCCGACGACTAGTCCGATAACTAGGAAGACGGCTGCTGTCGCGAAAGTTTTAGCCGACACCATGCGCGACGTATTGCTAGGTTAGTGCTATTAAACGTTTTCCTAGAACGTTGCTGTGATAAAACCCATCGACGCTGCCTCAGCCACAACAGCAGCAGAGTCGTCCGCGACTACAAGCTTTTTGTCAAACTTCTCCTCAAGACCGTAGGCCTTCAGGTTTCCCGCACAAGCCGCAACGTGAACACCGCTCTCCTTCAAAGCCGTCAGGTAATCGCTGACAAGCTTATAGTGTTTGTTTGACGGGTCGAGCAAGTAGATTCCAGGCCCCAAGAACAGAACTCTAACCTCTTTCGCAAGTTTTTCGCGTGCGATGTTTCTCGCTATCCTAAGCCCTTGGCGTGCTTTTTCGACCTCGTCGGGGCCCGAAACTATTATGAAGAGTATCTTCGAGTCATTCATTCCGTTTCAACGTATATTGCTGGCTTTAACGGTGTGGCGTTAGATGCTTTTGAGGCCTCCATTCCTTGAACAGCCTCCTGCTCGTCTAAAACAGTCACCGGTATTCTCGTCTCTTGCTCTATCAGGGCTGCCGCCTCATGGGTTAAAGTTCTGTCGGCGGGCAATATTTTCTCCACTAAGCTTTTAACGTCGCCAAGCTCCATTACTCCGGGGTATTTTCTGCTTTTTTCCTCCCAGCCTCTAAGGACCTCAGATATTTTCGGCGCTATTTTCTGCGCTGTCTTCGCCTTATCGGGATGAGTTTTGGAGAGCCAAGACAGCGCCTCATACAGCGAAGACTTGAGAAGGTTTTTCGCCAGAGATGTTTTCCACTCACTGGCGGTAAATAGCTTGATGCGCTTAGGCTTACCGCGCACCACTCCGAGAACCTCTCTAACATCGGACAAAATTTCTTTGACCACGTCCTCGTAGACAAGCGGTAAAACATCGTCTATCGACAGCTGCGTTTCCGGCCACTTCTGAACGGAGGCGAACCCGTTTTTTCCCAGCGTTTTCCAAGATTCTTCCGCTGCGAAAGGGGCGAACGGCGCGAGCAATAAAGTCCACTGCTCAACAAACTGCTTCCCCGCACGTGTTATCTTTCCGTTGTTACGTCTCGCCCACCATCTCCAAGCGTTGAGCATCCCGTAGACAACCTCATTGCAAGCCGTGCGGGTTTTCACCTTTTCAAGAGCATCCGTGACTGTCTTGATAGAAATTTTCAGAGAGGCAAGCAGCCATCTGTCCGCAGGGCCTTCCGAACTGTCACCCTCTCCTGAAACCTTTTGAACTATGTTTAGAAAGTTTTGGATGAACTGTTCTGCTTCCTCGGCGTTTTTGGTTCGCCAGTCCGGGTCGTCGAGGTCCTCGGCGCTCAGCATCAGAGCAATTCTTGTCGCGTCGGCTCCATGCTTCTGGACAGCGGTCTTCAACGATATGAAGTTACCCTTACTCTTCGACATTTTCTGCCCTTCTATCGATATCATTCCGTTGACGCTTATTCCACGAGGCCAGTGCCGAGGCTCAAAAATGCCTGTGTGGTGGAAGAGGTAGAATGTCAGGTGGTTGGGGACGAGGTCCTTAGCTGAAACACGCAAGTCTACGCCATACCAGTAGAGGTATTCCATGCGCATTGACTCCAGAAGCGTTACGTCGATCTTTTCTCCGGCGGCGATCTTTTTCGGGTCGCCGAGCCCGAGGCAGACGTAGTCGAAAACCTCAGGCGGCAGGCGTGCGGCAGTTTCCAAATGCTTGTTCAGAATTCCGCTGACCGTGTAGAGCGCTGGATAGATCGTTGAGTCGCTGAGCGTTTCTATCTTCCAAGACGGGTCCCATGGAAGGTTCGTTCCAAGCCCTGTTTTGCGAGTGCAGGCCCAGTCTTTCAGCCAGTCGACAACGTTGAGGAACCATGTCCTCGCCGCCTCCGGGTAAATGTTCATGCTGTTTACAAGGCTTCTCACCTTTTCCTTCCATTCGGCGTCTGAGAAAGTTAGAAACCACTGGTCTTCAACGATCTTCACCACGCATTCGTCCCCAGACCTGCAGACGACTTTTCCAGCAAGGTCGTAGAAGATGCTGCCGTAGTTGTTTTTCACCAGCCTGTCCTGCACAACCTTCCTAGCTACGGAGACGCTGAGCCCTTTCAACTCGTCGACGACCATGACTCCCGAGTGGAATTCCCGCGAGTATATCTCCCTCGTTGCGTCTTCAAGCCTTTCGTCCGACTGGCTTTTGATACCGAGTTTTTCCACGATTTCAACTGCAGGGAAATCTCCGAAACCCTCAACGCTGATAACTTTGATTGGTTTGATCGATGATGCCAGCGATTCATCTAAGCCGAAATCCGTAAGAAGCCTGGAGTTTTCAACCAAGTCTCTCAAAGCAACGTAGTCGTATGGAGCGTGAGCTGGCACGCTGTAGACTACGCCGGTGCCTATCGATGGGTCGACAAACGGAGCCGGAAGTATTGGAATTTTTCTACCTGAGAGCGGGGCTGTCGCGGCCTTGCCGATAAGCTCTCTCGCATGTATCGGTTTGACGACCTTCACGTCCCCCCATTGTTCAGAAAGCTTTGCTACGGCTTCTTTACTGATTAGAAACCTGATGCCATCCTTTTCGACGACTACGTATGTTGCGTGAGGGTTTAGCCAGATGTTTGTGACGCCGTAAACTGTCTCCGGCCTAAGCGTTGCGGCAGCGAGCTTAAACCCGTCCGCGTCAAAGTAGATAAGCGTGAACTCTTCTGGGTAAATACCCTCACCTCTGAGCCTGTCGTGGTCTCCTGTGGCGCTTTGGCAGCGTGGACACCACACCACAGGATGACGGCCCATCGCTACAAGCCCTTTTCTTCTCAAAACATCATACTGCCAGCGGATGAAGTTGCTGTAGTATGGATGTAAGCTTGTGGTGTAGAACTCTCTCGTCCAGTCGACGGACCAGCCCATGACGTCGACAACCTGTCTGTTTTCCGCCGTGTAGTATGCGCAGATGAATTCCGGGTTCATGAAATGGTGCAGCAGCTCTTCAGGTACTCCATCCATCTCCACAAGCATTCTTTTAACCGACTCATCCCCCCTGCGCAATCTCTCGCTCGTGCCAGCCACAGCCTCCCCAGTCCAGTGCCAAGCCCACGGGAAGAGAACGTTGAAACCTCGCATCCTTTTGTAGCGAGCTATCACGTCTCCCCGTGTGAAGGTGAAGCCATGCCCTAGGTGGAGAGGGCCGTTTTGGTATGAGTAGGGGACGCATATGAAGAACTTGGGCTTCGAAGGGTCTGGCTTGGCTTCAAACAATTTAGCTACACGCCATTCGGAAGCCCATCTTCTTTCGTATGGTTTAGGTGAGCTGATCCTGTTTTTGCCTCCGAGCTTGAACCCTAGCTCAACCAGCTGGTCGGCGTTATTCGTCAAGCCGTCCTTGAGTCTTCACAGCCTATTAATTTATGTTATGAACTGCCCGCCCTCTATGTCCGGCATCTCTTTTTTCAGCCTTTGCGCAGCTATCTCCGAAGCCTCTCTGAGAATCGCCTCCGCCTCCGGGTCGGAGACGCTGTAACCCGTGACAGTGTCAGAGACGGTGCCCACGCTGACTGAAAGGTCGTCCAACAGGTCTTGGACTCCTCGGAGGCCGTGCGAGATCTCAGGCATGACGCCTCCGACATCCTTTTGGACGGCCATCACCACCGCCGCCACAGGGCCTATGACTTTCTTGACCTCGTTGTAGTCTTTGACGGCCTCAAGCCTTAGCACCACGCCTTCCAAAGAAGCTTGGCTCCTGACCGTAGCATGCATCATTCTTCTAAGCTGGGCCAGCTCGTTGGCGTAGACCGCAGCCCTCTCATTATCCTTCTCCATTTTTGCCTTAACAACCTGGTTGAAAAGCTCCCTTCCCCTCATCTGCATGGCACGGGCTTTAGCGTCCATCCGGTTCTGAATGGTCATCAGCCTCGTAACTATCTCCGTCAGCCTTTCTTCGAAGGGGGGTTTCAGCGGCTGTTTTTTCCGGAACAGTCCGAACATCATCCTCGGCGCCTGCGACCACCGATGGTTAAAAAGCCTGTCGCAAAACTCGTTCGAAGATGTTTCCCAGGTAATAACCTAGGATGACAACAGGAAAAAAGTAATGAGTGTTTAATCTTTTCGGCGCCAGGTTATCAAGTAACCCAAGCCGCCTAGTACAACTCCGGCTGCAAGCACGAAGATGAACAAGGCTATCCAAGTCGGATATCCCAGCGGTATTCCGTAGAAGATGTTTGTGTGAACCTGTCCTGCGTTCCAGCCTCTGCCGCCAACCTCTGGAGGCAGCATCGCCGCGCCGGCCAAGTAGCCTCCCACCATCATAAGCCAGGTCGCGCCCACCACTCCTACGTTCATCAAAATTAGGTGAAGCCCAGCAAGCTTACTTGCTATCCCAGTGTACGTCTTCCCGAGAACGTTTTCGATGTGGTAGTAGAAGAGGGCGGTGACGGCCACGCCCATAACCCCAACGATTAGGTAGGTTGTGTAGCCGACAGTAAACCAGTTTCCAGCGCTGCCGAAAGCGATGACCCTGCTGAACTCAGGCTTCATTAAGCCGAGCTGGCCAACAACCCAGAACAACGTCACAGCTGTAGCCAAAGCTCCTTGGATAATTGCTGCGGTTATAAACCTTGTAGCCCACTTGCCTTTTACCAACATCTGTGTCATGCTATACATATCAATTAGCTTTGATAAAAATTTTTGACTACATTTTTGTATTTTTGTGTGTAGATGCGGACATGCTGCTAAAGGATTTAAAAAGGCGGTGCGAATTATGCGTTGGGCCCGTGGCGCAGAATGGACAGCGGGGAAAACCGGATGAAGGCCGGGCAATAGCGCGGCGAACGCTTTACAGCGATTCCGAAGGCAATGCATGGTTTTCATCCTGCTTCCTAGACGTTGTCAAACTACGGGCCTCCAGCCAAACATATATATGGGAAACTGTTGTTCTTCATGGGCCCGTAGCTCAGAATGGACAGAGAAGATATTATCTCGTTAATATCTCTGCAGCGTCGGCCTCCGGAGCCGGAGGTCGTGGGTTCAAGTCCCACCGGGCCCGGTTCGCATTTTCAGCCTTCTCTCATGATATATTCGGGTTTTGGCTGGAGTATGTGTGGAAGGCTGGCTGCTTGATGTTTGTTTAGATAACGGTAACGGTGTTTTCCTGTGGCTGAGGGGTAAATGCGGCGTGGTGAAAAGGGCTGTTGGCTGGAGAGCGAGGCTGTATGCTGCAGGGCCCTCGGCCGTTCTCCGAGATGTTGCGAGGACGCTTTCCGACAGGTATGAGGTCAGGCCTGTTGTGAAGAGGGTTCCCGAAGCCGGCTTAGTCGACGCTTTGGAGGTTTTTACACCGCCCGCCGAGAAACGCTGGCTTGCAAACGTCATCGCAGAGAGATGGAGCTGCCTCGGCGTAAAAACCTACAACACCGACATACCTCTGCTCCAAGAATTTCTCTACGAACACGGTTTGACGCCCACAGCCTACGTCAAAATCCACGACAACATTCCAGAGCCAGCGGAAGACGTCAACAACCTTTTCTACGACACATCCTTCCTCAGGGTTGCGTTTTTGGATGTGGAGGCTGAGGCTTCAGGGCCTCTGCCCAGGTTTTCCGACGGTCTTAGGCTTGTGAGAGTGAGGGTGGACGGGGACGAGGCGGTGTTAGACGGATGCGAGGATGAGATACTCCAAAGCCTGACGAAGCTCTTGGACGAATGGGATGTGGACGTTGTTGTCACCCACGGCGGAGACGGTTTTCTAATGCGATACCTGCGGGAGAGAGCTTCAGCCAACAACGTCAAGCTGCGTCTAGGCCGTGGAGAAGACCGGGTTAAAACCTCGAAAGGCTTCTCCTACATCAGCTATGGAAGGGTTTACCATAGGTTTGGCGGATACAAGCTCAACGGCAGGCTTCACATAGACGCCGACAACTCCATGCTCTACGGCGAGACAGGGCTTGAAGGCGTGCTGGAGGTTGCGAGAGTTGTAAGCGTGCCAGTCCAAGACGCGGCCCGCTACACGATAGGCAGGTGCATGACCTCTCTACAGTATCGTCAAGCCTACCTGAACGACGTTCTCATACCTTCCGAGCCGGGGAGGCCTACGTGCATGACCGCCGCCGAGCTTGTTACAGCGGACAGAGGCGGTTGGATTCTCGACCACAGGCCGGGTGTTTACTGGAACGTCGGCGAGCTTGACTTCCACAGCCTCTACCCAACGCTGATGCTCAAACACAACATAAGCGGCGAGACCGTCAACTGCAAGTGCTGCGAAGGCAGCGACATACCCGAGCTGGGATACCACGTATGTAGAAGATGGCGTGGAATAGTGCCCTCGGCTGTTGAAACGCCTTTGAGGAGAAGGCTGGAGTACAAGAGGCTTTACGTGGAGACGGGCTTAAAGATTTACAAAGCTAGGTCTGACGCCCTCAAATGGATACTCGTCACATCCTTCGGCTACCTCGGCTACAGGAAGGCTAAGTTCGGAAGCCGTGAGGCCCATATGGCTGTCTGCGCCCTAGCCCGAGACACCTTGCTGAAAAGCGTCAAAATAGCTGAGGAAAAAGGGTTTAAAGTGTTGCACGGCATCGTAGACTGCCTCTGGGTCTGGGGGCGGGATGCTTGTGAGGAGGACTACAGAAAGCTGGGAGAGGAGCTGGAGAAGAGGCTGGGCCTGCCGATAGGCTATGAGGGAACCTATAGATGGATAGCCTTCCTTCCCTCACGCACGCATCCTGGAAGGCCTGTCAACAACAGGTATTTCGGCGTCTACACCGACGGCCGTCTAAAATTCAGGGGAATCGAGCTGAGGCGTAGGGACACTCCGCCTCTAGCCAAGCAGATGCAGAGGGAGCTTCTTGAAAAGCTGGCCGAGGCCAGGTCGCCGGAAGAGCTCCAGCGCAAAGCATCAGAATGTCTAGGAATATTCAACGAGTATCTTAAGCTAGTTTACTCGGGTGCTGTTGGGCAAGAGCTGTTGACGATCGTCAAGAGCTTGGGCATGTATCCGAAACATTACACGAAAAGGTTGAAGCATGTGACTGCGGCCAAAAAGCTAGGACAGGCTGGCGTAAAGCTTTCGCCAGGGCAGCAGGTTGCCTACGTCGTCAAACATAACAGCGCAACACCGCTACAGCTTTTAAACGACCAAAGTTATGAAGAAGAATTCTATGCCGCTTTCCTACGCCGCTGCATGGAGACCGTTCTACAGCCTTTACTACTCAAGCTCAGTGGACGACGCTAGCGTCATAAAGTCCTCCGGTTTCACTAACGCGTCAAAATCAGGGGATAGCTGCCTGTTTTCCTCCAAAACTTTTCTGGTAAGGTACCAGAAGGCATAGGGTAGGGATGTCCTGCTTCTGTTGTTCATCGGAATAACGAGATCAACGTTTGCGCATATGTTGTCCGTGCTGCACATGGCTATGACAGGTATCCTCGCAATCCTAGCTTCATCAAGCGCTTGAATGTCATACCTTGGGTCGGAGATTATAACAAGGTCGGGCTCCATATAGTTCTTCAACGTCCTGTTGGTAAACATGCCGGCTGCCATCTTGCCTGCAATAGCAACGGCCCCCGTCAACTCTGCGAACTTTTGAACAGCTTTCATTCCGAAAACATGTGTCGAAACAGCCACCACCTTATCCAGCGGATAGTAGGATATTATGCGTGCGGCAAGGTTAAGCCTTTCCAGTATTTTTTTGACGTCGAAAAGATATACGCCGTCGTAGCGCATTCTGAAGATGAACGGCTCCATGTGCTTAACCTTAATCCGAGAACCGACGTGGACATTATATTTCACTAGCTGTTCAAGTATCTCCGCTTCCTGCTCAGCAGTCAAAGTCAATCCATCTCCACCTCCTGCAGTTGAAGACCTTTGTCGTTTTGGTAGATCCTAAGCATCTCATTGGCCTTCGCCACCCTTTCACCTCCAACAACTCCTGCCTTAATAAATTTGCTTCTCAACCCAACCGCCAGATGGGATAGAAATGCGTCGCATGTCTCACCTGACCTGTGGGACACAACACGTATGATTCCATGGCGTTCGGCTTCTACCGCCGCTTCTATCGTATCGGACAGGGTGCCCACTTGGTTAGGTTTGAGAATAACGGCTCTCACGGCACCAAGTTTAGCCGCCTTCCTCACAAGCTCCGGCCTCGTCACAATAAGGTCGTCCCCGCTCACCAACAGCTTGGGGAAAGTTTTACACAGACGGGTGAAAGATTCAAAATCGGACTCCTCAAACGGGTCTTCAACGTACGTAATTCCATAACGCTCCACCAAACCAGCTATGTAGTCCATCTGTTCCGTAGCAGTCCTTTTCTCACCTTTGTTTCTGTAGACATACAGCTTTGTAGACGTGTCATAAAGGCTTGAGGCAGCAACATCAAGACCAAGCCCCACCGAAAGCCCCTTCGAGGCTTCGACGACAGACTCAAGGGCGGAAACATCGTCGAGGGGCGGTGCATAACCACCCTCATCACCCTTGCCTCCCCCGTATCTACCGGCCTTTTTTAATAAAATGTTTCCAAGCCTTCGATGGGCTTCGATGTTAGTTTTCACAGCTTCTTCGACGGTCTGTGCTTTGGCTGGAAAAACCAAGAATTCCTGGATGTCGGGCGAGCCTGCGCCAGCGTGAGCTCCACCTCCTAACACGTTACCAAGCGGGAGAGGAATCGCCGGCTTCATACCTGAAAGCTCGGAGATGTATCGCCATAACGGCATATTCTTTAAACGTGCTGTTAAAGCAGCAGCACACGCCGATACGGCGTAGGCTAGGTTTCCCCCGATGTTTGAAAAGTTTTCTGTGCCGTCGACCTCCTTGAGCATCGAGTCTATCCCCGCCTGGTCCGCAGCGTCAAAACCTATTAGGCGATGTTTCAATGTTTTTGTGAAGGCTTCTAATGATTTTTTGACGTCGTTTGACGGAAACGGCAGAGCCTCTCTGCTTCCCCTGCTTTTGCCCGAGGGCGCTGACGCCTTCGCGGAGATTTTTTCAGACCAGAGCTCGACCTCCACCGTTTCCGAGCCTCTGCTGTCGAAAACTACCATAGCCTTAGCGTCGGTTATCTTGTAAAAGGCCGTCAACGCTGTCCAGCTCCCGCAGCTGTGTATTTTTGTTGAAACTCCAAGAGCTCATCCATCACGTTTACGGCTGAGATAAACATTCTTCGGCAGCAGTATCTTTTGAAACCTAAGCTGTCCAACACGTCGCGGGGATGCTCTCCCGCCTGGACTCGAGCCCTGTACTCATCCCATTTGTGAGCTATGACTCGGCCGCAGCTGAAGCACCTTATCGGAAACATCATAGAATGTTTCACCTGTAGCTCTTCTGCTTGAAACGTCTGGCGCTTCTTCTGTTAGGTTTCTTAGGCTCTGCCTGACGTGGGTCGTCCACCAGGAGATATCTATCGTAGCCAGCGATGATACTCCTTCCCTCGGGTGTCAGGGCAGCTGCTGCTTTTGAAATTGCTATTGCTGCAGCATCCGCTGAAGAAGACATTCCGCCCCCTCTCACGTCTATGTGGAAGTCGTGGCTTTTCCAGAACTCGGGAAGAAGTTTTAACGGAGTCAGTATCTTGCTTTTAAAAAGCTCGCCGAAAAGATGCAAAGGTGTTTTGTTTACGAATATGTTCCCTTTCCCTGGTTTGACGAATACTTTCGCGACCGAGGTTTTGCGACGGCCTACAAAGTGTTGAGTAGCTTTTTTCACGTCCTTCCACCTCTCAACAGATTAGACAGCTCTTCCAGTGTAATGTATCTTATGAACTTGCCTGACCTGCTTACAGGCTTGCCCAGCTTAGCATCTTGGAACTCTATCACCTCCCCCGCGGGCTGCATCCCTCCCCTAACAACTTCAAGCCTTTTTGCCGCATCCAGTCCCTTTGGCTTTCGCCTCGGCAGCATCCTTATCACGGCATACCTCAGTATGGCCTCAGCCTTTGTAGGATACCATACCGTTATCTTCTTATGGGAGGTAAGCTGGCGTCTCTGTCTCAGCATCAGGTAATGTTCTAGGATCGAGGACTTCGTGCCTGTAATCACCGCCTTCTCAGCGTTGTATATTTTCACCCTATGGCCTTTGAGCAAAAGCTTTGCGACGTGAGAGGCGAGCCGGCCGAGCCTGTAGCCTTCAGCGTTCACTACATATGTTTTCTCAGCCAATTATCCTCACCCCTGAGCCGTCACTAAACTCTTTGAGAAAATCCTCAAAAAGTAGAGCCCTTCCGCCGGCGGCCATGATCTTCTTTAAAGCTGGCCGGGAAAAGCTGAAGGCTCCCACAGTCAGTTTTTTAGTTAAGACGCCGTGTCCTAAAACTTTTCCTGGGACGAAGACAACCTCGTTTTGCTTTGCATGACGTTGTATACGCGACAGGTTAACTTCCCTCATCATCCCTCTGCTTCTCTTTAATTCCTTGAGGAGCCTTTCTCTGAAACGTGATTTTGCCGCAAGCTTTCTCACAGTGGTTTCAAACCTTTTAGTTCCATTCACCGCCGACAACCTCCTTGAAGGCTTTCTCGAGCATTGCTACTTTTACCCTTATTATCTTCTTCGCCTCCTCCACGATTCTTCTAGGTGGTAGGAAGCCGTAGCTTTCGACGTACATGTATTTTTTTCCGTTTTCCTCATAAAGTGTGGCTATTCCAGGCGTCCATTTCGAGTGTTTCCGTCCCTTTCCAAGCCTTACGTAGAGCTCAAGCTCCACCCTCTGTCCAGTTGCTAGAGAGACTATGGGTATGTCGCCGTTAAACGGGGCTACAACCCCCTCCCGTTTCTCCGGAGTTATGTCGCGTGAATAAAGCGTTATGGGTGTTTCGCTGGCCTCAGCTCTAAGCGTAAACCTAACCACACATCTCTCACATCCAAGCTTGCTTTGGCAATCACATTCCTCGGGTAAACGGTAGTTATCCAAATCGGTTATAAAAGGTATGAGGGATAAGCGATGAGCCAATAGCTCGTTTGGCATGTTTGACGTATTCTCGATTATGAGAACTTCCTCTACAGCCATGGTGGGGACTTCTTTGATGATAGTTCTCCTTATAGCGTTCGCTAGATGGTGAGGGATCTCGCTTACCTCTATTGTGATTGATTCGCTGGTCTCGGCTACTATCTTCAAGCCTGTTTCCTCTGCTGTCTGCTAGAGCTTTGGGTCTTTTACATTATTTAAATTTGTACAACCAAAACGTTTTAATAAAGCCATCCTGCGTTAGTCCTTAACATGGAAGCCAAACTAGAGCCGTTTAGCCTCAAAGTTACGGAGAGGGCGGCAAGGAAGATTGCTCAGCTCATTTCCGAGGAGCAGAACGACAAGCTTGCGTTGAGGATTTACGTCACTGGAGGAGGGTGCGCAGGCTTCAGGTATGGTATGGCATTAGATGAAAACGTTTACGACGACGACGTCGTTGTCGAAGCCCACGGTGTGAATATAGTGGTAGATTCTTTTAGCGCCCAGTTCCTCGATGGGTCGGAGATAGACTACGTTGAAGATGTGATGGGGTCTGGTTTCGCCATCAACAACCCTAACGTCGCTTCTACCTGCGGATGCGGCCATTCATTCAACATGAGATGAAGCCCGAGCTAGGCGACAGGGCTCCGGATTTCACGCTGCCTGACCCAGAGGGAAGGGAACACAGTCTAAAGGATTTGCTGGCTGGCCATAAGGCCCTGGTGCTCTACTTTTATCCCCGTGATGACACACCCGGCTGCACTGCTGAAGCTTGTGGATTTCGTGATTCTCTCGAAAAGTTTAGGAAGATGAACGTCAACGTTGTAGGGGTGAGCGTTGACGACGCCGAGTCTCATAAAAGTTTTGCATCAAGACACCGCTTAAACTTCATGCTTTTGTCTGACAAGGAAGGCAGGGTCGCGAGTCTGTTCAACGCCTACAGCCCTGAGAAAGGCAGATGCCTGCGTAAAACATTCATTATAGACGGCTCAGGCACCATAAGGGCTGCCTTCCACAAAGTTACGGCAGAAGGCCATGCGGATGAAGTGCTCGCCAAGCTCAAAGAGCTCAAGCTTTGAAGCCTGTCTGATAAAATCTGCAGTATGCTGTTATAGGGCAGACATTACATTTTGGTTTAGGTCTTCTGCATATCTCCCTCCCGAACCTTACAAACAGCTGGTTTATCAAAAATAGGTCATCTGCTGGAGCTAGCTTCGTTACGTTGCTTTTGATCTCTTCATAGCCTGATTTCTCCGAGGCGATGCCGAGCCTGACCGCTACTGTTTTAACATGGGTGTCAACGGCAACCTCGGGTTTTCCGAAGCAGGCTGACAGAACTATGTCGGCCGTCTTAGGCCCAACTCCGGGAAGCTTCATCAACTCTTCACGGTCTTCTGGAACCTTCCCACTCCTTTCCCAATAGATAATTTGAGCTATCCTTTTGATTCGTTTTGCTTTCTGCCTGTAAAAGCCAACCGCTTTTATCGTCTGAGCTATCTCTCGTACGTCAGCATTAGCAAGCTGGGGCGGGTCTTTGAACTGGCTGAAAAGTTTGTTGTAAGCCATATCGGTCATCTCGTCACGCGTCCTATGGGATAGCAATGCGCCTACAAGGACTTTGAAAGGGTCGCTGCCCGCAACATGCTCAGGCCGAGCTCCCGACATGTATCGCGCCTTTAAAATTTTGACTACTTCTCCGAACTCGGTTTTATCCAAGCCTTTCTGAGCCGAGGTTGAAGCAGTCATGAGATAAACCCTTTTTATAGCTGTTGTTAGTATGGTTGGTGCGATAATTTTTTATAAACGTTTTGAAGTTCCTCATGCATGAAGAAATACGTTCTTCCTCAGCTTCCCTACGCATACAACGCTCTAGAACCCTACATTTCAGCGGAAATCATGACGCTACACCATACCAAACATCACCAAGCCTATGTCAACGGTGCGAACGCCGCTTTGGAGAGGCTTGAGAAACATAGAAAAGGCGAAAACCCTGAAAACATAAGAGGCATCCTCCGCGACTTAAGCTTCAACCTGAGCGGACACAAGCTTCACGCGGTCTTCTGGCCCAACATGGCACCCGCTGGGAAGGGCGGTGGAAAACCCGGCGGAAGCATAGCGGACCAGATAAACAAAGACTTCGGCAACTTTGAATCTTTCAAGAAGCAGTATTCCGACGCCGCCAAGAACGTGGAGGCCGTCGGCTGGGCTGTGCTAACCTATGACGCAGAGTCCGAAACCCTGGTCATCTACCAGGTTGAGAAACAGAACTTCATGCATCCGCCAGACCTCCCTCTGCTTCTAACCCTGGACGTTTGGGAGCACGCGTATTATCTCCAGTATAAGAACGACAGAGCGGCCTACGTGGACAACTGGTGGAACGTTGTGAACTGGGACGATGTGGACAAGAGGTTCTCCAAAGTCAGGGTTTAAACCTCAGAACCCTTGTGCACGCTGCTATAGAAGGCAGAGAGGCGGCCACGGCCGTCGCAGCCAGCAAGCCTGCGCCCCCGGCCTCAAGAGCCAAGCCCCCTAGCATGGGCATGATTATCGACGAGCCTGCAGCCACGGCGTCGGCAACACCCATCACGCCACCCCTCTCCTCAACCACAGTCAAGTCAGCTATGTAAGCGGATGAGGCAACCCAGACGGCGTTCCAGCCTAGGCCTACAAGGAACAAAGCCAATGTGATGACGTTCATGTCGTTTGAGAGCGGGAGCATGATGACTCCTGATAGAGTTACCGCGAGACCTGTCAGCATGACGGCTGGCCTGCCAAACTTGTCTGAAAGCCTTCCAAGAGGTATGGAGAACGCGTACATTCCTATGACGTGTATCATTACTACCGTGGATATGTCTACTGCGCTGTAGTGATGTCCGTACATTATGACGGTGTTAAGCGACATGACAGCCACCATAACGCCTGTTGCCGCAGCCATGGAAAGAACAGCGGCTGAAACACCTTTATGACGAAGTTTCCCACCCAAATCCCATCCTCTCCATCTTGCGTTGTTGCTCCCGCCCGCCATTTTTAACGGGTCTGGCCAAACCATCAAGGACAGCATCAAACCCGTCACGGACAGAAACCCAGCATAATGCAAGGAAGTAATTATGTCTGAGGACTGTGTTGAGTTGGGCTGATGCGTTACGTGGTAGATGAGCAGCGGAGCGGCCAATGTTCCCGCTATACTGCCCGTTAGTATGACGCCTGTCCCCAAGCCTCTCCTGCTGGATGGAAGCATGTCTGCGACGGCTACGCGGGAAAACTCAACCATGCCGCGTCCTACTCCGTAGAGAAGAAGCGTTAGCAGAAACATCAGTAGGTTGTTCCTGTTCACAGAAATAGCGGCAAGCAAGGATGCTGCAGCGCCTAACGTCATACCGCCCGCTATTACCGGCCTTCTTCCAAACCTGTCCATCAGAACCCCGATTTGGTAGGTGCTTACCAGACGTCCTCCCCATATGAATGCTGAGCCGAGGCCTGCGAGGGCTTCGGAGCCGCCGAGCAGAAGAATCGCCACTGGAGCGAATACAATGAAAAACTGGACGACGATAGTGTTCAATGCTTGACAGGATGTGAGAAGCGCTATGTTTTTAACTACTGTTTTCTTTAGGCTTATCTCTTTCACCTTCTGGGCCCTTCACGGCTTTTGCTCTTCTCCTATAAAACTGCATCGGGCTTTTGACTCCTCCGCAGAACCTTCCTTCTTCTATGCAGAGACCGTGTGCTTGCATGGTTGTGCAGCTTGGGGCCGAGTACTTGGTCCTGCTCCCCTTCAACCCTGCTATATGCTCCACTTGATATCGTGCTATGCGTGGGTCAAAGTCACCTCTTTGAGAATAGACAGCTATGACTTCGTCGACGCCTATCCCTATTCTCAGCATAAATGAGGCGATGGCGAAGTTTCCGAAGTGGCTGACGGGCTCTCCCGCCAACAGACGGTTCCTCAAAGCAGTCATGCATGGAGGCCACATGCTCGGGTCGAGCCTCACAGACTCAAAATGGTCTTTCTGACTAACAGTCTCCAAAATTTTCTTCAAATGCTTTACATGCTCCAACAGGAAGGACGGTGGCTCTATCCTGCCCATCGTTTCCAGCCTTTGGTGGATGAGCCTTTCAAGACCGTTCTTAACCAGCGTAATAGCCTCGTTCCTAGTCACAGCTACAAATCCCTTATCCAGCAATCTGTTGACGAGTTTGAACCGTGGTTCGTTAAGGTTGACGGCGATCTTGAGGTAGTCAGCGAAATGTATCCAGAACTCGTTGGGTGGGTTGTGGACTCTGACCCGCATCCCCAGTACGTTGGCTATGATGTAGTGTAGAGCCTGTTTTTGTCCTTCTTCGATGTTTTTCAGCAGGTTGGCATACCGTTCCGCCTCGTATGCTGCGAACCTTCTTTTCGCAAAAGGGCTGTCGAGCATGGCTACCAAAGCCATCGCCAGAGGATGCGAGATTATCTCAACCTCGCTCGTCAAAACTTCCACGCCTTGTCTTGAAGGCCATGGTGCAAGAGCCTCCTCAACTTTTTTTACGGCCGTCTTAACGAGGTTTTCAGCATGCTCAAAATCTTCCAGACGTAGTTTCTTCTGAGCAACATATTCCCTTACTACCTTGAGGAAAGGGAAACCGGACAGCAATGCTTCTACGTACAGGTCTTCAGCCAACCCCTTCACCCTCTACGATGGCGTGGGATAAATCCATGCCGCTCGAGCTTGCGTATGTCAACATCCTTGTCAGATGCAAGCCATGAAGCCTCCAACACCATCTCAACCCTATCAAGCCTGTGGACAAGCTTAGCCTCGGGCGAGACACCTTTCAAATATTCGCTGTAGAGGTTTATAAGGTCTTCCTCCTGTTTGACGCCAACGTTCATGAAAAGCTGCTTCATCACCGATAACTCAACATTCTCCAGAAGTTTCCTAGGGATCTTTCTCTTAATCTTGGGTGTCAAATCGCCCGTATAGCTTTCAGGAATATCGTGCAGCAACGCCATTTTGACAGCCTTCAAACAATCCAAACCCCTTCTCTCAGCCTCAACCATCACCAACACGGCAAGGCTGAGGCAATGGCTGGCCACGTTTTCTGGCCGTCTCACACCTAGCTCAACCCATCCCGTACGCGAAATGCGTTTGAGCATCATGAGCGCCGATTCTAGAGGCTTCAAACCATCTTCCTCACAATCTTCTGCAAACCTGTGCTGTACTGGAGCGCTTTTTTCTCTACGTCGGCTAGTTCTCCCAGCCCGAGCTGCCTGCATACCTCTCTCAAGACCTGCTTTCTAACTACTCTACCTTCCTCGACAGAGATTTTTTTAGAGGATGGTATGGAAGCAGCGGCTTCAACGACCTCTCTCGCTAGATAGGGTGTTATGATATATGTTCCGCCGGCTCGGGCCGCTAAAAAATCCCTCGGCAGACCGAATTCATGCAGCTTAAGAAAATCTCTTCTAAGAACCTCATCCAACCCCTTATATCCCTCTGCAGCGAGAACGGTTTCGTATCTCCTATAGCCTGCAAACAGCTCGTCAGCGCCCTGCCCTGAAACAGCAGCTGAACAACCCATCTCCACCGCCTCCGCGGCCAGTATGTACATCGCTGCGGCGATCGAAGCATCCATGACCGACATCTCCCCCAACAAACTCTTCAGCTTTTCCAACACGTTTCCGACCATATCTCTGTCCACGTCAACTCTAGCGACGTTAAGACCTAGGGTTTTTGCCGCCCTTTCGCTGCGCTCAAAGTCACGGCTGCCTTCAACGCCCAGAGTAAGCAAGACCGGGTTATAACCAAGGTGGCTGAGCAGTTTTGCGAGAACAAGGCTGTCCACGCCGCCTGAAAAGAAAACGGCTGGATTTTTAGGACACAAATTTTTCACACTGATTGTTAAACGTTCCAGAAGGCCTTCGGAAGCGTTTTCGGTTTCGGAGGGCTGCCAGAAGCTGTAGGACCTGCCGGCGATTATGTCCGTTGCTGTGGCGGGTTTTACTGGTTTCGGGTCGGCCGCCCATTCAGCGGCCTCAGCCGGCAGGTTTGTGACAATTTTCACCTCGTTACCCACGACGTAGACGGGAGCCAAGCCCACATGGTCTCTGAAAACCATGACATGTTCTCCCAACACGATGCCCGCGAAAAAACCATTCACCTGCTTCAAAGTCTCGGTCAAATCGTGGGCGTGGCACATGAGCTGGGCTGTTTGACTGGCGTTGGGAGAGATAAGCTGGACAACAGCCCCACCCCCCACAAACCCCTCGTAAAAATTATCGGACTCGTAGGCCTCGCCGGAGATGTAGAGTTTAGCCTTCAACCCCCTGTCTAAATCAAAAACCTCGCACACATCATGCCTGAACGTTTTGGGCGAAGGCGTCTCACGGCCAACGACTAGAGAATACTTTAACACTTCGCTGAAAGACGGGTAAGCCGTTTTTATAGCCGTTTCTCTCCTAAAGGCTTTAAAGCCGCGACCAACTTCCTGCTTTGTGGCGGAAGAGTGCAGCCATGCGTTAGAGTTCATAGGTGAGCAGAAAGCCGAGCAAGGCGTCAACAAATATTTTAGATGCGTTAAATGCGGTGACGTCTTTGTTCAGACACCGGACGAGGTTAAGGTCTATCGTATACCTGCTGTTAAGAAGAAAGACGGGTAAAACGGCTTGTCGGCTTAAACGCCTAAGTGGAGCTCGTCGGCAGTCAACCCGACTGCATGGAATACTTCCTCACCGATCCTTGCAACCTCCTCCCTGTGTTTTTGCTTAAGGCCGTGGTAGACGCGGTAGAAGACCCGCCTAACCCTCTCAACGCTCTCAAACAAGTCTGACGCATCTCTATAGGTGTCGTTTTTAACCTTCAACGTTTTGCCGCCGCTCTCCCCAACCGACAGAATGTAGCGAACCCTTCCCGGTAGGCTGAGAAAGTCTTCAACAAAGTCGCCAGGAGCTTGGGCCTCGGCTTCAACGAGGACGGAGTAGGTGCGTCTCAGCCCATTCTCGATCTTTACAACGTCTATGGCGAAACCGCATCTGCCGAACCTTGTGTAGATTATCTTCTCCCTAGGATAGTGCCTGTGAGTAGCCAACCCTACAACGCCCTCAGATTCTATCAACCGGATTATCTCGTCTGTGATCGCGTCCGGCATGTCTGGCAGTACTCACGGTTGGAATTAAGGTTTAGCCGGAGGGCTTGCTGCTAAGGTTTTTATCATGCATGCCTGCACGGATGACAGGTAGTTCAAATTGGGTCGCAGGAAATATTCAAGGCCAAGGCACGGGTCTCTAGCCTATCTACCTAGAGGTAGGGCTAGAGGCATCCTTCCAAGGGTGAAGCACTGGCCTGATGGCCGGCAAGGGCCCCTCGGGTTCATAGTTTACAAGGTTGGCATGACATCCGTTCACTACGTGGACAACAGGCCGGGGTCGCCTACTCAGGGCAGCGAAATAACCGCAGCTTGCACGGTCGTGGCGGCTCCCCCTCTAAAAGTGGTCGGCCTAGCTTTCTATGATGTGTTCGACGGCAAGCTTGTCGAAGTCGGTAGGATATGGAGCAAGGAAGCCGGCGACGCCATACTTCGAAGAAACAAGACATTCACCCCCTCGCCCGGGCCTGAGAAGCTGCAGGATCTCGAAGGAAAGTTTTCCGAAGTAAGGCTCATAGTTGCATCTCAACCCCGTCTCGCAAACGCTGGGAAAAGACCTCACATCGCTGAGATAAAGATAGGAGGTGAGCCTGGCGAAGCGTTGAAAAAGGGGCTGGAGCTATTGGGTAAGGAGCTTAAAATATCCGACGTTTTCAAGGAAGGAGAGTATGTTGATGTGCTGGGTGTGTCGAAGGGTAAGGGATTTCAAGGTGTGGTAAAAAGATACGGCGTCTCAATTCTTCAGAGAAAGTCTCGGAAAACAAGGCGTGGCGTGGCCGCCATAGGGCCTTGGAACCCTCACTATGTCATGTATACAGTGCCCCGCTCTGGGCAGATGGGTTTTCACAGACGGACAGAATACAATAAAAGGATTCTGAAGATCTCGTCGGATACCAGCGCAATCAACCCAAAGTCTGGATGGCACAGGTTTGGGCTGGTTAAGACAGACTATGCAGTTATTGAGGGCTCGTTTCCTGGAACTCCTCTAAGACCGTTATTCATTAGAACACCAGCTAGGCCGCCAAAGCCGCTTGAGCCTCCTCAGATAACCCTTCTCGAGGTGTAGGGATGGTGGATTTCACGGCAACCTTGCAGCTGCTCAAAACCCAGCCCGTCCAAGCCCCAGTCTATAACGTAGAAGGAGATGCAACAGGCTCAATAGCCCTGCCTCCCTTCTTTGCAGCCCCTCTGAGGGAAGACCTTGTCCACAGGGCTTTTCTCCACCTGTCCACCCACCGGCTTCAGCCGAAGGGAGCCTCAAAGCTCTCAGGGCACAAACACTCGGTTGAGTCGTGGGGTCCAGGGTTTGGAATGGCCCGCATCTCGAGAGTTAAGGGGAGGGGGACTCACAAGTACGGAGCTGGTGGGATGGTGCCGTCCGCCGTAGGAGGCAGGCCCACCCATCCACCCGTGCCTGAAAAGAAAATCCACAAAAGAATCAACAAAAAAGAGCTGAGAAACGCTTTGCTTGCGGCACTGGCTTTCACATCCAGTGTCGAACAGGTGAGGAAGAGGGGGCACAGGATACCTGAAGGGCTTCAGCTACCGATAGTTGTCGAGGATAAATTTGAATCACTCAGCAAGACCAGGGATGTCAGGTTGTTTTTCTCCAAGCTCAAGCTTGACATAGAGCTGAAGAGATGCATGAAAGTGAAGATAAGGGCTGGAATAGGAAAGATGCGTGGCCGCAGGTATAAAAAACCGAGGGGGCCTTTGATAGTTGTTTCGCAGAAGTCCAGCCTGTCTAAAGCGGCTGAGAATATTCCAGGCGTGGACGTGGTTGAGGCCAGAAACTTGAGTGTTCTAGACCTGGCCCCTGGAGGCCATCCCGGAAGGCTCGCAGTCTTTACTAGGTCTTCGCTGGATGCGCTGAGAGGGAGGTTTGAATGAATCCCCAAGACGTTATCAAAAGAGTTGTCATAACACAGGACGCCGTATCGCTCATAGAAAAGGAGAACAAGCTTGTCTTTATAGTGGACATAAAAGCCGACAAAAAAACCGTGAAACATGCCGTTGAACAGCTCTATGAAGTTAAGGTGGATAAAGTGAACACTTTGATAACGCCACGTGGTGAAAAGAAAGCCTTCGTCCGCCTCGAGCCAGAGTATAAAGCCTCGGACCTAGCTGTCAAGCTTGGAATATTCTAGGGTGTGAAGATTGGGTAGGAACATAAGAGCTCAGCGAATCGGAAGGGGTTCGCCGCGGTTTATAGCCTCAAAACACCGTAGATACATGGTAGGCTATCCCAGCGGGCTGATAAATGCGGGGACGATTCGATCGGCGGTTGTCCGTGACATAGTGCACGACCCTGGAAGAGGTGCGCCGGTGGCTCTCGTAGCACATGACGGCATGGAGTTCGCAGTACCAGCTGTGGAAGGTATGTACGTGGGTCAGGTGGTTGAGCTAGGTGAAGCGGCGAAGCCCTCAACGGGGAACATCGTTCCGGTTGGAAAACTTCCCGAAGGCTCTACCGTCTCGGTTGTTGAGAGGCTGCCCGGAGACGGGGGGAAGCTGGTAAGGTCTTCTGGTGCCTACGCCGTGGTCATGGCCCAGCTTGGCGACAAAACCATACTACGGCTGCCGTCTAAGAAAGACGTTGAAGTCTCTGCGAAGGCTTTGGCGTTGGTCGGTGTTGTGGCCGGCGGTGGCAGGGGTGAGAAGCCTTTCCTCAAAGCGGGAGCGAAGTTCCACTTGTTGAGGGCCAGGCATCGTTACTGGCCGAAGTCTAGGGGTGTTGCGATGGTTCCCGCCGTACACCCGTTCGGAGGAGGAAGCCACAAAAGGATAGGCAGGCCCGAAACAGTCAAACGAACGACGCCGCCGGGCAGGAAGGTGGGGCTCGTAGCAGCTAGGCGGGCTGGAAGAAAGAAAAGGACGTAGGCTTATTAATGGGTTGGATGTAGGCGTCACGTAGATGGTGAGAGAGTTTACCTACAGGGGGTACACGCTCGACCAGATAAAAGCGATGAGCATGGATTCTTTCATAAAGCTACTGCCCAGCCGAGCTAGACGCAGCCTCTACAAGAAAGGTTTAACCCCGGCGCAGTCTAAGCTTCTCTTCAAAATACGGAAATACAGGAAGCTTTTGGAGATGGGTCAGAAGCCTGAGAAACCCGTCAAAACACACTGCAGAGACATGTTCATACTGCCTGAAATGGTTGGTTTGACGATTCACGTCCACAACGGCAAAGAGTTCCAACCAGTAGAGATAACTCCTGAGATGATTGGACACCGGCTTGGTGAATACGTAATCACAAACAAGAGAGTCATCCACGGCAGGGCTGGAGTAGGCGCAACAAGAAGCAGCATGTACGTTCCGTTAAAGTAGCGGCTTTCACTAGCTGACCAATCCACAGACTCTGGAGACATCTGTTCATGCTGTGAGGGTTTCTTTTCAGAGCTCCGAAATAGAAGACAGAAAACCCCGGAAATGGCTATGATAAACCAGCTGTTCAACTCTCTGCCGCCTGTTGTCACCGAGCTTCTAGTTATACAGATGTTTAGGAGAGGATTCTGAAAAGACAGCCGCCAGCCCAAACTTCACATCCGCTGCGTAACCGTGTCTTCGAGGATGAGACCTTTTAGTCATATTCGGTGAAGATGTCGAGACTTAGACCATATGACTGCATAACCAAGGTCTCTCATGGAAAAATTCATGGTTAATCAGCTGTTAACCGTGTGCGGGGGGTGGGATTTGAACCCACGAACCCCTTCGGGACAGGGTCCTAAGCCCTGCGCCTTTGACCAGGCTTGGCAACCCCCGCCTCGGCATAAGAGGCTTTCACGCGGTATTTTGATTTTTACAGACTGGTTTTTAAGCTGGGTTCAAGCGTTCCGCACGTTGAGGCGTCGTACCCTGTCGTCGGCAGAAGTTGCTGAGCTGACCATGCGGCTGGCCCCGTTCCTCGAAGGTGAGAACATCAGAAAAATTCTGAAACAAGGAGTCACTACCGTCGAGGTGGGCAAAGTAAAGCTCATCTTCACGGCAGGCTTTTCCTTCGTGATGATAGGTGAAAACACTTTCCCAGCGCTTACCGAGGCTAACGCCCGCATAATAGACAGGCTACCATGCGTCCACGTTGACCGCGGAGCTGTTCCGAAAATTGCTTCGGGAGCAGACGTAATGAGACCAGGCATTACATGCATGGACGCCTTCGAGAAAGGCAGCTTGGTCGTGGTTAGGGACGACATGTATTCGAAGCCGTTGGCAATAGGGCAGGCTTTGATAAGCTCCGTTGAAGCAGCCGAGGCCACCCACGGCCGTGTGGTAAAAAACCTACACCACGTAGACGACCTGATCTGGAAAACCGTCAACAACATGTGATGCTGCGGAAGATATAAATAACGTCGAATACGAAACCATTTGAGTGGAGAATTTTTGGTGGATGAAAAAACCGTCATAGACTCGCTAAGGCGCGTCATAGACCCAGATTTGAAAACCGACATAGTGAGCCTCGGCATGGTAAAGGATTTGAAAATCGAAAAAGGAAAGGTTCAGTTTACTTTAGAGCTTACCACGCCCGCCTGCCCTTTCAACAAAGACATAGAGGAAAACGCACGAAGAGCGGTAGAGTCAATCCCCGGGGTTAAAGAAGTAGACATGAAGGCGACCGCCCGTGTTTGGTCGGCGAGACCTTTAGGACCCTCCCTGAATAATTTCTCATCGGTCAAAAATATCATAGCGGTAGCAAGCGGGAAGGGGGGGGTCGGCAAGACCACCGTCGCAATAAACCTAGCCTGCAGCCTTGCACTCAGCGGGGCAAGGGTAGGTCTAGTGGACGCAGACATCTACGGCCCGATGATACCGAAAATCGTCAACATCATACAACCTCCTAGAATGGTTGGAAACAACAAATTAGAGCCTGCGAGAATGATGCTTGGAATAAAAGTCATGTCGCTGGGGTTGTTCGTGGACGAGAACACCGCCGTAATCTGGAGGGGGCCGTTGGTGGCGAGCGCTGTTAAACAATTGCTCACAGATGCAGCATGGGGCGACCTTGACTATCTTATTGTAGATCTCCCGCCAGGGACGGGTGACGCCTCCCTGACTCTTGCGCAAACCATTCCTCTCACAGGCGTCGTCATAGTGACCACGCCGCAGGCCGCCGCAGCCGTCATCGCCGCAAAAGCCTTGAGAATGTTTAGAAGGCTTGGCATACCAATAATAGGAATTGTGGAGAACATGAGCTATTATGTCTGCCCAAACTGCGGGTCTGAGTCGAACCTGTTCGGGGACAGCGTGGCGGAGAAGATGGCTGGTGAGCTGGACTCACCCATGCTTGGACGCATACCGCTTCTGCCAGAGGTATCCACACACTATGACAGAGGTATTCCGATAGTAGTGGCGGACCCTAAATCGCCGGCTTCCAAAGCCCTTCACGAAATATCGAGAAACATAGCTGCGCGCATAAGCATACTGGCTCATGAAAACAAAGCCAAAGCTGAAAAAACGTGAAAAAGAAAAACGTCCAGGTCTGTCCCGTATGTAGGAAAACAACCCTCGACCTCTACCTCGGCGGATATTTGGGGAAAGTCTACAGATGTGTTTCATGCGGGTATGTGGGCTCTTTTATCGTTGAGATGGATGAAGAAGACTACTTTGCAATGTTGAAAGATATGGGCGAGGGTCAGTAGGATTCGGCAAGGCTTTCGAAAAACTCTCTTCCAAAAGGATACTGGGACGCAAGCTCTTTCTTCACGAGAAACTGTCTTTCAATAACTTTCAAAGCTGTCCGAGCCGCTAGGTCTGGTCGCCAAGCCTCTCCAACGCCTACGAACTGAAACCTGTCGGAGTTGAGCCGTGCCCTGCAGTGTATCAGCCTCAGGTCGCCATGTCTCTCCCTGTGCTCCTTGAAATAAAGGCTGAGGACGCCGTTACCAAGCGTTTTCCTAAACCTTTTTACGAAACGGTCGGCAACCTCCATCACCCGCTCCTTATCATCCACGTCAACTCTGTCCATCTTGTAGCTAACCTCCACAACTATGTTTCTCTCGGTCTCTTGAAGCTGCGCCACGACGGGCTCCAAAGCATCCATTAAAGTAAAGATACCAACCACTCTATGCCTCTCTGTAACAACCAAACAAGAGAACCCATGCTCCTTCATCCTGCGTACTGCCTCAACTATGTTTTCAGAAGGCTGAACCGTCATGACATCCCTTGTCATAATGCTTTTCACAGGGTTGCTGAGGGTTCTGACTTTTTCGCCAACAACATCACCCCAGGAATTTTTCAACCGAGGTTTGACAACCTTCTCAACGATGTCAGTAACTGTAACAATCCCCACGAGCCTCTCTCTGTCCAGAACCGGAAGCCTTGAAACGCCTTCGTCACGCATCACAGATATAGCTCTTCCTATCGTGTCCTTAGCGTCAATGGATATCACCTCACGTGTCATCACTTTTGACACGCTTATTTTTCTCAAAGCATCGTGAGAGTTTAGAACCACGTCTGCCACCGTCACAAGTCCTAAAGGTTTTCCTGAGTCGGTTACAGGCAAGGCCTTCATGTTCCTTTCAATCATAAACTTAGCAGCCTTGTGTAGCGCGTCCTCCGGGTTTAACCGTGGGGTTTTTACAGCCAACGTCCTCGCTGGAACCTTTGAAGGGTTAAGGTTCGGCTTGAGCATAGACCTTTTGGTAACAACACCGACAAGCCTGTCGTTTTCCTTGTTCTGAACAACAACTACATCGGCTTTCTTCTCAGCAAACAGGCCTAGAACCTTCGTTAAAGGCTCGTTGTCGTAAACCCGTGGAAAGTCGGTTAACATTATGTCCGCTACATTCATCTTCCTGGGAAATCGAACAAATTCTATTTAAGGGATGGCGGGAACACCAAAGTTAATCGCCTTGCCCACGTCCTGGCTAACATGTCAACTAAGGTTGTTTGTAGCTACGCATCGTTTAATAAAAAGGAAGCATCCGGCCGTCATCGGAGATGAGGCTTACGTCTTTGACCTCAGGGGCTTCTATGGCCGCTCTTGCCTTGGTCCTCGCAGTACTGCCGCTGAGCTTCCCGTTCCCCCCCGTTCCCTACCTCAGGTTCGACCCGGCTGAGATACCTGTCTTCATCGCCCTGCTTGGGTTTGGACCTTCTTCAGGTATGCTGGCCGCGCTCATCTACTATCTTGCGCTGCTTGTGGTGGGCGCGTTCACCCCTATAGGGCCTACTATGAAGTTCTTAGCGGTTTTGTCGTCTGTTGCAGGCTTTTGGGCAGGGTCACGTCTGCTGAGCTTGAGAGGCATGGGGCCGATGGTTGGAGCCGGCGCGGTTGTCGGGACGGTGTTAAGGGTCGTTGTGATGACCGCGGCAAACTATGTGGTGTTGGTTGTGATGTTTCCAGAGTTTCTGAACTTTGCGACAGCAACCCTTTCCGCCTTCCTCGGCCTACGTCTTGCATCAGACCTACAAGGCCTGTTTCTGGTTCTGCTTTTCACAGCGGCCTATAACGTCCTTCACATGGGGTTCAGCTTAGCTCCCACAGTCGTTGTGTTGAACACGATCCACAGGGCGAAGGCTTTGAGCAGCGTGTGGGTTCCATGGATTGTGAGAGCTTCCAGACCACGCGACAAAGCTTAGGTCAGCGGCAAAAGCTTTTCAGGAGAAAGCCCTCCATGGATTAGCGCGTAGAGAGCCTCTGTGATTTTCTCAGGGTTGGGGTGTTGGAAGATGTTTCTGCCGAAAGCAACCCCAGCTCCTCCGGCGGATAGGCTGTCGTAAACCATCCGCAAAACCTCTGTGTCAGACTCCATAAACTCGCCCCCCAGCACAACCACCGGCACAGGGCACGAGCGGACGACGTATCTGAAGCTTTCCACACCGCCGGTGTACATAGTTTTTATGAAGTCGGCCCCATACTCGGCACCTATTCTAGCCATTTTAGAGATTTCAACCGCTGAAGCCATGGACGGCTTGGCGGGATACATCTCAGCGAGAACAGGGATTCCATAATCGGCTGCCGTAACAGACAGGGCCCAGAGCGTCTCAAGCTCCTGCCGCTCGTTTTCGCCTCCAATTTTGACGAAATATTTGACGGCGTCGGCTCCATGGTTCGAAGCTGCTTTGACGCTCCACGGTATTGTCGAGGGGGATTTGTCTTGAAGAGTCAGTATCCAGCCCAAGTTTTTCCTCGCCAGAGAGGACGCGTACATCTTTAGCAAGCCCAGGCTTGTCATCACCGCGTCGACTCCAGCCGCCACGACTTTGGCGAGAATCTCCGAAGGCCTCTCAGAACCCTTAACCGGCCCCATGAAAGAACCGTGGTCGAATGCAAAGATTAGGCTCCGTCCGTCGGCTTGGAATATGCGTTTAAGACGGATGGCTTTTCCGGCAAGGGTCACAGCGATGCTAGGGTGTGATTACTACTTTAATACTTTTTCTCTGTGAGTGGAGCTGCAAACCTTCTACGATTCTCTCAAGAGGCAGACTGTGGGTTATGAGAGGTTTAACTTTTACAACACCTTGCTGGATTAGCGTCAAGGCTGTTTTGAAGTCTTTTTTGGTTCCGCCGTAAGTACCCGTGATGATTATTTCCTTGTAATGTATCGTGTTAGGGTCTATGCTTATCTCTGTTTTAGGATGGGTTGAGGCGAAAATGTTCATAATCCCTTTTTTCGCTAGTAGGCTTAACCCAAAACGTATGGCGTCGTCTCCTCCCACAGATGTAATAACCTTGTCAAACCCATCATCCTTGGTCAAAAGCCTGCACTGTTCGACAGCGTCTTTATCCGAGCTGTTAACCGAGTAATCGGCGCCGAGTTTCTCAGCCAATCTCAGCCTCTCGTCTAGAAGGTCTATGGCTACAACCCTCGCACCTTTAAGCTTCGCAAGCTGTACATGCATTAGGCCTATCTGACCGACGCCTACGACAGCAACCCAGTCGCCAGGCTTTACTCCACATTTTTCGACGGCGTTGATGCATGAAGCCAAAGGCTCGGTGAAAGCGGCCTCCTCGAAGCTTAGGCTCTCCCCGAAAACAGGCATCTTGTCAGGGTATGCTAGAACGTATTCAGCAAAACCGAACACAGGAGGTTTGTAGAAACCTGAGTTGGAGCAGAGGTTGTCGCTTTCAGTCAAACAATATTTGCAGAGGCCGCACGGTTTGTGGAGCGAGCCGGCTACCCTGTCGCCAGGCTTGTGGGTAAACACGCCTTCACCAACCTTCTCCACAACTCCAGCTATCTCATGTCCCGAAACCCCGGCGGCTGGAAGGGAGACCCAAACATCCTCTCCGTTGAAAACACGTATATCTACAGGACATATCCCGCAGGCTTTCACTCTCACGAGCATCATTCCCGGCCCAAGCTCTGGCTCGGGTATCTCCTCAAGCCTTAAGTCGAACGCCCTATACATTACAGCGGCTTTCACAACTGTTTAAAATCGCTGTGAATTATTAAACATGGTTTCTGAGGCTGAGCTGCCTAAACGGACCTTAATCTCTCTGACGTAAAGGTCTACTAAGTTTTGCACGCTGACAGGCCAGACATAAACTATCTTCTTGCCATACCTTCTGCTAAAATCTTCTATCAGCCTCGGTATCTCAACCTCGGAGTGAACTCCCCCAGGTATCAGCATGGTCGTCAAAACCATAATCTTTTGATGGTTTGACTTGCAGGCGTTTTCCAACACTTCTTCAAAGAGAGGTGGACAGAACTCGTTGAAAGCAACCATTACTTTACTATCTTTGAGAGCTTGTTCGAGAAGCAACGCCAACTTTCTAACGCTCGACCAGTAAGGGTCGTTCCTCTCACTTCTAGGCCAGCTCAGAACAATTTTCGTCAACTCAGCAAGCCTCTGCTCCTCCTGAAGAGTTCTGTCAGGTTTGTGGAGTAGCGTTACATATTCGGTTTGCAGGGTATGGGGCATATCCAGGGGAAACTGCCCGTGGCCGACAAGAATGACAAGCCAGTCGGGCTCGTTCATCAACCGTCTCTAAGCGTTTTTCTATTTAAAGTAGGTTGGGAGAGATTAAGCCCTGGCGGGGCTTTGAACCCCGGACCTCGGCACCCTTACGTCCTAAAGGGTTCTACCGCTTACCAAGCGGGCGCTCCACCAGGCTGAGCTACCAGGGCGCGGCTATTATCTGTTGATGCTTTCTTAAAAATGTGCTCAAGATATGACGCATTACTTGTAGGATACGCCGATAAGCCTGCCTTTCTCAAACCTTTCTTCGCTGAAGAACTCCTAGGTCGACTAGGTGGGTTTGTTTTCTAGGATGATATCGCCTGCGAACATTCCTATGGCCGGACATAGCTTAAAGCCGTGACCACTCAAGCCCACCGCGTTGAAAAAGTTTTGAACGGTTTTCGAATACCCTATTATGGGGTGCCAGTGGGGTGTGACGTCGTAAATCCCTATCCATCCGTCGGCCATCCTCGCTTCAGCCATGATCGAAAAACTTTTAGACACGGCTTCGCAGTACAGCGCTGCAGTGTCGATGCCGACTTTAGCTTAAAGGTCGTTGCGGGTATTTTTCCTGCCTACTCATGTCTGGGTTAATGCTGCCCATGTATGTCTGGCCGTCTCCAAACGGCCGCATGTAATAGTTATAGGGAAGGTCTCCTACGACAAGATGCTGTCCTTGGAAACACTCAGGCCTGCTCCAAAAAACTGTTACACCATACGCCTGTAGTGATAACAACCAAGCCTGCCTCAAGATCGCCGCGGGTGGTTAAAAGCTGTTCGAAACGGTTGCCGGCCATCCTCACTCCTTTAACCTCGCAAGACTCCATCAGAACACATCCTTCGTTCGCAGCCGATTTTGCATAGGTATCGAAGCGCCTGTAGACCCGCCGCCCACGACAACAACGTCAAAACGCATGTAATTTGTTCAAGCGGGATATTACTTTAAAAACGACCGAAAACCAGCCATTTCACCATGCCTACGTATGTCTACGAAGACGTACTGCTGCCCGAGGAGGCTTTAAGCCTTGTCAGCAGCCGTAAAGCCGTCAGAATAAACTACTGGAAGAAGTTCGGCGAAGACCAGCCGGGATGGCTGGTGGGCGTTGGGAGAATCCAGGGTAGAAAGTTTGTTTTGGAGGAGGAGTTTGTGGCACAGGAGCTTGTCATCAAGTCCACGGCTTACGGGCTGATAGCCTTCCTAAAACCTGAGGAAGGCCAGACGGTTGACAGAGGCTGGATTGTTACGTTTTATGAAAACATCGAGTTTGACGGCCGCCGCTGCGTCATCACCTAGACCTACGTCCGTTCTCGCTCCTGTAAAGTTTATGCATCAGCCATGTTTCGTAACACAACACGGCAAGTATCATTAAGCTTATCAAAGTGTCAAGGCTGGCCATGAACACCACCACAGCTAACATGGCGGCTAGGTATAAGACTCTGACGCTGTTAAGCCTAAATAAGTAATACTGGTTTATAAACTGCCTTATTTAAACAACCTGAGAGGATCATGTCCGAGCTGTATAAGCTCA
This sequence comes from Candidatus Caldarchaeum sp., assembly GCA_038896555.1. Lineage (GTDB taxonomy): Archaea > Thermoproteota > Nitrososphaeria_A > Caldarchaeales > Caldarchaeaceae > Caldarchaeum. The sequence goes on along the minus strand of JAWACZ010000004.1, from coordinate 7,492 downwards.
TACTGCCTAGGATAGATGTTGCGATGGAGTCGGGCAAGATAGTTGAATGGCTGAAAAAGGAGGGCGACCAAGTAAAAAAGGGCGAGGTCGTAGTCATCGTTGAGACGGAGAAAGCCGCTGTTGAGATCCCTTCAGAGGTGGACGGCAAAATAGTCAGGATACTTCACAAGGTTGGGGACGAGGTCAGTGTGGGGGAGGTAATAGCGGAGATCCAGAAAATCTAGAGACAAAGTTTTCTGACGGCCTCAACTATCTTGTCAGCAGTAACCATATACTGTCTTTCGAGAGGCTGTGATTGCGGTGCCGGCATGGGTGGGGAGTTAAGCCTTATCACAGGGGCTTCAAGGGCGTCTAGGGCGTTTTCCGCAACATATGCAGCTATCTCCGCCGACACGCCGCAGGTTTTTACGCTGTCCTCCGCTATGATTAAGCGGTTCGTCTTCCTTACAGACCTTAAGACAGTCTCGTAATCCATCGGCTGAACCGTCCTCAGGTCCACTACCTCGGCCTTCAACCCCTCTTCTTTCAGCTGACCGGCGGCAGCCATGGCCTCAGACACCGTTCGCGACAAAGCGACAACAGTCACATCATCCCCCTCAGCCTTGACGTCGGCTTTACCTATTGGGAGCAAATATTCTTCCTCGGGTACGGGCCCTTTATATCCATAGTAGCTCCTGTTGACGTAGAGTGCGCCAGATTCTATGAAGAGAACGGGGTCGTCATCGCGGATTGCAGACTTGAGGAGGCCTTTTGCGTCATAGGGCGTCGATGGAAGAACTATTTTCAGCCCAGGCGCCTGCATAAAGGAAGCCGTCAGAAACTGCGTGTGCTGACTACCGTATGAACGTCCAAGGCTGTACTGGGTGCGGATAACTAGAGATAGCTTGACCTGCCCTCCCGATGTGAAACGAATCTTAGAAGCATGCGTCACTATCTGGTCAAAGGCTATGCCGGCGAAGTCGAAAAACATAAGCTCAGCGACAGGCCTCAAACCATTCAACGCAGCCCCTATCGCAGCACCTACTATGGCTATCTCCGATATCGGCGTGTCCATAACCCTTGTAGGGCCGAACTCTTTCAGAAGGTCTTTGGTCACCTTGTAGACGCCTCCGGCAAAAGCTACTTCTTCACCGAAAACTATCACAGAACTGTCTCGACGCATCTCCTCCTTCAAAGCTTCGTTCAAGGCTTCCACGTATGTGATCTCCCTAACACCCATGGCCTTTCACCTTTTCGATGAGTAGACAAGCTCTTCCAAAACCCTGAAATCGGTTAAGGGGGCGTTGAGCACTTCCTCAACGACGCCGTCAATCATCTTGTTAACATCCTGTTCCAGCGCTTTTCTTCTCTGCTCGTCGAGCAACCCATCCGCCTTCAAACGGTTGAACAACAGCTCTATAGGGTCTTTCACCAGCCATTCTTCAATCTCCTCCCTCGGTCTATACCATGTTCCCAAGTCATATCCGCCGTGTCCTTTCTGACGGTATGTTCTGCATTCGATGAAAGCAGGACCCCGTCCTTCACGTATGTATGAGGCTGCTGAACGTGTTGTGGTGTATACTTCGACGGCGTCGTTACCCATGACTGTGAAGGTTTTGAGCCCATAGCTCGAGCTTCGAGCGGCTATGCTTTCTCCGGCGAAGGTTCTGGAAAGAGCTGTGCTCATTGCGTAAAGGTTGTTTTCGCAGACGAATAGGACTGGAAGACTCCAGACAGCCGCTAAATTCAATGCTTCGTGGAAGGCTCCTGTGTTGACGGCTCCGTCGCCGAAAAACACTGCTGCCAAATTCTTTTCGCCACGTTGTTTAAACCCTAGTGCCACGCCGACAGCTATTGGGAGACCGCTGCCAACTATTGCTGTGGCAAACAGTATCTTCCTCTCAACGCTTATTGGAGCATGCATAGAGCCTCCAAGGCCTTTGCATGTTCCAACAGACTTTCCCATTATTTCGCCCAAAACAGCCCGCATGGGAACGCCTCTCGCCAAGCCGTGTCCATGCCCCCTGTAGGTTGAGATTATTACGTCATCTTTGTCGAGAGCTTCGATCACACCCACCGCGACCGCCTCCTGACCTATGTAGAGATGTGTTGGACCGGCTATCCTGCCCTCGCGATAAAGCTTTTCAACCCTTTCCTCGAAAAGCCTTATCTCAACCATTTTTCTGAAGAAAGTCAGAAGCCTTGCATGGTCTATTTCAGTCTCCTGCTCGGCCATGGCTGTTAATCATTTGTAGGCGATATATAGCTTAGCTAGTATACGTCGCCGTTCTGTTTAATCTTTTCGTCCTCGTAGGGGGCTACGCGTCGTCTGTAGTATTCGTGAGCTACTGACGAAAGAACTCCCATGGCCCTGTTGTAGTTGAAGTAGCCCGGCGGATAGAGTTGTGCCAGCAGACGTGTTATCACGTAGTTGAGCCTTCCGTCCATCTTTTCAGGCGGGGCTGCAGCCAGCTTCTTCACGAGGGCTTCAACCTCCTTGTCAAGCTCGGCTCTCTCCTCACGGGTTATGTAGGGCATTAGTTATGTCTGGGGGCCAGGGTATATCAACGTTGCGGGCGAAACACATAATTGCATCCAATACAGATAAAATTCATGCATTTCGTAACGTTGATTAAGTTTAGGCGAAAGCTAGGCCGTGAGGATGTCGACAGAACCGACAAAATAATCAGAGAGAATCCTGCGGTAAAAGTCCGTGAAATGCTATGGACCTTCGGAGCCTACGACGGTATTCTTATAGCAGAGGCGCCCGACCCAGAAACATACCTAAAATTCATTCTCCAGTTCGCCGACCACCTTTCCACCGAAACCTTGACAGCATTCCCACGAGACGAAGCCTTGAAAATCGCCGGTCTTAGGTGACGTATGCTTAGCCAGGCGGACATGGAGGCCAGCTAGAAGTACCCATAAAACATCACCTTTTTTAGCAAATGCTTCTCTGAAGCAACCCCAAGCAGCTATCATTCATTAGAATTCCTGCCCCAAATCCAGGTTATCCCTAACAGCTTTCTTTTTCAGAAGGCTTGTTGTCACCCACGACATCTAAAAATCCATAGGAAAGGCAAAGCCTATTCAACTAAGTTTTGCGGAAAGATTGTTATCGTATTATTTAAAAAGAGGGATAAGGCGTTTTCTACAGATGCCCGTATTTGCTGACGCCTCAAAGCTGTCGCCCTCCTACATCCCGAGGACTCTCCTCCATCGGGATAGGGAGAGGAAACTCCTCTCAACCCTGTTGAGGGAGGGGATAGAAAGACGGTCAGACAGCTTCGTGGCCAAAGCTCAGGTGGTAGGAGGGGTGGGGGCTGGCAAAACAACTCTATGCCTCAAGGTGGGGCAGGAGCTTGAGGCAGCCTACAAAAACTTGGTACATCTATACGTAAACCTGCGGAGGTTTTCCGCCAGCAAGGTAGCAATATACAGGTACATGGTGAGAACCCTTTCCGAAGAGGCCTACAGCCAGTCGCTTTCAGCGGAGGAACTTCTCGACAACCTCCTAACATACCTTAAAAATCACGGAAAGCAGTCCGTGATAACGTTCGACGAGGCCGACTACCACGTCAAAGTATGCAGGGGGAGAGAGACGGTAGTTTACGACTATACACGCCTCCATGAAGTTTTCTCGGGAAGGCCGGTAAACATTGTCGGAGTGGTTTTTATCACACGCGACCCAACATACGGCGGTCATTTGGAAAAGCCTGAACTCAGCTCCCTCGGAGTAAACCTCGTAAAGCTAGAGCCGTACACGACGGAGCAGATGAAAGGGATATTGGGGGAAAGGGTTTCGGAGGCTTTTAGAAGAGGAGCTGTTTCACATCAAGTCATAGAATATGTCGCAGACGTTGCCACGAGGCCGCCTCATAACGGCGACGTAAGGTTCGCTTTAGACGTTCTTCTCTATGCAGGCAACTTGGCCGAATCTAGAGGTTACGACCACGTGAAACTCGACGACGTCAGATACGTTCTGGCTGAGACAGGGCAGGCAACACTATCCAGCGAGTTAGCCGAACTTTCCGAAAACGAGAAAACAGCTCTTCTCGCCGTTGCAAAATGTTTAACCATTACGGGAGAAGCATACGCGGAGGTCGAAGAGGTGAAGAAAATTTACAGAATGATCTGCGAGCAACGTGGCCGTTCAGACACAGGCTTCGACAAAGCGGTCAGATCTTTGAGGCACAGAGGTTTCATTGAGTTCAGCAGAAATGGAAGGGTTGAGCTTGTGGGAGCCGACGCCGAACGTGTTTCACAGGTTGTAGAATATCATTTGAGGAGAATGGCCGATGGTTAAGCCTGAACATGAAGTCGAAGAGGCTCTCAGCTCATACCTACATCTACGCGTCATCAAAGCTCTTGCATCATCGCCCGAGCCCTGCACCAGATACATGCTGGCCAAGACATGTGGAATAGGCCAGAGAACAGCCGAAAACATCCTTCAGAAACTCCTAAAACATGGCTGGGTCATCCAAACACCTTACAAGCCCCCCAAATACACCGTCAACTGGCAAAAACACGTGTTGAAAAAACTATTAGAATTCTTCAACACCACGGGCTATATGTCGAAAGGCATGGAATAAGATTAAAAAAGAGAGAGGACTCACGACTTTCAGGGCCCTGGTAGCTCAGCCCGGTTAGAGCGGCCGCCTTGTAAGCGGCAGGTCGAGGGTTCAAAGCCCTCCCAGGGCTTATTCAGCCGAAGGTGACGGGAACGAACCTTCCAGCCCCCGAAACCTTTTTCGCCGGAGGCCTGCCGACGATGTGAACCCTGTAACCGCAGCTGGTGCATTTGTTATCTTTATCGAGGCTCCATTCCAGCAGGTCATAGCCATGGCGTCTGACAACTATTTTGCCGCAGCCGGGGCAGTAGGTGTTTTCCAGAGGATGGCCTGGAACGTTTCCCACGTAGACATAGAGAAGCCCCTCTTCCTTCGCTATCTGGCAGTGTTTCTCGAGGTTTTCGATAGGCGTCCACGGAAGATGTAGAAGCTTGTAGTCTGGGTGAAACCTCAGAAAATGTATCGGCGTTTCGGGGCCAAGGTTTTCGTAAACCCATCTCGAAAGCTTCCGCGCAGCATCCAAGCTGTCCCCTATCTCAGGAACTATCAAGTCGGTTATCTCAATATGTATCCTTGTCTTTCTCTTCATCTCAAGCAACGTCTGGAAGACTGGTTCGGCGTCAGGTATGCCTATGTATTTTTGGACGAAAGTTTTCTCTCCGCTGCCCTTAAAGTCGACTGTGGCGCAGTCGAGAAACTCTGCCGCCATGCGCACCGCGTCAGGGGTCCAGTAACCGTTTGTCACAAAGATGTTTATCAAACCCTTGCTCCTGGCGATGACGCCTATGTCATGGGCGTACTCCATGAAGATGGAGGGTTCGTTGTAGGTGTAGGCAATTCCGTCACTCCTGTATTTTAAAGCCAGTTGAACAACCTGGTCGGGCGAGGCCTCAACGCCCTCAACCTTTCTCCGCTGGCTGATGTCGAAGTTTTGACAGTAGGCGCAGAGCCAGTTACAGCCTGTGGTGGCTATGCTGAATATCCTTGTTCCCGGCATGTAATGTGTGACTGGTTTCTTTTCTATGGGGTCTACGTGTCCCGTGATAACCCTTCCGTACACGAATAAGTGAAGCACGCCGTTTACAACGCCTCTAACCCCGCAGAGGCCGACCTGCCCTTCCCTCAGCCTGCAGTATCTCGCGCAGGCCGTGCAAGTTATTCTGCCGTCCGAGCCTATGCGGCTGAGTGATGCGGGTTTTCCGAGGGTTTGAAGTTCCACGCCGTGGATGTATTATGACAGGGGGTTATTAAACTGTGTTTACTTACCCAGCGGTATTAAAGGCTTTGAGCCAAACAGCCTGTTATGCTCTTTCATCATGCATCTGTTCCAAATGACTGTCACGCCGTTCGATGACAGAAGCTCGGCGGCCTCTTTGTTGTAGATGCCTTCCTGCATCCAGAAAACCTTCGGCATTATTTGGACGGCTGAATGAGCAACTTCTAAAACCGCTTCGCTGGGTCTGAAGACGTCGACAATCTCAACAGGCTTAGGTACGTCTTCAAGCTTTTTGTAAGCCTTTAGCCCGAGTACCTCATCGGCGAAAGGATTTACCGGTATTATTTCATATCCATGTCTCATAAGAAAGCGAGGAACATAGTTTGCAGGCTTGGTCGGCTCTCTTGAAGCTCCGACGACAGCAACTTTCCTATAATGCGTGAGGGTGTAACGTATCTGTTCATCACTCAACCCGTCATTATCCATGGCACGTTTAGCCTAAACGTGTATGATAAACTTTTTGTCTTCACCGGTCTCGGCTTACATGAAACCTAATTACATAGAGGCGTGGCAAGGTGGTTAGTCATGGGTAAGGACATCGCTATGCGTATCGCCCACATCTCAGACACGCATATCACGAAATATGGAATGCATCTTCCCCAGGCTTTCGATGCTTGCGTGAAGCTTTTGAACAGCCTTGACCCAGCCCCGGACGTAACGGTTCACACGGGTGATTTGACCGACAATGGTATATTGCTCGACTATGAGATGGCGGTCGAGAAGATGCAGGGAATTGAATCTGAAGTTGTCTACGTCCCCGGCAACCATGATGAAAGAAACTACGGCGATTCTTTGTTCAAGGAGATGGTATCACAGGTGGATATGATGACAAGTGTTAAGAAGGCGGTTGTTTTGCTTCTGGACAGCGCAATACCTGACAGCGATTCTGGAAGGCTTGGAAGATGGCGTCAGCAGCTGATAAAGAACAGCCTGCAACAGTTTACGGATAAGGTTTTGAAAATAGCTGTTTTCCACCACCATCTAATCCCTGTACCGTTTTCAGGAAGGGAGAAAGACATTTTAGAGGATGCGGGTGATGTCCTGAAAACAGTTTTAGACGTCGGCGTCAACATGGTTATGATGGGTCACAGGCATGTTAGAAATGCTATAAAGGTGGGTAACACTCTGCTTGTAAACGCCGGAACTGTATCATGCGTCAGAACTCGAGGGAGGTTGGGAAACAGCTTCAACATAATAGACATGTATGAGGACGGTGTTGTGAAAGTCACTGAAGTTAAGATCCCCCGAGGCGAGTTTCTCAGCTTCGGCGAGTTCAATCTCATGGGTGAGATGAGTTGAGGCCGGTCGCCGTTTTAGTTGCTGCTTTTCTAGCTCTCACCGTTTTTTCCATAGCTTTCTTCTTTCCACCGCAGCCGTCTATTTCCAATCTAACGCAAACATTCTACGTCACCAGTACCTTGACAAAAACCGTAACATATACCGCTACTATGGTTAAAACAGCCGGGGAAGGTTCCGGTTCGGTGCCGCCGAGCATCCTCTTGAAGATCGCCGAGAAATATCCAAGCTACGAGACGTTTCAGTCCTACCATGTTTGGCTGCCGGCTAAGCCAGCAACATACACCTACAGCTTCGCAGTTTTCTGGCGTTTTGGAGAAAACCACACCCACATCATCTTTTTCCATCCTCCTGCAGGCGGTAGGATTGT
>JAWACZ010000003.1:0-77834 GCA_038896555.1 Candidatus Caldarchaeum sp. | reverse complement strand
GGACAGAACACAGATGCTCAGAAAACCGCCAACTACATAAGAAAACACAGGGTTAGTTGGACGGCTGTCGTCGACCCTCAGCTAGAAGTTTTCAGAAAATACGGAGTCAGAGGAACCCCTACATACTTCATCATAGACCCGAACGGTTTGATTTTGGTCAAGCTTGAGGGAGAGCAGACATACGGAACACTTGCGCAAGAGCTCGACAAATATTTGAGGCATAGATGATCGCGAGCTACGCCGCTGCAGCGGCATCGCTAGCGGGATTGGTTTTATCTCTTTACTTAACCGTCGCACCAACCCCACAGTTCTGCGAAATAACCAGCTTCGTGTCATGCGACAGAGTTCTATCAAGCCCCTATGCCAAGGTTATGGGTGTGCCGACAGCGCTTTATGGGGCTGGATGGTTCGCCGCAGCTTCCACGGCGGCGTTTCTCTCGTCTGAGAAGAGGTGGGCGGCGAGGTTTCTTGTCGCATGGTCTTTGTTGGGGATTCTCGGCATAGCCGCGCTAATATACGTGGAGCTTGTTTTGATAAACGCCTTATGCATTCTGTGCACAGCCGCTCACGTCCTAGGTTTAGCGGTGGCCATTTTGACTTTCTTCATCAACCGTTAACAGGCGGTGAACTTTAACGGCCTGAAGCCGATAAAACTAATGCGTTTGCCGCTGCGGCGACGACGAAGAATGAGAGGATCAAATGAATGAATGCGGCGGCCTCCACGTCCGCTAGGATGAAGATTCCAGCTATTCCTTGAACCATGAACAGCAGGAGAAGGAATGAGATGTCGGCCGAGACGTGGTGTGTTTGGCGTCTCAGGCTTCGTGCCAACCCAACCACCATCAAAGCTGTGACAACTCCCAAACCGATGTGTACTGGCGTTACGATGTTGGGGTCGGCGAGCTCAAACCTCATCGCTATTCCCTGAGCCAGCTGCACCACCGTCAGCATCAAAACGAGAAAGATGGTCCTTGTTATCATCGACTATGGCTCTGCTGGGATGTTTAAAAACCTAAACCCATGGCTCCCGTATGAATGACATTTAAATGGGTTTTTCAACGGTTGAATGACAGCAGAAACCAATAAATATTGGCTTAATAACAACTATGAACTTGTTGATGAGGTGGAGTAGGTAATGCAGGAAGCTAGGCTAAAGCCGTGGTCGATGACCAAGGAAGACGTAGCGGAAGCCATTCAAGCACAGGACATAAAGTTTCTAGACCTTCAGCTCACAGACGTGTTCGGAAAACTTCATCACATAACCATCTCGACGCGCTACGTCGACGAAAACACTTTCAGCGTGGGAGTGGCCAAGCTGGACGGCTCCTCTATCAGAGGTTTCGCAGAAATACACGAATCAGACATGTTGGTACGGCCTGACCCATCAACCTTCGCGATAATTCCTTGGAGCCTCGACGGTAAGAAAACAGCGAGAATGATATGCGATGTCTACAGGGGATTTGGCGGCGGAAGGTTCAGCCGAGACCCACGATACGTAGCCCAGAAAGCCGAAGAATACCTGAAAACCCTAGGCTTTGACACTTCATACTGGGGTCCTGAGATCGAGTTCTTTGTGTTTGACAAAGTTCAATGGGACGTCACATCCCCCTACAAGGGTGTAAGCTATAAGATAGAATCGCGTGAAGCCGCTTGGAACTCGGACGGTACATCTCTGCCTATAAGGTTCAAGGAAGGATACTATCCTGCGCCGCCGCAAGACACTTTGATGGAGTACAGGAACGAGGTCTGCAGACTTCTAACCGATTACTTCGGAGTGGAGGTGGACGCCCATCATCATGAGGTATCTACAGCGGGCCAGTGTGAGATAGACATGAGGTTCGACACGCTTGTTAGAATGGCTGACAAAGCCCAGACCTACAAATACGTGGCCAGAAACGTCGCAACCCAGATGGGCATGGTGGCCACTTTCATGCCCAAGCCGATATTCGGCGACAACGCTTCAGGCATGCACGTGCACATAAGCCTCTGGAACAAGGGAGTAAACCTGTTCTATGACGAAAACGACGAATACGCAGAACTAAGCCAAACAGGCCGGTATTTCGTCGGAGGGCTTCTGGAACATAGCAGGGCTCTTGCAGCCATAACCAACCCGACGACAAACTCGTACAGAAGGCTGGTTCCAGGCTATGAAGCGCCTGTGTTCATAGCTTGGAGCAGGTCCAACAGGTCGGCCAACGTGCGCGTTCCCGTCTACTACAGGGGTAAAGGCGGCATGAAAAGCAAACGTATTGAGTTCAGGACTCCGGATACGTCAGCCAACCCCTACCTATGCTTTGCAGCGATGGCCGCTGCAGGCGCGGATGGTGTGAAGAGAAAGATAGACCCCGGAGACCCTGTTAACGAAGACATCTACAAGCTCAGCCCCGAGAGACGAAGGCAGCTGGGAATAAGGGAGCTTCCGGGAAGTCTGAAGGAGGCGATTGAAGAACTACTTAGCGACAGCGAGTTCATCAAGCCAGTGATCTCCGAGGACTTGATAGAGGTCATGACAGAGCTGCAGTTGAAAGCATTCGTGGACGTCAGCACCAAACCGCATCCATACGAATTCTACCTCTACTTCGACGTGTGACCGGAAATGGTTAAGGCATATGTTCTTGTGTCCACAAAGCCTGGAACATCAGAGGAAGTCACGAAAAATCTCAGGGAGGCTAAGGCGGTTAAGGGTGTTGTAGCAGCGGATTCCGTGTTCGGACGATACGATGTCATAATAACCGTTGAAGTGGCAGACTTGCCTGAGCTTTCGCAGCTGATATACAAGGTGATAGAAAAGATACCTAACGTTGTAAAGACTGAAACCTGCATAGTTCTCTTCAGCGAGGGCGGTAAATGAAGGTAATGGCGTACGTGCTTGTTCAAACCCTTCCTGGAACGTCGCACGAGGTTGTTGCTTCACGAAATGTGCCAGGCGTTATGATGGCCAACAGCGTTTTCGGACGATACGACGCTGTGATAGTGATGTCTGCAGACAGCTTGAAGGACCTTTCCCGAAAGGTCTACGAAGCCGTTGGAAGGCTTCCCAACGTTGTTAAGGTAGAAACGCTGGTCTGCATGCCGTCTGTGCCCGAGCAGCCGCCGAAAAAACGCGAGGAACTCAGGCTCGTAACTTCTTTCCACTGCCCCAGCTGCCACGCCTTAAACGAGGTTGGGGCGGCTGTATGCTTTTTCTGCGGATATAGATTCGGATAAGCTTTTAACATATTTTTATACCGGCATTGGCTATATTATTTGGACAGGTCCATGCCAATAGCTTTTCTACTTTTGAACGTGAAACTGGGGAAGGAGGAGGATGTTCTGAACGCACTTAAGGCAGTTAAGGAAGTTAAGTACGCACAGCGTGTTTACGGAGTCTATGATACTGTGGTTAAGGTAGAGGCTGATTCGATGGACGCTTTAAAGCAGGTAGTCAACCAGCGTATCAAAAAAATCGAAAATATAACGTCGGTTGTTTCGCTGATAGTCATGGGGTAGGATGCGTGTCCTACATGGTTCTTATTCGTGGAAGGTAGATAGACGTGGCAGATAGCCGTAGGTTTACCATACCAAGGTCGGAGATGCAGCACATAGAGTTCAAGGAGAAGCTCATTCCTGAAATCCACCTAAGAGACGAGAAAAGACAAAAGCTCGCCAGCCAGATGAAGCATAGAATTGAACTAGGTGTCGGAACAGCGGTATACATCTTGGGCGTAAAGGATGACGGTACCGCGGCCGGTATTACGGAGATTGAGCTTGAGGAAAGCCTCAGCGTTCTGAAACAGGTTGCTTCCGAGTGTGACGCATCCATAGTTAAGGTTGAAAGGTTTGAAAGTAATGGCGGCGTTATAGCCAGGGTCATAATCTCCTCCATCGTTGAACCCAGCAGGAACCACGTGATAGTTTCTATGGCTGGACACGTTAACCACGGTAAATCAACCTTCCTAGCCTGTCTAATAACCGGTGAGAAAGATGACGGACGTAAATGGCTTTATCTTGACACGTTACCACATGAAGTTGAAAGAAACCTGTCCGCCGACCTGCACTTTGCAGTGTTAGGGTTTAAGGGTAAGCAACCATGTTTTCTCAAAAACCCTCTCGACAAAAACGATAGAATCAAAGTCATGAAAGAATCTGAAAAGTTGATAAGCTTCGTTGACACGGTAGGGCATGAACCGTGGCTGCGAACAACGATAAGAGGTTTGCTTGGGCAGGAAATTGATTACGGTTTTCTCGTCATAGCTGCTGACGACGGACCTACACATATAACTAGAGAACATTTGGGCATAATGCTTGCGATGGGGTTGCCGGTTGTTGTCTGCATCACCAAGACGGATAAAGTAAGGCCTGAACGGGTTGAGGAAGTTGAGAACGAGATATCATCGATGTTGAAGAGAGTTGGCCGCATCCCCATGATAGTTAGGTCAGAAGATGACGTTAACCTAGTGGCGGACAAGATGTCAGTGATAGTACCTATCCTAAAAACGTCTTCGGTGACCAGGGAAGGATACGACCTTGTTTATTCTCTGCTGCGTTCCCTTCCCGTTAGGGAAAAAAGGTCTGACGAGCCGTTCCTGCTCTACATCGACAGAGTATACGATGTTGAAGGAGTTGGTAGCGTGGTGTCAGGCTCGGTCAAGCAGGGAAGGCTGAAGGCAGGGTCGGAGCTCCTGCTAGGACCAACTGCGAAAGGAAGCTATGTCCCCGTCAGGGCGAGAAGCATAGAAATGCATTACACACGCCTCACTGAAGCTCAGCCCGGATACATAGTCGGGATAGCGATTAAGGGCGCTGGGGAAGAGATACTTCATCGGGGCATGATTCTCTGCGACCAAGCGTTGAAACCTAGCAGCGTTTGGGGTTTTGAGGCTGAGGTTACGGTGCTGTCCCATCCAACGCGAATAGGCGACGGCTACGAGCCCATTCTCCACTGCCATACAATAGCTTCGACGGTTAAGATGAGAATGCTTGACAAACCATATCTAAAGGCTGGGGAGACAGGCAGGGTTGAAATGCGTTTCAAATATAGGCCGTTCTACGTCCAGCCGGGCGACAGGTTTGTCTTCCGGGAGGGCAAGACCAAGGGTATAGGCATGATAACTAAGCTTACTGAAGTCAACTAGGATGCTCCAAGCTTCATTTTGAGATAGTCAGGTATAACGCCTTTCTTTGCCAGCTCTAGAGCTTGGTTGTGGGTGAAACGCCACCAAACATCGCCGCGGCTTTCCCTCTGAAAATCCCACGGAGAAACAAGAACAAGGTCACCCTCTTTAATCCATATACGGCGTTTAAGCTGGCCTCTAATCCTGCATATCCTCTGCTTGCCGTCGGCGCAGTCGACCAACAGCCTATCGTAACCATACATCTTGCTAACAACGCCGTAAACGTCGCCCGGTCCAGGCTCAACCATCTGGTCAAGCTCATCTGGCTCCGAGACAATCTTCCGCTTACCCATAGGCCTTTCCCACCACCTATGGTTAACAGCAATATTTAATGTGTGTTTAACCTGTTTCAGCAATAATCTGCGCAAACTGTCTGGGGTCTATGTTACCCCCTGTCAGGGTTAAAACGGTCTTGAATCCTTCAACCCGGCTGGCGTGTTTGTAGGCTGCAGCCGTTGACGCAGCCCCAGCCAGTTCAGCAACCTGTCTAACTGCGTGGTAAAGCTTAGCCATAGCTCTCTCCATCTCATGGTCGGAGACCAGTAAAACGTCGTCCAGCTTATCCTTCAACAGGTTAAAAGGCGTTTCATAGGCCTTGGCGACAGCCAGCCCTTCAGCCCTAGTCCTGACACCCTCCGTCGAAACGATAGCACCCTTCCTAAAAGACTCGTAGAAGGCTGGAGCACCCTCTGCCTGAACGGCGTAAACCTTGGTCGACGGGTTTATTGTTTTGTAAACGGTTACGGCGCCGATGCAGCCAGAGCCTCCGCCGAGTGGGTTGATGACAGCTTGGACGTCGGGAAGCTCCTCAACAACCTCGAGATGCATTGTTGCTACGCCGGGGTAAAGCCTTGTTTCGTTTACGGCGTCCACATACTCCAGCCCCTGCTTTTTCGCAAGGTTCTGTGCGTAGACAGCTGCTTCGTCATAGTATGAGCCGTAGGTTATGACTTCGGCCCCAAGCTCCTCTACGGCTCGTCTCTTAACCTGTGAAACCCAGCTGGGCATGACGACTTTTACGCTTACGTTGAAAAGGCTTCCAGCATAAGCTATCGACTGGGCGTGGTTTCCCATAGAAGCCGTTACGACGCCTCTAATTCTTTCGTGCATGGACGCCATGTAGTATATTCCGCCGCGGACCTTGAACGAATGTGTAGGGTTGAGGTTTTCCAGCTTAACATACACTTCGGCTCCAATATCTCTTGTAAGGGTCCTCGAAAAGATTAGGGGTGTTGGCTTTAGATACTTCCGCAATATGTTCCTCGCCCTGTAAACATCTTTGAGAGATATCACACTAGCCTGTGTTAATTATGCGGGGGAGATAACTGTTGCTCTTGCCTAAGTATGTATGAGATGAGGGTTAATGCAGCTGCTTCGACCGTCACAGCGTAGAGGATGATTAAATATAAAGCCATGCCCGCTTCAATCATGTAGCCGTATGCAACACCGGCTACTGCGCTACCAACCCCAAGCGCCAGCCCGTATAGAGCGTAAGAACTGCCTAAACCTTCTTTTCCAGCCAGATGGGCAACCATTGCCCTGAAAACCGATTCTTGAGAACCGATAACAACGCCGAGTAGTGGGGAGCAGAACATTAAAAGGGTAAGCGGTGCGTTGACGAAAACCGCCGGGAAAACGGAGATAACAACCGCTAGTGCTACAACTGCTCCACCCCATTTGTCGAAAGCCCTTCCCAGAGCAAGCCCCGCAACCGCGTCCACAACCATGGCAACCGCGTACGCGGCTGGAACAAGCCATGAGCCATGTCCGGCTTCGACGGAAACCATGTACAGCAAAAGCGGTAGCGGCAAAAGTCCTGCAGAGTTCAATCCAGCCGCAGCCGAGTACATGAGAATTTTTTTGGAAGGCTTTATTTGTTTCAGCCTCCGAGGAGGCTCGCTGTATCGTGGGATGAAGATGAGTGAGATGAGAAGAAGCAGGTATGGGATGAACATGTACAGGAAGACGGTTGATGTTGAGTTGTATAATGCTAAAATCGCTACGGCTAGCAAGGGCCCAGCCGTAGCACCTACCTGGTCCATAAACTCGTGAAGCCCGAAGGCCGTTCCAAGACCTACCTTTCCCTTCAAACGAGCCAATAGAGCGTCGCGGGCTGGTATTCTCATACCTCTGAAGACACGTTCTGCAAACGCCAGCACCACTACAAACCACCAGCTCGGGGCGAAAGCCATCAACGGTATGACGAGAAGCCCGCCATATCCAGCCCTGATAACTGAAGCATATTTTCCGGTTTTGTCCGCCATGAGCCCGCCCAAAGGCCTAGCCGCCCATCCGGCAAACTCCGCAAGCCCGAGGGAGGCGCCGACAAGCAAAGCATCCATACCCAGCTGACGCATGTAGTCGGGGATGATTGACCTACCTCCCTCGTAGATGAAGTCTCCGAGGAGGCTGACAACACCCAGAATGAGGATCACACGGTATCCTGAGGATGCCAATTCCTAAACGCCCACCACCCCATTTAACGGGATGATTTAGAGTTGTTGCGCATACCGTGAAGAGTTTTTATCAGCTCGATAAGCCTGTTCACCTCGTCCTCGGAAAGTGTTTCCAAAACATCCACCTTATTCTTGATTATGTTTTTGATTTCCGAGATGGTTGACTCGTTGTTTTTCGACGTCGCTACAAGGGTTGAGCCGAGGGTGGAGATGAAGACGCCTAGAACAGCTATCCCGGTAACCATGAGGATTGAGCCTATAACCCTGCCCGCCAACGTGACCGGGACGACGTCACCGTAGCCCACGGTTGTAACCGTGGCCAGAGACCACCAAAACGCGTCACCTAAATCACTTATCTTTGAGCCTGGGACGTCCGCCTCCAAAATATACGCTGAAACCGTTCCGACAAAGATGAACGCAGCCGACACGGCTAGAAGGTAAGCTATACGGCTTCGTCTCACAACCTCAGAAATATGCTGCACTGTTCTAGCAGTCCTTGCTATGGCGACGGCAAGCCTGAGCAGTCTCAACAGCCTAAACCCGCGTAAAACAGCTCCTATGAGTGTTTGAGTTTCCAAAAAGTAGAAGAATGCTAGAGGTAGCAGGGCGACAACCTCATACCAGCAGCTGAGAATATATTTTGGCGTGTTTCCCGAGACCCTGGCCCTGCGGATCAGGTCAGCTAACAGCACGGCTACGACAAATCCGTCAGCAGCCATTACGACAACAAGCTCTGCAAAACCCAGCTCTACGAAATATTCGATTAGGATTAGGCAGATAGACGCGGCTGCCAGAGTGCTCCCCGCTATCTCCCACCTCGATACCATGACTGAGCAAAAGCTTACTTTGTGTAAATAGTTTTTCTCTGGAAGCTTTTAACAACTCCAAGCAGTATGAAAACTATCACCGAGAGAACGGTCACCAAGCCTGAAAGAGACCATAATCCCACGTTTAGCGTTGCTGCTGAAAAAATCCTCATAGCCGTGCTGGCTTGCAGCATCGTAAAAGGAATGTAAAGGGATGGGCTGTAGATGTGTTTAATCTTGAGAATCGCTGGAAGAATAATCGGAGCATGGGTAAAAACCATGGTGCCCACAAACCCGAGAAAAATTGAATGCAGAATGATGTCAAGCGATGCTGCGAGACTCCACAGGACAGTGGATACAGCAAGCCATAAATAAGCTGTCCCCAACCCAATGGCCAGGTAGCGGCTAAACCCTGGTCTCATGACAAAACGTAGGGCAACATCGTGTCGGACGGCTGAATACAGCAGCAGTCCAAACATAGCGGCCATAAGGTTTTTGCTAAGAAACAGCGAGCCGGCGGCGGCTACCGGTAGGCTTAGCCCAGCTATCACATATGATAGAGCACTGGCCTTCGTTATCTTCAACATGTCCATTCTCTCGCCTACGATGAAGGCCGCAAAGAACCCAGCCCAAGCCAAACCATACGAAACCCGTGGAAAACCAAGAATGAAAAACACAACACCTACGAGAAGTAAGACTGCAGCGAACGTGAAAAACAAGTTTGAGAAATTCCCGCGGAATTTTAACCACATCCATATCGTCCAAATCATGAAAGCCAGCGCTCCACCCATCCAAAGAACGTCAGTTAAAAGTTTGAACCCAACAGCCAGCAGCAGGCCCCCAGAGCTGAAGTAGATGCTTGCGACGGCCATGAGCACGTTAGTTAAGGAGATAGCTCTTTCTGCGGCTATTAACGCTGCCAGAAAACCAACAGCCATCAACGCTCCATGATATTGCGCAGGCATCTGCACCAACGCTGGCAAAACACCCATTCTACTTAATCCGCCGTAAAGACCAAGAAGTAAACATAGAAAGGCAGAGGGCAACAGAATACGGCCTGTGAGATGGAACATGAAGTTTAACCAAATTCATACTTTTCTAGGTTCTGAAGAACCTTCTCCAAATGGGTTACTTCATCGGCTATCTGTTTCTTGACCAGACCGTTCAACACAGCCCCCAAAGGCTGCCTCACTTTCGCAAGCAATTCCTCAGCAGACTCTCCTTCAAAAACGCTTATGTTAAAGGTCTTGGCCAGCTTGACTATTTTCTCATCAACCTTCCCTAATACGAACAACATTGTTGCACCAGCTTTTACGTCGAAGCTTTTTGTGAAAAGCTCGTAAACCTTAGATTCTTCAGCCCAACCGACAACATCTATAACAACACCTGACGAGGGGGATGCGCCGCGCTTGGTGACGAAGAGCGTAAACTCATGCTTGACCCCGGAGGAGCCTGTTATCTGAGCAGGTGTTTTAAAGATGTAATTTTTGGATTCTAGGTGTGAGATGATTGGCGAAATGTCTGCAAGGCCACTGCACAGTTTTAACAGTTTATCATAGACCACAACGTATCTGTTAACTGGTTTCAACACTAGCTCATCCTCTGAAAGAGCCCTCATGCATCCGGTGCACACATATCTTTTGATCGACAGGGCGGTTACACGGCCGCATGAAATGCATTTGTAGAAAATGCCTGCACGTCTGTAGTCTACACCCAATGCCTTAAGTTCTCTATCACACCTAGGACATACAAACCCTTTATCGTAATACTGCTGTTCGAAGTCAACGTATCCACATGATAGATGTTCTATGACGTTTCCTCTGAGGATGCGGCTCGAGCTGCATGTCGGGCAGACTGGCTTCACGCTAAAGTACACATTGCCGCAATCCGGACACGCCATCGTTGATTCAAGCAGCTGTTTCTCCAAAACACCTAAACCTGCCAGGGCTTCCAAAACGTTGAAAGCGTCAACGCTGTCGGTGTTCAAAACCTCCTCCACAAACGGATAACGGCACCCACCTGCATCAAACATAGGCTCGAATGACTCTATACGCGATTCTATGATTCTTTTAATGAATTGCTGCAACCCTTTTCTCCTCAATATTGAATCATGGCTCATTGCTGAAGCATCCTCTTAAGTTCGTTGAGCCTTCTTGTCAGAAGGTCTTTAAAAAGCTTTTTAAAAACTAAGTCAACGTTGTATCCTGATTTAGCTGATGTTTCAAAATATTGAGCCCCTAAATCTCTCGCCGTGCCAGCAGCCTCGTCGAAGGAGACCTGTCTGCCGTCTAGGTCGCACTTGTTGCCCACTAGATAAACCAACGGCATTTGATCGACCTCTCTTAAAAGCCTGACATAGCGCATAGTTCTGACAAACGTCGTGCGGCGCGTAAGCTCGAAAACCACAACGGCAGCATCAATCTTCCCAGCGACCTTGGCGATGTTTTGTTCCATTTCCCTCATTCTAAGGCTGACCTCAACGCCGTCAAACACGGCCTTTTTAACGGCTTCAACAGTCGCCTGTGATAAAGTAGGTTGAGGTGTTTTCGCCCATTTGTTTATCAAACTAGTTTTGCCGACGCCATCTTCTCCAAGAACTATGACGTCGAATGTGTAAACATACTGTACAGGTTCTGGTTTCTGCGTCTGGTCGAGAACTGCACCGCACCGCATGCAAAACTTTCCCGTAATAGTCTTCATGCCGCATAGCTTACAGATTGTCCACGTCCATCCAAAGCTGGCGCTGGTACTTTCCCCCAACCCGGATTTTTAAAATATTGTGCCGGATAAAAAGATATGGGTAACCCGGTTTAAACCGGGTTTGTCCACCTACTTCTTAGAGGGCTTCGGCTGCGAGACGATTATTTCGATCGTGCTGACGTTCCTCTGCCGGCCGTCGTTTCCAACCCTTCCTTCTTCTGTCCCGATGTTCACCTTTTCGATGACGGCGTTTTGGACAAACCTTCTGCGCACAACCTCTACAACGTCAACGGCTTTTGCTATGGCTCTTCCTCGTGCCTTTAGGATGACACGCTTGCCTTCGGCTAGGGGGAGGGTTGTCGCCAGCACGTAGTTCATCGTCGGCTTTTTTCCCACAAGGACCACTGAGTCTTCGACCATCTCCACCGCCTCTTTTACAGACATCTATCCACCTAACGGAGATAAAAATGTTAAGCTAGACAGGTGAAGACGCTGGAGAAGGTGTCCTCCGATGGCTCAGGTTTGAAGCCTTTTAAAACATTTAGAACGTATTTCACGTTTTCCGCCACCACATCCCGGTCGTTTATGGTTTCGGCAACGTCCTGTCCAGCCAAGCAAACAGCGGCCGATACCTCGCCGTTGAAGCGGTTGACATAGCCTGTATATCTTTCGACAGCGGCCAGCAAACCAGCCGGCTTAACAACCTCGTCGACAAAGTAAATGTATGACACAGCCTTTTTTTCACTGTACAGGGTTGCGGAAAAATGATGGTACGGCTTAGACTCTATGGCTAGGCACTCGTCAGAGCTGCATCTGGTAACAAAGGCGGCCTGAACAAGCCTTAAGCCTTTTAAAAATTTTGGATTGCAGTCAACTACCTCCTCGTTAACGTTTTGCGGCATTCTATGACAAAACTTTACCTCGTTGTAAGATATCGCATCCTCCAGCAGGGGTGTGGTTCTACAGAGGTAAAGAGGGGTTGGCAGCCTAAAGCTGCGTCCATCAACGTAGCATGTGTTGACCGCGGCCTCGGAATGACGTGATGGCTCTACACCAACTTCCTTCAGAAACGTTTTTGTCAAAACTGCGAAGGGGGAAGGCCCCAGCCGTCTACCCGTGTATATTAATGTGACTCTTTCGCCTTTCTTTGCAAGCCGAACGGCGGTTGCTACAGCTAGCACGGACCCACCTAAAACAAGCAAGACCCTACAACAGATGAATTAGGCCTTCCTAAAAACCTAGCGACGTGAGCTGTTAAACGATATCCTCGGCGTGACATGTTTTTAACCATGTCTCATGTATTTTTTCAGCGTGATCGTTTCATATCGTGAGGCTTCGGAGACGGATTTGGCGACGGCCTGCATTCCGCGTAGGAGGTGGTCTAGGAAAGGGGAGAACGGTGTTGTTCTAGTAGTTGGGGGTAGCTGGCTTTACCATGGCGCGCCATTCCTCGTCTCAATGGCCGCCATGCGCTCGGGCGTTGACCTTGTCTACGTGGCTGTTCCTGAAAAGATAGCGGCTGCAGTGCGTGCTCTTTCACCGTCGTTGATAGTGCTCCCACTTCCAGACTACAAGCTAACCTCAAAGTCTGTGGACAGGCTGGAGAAAGTTTTAGACAACGTATCGGCGGCAGCCATTGGGCCGGGCTTGTCTAAAGGCTGTGAAAAAGGCATTCTTAAGCTGGTTGACGTACTTTCTGAAAAAGAAGTAGCAGTCGTCTTGGATGCCACCGCCTTGTTCAGCGACGTCCTACCACATGTTTCTGGAAAAAAATGTGTTTTAACACCTCATGCAGGTGAGTTCAAAAGACTTTACGGCTTAGATCCAGGTTCAACGGTTGAGGAGAGAGTGAAGAACGTGTTGGAGGTCAGCAGACGGCATAGAGTTGTCACCCTCCTCAAGGGACCTGCCGACGTAGTCTCCGACGGCGTTGAAGTGGTAGTTAACAAGAAAGAGCCTTTGTCAGCGGCCATGACCGTGGGGGGTACGGGTGATGTTTTGACAGGGCTTGTTGCAGGGTTTGTTGCGAAAGGCGTCACCCCCATGAACGCGGCTGCAGCCGGCGTGCTTGCGAACGGGCTTGCCGGAGTTGCTGCAGCACATAAAAAAGGACTTCACATAACCCCTGAAGACGTGATCGAGGAGGTTCCGACCGTTTTAAAGAAATTCGACCGTGTTGTTTGATAAAGTTTTTCACAGACTAATCATGTTCTATCAAGGGGGTTTGGATGCCTGTCCGCATAGGTTTGATAGGTAAGACCAACACAGGTAAAACAACTTTTTTCAACGCGGCAACTCTACAGTACGCCGAGGTGTCCTCCTATCCTTTCACAACGAAGCAGCCTAACTACGGCACCACCTACGCCATAACACCATGCGTATGCCGGGAGTTCAACGTCAAAGACAACCCCCGCAACTCTCTCTGCGTAGACGGATATAGACACATACCTGTCGAGTTGATTGACCTGCCCGGCTTGATTAAAGGAGCTTGGGCTGGTAAAGGTCTTGGTAACCAATTCCTGTCCGTAGCCTCACAGGCCGACGCGTTGATACACGTTGTAGATGCTTCCGGAAGCGTCGATGAGGAGGGGAAGATAACCAAAATGGGTGTGGGAAACCCTTTGGCGGATTTTTACGACATCCAAGAGGAGCTTGTGATGTGGCTGATGCGTCTCATCGACAGACAGGAGGATAAAATAATAAGGAACATGAAGGCTGGAAAGAATTTTGCAGAATCTGTTGCGGACGTCCTTCAAGGAGTCAAGATAACTGCAAACCATGTCAACATGGCTTTACAGCTATCCGGCCTCCATAACAAGGAGTTTGAAAACTGGACCATGCTTGAGGACAAGAAGTTCGCAGAGAAGCTTTTAGAGGCCTCGAAGCCGATGCTGGTGCTTGCAAACAAGATGGACTTGGAAACGGCTGCAGCGAACTTTGAAATCCTGCGGGAGAGCTTGACTAACTACATGGTTATACCCGCCAGCGCCGAAGCAGAGCTGGCTCTCCGAAGAGCTGTTCAAAAAGGGTTCATAAAATACATCCCAGGAGAGGAGGAATTCAAGATAATCAACCCAGAGCAGCTAACTCCCGAGCAGAAAAAAGCATTGGAGTTCATAGAATCCCGCGTGCTGGGAGAGTATATGCGTACAGGCGTCCAGTTCGCAATAAACGTGGCTGTCTTTAAGCTGCTCGGCATGGGTGTTGTTTACCCCGTCTCTGACGCGGCGAAGCTTTCCGACAAATCGGGGAACGTGCTCCCCGACGCCTATCTCATGCCCCCCAACTCAACCGTCAGAGACCTAGCCAGAAACATACACTCTGAGCTGGAGAAAGGCCTTCTTTACGCCATGGATGTCAGGACTGGGCTACGGCTGCCGGGCGACTACAGGCTGAAAGACCGGGATGTCTTATCTATCGTTTCAGCCACTAGACGGGCTGGTTAAGCTGGTTCCAAGTAGTAGGTCATAAAGCCTTCAGGCTCTCTCCTTTTGACCACGAGCCTGACGGGCATGCCGACTTTAAGCTGTTTTGGGTCGTCTACAGCCATCCAGCAGAGGATGTTAAAACCTTCCTCCATCCTAGCGATAGCCACAACGTAGTCTGGGTGATGCATGTAGCTGACTGGCTTGACGTTTATCACAGTGTATGTTAACAGATACCCTCTTCCACCAACCTCAACCCATTCAACGTTCTCGTCCATGCATGCAGGACAATCCGTTTGAGGTGGGAAGTAGTAGATGTTTTTCACAGGGCAGCGGGTTGCATAGATTTTTCCCTCCTTCAAACCGTCGAAAAATTTTTTCACCTTCTTGATGGGGAGAAGATATTTTAGCCTCAGTTCTCTCACGTCAACCCATAGCGGGTCGCCTGTCTTCTCGTCTGGAATGACTGGAAGACCCTCGCTACGGGTTATCTGCTCTACTGTTTCAAGCCAAGTCTTCACCATTTTCTCAAGCTCCTCACGTGAGATACTCATCTTCTCACCCTGTCCGGTGGAGGGAGTAGATTGTGACGTAAGCGTAATGTCCTGTCCCACCCACGTTATGTGCGAGTCCATAGCCTTTTGAGATGTCTGCCTGCCTATTCCGACGGACCTGCTGCCTAAGCTGTTTTGTTATCTCTGCAGCCATGCTGATTCCTGTAGCGCCTAGCGGATGGCCCTTCGCCTTAAGCCCGCCGTCAAGGTTTACAGCAATCAACCCACCTTTGTAGGTCTCGCCTTCACGTGCAAGCATAAACCCTGCCCCATACTTTGCGAAGCCTAAGTCCTCGTAGGCGATTACTTCAGCTATCGTGAAACAGTCATGGACCTCAGCGACATCCAGTTGTTTCACAGGCTTGGATGGATCTATCCCAGCTTTTCTGTACGCTTCTTCAGCGGCTTTCCTTGCTGCGGCAAGGTTTAGGAAATTGGGTCTTTTGCTCAGGTTGGATGTGTCCGAGCTGTATCCTATCCCTCTTATCCAGACAGGTGTGTCGGTAAACTTCTTTGCAACATCGGCCGAAGCCAGAACTACCGCCGCTGCGCCATCAGTGATAGGGCTGCAGTCATAAAGCTTCAAAGGCCATGCCACATACCTACTCTTCAACACATCCTCTACTGTTATTTTCCTCTGGAAAGCGGCCAATTCGTTAAAAGACGAGTAATAATGGTTCTTGACCGCTACAGCAGCTAAGTCAGCTTCAGTGGCCCCGTACTCATTCATGTATGCCGTCGCGTAAAGCGCGTAGTAGCCTGGGAAAGTTAAGCCGAATTGGCTGAACTCCCAGAAATAATTTCCAGCACGGCCTATGAACTCAACAGCCGTGGGCGTAGGCACCTCTGTCATCTTCTCCACGCCGACCGCCAGGGCGATGTCCACAGCACCCGACGCCACCATGCCGTAAGCCGTTGTCAAGGCTGCCGACCCTGATGCACAGGCTGCCTCAACCCTGTATGTTCCAACTCCCGTCAGGCCTGAGTATTCGTTGACGGCGATGGCTGGCAGGGGCTCCGAGCTCCATCCCCCAACGTTTGACATAGAAACCATTTGGATGTCTTTCTGAGTTAAACCTGCATCATTCAAAGCTTGGTTGACAGCCTGCCACGCAAGCTCGGTAAGAGTCATGTCAGGGATCCGTCCAAACCTAGACTGCCCGACCCCAACTATGGCTACGTCTCTCACGTTAAAACAAGTTTATCATGCACTTATTATGGTTAGTTGGTGGTGGCGGCGCTCTGAGCGGCGAGCCAAACAGTTCGTCAATCGTGGTATTCGACCTCGACGGCACGATACTAGAGCTAAACCTAGACCTCGTGAACTCGCGAAAAAAGATTGCAGAGATAATGAACTCCTTCGGCCTAAGAATGCTTGAAAGAGAGTCGATACAGGAGTTGCTTGAGAGAGCGGAACAAACGCTGGCCAAGGAGAGGTTCGAAGAGTTTAGAAGTCAAGTCTACGGAGTGATGGTTGAGAACGAGAGAAAGGCAGCAGCCAACGCGAAAGTCCGCGACGAAATAGTAGATGTGTTGAAGAAGCTGAGGCAGCAGGGCTATCGTCTGGCTATAGCAACCAACACACACCGCGAGGCAGCGGTCGAAGCCCTCACCAAAACAGGCTTGACGTATTTTTTCGACGAAGTTGTTTGCAGAAATGATGTTTCGAGGATGAAGCCGAGGCCAGACATCCTGTTAAAAGTCTGTGAAAAAACAAACACATCTATTTCAAACCTTATCTACATAGGGGACAGCGTCATCGACTACAGGGCAGCTGTGGAGGCTGGAGCCCGCTTCATAGGGCTTGAGGGAGGAGTACATAGTCGAAGCGAGATGGCTGCCGCCGGAGTTAAGGAAATAGTTTCCCATCCCATCGAGCTTCTCAACCATCTAGGCGTTGACATAGACGCCAAGCAAACTCTTAAAATCGTGCCAGACACGTCAGCGATCATAAACGGCACAGTCAAACAGCTGGTCGAGTCGGGAGAGCTTGACGGTGCCCAGCTGATAATACCCGTAGCGGTGATAGATGAGCTTCAGGCCCAAGCTTCCCAGAAACGCGAGCCAGGCTTCATAGGCCTCAACGAGCTGAAAAAAATTAGAAGCTTAGCAGAGTCTCATCGTATATCGCTGAAGTTTTCAGGAGAGAGGCCAAGCCTTGAAGACATAAGGCTTGCAAGAAAAGGCCGGATAGATGCGTTGATAAGGGAGGTTGCAAGGAAAGAAAACGCAACGCTGTACACATCCGACTATGTTCAAGCACTGGTGGCCGAAACTGAGGGAGTTGCCGTGAGATATTTTCCGCCGAGCGAGCTGCCTGCCAAAATGTCTTTCGAACAATATTTCACAGACGATACGTTAAGCCTACATTTCAAAGAAGGGGCACCGCTGATGGCTAAAAGAGGTAGGCCGGGAAGCTTCCAGCTAGTCATCTTAGAGGACAGGCCTTTCGAGGCTTCTGAGCTAAACAACCTTATCAGGGAGATAACAGAACATGCCAGGCTTAAGCCGGAGGGAAGTATAGAGATAGTCAGAAGCGGGGCGTTTGTCGCTCAAATTGGAAACTACAGGATAGCGGTTGCAAGACCGCCTTTCAGCGACGGGCTGGAGATAACTGTCGTCAGACCGATAGTTAAGCTTAGGCTGGAAGACTACAAACTATCCCCCTCGCTCATGGAGAGGTTTGAGAAACGTGCCGAGGGAATACTGATAGCCGGTCCTCCTGGGAGCGGGAAGTCAACCTTCGCAGCAAGCCTAGCCGAGTTCTACAGCAGAAAAGGCAGAATAGTGAAGACGTTAGAGTCTCCCCGAGACCTTCAGGTCGGTCCCGAGATAACACAGTATGGACCGTTGGAAGGTGACTTCGAGAAGACGGCTGAAATACTTCTCCTAGTCAGGCCTGATTACACTGTCTTTGACGAGATCAGGAAAAGCAAGGATTTTCAGATTTTTAGCGACATGCGTTTGGCTGGCGTGGGGATGATAGGAGTCGTACATTCAAGTAACGCTGTCGGAGCGATACAAAGGTTCATAGGCCGC
The DNA here is from genome assembly GCA_038896555.1 of Candidatus Caldarchaeum sp. GTDB lineage: Archaea > Thermoproteota > Nitrososphaeria_A > Caldarchaeales > Caldarchaeaceae > Caldarchaeum. The sequence continues at coordinate 59,701 of JAWACZ010000003.1, read as the reverse complement.
GTAGAGCTAGGAATGATACCCCACATAATAGACACCGTCGTCTTTCTGGAGGCAGGCCGCATAGCCAAGGTCTACACCCTCTCGCTCGTCGTAAGAGTCCCAACAGGAATGACGGAAGCCGACCTCGCCAGGCCGCTGGTTGAGGTGAGGGATTTCACAACCGAAGAGCTTGAATATGAAATATACACATACGGGGAGGAAAATGTCATAATCCCTGTGGGGAAAGCCTCCGAAGAGCTGAGAAAAAGCCTTGAGGAGCTGGAGAAGAAGGTGAGAGATGTTTTGAAGAGGTTTGACGAAGATGTTGAGGTTAAGGCCCTCAGCAGAAACAAGGTTTTAGCCAGGGTTAGCAGGGAGGTTTTGCCACGGATAATCGGCAGGAAAGGAGAGACGGTAAGCAGGCTGGAGGAGGAGCTGGGTGTTTCTCTCGACATAGAGCCAAAGATAATGAGCCTAGGCAGCGAGCTTCCATGCGAGGTTAGGGAGAGCGGTAACAGCTTGCGAATATTCGTTGGAGGCGAAAATGCGGGCAAGCGTGTCAACATCTACGCAGGCGACAAATACCTGTTTTCAGCAACCGTCGGAAGAGACGGCGTTGTAACAGTCCGTAAGAAATCCGAGCACGGCAAGGCATTAGTGAAAGCGTTCTACACAGGTGAAAAAGTTAGAGTCATTCAGACATGACGGCCAGCTACTGTTTGAGCTTGCAGTATGGACAGATACCAGCCTCAGCCGGTATTTGCTCGTAGCAGTACCAGCAAAACTTTTTCCCAGCCTCAGGCTCTACCGAGGGAGGCGGCGCTAGGAAAAAACCCAGCAAAACCATGATCAGGCCAGAGAAGACAAAAATGTATGAGAAAGGAAGGCCTGCGGCTACCATGAAAACCCCGAACAAAAACACTATGGCTCCTGAGAAGAGAAGCGGTGAACGCCTCACGTTCTCACCTTTCTTTCGATACCTGCGCAGTGGACTACGCCTCTAACCCTTCTTATATGGCTGACGCATACGAAACAGCTTAGGAAGGCAACCTTCGAACCCTCCAAAGGACATTCGACATATTCTTTCTTCATCCTCGCCAGCATCCTACCTTTGATAATCCCCTTAACAGCTTCGAGGGCTTCCGGCTCGGCTTTCAAAGCCTTGTCAGCAACCTTCACCTCCACGAAATACTTGGCTTCCAAACCAAGCACAGAAGCTTGAGCCTTAATTTAAAGAGAAGCTAGAAACTGCAACATCTAAATTATGAGCTCAAATGCTCTAGCATGCTTGAAACACGACAGCATGACGCTAGCTGGTTTGGCTGGTGAAATCCAGTCAGGCGCTTTGACGCCGACAGAGCTTGTCAGCAGCATGATTGAGAGAATTGTAAAAACAAACCCAATCTACAACTCTTTCATAACAGTTTTGAAAGAACAGGCTCTTGAGAAGGCGGCTGAAGCTGAGAAGGAGATAAAAGCAGGCAGATACAGAGGACCGCTTCATGGAATCCCTGTCTCGCTGACAGATTCAATACACATCCAAGGGGTTAGATGTACTGCAGGCTCCAAGATACTGGCTGAGAATGTTGCAGAATACGATGCAACGGTGACGAAAAGACTCAAGGAGGCTGGAGCCATCATAGTTGGAACAAACAACATGGATGAGTTCGCGATGGGTTTCACCGGCGTAAACACGCATTACGGTTCCGTCCGCAATCCTTGGAACACTGAATACCTGGCTGGAGGCTCGAGCGGAGGCTCTGCAGCCGCCGTTGCGGCAGGTCTGTCAGTTGTTTCGCTTGGAACTGATACAGGCGGCTCCGTAAGGATTCCCGCCTCGGTCTGCGGCGTGGTTGGCTTGAAGCCGACATACGGCCGGGTAAGCAAGCATGGGATAATCCCCCTAAGCTGGAGCCTCGACCATGTCGGGATACTAGCTAGGACTGTTAGAGATGCGGCTATAGTATTAAAGCTGTTGGCTGGCTTTGACCCTGAAGACGAGTCATGCATATATGTTGAGGTCCACGACTATCCAGCCGCCCTTGAAAGGGATGTTGAGGGGCTGAAGGCCTGCATGTTGAGTGAAATGGGGCCAGTCAGCCGAGATGTCATGAACAAGTTTAGGGGATTCGTCGGAACGTTGGAAAGCCTAGGCGTCATCGTTGAGGAAGTTGAACTCAACAAGGCGTTGGCTGGGGATTGCTGGACCACGATAGTGCTTTCCGAGGCGGCGGCCTTCCACGACAACCTGTTCACGACACGTGAGAAACAGTATGGTGCTGATGTTTTGGAGATGCTGCGAAGAGGCAGAAGCTTCACAGCCACCGACTACATAAAAGCGTTGAAAAAACATGCAGAAATAAAAAACGCATTCCTGAAAATACTCGAAAACTACCATGCGGTCATCTCGCCCACCACACCGATAACGGCCGTCAAAACAGGAGCGACAGCGGCTGAAATCAACGGCGAAAAAACAGACATCCAAACGGCTCTAACAAGCCAAACAATACTCTACAACTTAGCAGGCTTGCCTGCCGTTTCAATCCCAGTAGGCCTTTCACCAGAAGGTCTTCCAGTGGGAGTACAGGTCGCTGGAAGACTTTTCGACGAGGCAACAATACTGAGAATAGCCCATCACGCAATGGCTAGGTTAGGAGCACTCCGGCCAAGTACATAAAACGCTTGTAGTCTAACGCCTTTGGGGAATGCCGTGATAGCGTGTTCGGCTAAATAAAGTTCAGGAACACTCTTTTCTATGCATGTTGCAACATGTAAATCGGCCAATCCTAGCCGTGATGTCTTAAAACGAGGGAGGTCAGGTTCTTCATAACCCCTTTCCAACCCGATTCTTTCATGATTTTCAAGGCCAGCTCCCAGTCTACTCTGAGAAGTACTATTGTTATGATGGTCATGGCGATGACGGCCACGATCGTTGATGTTAAAGTTGTCTCGCCGAGGAACAGGCTTGAGTAGTAGAAGTAGGTTTTTCCCATGTAAGCCACTGAAGTGGACAGAATGATTTTGCCTAATGTGTTTGCCAGAAGGAAGCGCCAGAAGCTCAGCTTGACCATTCCAGCGGGAATGAGGTAGACATCATCCGGCAGTGGGGTCAGCGCGAAGACAAACACGCCTATCTCCCCGTATCTCCCGATGAGCTCCCTCAAAGCATCCATCCTGTTTTTACTCTCCCGGCCGAGGAAGCGGTAGCCCAGCCTTCCAAGAAGATATGATGTTATTTTTCCGAACGAGCCTCCAAGACCAGCAGTCAACCCCAGCACAAGAGGGTCAACGCTCTCGCTCAGCAAGACAACAACAAAGAGGTATGGGACAGGGAGAAAAGGCACCAGGCTCCCCAGGAGCGAGACTATGAAGACGCCGAAAGGCCCGTATGTTACAGCCAGCTGCTGAAACCAGTTCAAGCTTTCAGCCCTGCCGTGGTTTCATCGAGTATTAAACGTTCACCCATACTCTTCAAAGCTTCAAGCCTATCCAAAGTCTTAGCTTCCACTGACATCTTTATCTGGGGCATGGTGTTAGAGGCTCTGATGAGTATCCAGCCGTCTTCGGCAAAAGCTTTGACACCATCCAAACCGCTAATCCTGAACCCCATCCCCTCAAGCCTCTTTCCAATCTTTTCAACAACCTTGAACTTTATGCTGTCGGGACAGTCGTAGACCAGTATTGGGGTCGTCGGGTATGAAGGTATTTCGTCGACGTGTTTTGAGAGAGGTTGGCGGCTCGTGTGCAGTAGCCCAGCCATCTTGAGGGCGGCGTACAATGCGTCATCATCTCCACCCAGCTCGCCGAAGTAAAGGTGGTTGCTTTTCTCACCCCCTAAGACAGCTCCAAGCTCCCTCACCTTCCTGTGGAGAAAAGCTCTTCCAACCTTCCATTCAACAGGCGTGAAACCAAGACTTTCAGCAACTTCTCTCAAAGCTGTTGAAGAGTTGACGTCGTATACGACAAATCCTTTGACCTTGTACGTCTTGAGCAGAACAGCCAACGCTATATCACCATTCAATATTCTCCCCTTGTCGTCTACGAAGACGGCTCTGTCCGCGTCCCCGTCAAAGGCTACCCCCATGTCAAAACCTTCTTCAACGACAAGTCTCCGCAAAGGCTCGATGTTTTTCTCGGTTGGCTCTGGGTCGTGCCCCCGAAACCATCCGTCAGGGTTGTCGTTTAAAACCTTGAAATCTATTTCCAAGCTACTCAGAACCTGCGGGAACACTAATGATGCCGAGCCGTCGCTAAGGTCGACAGCCATTCTGAGACCAGGCATGGATGTAAAGCTTGATAAAAGATGTTTGCGGTAGGCTTCCAGCAGGTTTACTTCGGTTACGCTGCCCTTGTTTTCAGCCGCTGGGCCGTATTTTTCGTGGAGCACCATCTCCAGTATCTCTTCCATGCCGGCGCCTTCCGAGATTGTTTCACCGTCTCCAAGGAACATTTTGAAGCCGTTCCATTCCTTTGGGTTGTGGCTTGCGGTAACCATCACGCCGCCGGATGCACCGAAGTAACGCACGCCGAAATAGCTGGCAGGCGTGGTGCAAACTCCCGCATCCAGGACATCGACCCCCGAATCATTCAACCCGTTGATCAACGCTCTTGAAAGCGGTTTGCCGCTGAGCCTCACATCTCTTACAACCAAGATTTTTCCACCAGCTTTTTTTCCAAAAGCTCTGCCTATCCTGTATGCTACCTCTTCGTCAAGGTCATCCCCGTAAACACCTCTCACGTCGTAGGCCCTGAAGATATGCGGCGAAGGCTTCACATACCCCACCTCTTCAAAACAGCCTCGTCCTTTAACCCGGTAACCCTTAAGCCCGTGTTTCCAACGCCGTATCTTCTGTTGACGCCGATTAAAAACCTTGTGAAAACCTCGCCGTAGAGCGAGGTTTTCAACGGCCCCCCATCTATGGGGCGTAGCCCGTCGATCAGAGACAGCAGCTTGGCTAAAGTCTTTTTCCCCTCAAGGTCGTCTCCGAAGATGAATGTATCCATGTTAAGCGGTTTGTCCACATCCATCATCGCCGAAGCGCTTACGGTGTGGAGGGCTGCTGCAACCTTAGCCGAGGACGGCAGCCTGCTTGCCAAAAACTCAGCTGACGATATAGCGTCCTCGTTCATCGAGACGATGCATGAGACGGCGAGACATCCCTCCTTCAGAGCTGGGGCTACACTTCGGGCTATCTCGTCGACCGCCTCGTAAGGTATTGTGAAGAAAACAACCTCACAGTCCTTCACTGCCTCAGGGTTTACTCTGCCAGAGACCTTAGCGTTTCCGAGAACGTTTAAAATCTCAAGAGCTGCTTTAGCAGCTTTTTCAGCCTGCCTCGACCCGATTACAACCTCCACGCCCGCCTTAGCAAGCCTAAGCGCAAGAGCAAAACCCATGCCACCCGTGCCACCTATTACGGAGACCTTCAACAATTTCAGTGTCAGCTGTACATTGTTATAAAAGATATTTAACTCATCTCAAATCCTTCCATAAACTAAATCTAGCATGAATGATATATGTATCATCAACCTTTATCGGCTAATAGCCTTTTGACTAACCTTTTCCAGAAAGTAGGGTAAGCCGCATCATATAAAAAGGAGAGTTGAGTCATTCGGCGGGGGCGGACCTTCTCTGGGCTAATGCGGAGATGTGGAAAAAATTTAATACCAATGGTACTTACTGCTGACGAATGCCAGAGGGCGCGCCGTTACCCCGTTTAGTGAGACAGCAGACGGCATTACTCATCATAGACATGCAGAACGACTTCGTCAAGCCTGGGGGCTACCTGGGCAAGTCTGGCAGAGACATCGAGCCTGTACTAGAGATCATCCCGAACATACAAAGCATCCTAGATTTCTTCAGGAAGAATGACCTTCCAAGGGTTTTCATCAAGACGGTTCATCTAACCCACACCAATTCCCCCGTTTGGGCATCTAGGTATGGCGGAGCGGAGGCTCCACCAATCTGCCTCACAGATACATGGGGGAGCGAGATCATAGAGGAGCTCAGACCAGAGAAGGATGAGCTTGTCATCATCAAGCATAGATACAGCGCTCTTCTCGACACCAACCTTCCCCTCATCTTAAGGAGCAAGTCCATAAGATGTTTGGTAATCGCTGGGACTCAGACCAACGTATGCATCGACTCGACCGTTAGGCATGCTTACATGATGGACTACCTGACGATAACTCTTCGAGACTGCGTTGCCACCCCTGATAGGGAGCTCCACGAACCCAGCCTTAGGAACCTAGCTAAGTACTTCGGTTATGTAGCTAGCTCGCAGGAGGTCATGGAAGCCTTAAGCCAAGCCTAGGATAAGTGGGTAACCTAGAATACTTCTAGACGTGCCTACCTACGGTCCCAAGCTGGGGCGGGGTAAGTCAGGGAACCTGTAGCTAGATCCTTCGGCCATATCAGGACTTGCTTCATCCCTCTCCACTGGATCGCGTAACCCGGCGAGACCATCCTACCAGGGTCGCTTGTCCCCTCCTTCATGAATTCTGTCGGCCCGATGATCGTAGTCATCTTCGTGTTAGCGATGGCATCCCTTATGGCCTCCCTGGTCAAAGTCGGCACCGTCTCGATTGCATTCGCTATGATCTGAAGCGCTGCGTAGTCGGCACCGTGCTCCTTCCCAGGCTCCTTGTTATACTTAGCCCTAAACTTCTCTGCGAATTCCTTGCTACCTGGATATGGGAGGGCTGGATGCCATGTCACGGCCGTCACGATAGCATAATCAGAATCTCCCTTTAAGGTGTCGGCATACGAGACGAATGAGTGGGCTGTCCAACCCACGTAGAGTTTGGGGTAATAGTTATTCGCCTTCATCTGCCTATCGAAGTTGAAGACATCCGAGTGGAAGAAGAGGATGTCTATGAGGACGTCTGGATTAAGGCTCTTAAGCTTCAGTATAGAAGGAGTGAAGTCCGTCTGACCAGCCGTCACGTTCTCCTTCAGGACGATTCTGTCACCATATCCCCTCGCCTTTGCCACATCGACCAACGAGACCAGAGCCTCCCTCCCGAACGCCGTGTTATCGCTGATGACCGCGAAAGTCTTAGGCCGTTGGTCTGCAGGGATGAGGTTCTCGATAACATCGAAAAGTACTGGCCAATCTTGGTAGAAGTGCTTATAGGCCGAGAAGACATACCTGAATCCCCTCCTCGTGAGCTCAGCCGTCGAGGTCTGGACAGTGATTATGGGCATCTTCAACCTCTCAGCCGCTGGAGCAGCACTAAGGGCGTATACTGTTCCGGCTGGACCGAAGACGACGAGAGCCCCCTCATTCGCCAGCCTCTCTATGTTTTGCGCGCTTACCGTTGGGTTGCTCTGGTCATCAAGGACGATTGTCTTCACCGGTATCCTCTTGTTGAACTGCTTGACGAATAACCCTCCTTTAGCATTCACCTCCTCGACCCATATGTCGAGTGTCTCTTTGCCTGTCAACCCTATGGGAGCAGAGCCTCCTGTCAAGGGGAGGTTGACGCCAATAATTATCTCGCTAGGTGCCGGGGGACCTGGTGGGGTAAATAGGTACTGCGAAAACACTACGCCTCCTATTAAGGCCACCAACACAACGGCTGCCACAACGCCGATAACTACTCCTCTAGAGACCATCGGGCAGTAACCTTTATAGCATTATTTTAAGTTTTTAGAAAAATTACATAATGCTGTAGAATATGTTTAAGATAATCAATGACGAGGCCTATTCAGGCTGCTATCCTATCTATGCTTATGACCGTCCTCGAGTTTCCGTTGTTGCGCGATGTCTTTGTCCTCTCCTTAAGCTTCCTTAACCATCACTTCATCCCGCTATGATTGCCAATGTATGGTGAAAGTATCCTATGCTCATCCTCTTCAGAGCCCATACATAGCATCAACTGCATAGACGACTACAGCCCTGACCCTTAAGTACATAAACAAACATTAGTAGCCCCAGACCAAACAAAGCTTCCCCGAAATGAATGCTGTGTTGGATAATTCTTGTTGCCTGACTTATCGCATGCCGTCCAAGGCTAGGAGGGGCTGGGCTGTCTACAACGGAGCTTTGGTGAGGAGGGCGGAGATCCTATTCTCGTTCGATGTCCTGGATAGATGGGATGAGGAGCTTGAATCGATGAACGGGAGAAGGGTTACGGCTGTAGGTGGATGGCTGAGCCAGTCTTCTCACCTATGAAGAGGACGTTCGGAGAGTACGTGACGTCTAGAAAGACGGAGAACATGGTAAAGACCACCACTAAACCTGCGAAAGCCAATAAAGGAGGAAGGGGTCGAGAATATACAACACACCATTAGACGAGAAAGATTTAAAACACCAAAAAAGCTTATGTGTCGAACTAGCTTGTCCGAGTCGCTGCCTTTTAACGAATACATAGAGGTTCCGGGATGGAGGCACAGACATACAAACGTCGAAGGATACCACAGCTTTTGGAGAAAGACGGTCGAGGACTACGTGGGTTTCTGGGAGAATGAGGCCAGGCAGTTGGAATGGTTTACGCCTTGGGAGAAGGCGTTGGAGCAAGCATCCACGCCAAACGTTTACCGATGGTTCGTAGGCGGCAAGATCAACCTCTCCCACCTATGCCTCGACAAGCATGTGGGGACTTGGCGAAGCAACAAGCTCGCATATGTCTGGGAGGGGGAGCCTGTAGACGCAGACGGAAATCCTCTGGAAGTTAGAAAATTTACATATTTTGAGTTGTGGCGGCAGGTCAACAGGATTTCCCACGTTTTCAAAAAGCTCGGGCTTAAAAAAGGCGACAGGGCCGCTGTATATCTTCCGATGATACCCGAGCTTCCGATGACCATGCTGGCCTTCGCACGAATAGGTGTGGTTTTCACCGTCGTGTTCAGCGGCTTCTCTGCGGAAAACCTCAGGCTGCGTATGGAGGATTTGGGAGCTAAAATTCTTGTCACGGCAGACGGATTCTACCGCAGGGGCAGGTTGGTCAACCTTAAGGAGATTGCTGACAAAGCTGTGGAAGACAGCTCAGGTTGCGACACTGTGCTGGTTGTCAAAAGAGCTGGCGTCGAGGTTTCCATGCGTGATGGAAGAGACCACTGGCTTCACGAAATGCTGAGGGAAACACCGCCCACAGCCTACGCCGAGCCTGAGAGAATCGATTCCACAGAGCCGTTGTACGTCCTCTACACCTCTGGGACGACTGGCAGGCCTAAGGGAATAATACACGACAACGGAGGCTACGCAGTTCTTCTCAACTCCACCATGAAATGGGTCTTCGACATAAGGGATGACGATGTTTACTTCTGCACGGCGGACATCGGATGGGTGACTGGACACAGCTACATCGTATTCGGGCCGTTGATTTCGGGAGCCACGATTTTGATGTATGAAGGCGCTCTCGACTATCCTGGCCCGGACAGATGGTGGGCGATGGTTGAGAGGCACGGTGTGACCATTCTGTACACGACTCCCACAGCCATCAGGATGCTGATGCGTTTTGGAAGTGAGCACGTTAAGAAACACGACCTTTCGAGGCTTCGGCTCATACATAGCGTGGGCGAGCCTATCAACCCCTCCGCATGGATGTGGCTTTACGACGTCGTGGGCGACCGCAGATGTCCAGTGGGTTCAACTTGGTGGATGACGGAGACTGGTGGAATCCTCGTCAGCCACGCTCCAGGCTTACTTCTTCCTCCACTCAAACCCGGCACAAATGGCCCGCCGCTGCCGGGAATAATCGCCGACGTGGTCGACGAGAATGGCAAGCCTATCGGCCCTGGCGAGAGAGGGTTCCTCGTCATACGCAATCCATGGCCTGGAATGCCCGGCCCGCCGACCGGCATTTGGAAAGAGCCTGACAGATACAGCCAGACATACTTCCAGAGGATTAGCGACGTCTTTTTCACGGGCGACTACGCGGTCAAGGACGCTGACGGCTACATATGGGTGGCTGGGAGGGCCGACGAGGTTTTGAAGGTAGCCGGCCACAGGATAGGAACATATGAGCTCGAGTCTGTTCTTGTCTCCCACAAGGCTGTGGCTGAAGCCGCTGTAGTTGGCATTCCAGACCCGGTGAAAGGCGAGGTTCCTCTCGCCTATGTCGTTCTGAAAAAACAGTTCACGCCGAGCAGTCACATGGCTGAAGAGCTTGTCAAATGGGTGAGGGATGTTTACGGGCCCATAGCCACCCCCTCAGGCGTCATCTTCGTCGAACGTCTCCCCAAAACTAGGAGCGGCAAGATAATGAGAAGGCTTATCAAAGCGGCGGCGACTGGCGCTAGCCTTGGCGATGTGACGACGCTCGAGGACGAGGCGGCCGTTGAGGAAGTCAAGCAGAGCTATGAAGAGCTTGTCAAGGCGGTCAAAAAACCGTATTAGCAGATTGGACCCAGCAGCGGCCAAGCAGGCTATCAGGCTCAAGATCTGGAGCGAGATGGAGAAGAGAGGGGTCGCAGCTTTTCCAAAGCCGGTTTACGGCAGGATACCCAACTTCAACGGAGCGGAAGACGCGGCCAACCTTCTCCGAAAGTCAAAAACCTACGCCCAAGCTGAAAAAGTCAAGGTTAACCCTGACTCCCCTCAAAGGCCTGTCCGTAAAATGGTTCTTCAAGACGGAAAACTGTTGGTGTTTCCATCCCCGAGAATCAGCAAAGGCCTTTACGTGCTGGACCCGAGGAAGATAACATGCCGCGAGCTTGACAGAGCGTCGACGATAGAAGGCGCTTTTCGGTATGGTGTCCCCACCCATCCCAAAGACCTGCCGGAGATAGACCTGGTTGTAACGGGCAGCGTCGCCGTCTCGCCTTCTGGATGGAGGGTTGGAAAAGGCGAGGGATATTCCGAAATCGAATACGCCATACTTCGAACCTTCGGGAAAGTGGATGAGGACACATCAGTCGTCACAACAATTCACGACATCCAGCTGGTGGAGGGGATACCGGCAGAGCCGTTCGACGTCCCCATCGACAAAATATTCACAAACACCAAGGTTATAACATGCCCTGCCAACGAAAAGCCCAGAGGCATTCTATGGCGTTACATTTCCGAGGAAAAGATAAGGTCTATTCCGCTGCTCTCGGAGCTCAGGGCAGGTGTCTCCTTAGCCTAGGCCGCAGCAGAGGTATCGTGTGAAGCTCAAACGGGTTTACCTGCTTAATTCTTGCAAGAGCTATGCTGACTAGGTCGGCGTAGGAGATGTGCTTCAAAAGCTCATCCCTATACGCAGTTGACTGAATAACAACCTCCTTGCACACACCTCCCCGAGAGATGATAAAATCCTTCATCCACTCAAACACGTCGGAATAAACGGGATGTTCGAAAACGCTTCTTTGAAGTACGAAAGTAAAGTTCCCCGCCTCACTCCATCCCTCAACTTCGTTGTGGCAGGCTTCGGGGAGGAGGACAGTGTAGGCTTGATGCTTGGCGTTTTCGTTGAGCTGGGCTTTCAGCCTTTTGGCTGCAGCGGCGAGGTGGCTGTGGGAGATGCAGACGACAACTCTTCCGAGGTATGATTCTGCCGTAGACAGTATGTCTCCGTCCTCCCACCCGCTGAAACCTTTTAGATAATCCGATAGCTCTTTGGCTGCTTTCTCGAAAGAACTCGCCGGAAAACCTTCGGTGTCTGAGAGGATGCCGTATACAGCTCCAACCATTTCTGGGACAGCATATCTCGGCTGAAGACCCTGTGAAACCTTGACAACCGGAACTTCTTTAGACGTGAAAACTTCAGTTAAACGCCCCCCCGAAGAAACTCCAACGACCTGCGTTCCCTTGGACAAAGCATCCAGGGAGGCGAGGACAGTCTCCGCTGTGTTTCCCGAGTAGCTGACAGCAACAGCTAAAGTGTCAGAGCCTACCCAACGAGGGGTTCTAAAGTCTTTGAGAGTGTGGACAAACAGGTCGGAGGACGGTTCCTTGAGGGCTGCGACGATGTCGCCCACTATTCCCGAGCCTCCTACGCCGAGCAGCAACAGCTTCTTGAAAGGCTTTAAACCGAGGAATGATAATGCCTCAACGCCTTTCCTAAAACCTTCCACATACATTTTTGGAGAGCTTAACACGGTGTGCCAAGCCTGTTGATAGACATCTTCCATGCTGTCTCAACCACGCATAAACGTTAGGATGTCAAGGTTTTCAGCCTTTCTTGAAAGTATTGGATGGATTGCTCAAGCATATTCCTATGTTTCTTCTCAGCTATGAAGTCCACGACGACGATAGACCCGTCCTCAACACCTTTGGGGTTGCTCTTGAGATAGACCATCGGAAACCTCTTCATGGTTTCGACAAGAAGGGGTGCGAGCCTGGACTCAACCACATCCCTGACGGTCAGGCTTTCCACAACATATCCTCTCCCCCTAGACTCCTTCTCAAGAACGGGGGCAAGCTCGTTGTCGAAAATACTCATTAGCTCCTTCGGCACTCCAGGCAGGCAGACTATCCTAATACCTCTTTTTTCTATCATAACCCCCGGGGCTGCGCCGACGGTGTTGTTCAAAGGCTTCGCACCCATGGGAAGCTTCGCCATCTTAAGCCTCTCTTTGGTTAGAGTCGGGTCTTTTATCAAACCTTTCTCAGCCAAAGCCTGATACCTACGCTTGAGGTTTTCGACAACATCCTTGTATAAAACAAGCCGTCTTCCCAAGGCTTTCGCAACCGCTTGAAGGGTTTTGTCGTCGTGAGTTGGGCCCAAGCCGCCGCTGACTATAATCCAGCGGGGCTTTCTCCTCAAAGATTCTTTCAAAGCTTTCGCGATATGCTTCAAATCATCCCTGACTATTGTCGCCCTCGCCACAACGTATCCCAGCTGGCTCAGCCTTCCGCAAACCCAGTTTAGGTTTGTGTTCAATGTTCTTCCGTCCAAAAGCTCGTTTCCAACGTTTATCACTTCAACCCTGTACCTAGCGGCTGTCATACCGTAAACACGGCTTCCGGCTTTGATTAAACTTTGTCAAAGGCGTAGCAGCTCAACCTCGACATCGTTTTCAGCAACTTTGAGGGATGCGCAGAAACCATCCCTGGACGGGCCGGCGTTGACAACCTTAGTCCTCCCAATCATGGATATTGAACGTGCTTCATGGATGTGTCCACAACAAACAGCCAGAGGCTTATGCTTCTCAACATATTCTCTCACGGCTGTGCTTCCGAGATGTGTTCCACGGCCTATGTCTGCGTCTGCTCCGTACGGCGGGGTGTGGCTAATCAGTATAAAGTTCGGAGAAGAAGGATTTAACGTCGAGAGCATCGATGCGATCTGGTCCTCGCTAAACTCTATGTATGTGTTGAAAGGTGAGATGTTTCCGCCAGCCAGCCCGACAAGCTCAAAGCCGCCGAACCTTATCTTCCTTAGGTGAAGGTTTACGATGCGGGGGTTGCGCGGTGTCCACGAAAGAAGCGATGGATGGTCACAGTTTCCTGCTACAAAGAACACGTCTAAACCTGTTTCAGCAAGTTTTCCAAGAAGGGTTTCTGCCTGCGGTATGCTGCCGAAATGGGTTATGTCGCCTGCAACAATTATGGCGTCAAACCCTTTAGCCTTCTCAGCCGTTCTAGAAACAGCGTCAAAGCTTCCGTGCACATCGGATATCTGTAGGAGACGCATCACGTTAAACCCTTGTCCCACATATTTCAACGTTTCCGACAACCAGCCTCCGGCAACAAGCCTATCCTATAACGCTTTTTAGCAAGCTAGACAGCGATTGCATGTTGTGGCCTGGGGCGAAGGTCAGGGACATAGTGAAGACACAGATAATAACGATCGACGGACATGCATCAGTGCTTGAAACAGCCAGGCTTATGAGTGAGAAGCAGATAAGCGGGGTCGTGGTCACAATCAACGGAGTTCCCGCGGGATTGGTGACCGAGAAGGACATAGTGGTGAGGGTTGTGTCCAAAAACTTGGACCCGTCTAGGACAATGGTTAAAGACGTTATGAGCTCCCCTCTCATAACAATCCCCGTAGACGCTTCAATTTTAGAAGCGGTCGATTTGATGAACAGGAAAAAGGTTCGAAGAGTTGTTGTCACAGAAGACAACAAAGTTGTCGGAATTTTCACCGTCAGAGACGTGCTGGCGCTTTCAAGGCTTTGCAGCTACTGCGGCAAGCAGATAAAACCAGTTTTAGCATCCCAGCCTGAGGCCGAGGCAGACATGGTTCTCGAATGCAGCTGCGGAGCCCTATACCATATGGAATGCGCCAAAACACTTGTTTACTGCATGTACTGTTCGAGGAAGCTTGTGGCTGAGGTTTATTATCCGGAGCCGGAAGACACTTTCAGCGGCTGAAGATGAGTAGAACATTCCTCTCATATGTTGAGCTTGATGAGATGAACCTGGCCAGGCTGAAGAGCTACGCGGAAGTCTATACGCCCTCGTCTGCAGGGTTTGAAGAGGCGAAGCAAAAAGCCGAGGCTGTTCTCTGCATCGCGTTGAAAAAAGAGGATGTACAGATGCTTAAGAACCTCAGGTTCATCCAGGTTTTGTCGGCCGGGGTCGACGGCCTTCCATGGCAGGATATTCCACAGAACGTTGTTGTATGCGGTAACATGGGCTCTAACGCAGACGCTGTGGCGGAGCATGCGTGGAGCTTGGTCCTCACCTTGGCCAAAAAGCTCCACCATTATCTTCCGAAGGTTAGGTCTGGAGACTTCAAACGAGATACGACGGTCCTCCAGCTTAAAGGCAAAACGCTCTGCATAGTGGGCATGGGCTCCATCGGCAGGAGAGTGGCTGAGATAGGTAAGGCTTTTGGAATGCGTGTTTACGGGGTTACACGGTCGGGCTCCTCCCCGATGGCCGTCGATAAAGTTGTCCCGCCTGACGGGCTGGATGAAGTTTTGAAGGATAGTGACGTTATAGTCCTCGCAGCTCCGTTGACGAAGCACACCAGAGGCTTAATAAGCTTGGAAAGGCTTCGCATCCTCAAGAAGAGCTGTATCCTGGTCAACGTTGGAAGGGCGGAGCTGATTGACAGGGAGGGGCTTCTGGCGTACATGCGGGAAAACCCTGAAGCCGCTGTGGCAACCGATGTTTGGTGGAATGTTGTCCGCGAAGGGCCTTGGGAAAACGAGCTCGTCAAACACCCCAACTTCATAGGCACTCCATGGATAGCTGGAGCCTTCGGCTCGCCTGAAGTTCTAAAACAAATGACCAGCATGGCGGTTGAAAACATAATCAGATACTTTAGAGGAGAAAAACCTTTGAACGCCGTCGACAAAGCGGAATACGTCTGACATGTTTAATACAAACAGGATAGGATTTTACCTGGAGCCGGGGTCCCACAGCCAGGCAGTGGGCCGGCCTCGAGATCGAATGGAAGCTGGTCAGGAAAGCCGGTGGCCTTTGGCCGCGTGGGTTCAAATCCCACCCCCGGCGCGTAAAGCTGGCGTCGAACGCTTCAGAAGATGCATGAAGGCGACGCCGCGTTTGTCCAGCAGCTGGACATTCAAGATGTCGCCTGAAAAAAGGTTTAAAAATCTCTGCATTATATCCGCTCTCACCGCAGCCGCTGCAAAGCTTTTCAACATCTCCGACTAAGGCTTCCGCTTAAAGCTCGGCTGTAACATCTCCTATCACGGCATGGTTTCATGCGGTAGCTGAGCTCTCCCAAGCAAGCCTTCCTCCGCAGTAGCTTAAAACCGCGTTAACCAGCTCGTCTGAACAAGCTTTGAGGTATTCCATCTCCACGCCAGGGACGCCGCAGACCATCAGCAAAACGTTCCTGCTCATCTCGGTCACCTTAGAGCTTTCAGCATCCCTGTAGGGATAAACCGCAACCAGCTTCTGACCATCCTCGACGACCACCTCCTTTCCCGAAAGTCTTAGAGGCTTTTCCATACCTATGCCCTCGAAGCTTTCCCCTGTATGGGCGAAGCGCATGGCCAAGTCTCCCGCAAGCCTGTCGGCGTCGAAAGCGGCTATCGGAACAACGTTTTTCATCGAAACAACGTTGTAGACGTCTACGAGCGTGTTCACTCTCGGGAATTCCCTCCCCAGCAGAACACGTCTCAGCAAAGCTTCAGCCGAGGGCCTTGTCTTGGTGGGGTCAACCCCCATCCTCCAGAAAAAGTCTCTATAAACTCTGACAAGCTGGTGTCGCGTCAACTCATCGAGCTTAAGGGTTTTTCTAACGTTTGAAACGGCTTCGGAAATAAATTCTTCCAGACCCTCTGCACCAGCTCCGACGGACACTTCTTGGACGAGGACCAGCCTAACCCCGAGACCTTTGAAAAAGGCTGAAACCTCGCCAGCGATAGAAAACCTCATAAAATATAGTGAGCGATGTGGGTGTGTTAAAGTTTTACGGCGGGTTTATCTTTATAGCCTTTGTAGGGCAGGAAGCCTCGCAGGCCATGCAGAAGATGCAGTCAGCCTCCCTGATGGGCTCGGACTTGTCTGTCCTGTATTTTTCGTAGAGCTCGCCCTCCAAGGGGTATAGGTCGTTGCCCGTACCGGACCTTCCAGGGTTCAACGCCCATTCGAAGACGTTGACGGGGCAAACATCCATGCATATGCCGTCGGCGATGCAAGCCTCCCAGTCCACCGCCACAATCTTTCCGTGAATGCCGAGCTTGGTGGGGTAAGGGTTTCCGTTTGCGTCAGGCCTCGTGACCCCCTCAGCCCTCACCTCATGTCCGTTGTGAGTGCCAGTCAAGGGATATTCATCGGGTTTCTTGAGGAAATCTGGGTCGATGGGTTTCGGTGCATAATCAACCTGCCTAACCAACTTGACTCATATGTTTAAAAAAAGTCCACAATTTAACGATAAACCAGCGAAACACATCTGACGCAAACCCATAAAAACATCCTTCACAAACAATAGACCGCGGGGCCCGTAGCTCAGCCAGGTTAGAGCGCCAGGCTCATAACCTGGTGGCCGTGGGTTCGAATCCCACCGGGCCCATAACCTCAACACCGTCTACATTTTCCCCCATTGTCGGAACCATCTTCAAGCATAGGCCTTACCATCGTGAGTGCGTCAAGGAAGGTTGAAGAACGGCTTGATGCACAAGTGGAAGATAGTGTTCAGCCCGTATCTATCCAGTCATACTTCGACACGTTGTTTTAGCCGGCGTCCTTAAATCGGCTGGGCGACAATTTTTGATTCTTACGTCCAGGCTTTGGAGGTTGACTATGCTGCGTAAAATTTTTAGCTTTTCCGCTCGATGGCTGAACCATGAAAATAGCTAGAATAAGATTCGGCGGGCGAGAGGCATATGCCATAATAGCGAACGAAGGTGTGTATAGCCGCTCTTACCTTAGCGGGGTTTTTGGCGAAAATCTTCCTGCCACGGTGGCAGGCTTCGCCGAAGAATGTGTCATGAACACCGTTTACAAAAGACGGTTAGAAGATGTTGTGAGTAAGCATCCGCCTGAGGCCACTATTTCTGAAGTCAGCCTCCTAGCCCCGCTGGATAATCGTCCCAAGATAATCTGCGTGGGTCTTAACTACAGAGACCATGCCGAGGAGCAGGGTGTCAAACCACCTGATGAACCTGTGATTTTCATGAAGCCGTATACGGCCATAACAGGTCCGGGCAACCCGATCATCTACCCGAAGATTACGAGACAGCTGGATTACGAGGCTGAGCTGGCGGTAGTGATAGGAAGAAAATGCAGGAACGTTTCTCGTTCGCAGGCCCATGAGTTTATTCTTGGTTACACGTGTTTCAACGATGTCTCCGCGCGTGACATCCAGTTTAAGGACGGTCAATGGGTTCGCGGCAAGTCATTCGACACTTTTGCACCCATCGGGCCTTGGGTGGTTACTCAAGACGAGGTTGGAGACCCCCACAGCCTCAAAATCATGTCGAGGGTCAACGGCGAGATAAGGCAGAGCTCCAACACGCGGAACATGGTTTTCGGCGTATATCAGCTTGTCGAGTTTATCAGCAGTGTGATGACCCTAGATCCCGGTGACGTTATAGCTACTGGAACTCCGTCGGGTGTGGGAGTTTTCTACAAGCCAGCTCCCAAGCTGCTTAACGTGGGGGACTTGGTGGAGGTGGAGATAGAGAAAATAGGTGTTTTGGCCAACGTAGTTGGAGGCGAGCCTTAGCGCAGTCCCATGGCTGTCCCGGCGTTACGGGATTGCCGTGGTTTTAACAAGCCGTAGAATGTTAAGCAAACATAGTCAGTTTCTTGTAGATGAAACTGTTTTTGCAGCAGATGGTATCACCAATCCACAACTCTCTCCTGAACTCTTTACCTAATATATCAGGGTATTGTCTGGCAGATTTTTTTCTGTAATGTTTATATAAAAAATCCTCAGAGTTTGCTGGGCTTTGCAAACTGTTACTTCTGAGGAGATGATGGTTCTGGACGCTAACGCGGAGTGGATGGGTATTAGGAGGCTTGTGTTGATGGAGAACGCGGGAAAAGCTGTGGCAACCCGCTTGGAAGAGGTGTTGGGAAAACTCGAGGGTCGGAAAATCTTGGTTTTATGCGGGCCTGGGAACAACGGCGGGGACGGGCTAGCTGCAGCCCGCCACATGTCCTGCATGGGGGCTGAGGTCACGGTGCTGCTGCTGGCTGAGCCGTCTAAAATAAGGACTGAAGAAGCTCGGATAAACTATGAAGCGGTAAAGAACATGAGGCTCACAACCGTTTTAGAACCGGTCGAAACCATAGAGAAGCTCATGCAGCATGCACAGTTGTTCGACGAAGCCGAGGCTATTGTGGACGCGGTTCTAGGGACTGGGGCGAGAGGTGGGTTGTCAGGGGTTTACAGGACAGCGGTCGAGCTGGCCAACAGCTCTAAAGCCTTCAAGCTAGCTGTTGACATACCTACCGGGGTTGACCCTGACACGGGTGCTGGAGAACTTTACTTTCAAGCCGACATAACCGTCGCCCTCCACAAGCTTAAGCCAGTTCATTTAAAGCAAACGGGAAAAACCATCGTTGAAAAGATAGGCATCCCCGATGAGGCTGAAATACTTGCCGGACCTGGCCAGCTCAAGCTTCTTGTCCGCAGAACCGGCCGTGATAAGCTCGGCTCTGGGAGGCTCGCCTACATATTCGGCGACGCAGGGCCAGACCAGAAGGTCAGAGACTTTCTGACGTCTTTGAAGGGGTTCACAGCCTTCTGCGACCTTAACATGCTCGTTGAAAACCCCGAGCTAAGATATGCGGTTGCATCCTCGAGGGCTGTGTTGTTGTCGGCCGACGTCAACGCTACGGCGGTAAGGCCTTTTTTGCCTCGGAGCCAGCCAGTAGTGGTCTCACATCTGGCCACGGCAGGGGTAAACCCTGTCTACGTCCTCTGGAGCGAAAAAACTGTTGCAGAAAGCCTGAAGACAATCTACCGAACCCTCGTGAGAGACGTTGAGGAGCTCTGCAGGAAGCTTGCTGCCCCTGTCTATGTTGTGGGGGAAGTGGATTCTATTTCGAACGGTTTGAAGACCTACTTGAACTGGATGGGGAGGCCTTTGAAGCAGACGCATTTTGGATACGCCCAAGCCTTGGTTGCCTGGTTCATCGGGGCTGGTGCCGACCCTCTTTTCTCGATGGCCTCAGCGAGCCACATCCTCAGAAGCGTCGACCCCGTCGTTTTGGAAATGCCCTCGCAGCTGGCCTCAGCCGTTCAAAACATCATCGAGCAACAGGCCTGATAACTGTCAAGCCGTTGAGATATGGTTGGAGAACCTCCGGAACCTCTACAGACCCATCGCGTCTCTGATAGTTCTCCAAGATTGCGACGATTGTTCTCTCGGTAGCTATCGCGGTGCTGTTCAAAGTGTGGACATAGTCTGTTTCCTCAACATGTGGTTCTTCACGGTATCTTATGTTGAGCCTGATTGCTTGATAGTCTGTGCAGTTGCTGCATGAGACAAGCTCTCTGTACCTGCCTTGGGCGGGAAGCCAAACCTCTAGGTCGTATTTTTTAGCTGCTATTGAGCCGAGCTCTCCGACGCAAATGTTTACAACCCGGTAAGGAAGACCTAGGGAACGGTAGATCTCCTCGGCGTTTGATATGAGATACTCGTGCTCTTGCCAGGACTGGCTTGGCTTTGTGAAGCTGAACTGCTCAACCTTCTCAAACTGGTGAACCCGGAAGATTCCTTTCGTGTCTTTGCCGTGGGCTCCAGCCTCCTTCCTGAAGCATGGGCTGACACCAGCGTATCGTAGGGGGAGAAACCTTCCGTCCAATATCTCGCCTGCATGCAGTCCGGCTATAGCGTGTTCAGCGGTTCCGATAAGATACAGGTCTTCGTCCTCAATCTTGTACAGCATGTCTTGGAAGTCTTGGAAGGATACAACTCCCTCCATTATCTTTCTGGTGAGCATGTAGGGTGGCTGAAGCAGCTTGAAGCCTTTCTTTTTGAGGAAGTCGAGGCCGTATTTTGCCAGAGCCCAGTTAAGCAGGACAAGGTCGTCAAACAAGTAGTAGAACCTTGCTCCGGCGACTGATGCGGCGGCCTCTGTGTCGGCCATACCTAGGTTTTTCAGCAGGTCGACATGGTCTTTCATCCAATCCTCTTTCCTAGCCTCGCCCCAGGTTCTCACCGTTACGTTATCATCTTCTGAGCTGCCGTCCGGAACCGATTCATGAGGTATGTTCATGGTGTTGTACAGTATTGTCCACAGCTGTTTCTCCACATCTTCCAGCTTTTCCTCCACGGCTTCTATCCGTTCGTTGACATCTTTCATCTTCGCCAGCAGGTCGGCTGCTTTCTCACCCCGATTCTTGGCTGCCGCCACCTCCTCCGCTATGACGTTTCTTGCATGCCGAAGTTCTTCGACGGTCTTCAAAAGCGACCTCCTCTCCGAATCCAGCTCGAGAATACGGTCGACTAGGCTGGGGGAAATCCCCCTCCTAGCCAGTCCGCGTCGGAAGAGGTCTGGGTTGGACCTGATGTGCTTTATGTTCAGCATTCAATAGCACCGCTACAATTCGCAATAAAAATCTGCCGTCACTCTCTTCTCAAAGCCTCTATCGGCTCCAGCTTCGAAGCCCGGAACGCGGGAATCAAGCCGGCTAAAACAGCCACCAGCACGGCGACAACCACGCCCGTGAAGATCAGCTCCGGAGTGATAATGGGGACGATTCTGATGCCCTCCGTGTTTCCGCCTATTGGAAAGCTTCCAGGCCTTCTTTCCGCAGGCGGTCCCGAGAAAATGTCTGACAGGATAAATGAAGAAGCCGCACCCGCCGCTGTTCCGGCGACTCCGCCTATTAGACCTATTATGAACGCCTCCATCAAAAACGTAAGCATTACGTCGCGGGTTTTGAAGCCGAGGGCTTTGACCAACCCTATCTCTCTCACCCTTTCAGTAACCGACGTGAACATCGTTGTCATTATGCCTAGGAAGGCTACCAGCAGGCTCATGGATGCCACTGACGAGAAAAACACGTTCAGGGTTGCGATTATCTGCTGAACTGTTGCAGATATTGCTGTGATGGAGAAGACTCTGAGGTTTTCGCCGTACCATTTTTCCAAGGTTGTGACAACCGTGTCGCTGAGTGATGGGTCGTTTATCCTTATGAACGCGCCGCTGTAGCTTCTTCTGTTGGTAATGAGTTTCCCAGCCTCAAGCGAGACAAATATCTGGGTGTCGGGGTTGAGGAAGAGGGCCTGCCCGTATCTAGAAAGCCTCGCAGAAACCGCGAAGGACCTCGTCGAGCCTCCAGCCGAGGATGTTGAGACCGTGAACAAGGAGCCTACGTCCAACGGAGGTATGTTCGGGTCCTTGGGGTTCCATGCGCTGTACCCAGCCACAGCGTATCCTGGGTTGTCTATGATCTGGCCTTGGTCGATTTTTATGTTGGGGAAGAGGTTGGGAAGCTTTTTCAGCTCTACCGCCAGGACCGTGTATGACCTGGTGGGGTCCATTGGAAATGATTTGCCCCTTGTTTTTATCTCGCCGGAGGCTATCAGATAGTAGGGATAAACCTCCTTCACCCCCTGAAGCTGTTCTATGGATTTTATCACGGAGTCGTCAAAGTTGAAGTCGCCTACACGCTGGACTAGAATCATGTCCGCTCCGAAGACCTGTAGGTTTGAAACGATGGATTCAGTCAGCCCAGCCGTTGTAGCGTTTAGAGCAGTTATCAAAGCCGGGCCGACTACTATGCCTAGGACAGTGAGAGTTGTTCTCAACCTTCTGTCTCTTAAGGCACTCCAGGCATAGCCTAGGTAGTCGGAGAGCTTCAACCATCTCGCCTTTTCCTTCTAACAATCATGTAGGCAGATGCGATTATGGCTGCTGCGGCTATCGAGATGGCGACAAAAGAATGTGTGGCGGTGGCTGGTTGCTGTTGTTCACGCAACGTTATGGTTGGAGCGTTGGCGGCCACCACCTCATAGCTGAGCGTCGTCTCCTTCGTGAAGGTCTCGCCAAACCCGTTCCTGTAAACCGCTTTGACAGTTACCTGATATGTGCCGGGTTTTGCGTCTTGGCTCACACGGAAGTTGAGGGTGAACGCTGAGACCTGCGAGGGGTTTACAACTCCGACGAAAGCAAAAGATTCTCCGACGTTTTCAAAGGGCGCTGTTCCGACAACCTCTGCTAAAACTGCTCTCGCTATGTTGGAGCCTTCGTTGACGATGTCTCCTGCAACATCCACTGTCTCGCCCGGCCTAACCTTCAGCGGTGAAAGACGAACGCCTTTAAACTTTATGTCAACATCCGCCCTGACCGCAAGTGGAACGTCCACCGTGTCAACCCATCTCACCCCCGCCCCATCCTTGTATTCTACTCTAACCTGCAGCAGGCTGACAGAGTCTCCCGCCTGAGGGGTCGCCAAAACCTTCAAAGGAATTGAGTAGGCCGCGTTCGGAGCCATCTGGGATAGGCTGACCGTTGTCGAACCCTCTACGATTGTAAGCAAGGTGTTAGGCGAAACCATAGTGATTTTAACTTCGTTTATGTTGTAGGGGTTTGTGTTGACGATGTCGATTTTGAGCGGCGTGATTGCTGCTGCTTGGATGAAGTGTTGGCTTGGAGACGCCTTGACCCCTGTTCGAAACTCTTCGGAGACTGTGAAAGAAGTCTTGAAGCTTTTAGACCCTCGGTTTCCCAACCCATCCCTGTAAACCAGCGTTGATGTGACTGTGTAAACAGATGCTTCAGCCGACCTGTCAACATACATCGGCACCCTCAACTCCAAAGCCTGGCCTGGGTTAAGGTTTCCCAAACTGGCTGTTGACATTAAAACCTGTACCTTGGGGTTGTCGGACCTAACCTCCATCTCCATGTTGTAGGCGGGCGCCGTTCCGGTGTTTTCGACTAAGAGGGATAGAACAGCGTAGTCTCCTCTGTAGAAGCTCTGTGGACGGGATTTAACATCAACCACCTCCCTGCCCGACAGCTCCACCGTGAAGGGAAGCTTTTGGGTGATTAAAGTGCCATACTTGTTCTTGAAACGGAGGTTGAGCTCGAGCTGATGGGTTCCAAGCTTGAGTTCGTCGGAGAGAACCAATGGGAACTCGAGCGTGAAAAACCCGCCAGCTGGTACTGTTTCGAGGAACGTGTCTGAAAGACCGCTTCCACCCGTTGACTGTCGGAAGCTTGGTGGAACGTTTAACCATGCTTCCACGCTTCTGACGGATGTTTCCAATGGAGCCTCGATGAACAGCTTTAAGACGGCGAGGCCTGTGCCGGGGCCTACGGGTTTCTCAACCCCGTTAACGAGCCAGGCGGACTTCACAAGCCTCAATGCAGGCGGCTGCCATATCTGGAGGTGGATGGGAATGGTCAGCTGCGAGATCGGCAGATAGTCGGAGGTTGAGCTGCATTCTCTGTATGTGAGCCTTGCGAAAGCCTCGTAGCTGCCCGGCGTATAATCGTTGGCTATGTTTACACGAAATACAAGGGTTGCCATGGTCCCAGGCTGCAGCTGCGCTTGATGGTATGCTCTAATAGTTCTCGAACCGTCCCAGCTTGTAACCGGCAGGGGGCTGTTCTGTTTTGGAAGTATCTCAGCCTCCAGCGTGCAGACAGGCTTGTTTCCTATGTTTGCCACCACGAGGCTTAGCTGTATGTTTTCGTCGCCGGGGATGGCTCTCTCTGGACTGTTGGGAGAGCCCCAGACCACGTCAACCACTTGGACAACCGCTCCTTCAACTTCGTGCGGCGCCAACGAAGCCGCCAAAGTCAGAAGGATGAAGAGTAGCGCTATGTTTTTCATGCCTTGCTTCCTGCGAAGGTCGGTATTTCCTCTTTTTCTATTTTACCGTCTTTGATGTAGATTATTCTGTCAGCCATTCTGGCTACGTCCATGTTATGTGTTACGACTATGACGGTGTTTCCTTTGCGTGCCAGTTCTCTAAGCAAGTTAACTACAACCGCTCCCGACTTAGAGTCGAGGTTGCCCGTCGGCTCGTCGGCCAGTATTATGCTAGGCTCGGTTACAAGCGCTCTAGCTATGGCCACGCGTTGTTGCTCGCCGCCGCTGAGCTGAGTTGGCTTGTTGTAAGCCTTAGACTCGAGGCCCACTTCCCTGAGCATCTTCAAAGCCAGAGCCTTTCTCTTCTCTTCAGGCATCTCCAGCAAAATTAACGGCAGCTCTACATTGTTTATGACTTTAAGCCTGTTTATCAGGTTGTAAGACTGGAAGACAAAACCTATTTTCTTGTTGCGGAAGTCTGCTCTTTTGTCGTCGTCTATCCTGCTTATGTCGACACCGTCTATAAGAACCCTGCCTTCAGTCGGTTTATCCAACGCTCCCAGCATGTTAAGAAGGGTTGATTTACCGCTTCCGCTGGGACCGACTATCGCCAGCATCTCCCCCCTTCGGACCCTTAGGTTAACTCCGTTGAGCGCCACGGTCTCGACACCGTTGTTGCTGTAAACCTTCCTCAAGCTTTCGATAACGACGACGTAATCCCCCTGCAACTTTTTTCACCTAATCCTGATGTAGTCATAAGCGCCTGTTATAGACTCGAAACAATAGTGAACCTTCCTGAACTCGTTCCTAAACTCGACTACTTCCTCCCCCACCGTCTCAGGGTTTTTGCCCTCAACTATGACGTCGGCCATGTATTCGGCTATCTGTTTCATCTCAGACTCGCCCATGCCGAGGCGTGTCACCTCCTGCGTACCCATCCTTATCCCGCTAGGCCTCCTGTAATCTGTCTTAAGCCTGTAGTCCTTCGGTATCAGGTTGCGGTTAAGAATTATTCCGGCTTTTTCAAGCTTCTCCTCAGCCGTCCTGCCGTCCATGTACTTGGAGACGTCAGCCAATATTGTATGGGATTCGGTGAACCCTTTGTTTTCATACAGCACGTCAACGCCTTGCTCATAGAGCGACTCGGCCAGAACCTTCGAGTTCCTGATTATCTGTGCGGCATAGTCTCTGTAGAAGGCCAGGGCCTCAGCCAGGGCGATAGCCACCCCTGCGACGGCGTGAAGATGATGGTTTGAAAGGAGGCCTGGGAAAGCCACTTGTTTGAGACGCTCCGCATATTTTTCCCATGAAACAACCATGCCGTGCTGTGGCCCCGCCAAGGTTTTGTGGGTGCTCATGGTCATGCAGTCAACACCCTCGCGCAGAGGGTCTTGAAACCTTCCGCCGGCTATCAGCCCTGCTACGTGGGCTGCGTCGTAAACTACGTAGGCTCCGTACTGGTCAGCCAAAGCCCTAACCTCTTTGACGGGATGAGGGAAAAGAAACACGCTAGCGCCCAGCATGAAAAGCTTCGGCTTCTTGCCCGTCTCCGACTCCATTCTCCGGAGCCTTCGGGCCGTGGCATCTACATCTATCTCGTGAAGCTCTTCATTGAACTCATACCGTTCTACTTCAAGCCCACGCACAACGCCCGCAGTTCCACCCCATTTCTCTTTCCCATGGCTAATATGCCCCCCATGTGGGATGGTCAGGGCAACCATAATATCTCCAGGCCTTGCGAAACTGCAGTAGGCGACAAGGTTTGCCACAACACCGGATATGGGCCTGACGTCAACAAACTCAGCCCTGTAAACAGCTTTGCCGAGCTCGATGGCAAGAAGCTCGATTTCGTCTATGTATTTGCATCCGGCGTAAAGCCTTTCCCCGGGCCATCCCTCAGCGTACCTGTGCTGAAGGTCGCTCGCCATAGCTTCACGCACCGCAGGGCTTACGACGTTCTCGCTGGCTATCAAGGGGATGGACTTTCTAAACATGGCGTGATGTTTCTCCATTAGCTCAAGCACTTTCTGGTATGCTTGATGTGGTTCTAACAGGGAGGCGGTCGTCATGTCTGGCTAGAAGTTGTTTCTCAAGTATATAGGGGTTAAAGGGATGCGAAGTAGACTAGGAAGGATAGGAAGACCAAGTCGACTGCAACCAGCAGGGTGGCCAAAACCCAAGCCTTCAAGCCCAGCCCGCTGTCACATTTTTCAGGAAAGATTAAATGCTTTACCCCTCGACGACGGTCGAATATTCCCGAAATCTTACTCCAAAAACATTCAAAGGGTCTTTGAACATCTTTTTTACTCCGGCGTACAGGTACCTACGACATGGATTTGGATGTTTTCAAAGAGGCTTTGAGATACCTGCCCGCAGGCGTCACATATAGCGTCAGATATATTGACCCGGTTCCCGTCTATGTTGAAAAAGCTGAAGGCGCCTATGTCTGGGACGTTCTTGGAAGGAGGTATGTTGACTTTTGGATGGGGCACGGAGCTTTGCTGATGGGCCATGGCTACAGGCCGGTAATCGAGGCTGCGAAGGAACAGCTGAGTTATGGGGCACATTTCGGATACCCTCACGTCTGGGAGATTAGATGGGCGAAGCAGGTCTGCAGCATGGTTCCCTCGGCAGAGATGGTCAGGCCTGCCAACAGCGGGACAGAGGCAAACATGTACGCCGTCCGTACCGCCCGCGGCTACACCGGCAGAAAGCTTGTCGGGAAAATTGAGGGGGGATGGCACGGCGGATACGACGGTCTGCAGATAGGAGTAACATATCCCGTTGACAAACCCTCCAGCTTAGGCATACCCGAGGAGTCGACGGCAAACACGATACTCCTACCTTTTAACGATCTTGAAGGTGTGGAGAAACGCGTCAAAAACAAGGAGCTTGCGGCGATAATCGTCGAACCGGTTCTGGGTGCCGGAGGCTTCATACCCGCCGACCGTGAATACCTTAAAGGGTTGAGGGAAATATGCGACAGAGAAAACGCCGTCCTCATCTTCGACGAGGTTATAACTGGTTTCCGCCTAGCTCCCGCCGGAGCCCAGCAACTCTACGGCGTCATGCCAGACATGACTGTTTTGGGCAAGGCGGTGGGAGGCGGTCCGTTTCCCGCCGGAGCGTTCTGCGGAAAAGCAGAGATAATGGAGGTCCTCGACCATAGGACGAGGCGTAACCCTTACGAACGTGTTTTCCACGGAGGAACATACAGCGGAAACCCGTTGACGTTGAGGGCGGGCTATGTGTTGTTGAAAGAGCTTGAGAAGGGCTTGGTCTACCATCATCTTGAGAGACTTGGCGAAAGGGGTAGGGAGGGGCTTAGGCAGGCTCTTGAGCCTGTGAACGCCCATGTAACCGGGGTTGGATCCTTGGTGTGCATACATTTCACGCGGGAGGAGCCCAGAGACATACACACGGCCAACAGGACTAAGAACATACAGCTCACGGTTGAATTCTCCAAGTACATGGTGTCTAAGGGAGTTCTTTACGTTCCGCCTTACAACCCCCACCTGTTCATATCAGCCGCACACACAGAAGAGGACGTCGACCTTCTGATAGAATCGGCCAAGGATTTCATAAAACAGAAGCTATAGATCTAGGATGTGCATGATTCTGCGGAGTAGGACTGAGGTCATACCCCAAACAACCTCGCCGTCGAAGACGTAGCAGAAGTATTTTTTGACGTTTCCAACCGAACGAGCGTAAACCTTCTCAACCCGCGGTTTAAGCTGGTCCAGAGAAACCCAGTATGTTCTCTCTATCTCAGGACTTGGCCTGGCCTCGACTTTTTCCATCAAACGGCCTACGTATGGCTTGACCTTCATCTTTGGATAGTTGGCGGGGCTGATGTAGGGCAGGGTTCCCAGCAGTTCGACCGAGGTTTTCGGAATCCCAGCCTCCTCCCACAGCTCCCTGAACATTGTATTCGTCAAATCTTTGTCGACAGCTTTGTATCTGCCTCCTGGGAAAGCTATCTGCCCCGACCAAGGGTCTGTCGAAAGGCTTCCCCTTTTTACCAGCAGCAGCTCCGGCCAAGGCGTATTCTCCCGCAAGATTACGGCAACGGCTGCCGAGTTATGGTCTAAGCTTGTCTCGTCTCCGCTGCCGTTCAAAGGGTTTAGAGAACGCTTAAGTTTGGAGAACGGGTTAACGTCCATACCTGTATTTGTAGTGGGTTCCGAACAGGCTTGAAACGGTGACCTCAGGCTCTTCAAAAAGCTCAGTAACACTACCGCCCCACTTGCTTTCGAGAAGGCTTCTCAGACCCCACCTCACCTCATCCAGATCTATCATCGAGACGACAGGCTCGAAAAAACCTAGCGCAAGCATTTTCCTAGCCTCCTCGTACGGAATCCCCCGCGTCATCAGATAGTAGATTTGGTCTGGGTCTATCTGGCTGACGCTTGCCGAATGTGTTGCCTTAACCTCGTCGGTTTTTATCTCGAGCGATGGTATGGCATAGGCACGGGCCTCCGGGCTCATAATCATAGCATGCTTAGCCAAGTAAGCGCTTGTGTTCTTAGCTGTTTTCTCAACGGTTATCATACCTTTGAAGATTACTTTGGCTTTCTCCTTTACAACTCCTTTTGCCACCTCCCTGCCCTGGGTTCCGAAGCCTATGTGATGTAGGTTCGCGGTCAAATCCATCCTCTGTTCCCCGTCGCCGAAGACCAGCTCCAGGTCGTTGACGCTTGAGCCGTCTCCCTGCATAGCGCTGTCAACCCTGACTTTGGAAAGCCCACTGCCTATCAAGGAGCCCACGAGCAAGGCGGAGGAATACCTGCCAACCTCGGTCAAGCGGTTGCCCAAGTAAATGTTGTTGTTGGACAGGTTCTGCAACACACCGTGTCTCAGCATGCTGGATTCGCCTAGTAGCAGCTGTACATGATGGCCGAGCAAGCATCCACTAGATTCAGGCATGCCGTGGAGCTCCTCGACCACAGAGAGGTTCGACTCTCCCTCGCATACCACCAGAGTTTTGCTGAAAACAGCCTCGGCAGGTCTGGTTAAAATGTACATGATTCGTACGGGTTTTTCCAATCTGACGGATTTCGGCGTTCTTATGAAAATGCCTGCGTTAAGCAGCGCGTGGGTTAGGCATGTGTATTTGTCGACGTAGGGCGAGTTCACCATGTCTTGAAGCCGCTCACGGATGTATGGCTCATGTTTATTCAACGCCTGCTTTAACTCCACCAGCTCAAGTCCAGCCTTGGCTAGTTTTTCGGGGAGATGGATGTGGGCGAGCTGGTTTCCTACGTACACGACAGTCGGATGCTCTTCATAATCTTTCACATGCCTGAACTCTTCGGGAACATCCCTTTCCTCTCCGTCTCCAAGCATGTCTAGGATTTGGTGCTCTTCTAGGGTGGGTGCTTCGTAATGTCGTATGTAAAGCTCGGAGGTTTCCGGAGGCATTGAGCGGAACAGCTCAAAACATTTTCGCCTCATCCTGCTGAGCCAACCCGGCTCCGGTCCAAACCTCTCCAGCAGCAAATCCGCCGGCTCCGTCAAACTGCATCCGCTTGCCCGTGCCAACTGGCCGTTAATAGCTGTATCTCTGCTAAACTTATAACCTCAGAGGATGGCCATCGCATGGCATGCTGGGACACCTCCATAAGACTGGTGGCAACGTTGTCTGCAAGGTTTGCGGACGCGAGATAGCTGGTAAAGATACAGCATTTTACATAACGGGGTTTGGAAACATCTGCAGAACCTGCGGGCTACAGCAGGTCTCCTGCGACAGCTGCGGCTCCGCTGTTAAGAGAATGACCGTAACCGTCCTCCGTGGCCGAACCCTCTGCCTCAGTTGCTACCATGTTGAAAGAGAAAAAGGTGAGAAGAGAATTCTCAAGGAGAAAAACGCCGACTCTATACAGGAGGCTTTGAGGCTGGCGGCTGAAGACATTCCGGATGGTTTTAGGCTTATAGGCTTAAGGCTTAAGCCAAGCTCGACCAGGACATGGGTCGCCGAGTATGAGCGTGAAGACGTTTTCATCTCACGCTGTTCATGACTATTAATCATGTATAACCCTTGTAATAAATTGAGAATATCTATCAACATTCTGCAGATGAAGCATATTAAGCCGCTGTGCAGCGGCGAACTGGCTTGATAGGGTTTTTGCGACGCAAGAATGATTGGCGGGAATACATGCAGGAGGATGTACCGCATTTTGAAGTATCTGAAGAGTTTACCGCTAAAATCGAGAAATCCATATCTTCACTCAACGGGCATATAGAGAGGCTAAACAACAAATACAGGGAAATGCTGGCAAGGAGCAGGGAATATTTTGAAAGATGCGTGGAAGCCATTCAGGTCAAGGATGATGAAAAAGCAAAAATCTACGCATCGGAGATAGCTGAGATAAAGAAGCTGGCTGGAATAGTACTCCACAGCCAGCTTGTTCTTCTCCAAGTCAAGATAAGGCTTGAAAGCATCCTCGAACTTGGGGAGGCTCTAGCCTTGATACGGCCCTTGTCTGTGATGTTGCAGAACATCGTGACCGAGATATCGGATGTGGCGCCTGAGGCTTCAGAAAACCTGAGAAACCTGATGGCGATGATCGACGACTTTATGTCAAGTGCAGGCGTTTACGCCGAACCCAGCTTAGAGAAGCATGACGCTGTCACAGAAGAGGCTTCGTTCATACTCGAGCACGCGAGGAAGATTGCAGCGGAAAAGGTTCGCCAAGCTTTCCCGGAGGTGCCTAAGCTAACCGACATAGAGAAAACAGTCTACAGCTATGTGGTAGAACATAATGTAGAAGAGCTTGACCTTGACCGATGCGCCTCCGAGCTCGGCCTCGACTCTCAAACCGTGTCTGATGTGTTGAGAAACCTGCATCAAAAAGGGTTAATACAGCTGGAGGTTGCAGAGGCTAGCTAGTTCCGTATTTTGAGTTCCAGTCGAGAAGTTTTTTCAGGTTTTCCAGCATTATAGAGTGTTTTCGTTTTTTGATGATGTCCATAAAGTCGTCCATGGTTACGGGTCTCGGCTCACCCTTTTCTCCCTCAGTGGTTGAGAAAAACTCGCTCACAACCTTTAGCTGGGCTTCAACACATATGTCGTGGATGTCTGCAGCCGAGTATCCGTCAGTTATCTTCGCCAGCTGTGTTAGCTCCACCCCAGCGTCGAGCTTCAACCCCTTCGTATACATTTCAAACAGCTTCACCCGCGCGTTGAGGTCTGGAAGAGAAACATAGATTCTTTTTTGAAACCTTCTTATGAAGGGTTCGTCGAGATGCCACGGCTTGTTTGTAGCCGCTATCACGTAGAGAAAATCTCTACGGCCCTTGTCAATTATGCTGTCCATCTCCTTTATTAGCTGGTTTCTCACCCTCGCCTCACCACCGACCTCCATAAATCTTTCTGTTGTCAGCGAGTCCACTT
Source organism: Candidatus Caldarchaeum sp. (assembly GCA_038896555.1). Classification (GTDB taxonomy): domain Archaea; phylum Thermoproteota; class Nitrososphaeria_A; order Caldarchaeales; family Caldarchaeaceae; genus Caldarchaeum. The sequence goes on along the minus strand of JAWACZ010000003.1, from coordinate 28,260 downwards.
CATCGATGAAAATTATAACAGGTCTCCCCGACCTTGCCTCCTGCCTGCATTGGTTAAATATTTTTGAGACATTCCTCTCCGACTCGCCCAACCATTTGGACATTATGCTCGCCGCATCGACTGTGTAAAAGCCGGCTTCAAGCTCGGAGGCCACAGCTGCTGCTAGCAGAGTTTTGCCGCATCCAGGTGGGCCGAAGAGAAGAATCCCTCTCGGCCACCCGAGAGGAAAAAGGTCCGGCCTTTTTGTGGGAAAGATTATGCTTTCTCTGATGGCTTTCTTCGCCTCCTCTATGTTTACGATGTCTTCCCAGCTTACTTTAGGTTTCTCCATCGTGATAAGGTTTGTCCGAACAGGCTTTGCATCCAGCTGCACAGGCTCGGCTGGCGAAGTCTCGTTCGTCAACTCTTCAATCCTAGTCTGATACTCTTTGATCTTGTCAGCGTAAATCCTCCTTATTGATGTGTCGGGGGCTAGATGGTAAAGCTTCCATAAAATGTCTATTGCATCCCGGTAAGATTTAATCGCCTTGTGTTTCTGTCCCATCCTATCAAAGTTGACGGCTTCTTTTGCCCTTATTGCAGCTATTCTTTCCAGCTCCTGCGACATGCCTGTGCGTGGAGTCCCAGCGAGTCTATATATCTTAGCGGAAAACGGCCTCCGCATATTTATTAACAACATACCATCGAATATCCTCACGTATGTGTGATGTAAGCCCAAATTTCTCTTTTCAAGCGTGGGAATTTATATAATCGGACAATAGAGGCCTGCAGGGCAAGGTTGTCAGCGGGTGAAGAAGGCAGGGCAAGGCCTTACATCGGAGAGGTCATCTTAGAGAACTTTATGTCCCATGAATACAGTCGAATCCCTCTTCAAGCTGGGTTGAACGTGATAGTTGGCCCAAACGGAGCAGGTAAGTCATCGATTCTGCTGGCGATTTCGGTGGCTTTGGGGCAGACTTACACGGAAAGGGGTCAGAGGTTGAGCGACCTAATACGCCGAGGCATGGACGCAGCCAGAGTTGCAGTGGTCTTCGACAACAGACCTGTTGACGGAAAACGCCCAATACCCACAATCTCCTCCGACTCCGTCACAATCGCTAGGTTTCTGAAAAAGAACGGCGAATACTGGCACTATGTAAACAACAAGTTTAAAACCAAAGCCGAGGTTGAGAACCTTCTCTCAAAGATTGGGATAAACCCAGACAACATGCTTATAATAATGCATCAAAACATGATTGAACAGTTTGTCAGCAGAGACAGTAGGGAGAAGCTTGTTATGATCGAGGAGGCCGTCGGCGCTGCCGGTCTGAGGGAGAAGATAAAGCAGGCAGAGACCAAGCTGTCGGCTCTATTGGCCGAAGAAGCTGTGATAAGGAAGACTTTGGAAGACGCACGTGCAGCAGTAGATTACTGGCGGGAGGAATACCAGAAGCTTAACGTCATTAAACAGCTTGAGGAACGTAAAAAACAGCTCGAGACAGAGTATCTCTGGTCTTTGGTCAGAGAGGCTGAGAAATCTAGGGACAGAATCCAAGATAAGATAAACATGCTGAACGAAGAGGTTGAAAAGCTTGAGAAGGAGACTCGAAGGCTTTCAGATGAGGTTAACATTCTATCCCAAAGGCTGCTGCGGCAATTTAGCGAAACAGCCTCCAAGGAAGAACTGGCGGAAAAATTGAACGATTTGGTAAAAACTGCTGAAGGGCTCGGCAGAAGTCTCGAGAGAAAAGAGATCAGAGAATCCGAGTTGAAAGATCTAAGATATGAGCTGACTGCGGCTGAGAAAGAGCTGGCCAGAAGAGTTTCCGAAGCTTCCGAGAAGGGGCCGCGAGTAGATGCTGGAAGAAAGCCGTTGGAAGTCTCTGAAGAACTGAAGGCTGTTGGGCTGCAGCTTGCATCCATGGGCAATCCAACCCCTCAGGCGGAGGAGATGTTCATGCTGGCTGAAGCCAAGTACAGGGAGGCGGAGCTTAAAGCTTCCCAGCTGAGTGAAAACGCACGTAAAGCCCTCGAAGAAGCCGAGTACAGGAAGCAGAAGTGGCGTGAGTTCCTACGCAGCCTCACAGCGGCCGTCGAACCAGAGTATCAAAGAATTCTGTCCGTTGTAGGGGGTTCGGGGAAAATAGAGCTGAGGAACTTGAACGACGTAGACAAAGCATCGGTGGAGGTCTACGTGGGGTTCAGAGGGGTTGAGCCAACTTTGCTGAACGCTCACACACAGAGCGGCGGTGAGAGGATAGTTGCGACGATGGCTTTTCTCCTAGCACTTCAAAAATACATAAAATCACCCTTCAGGGCAGTTGACGAATTCGACGTTCACCTCGACCCGCTCAACCGCGAGAGGATAATCAACATACTTACGTCAACAGCCAAACAGGACGGTGACACACAATACATCATCATCACACCAGGCAGAGTTCCGTACAAAGAGGACGTAAATACCATCGTAGTACAGAACGTGAAGGGAAGGTCCGTCGTCTCGATACCGGCTGCGGCGGAGGTGTTTTCGAGTGACGAGCGTCAAGCTGGCTAAGGAAGAGCTGGAAAGGCTTATTTCACTCTGCGAGACGATAGCAAAGACCGGAGCCGACCCCTACAGCGTTGATGTGAAGGCTATTTTGGCCAAGCTGAGGTCGATCGTGGAGAGGGCCGGCGATACAGAGATTTTGACGTTGGACGCGGAAACGCTCTACAGAGTTGCCTTGGTCATAGCCCTGCAACATAAATGGCTTAAAGACAGAGCTTCTTCCCTGCTTGTTGACACGCAGCTGATAACGTTGAAGATTTTGTCGGCTGATAAAAAATCGCTGGCCCAGGCGCTTGCATCAAGCTGGAGACCCATCGTGTCGGCCGAGCAGCTTACTCGAGGCATGGTGGCGATGGGGTTGGAATATTTTCTAAGCCTGCCGACCCGCAATCTAAAGTCTCCCGCAACCAGCGAGATAGGCTCTGAAGTTGATTTCCGCCAGGCTTTGAACACATTCAGCCAGAGAGAGGAGATAGAGCTTGAGCTGAAGAAGCTGCATAGTGAAATGCTTGCTTCAAGAGACGAGAACGGCGAAGTCGGCTATGCTTCCTTCATATCCAGGGAAGGTGTGGAAAAGACCGTTGAAAGGGCTTATCTGACAGCTTTCATAGTCAGCGAAGGCTTGGCTGAAGTTGTCAAAAACCCTATCACCGGAAAGGTGACGCTCAAACCCTATGAGTCTAAGGCGGAGAGGAGGAACGTCGCCTCCATGGTTGTTGTTTTGAAGGAAGGTACTGTGCTTGTCTGAACCAACTCCTGAACAGTCTGCAGCGAGAAAAAAGCTCTCAACGGCCATGGCTATGCTGCTTTTCACCAGCCACAGGCTCCCCGGCGTGAGGGGCTACGAGCTTAGAAGAAGGCTGGGGAAAAATTATCTCAAAGTTATAGAGAGCCTGAACCACAGGCTTGAACCCCTGGGCCTGTGTGTGAAAATCCTTTTTGAAACACCGGGGGACAGACAACCCGGCGAAGAAGACTACGACAGAGCCAGGTATTTCATAACGTTGACAGATCCTTTGAGCCTCTCCGACATTGTGGCTGCCGGCTGGAGGATAGATGACCTGGCCGTTCTTTCTGCGGCGCTGGCTTTGCTCTACTCAAGAGGAGGGAAAGCACCCAGGCAAGAGTTGCTTGAAATGCTTGAGTCTAAGCTGCCTAAATGGCGTGTTGAAGCGGCTTTGGAAAGGTTTAGCCGAAGAGGATACTTGGTCGACGCGGGCGACGGAGTTCTCTCCGTTGGATGGAGGGCTGTTGCAGAAGTTGACCAAAAAGAGTTGATAAAGGCTGTGGCAAACCTTTCCAGCGTTGCTGACGGCAGGCAGGAGCAGACTACTTAAACAGCTGTTGGAGCTTCTTTTTCTCAGCCTCCACGATAAGCTCCACAAGCCTCACGCCCAAGCTTGACTCATTCTCAAGAATTTTGGCCGCGTCCTCCACGTTGAGATAATGGCTCGCTAAAGTGAATACAGCCGTCTTCCCATACTTCGCGACTAGGAGAGCGGTTTTAAGAGCCTGTTTTCTAAGCTGCCGCTCTTTATTGTTCGACGGTTTCCCACGGTGGGCGAGCAGGTTCAGGACCTCCTCAGGCTCGGACTTCAAAACCCCGAGCGAAGACGAGCCGCAAGCACCGCAGACAGGCTTTGTATCCAGCTCTTTCACAGCAGCCCTTGCGTACCACTGCCAGCATGATATGCATACTAGGGTTACAGGCTCGTTGTTAAGCCTTCCCCTTACAGCGTTGACCACAAGCCTCTGCAGCCGGTCGGAAACAATCACGTCTATGTCGCTGGCGTACCTGCTGACCGTCAACCTTGCCAGTGGAGAAAGATCCTCAACCCTTACCGGAATAAGAGAGACCTCGCCCGTTGAGACCTTGCTAATCAGGTTGAAAGATGTTTCATGGTCGAAATCAGCGGCTAGACAGTGTTTTAAAGCCTCTTCGTAGACAACGGTGTCACGCAGCATTTCAGCTAGTTTTGTGGCGTTTACGTCCAGTATGCTAGCCTCCTTGCTCAAAACCCCCATCTTACGGGCCACGTGGACAAGCCTTCTCCTAAACAAACTCGACGACTCGACAGCCTTCTCCACAAGCTTCAGCCACTGATTTTCCCGAGCTAGGTTCTTGACCTCTTCTGCCACAAGCTCGAGGCTGAGCTCACGACCTTTGAAAACTATCCGATAAGGGTCTTGCTGCACAGTCACTACAGCACTTATCCTTGACGAGAGAACGTAAGCCAGCACACGGGCTATGGTCCTGTTCGGCTTAAGCCCGCCGCATACGTGTAAAACAATGTACTCAGGCGTCTCCTCTAAAACGACCGTCTTATCCGACGGCGCTGGAAGACCTTTATCGAGATGCATCTTGACCTCCCGTAGAGATTTCTCCAGCAAAGACCTGTCTGTCATGTATTGTTCCGCCAAGGACTGTAAAACATCGTCTGAACATCCTCTGGCAACGGCTTCGGCATACAGCCTACGTATCTTTCCCACTTCCTCAGCTATTTCGAAGGGGACTGGTATCTCGTCGCCTACCCATGAGGGGACAGCTCCTTCGAGACTGTCCAAGGCGGAAACGTAAATTCTTTCGCCGGCTGTTTGAATTATCTCCCAAGCCTTTCCCATCAAGATAAACCGAGTCCCCGGCTCTCCATGCTCAGCCACAAACTCTTCGTCGAGTATGCCTATGGGCTCGCCCGTCGATTCAAGAACCACTAGGTACTGTCTCTCCTCAGGTATCATTGAGAGGTTGTTGAAGTAATAGTCGTACAGCATGGATGTTTTAGGCCCCTGTGCCAGAATGTTGTCGCTGGTTATCATCACGGCTCCAAGCTTCTCCAGATGCTGTGCGGCCTTCATCAGTTCCTTCATGGTGAGCTTTCTAAAACAATAAGACCGTCTAAAGATGTTTAACGCCTTATCCAACTCTATCTCCTTCTTCTCGATTACAAGCCCAGCCAGCTGGTGTGCGAGAACGTCATAACTGTTTTCGAAGATTTCGACGTCTTCTATGAGGTCTTTCAAAGCACGTCTGGCTATGACGACGCTTTCCAAAGCATCGTCGGAATCGGTGACGATTATGACACCCTTTGCCGTGCCGTGGATTGAGTGGCCGCTGCGGCCCACTCTCTGCACGAGCCGGGTTACCTCTCTTGGAGAGTTGTACTGTATGCAAAGCTCTATCCGCCCCACGTCTATGCCCATTTCGAGTGACGAAGTGCATACAACTCCCGCCAGCCCTCCTGTCTTCAGCGCCTGCTCAGCTCCAACGCGCGTTGCTTTCGAAAGGCTTCCGTGATGAATCCCTATCGGAGCCGCTTCATCCCAAGCCCTAAACCTGTTGGTGAGGATCTCGGCAAGAGGCCTTGTGTTCGTGAAGACAAGCGTTGATTCATGGGATTCTACAAGAGACCTTATCAAGTTCATCCTCGCCGCCACGTCTGGGTATATTGACAGTTTTTCGGCGAGGTCGAAATCTTCCGGGCCTGGCTCCGGATATTTGACGGAGAGATGCAGGTTTCTTACCACGGGAACTCTTACCACGCTACAGCTTCTTCCAACACCTGCGAGAAAAGCGGCCACTTTCTCAGGGCTTCCAACCGTAGCCGACAAGCCAATCCTCTGGAAATCCCTTCCTGTAATCTCTGTCAGCCTCTCCAAAGCCACGGATAGCTGGCTGCCGCGCTTATCTCCAGCAAGCTCATGAACCTCGTCCACCACAACAGCCTCAACCCTGCGAAGATGCTGGCGGAACAATCTGGCAGTCAAAAGTATCTGAAGCGTCTCAGGCGTGGTTATCAAGATTGTTGGCGGGATAAGTGACTGCGTTCTACGCTCCCTCTGAGCAGTATCACCGTGTCTAACAGCTACGGTCATGTCAAGCCTTCCAGCCCACCATTCTATCCTGTCGAGCAGGTCGCGGTTTAACGCCCTCAACGGGGTGATGTAAAGAATCTTAACCCCTTCAAAGCTAGGCTGTAAAATAATTTTGTTCAGCAAAGGTATCAAAGCCGCTTCCGTCTTCCCCGTGCCGGTGGGAGCCATCAGCAGAAGGTTTTCTCCCACCAGTATCCTAGGTATGCTCTTCAGCTGCGGCTGAGTCAGCTCTCCAAACTTCTCCATTACTGCGTCTTTTAAAGGCTTTACCAGCAGGTTTAGGACGGAAAGCGTTTCTTCTGAAAACATCCATTTCACTCTTCCTCAACCAGTTTAGCTCCACACATGGGGCAGTACACAGACTCAGCCGGTATAACGCTACTGCAAAACTTGCATATCCTATTCTCGACCTCCAACACAACGGGGGTAGGCTTGGATTCGGGGATAAGCGGGGACGTGACCTGGCTTGAATCCTGCGGTTGCACGGCTTGAGACTGTTCTTTCCGCGGTTCAGTGGGGACGGGGGTTTTGTGGAGTATGCTTCCCTTGACAAAGCCGACACCCGCCGCTAGGACGGCTGCTCCACCCAGTAGGAGTGTTCTGATGATGGGCATGTCGGATGGAACAGGAGAAGGCGACCAGAGCGTTACATTCCAGAGTATTGCGAGAACAAGTGCTGCAAAGCCGCCGATGAAAGTTCCGGCGGCGGCCGTGGCTGCCGAGCCTGCTACAAAACCTGAAGCCACCGCCGTCAAGACCAATGAGATAACCACAGCCTGAAGGGGTTGGGGGAAGGAAAGCTCAACGGTAGATAGCAGCAGTATTATGGCGAGGCTTACTAACGCTCCAGCTGCCAGCCTGACGAAAGAGGCCATGTCCCCATCAACATGTGGCTAGAACTTTACTAAAAAAGGTTGTGGAGTTGAATTATCTCTAATCAGTCTACGTCCATCCCGAAAGTGGTTTTTAGCATCTGACGGAGGATGACAAGCTTCTGGATGTCGTTGACACCTTCGTATATCTTGAATATCTGTGAATCCCGTAAAAATCTCTCAACCATTCCGTCTAAAGCTACGCCCATTCCTCCATGCACTGAAACAGCCTTCAGAGCAGCCATTTCAGCCACCTCTGTCGCGAAGAGCTTAGCCATCGAAGCAGCCATGACAGCTCCCTGCTTGTTCTTCAAAGCCATCGTAGAAGCCCAGTAGAGCATCAGCCTAGCGGCTTCCAGAGCTGTAAGCATCTCGCTGATATGGAACTGGACAGCCTGAAAATATATCAAAGGCCTTTCGAAGGCTTTTCTCTGCAGCGCGTACTGTAGGCTTTTCTCGAAGCATGCCTGAGCCACTCCGACAGCCTGGGCCGCAACCCCAATTCTTCCGTGGTCGTATGTCTCCATGGCGATCTTAAAACCCTGCCCCTCCTCGCCAACCATGTTCTCCTCGGGAACGTAAACGTTGTCCAGAATTACCTCCGACGGATGGCTCCCTCGGATGCCTAAAACCTCTATCTTCTCGCCAACCCTAAGCCCCTCCGTTTCCCTTCCGACGATGAAAAAAGTAAGCCCCTTGTTTCTCTCCTTACGGCTTGGGGGAGGAGATGTTCTCGCCAACACTATGAAATAGTCGGCTTTGTCGGCGCCGGAGATGAAGTATTTCCTTCCGTTTATGACCCAGCCGCCATCCTTTCTCTTGGCTGTTGTTTCGATGCCGGCGACGTCGGTGCCTGCCCCAGGCTCCGTGGTGGCGTGGCATGCGTGTTTCTCACCCCTAGCCAACGGCGGTAGATACTTTCGCCGCTGCTCCACCGTCCCGAAAACCAACACGGGGTATGTGAAAAGCCCGTGAACCAAGGTGGCCACCGTAAAGGCTGGGCAGACACGGGATATCTCCTCGACGTAAAGCGTGTTATACATAATGTCCGTCCCCTGCCCCCCATACTCTTCAGGGATGCCGAGCCCGAAATAACCCTGTTCAGCCGCTTTTTTCAGAAGGAACTCGGGAATTTTGTTTGTCCTCTCAATCTCCGCCACATGTTTCTCCAGCTCCCTTTCAGCAAACTCGCGGACAGACTTCCTGAAGAGTTCGTACTCTTCTTTAACCTCAACCGAAAAATCGAAAACGGAGGAGAACGGAAAAACCATGGAATAACAATGCCTTGCTTAAATTTAAACGAGATTTTCAGGTTTTCGTCCGTCTTCGGGAAAGCACGGAAAAAACGCTGACGGCGAGGCCTGAGAGGAAGAGGATGTATGCTGTAGCCCTGTGACTGAGCTTTAGCGCTTCATGCCCCATTCCAATGGAAAGCAGGCCGTAGAGCGACAGTCCCAAAACAACCTGAGCAAAAGTTATCAACGCAACAAACTGCGCGGCAGCAAGCCTGGCCAAGCTTCCCCGTGCTGTGACAACATAGGCGATCACGACAGCCAAGCCCAGCAGCCCGATGATGGCGTGCACATCTCTTAAAGAGCCTGCAGCAAACCCGGTTTCGCCCAGCAAAATCTGGACAAAAACACCGACACCCACCAGCGTTCCTAAAACAGCAGCCATTCTCATGCCTGAGGGAACGTCTTCAGTCTCCTAAAAAGTGTTTGGAAAAGTTTTTGAAAAAACCGAAAAAGGTTTAAAATTCAGGCGTCTCCTCTTCCTTCTCTTTCTTCTTCTCTTCCTTCTTCTTGGAAGCCGCTACAACGTCGTCTATTCTCAGTATCATGGAGGCTGCTTCGAAGCTCGACCTGAGGGCGTGAATCTTTACCTTCGCCGGCTCTAGCACGCCGTTCTTCAGCATGTCTGCAACTCCGCCGCCGAATATGTTGACTCCCACGGTTCTCCCGCCGTTGTCGTGGGCATGACGTAGTTGAGCCATTATCTCCACAGGCTCAAGCCCAGCGTTTTCAGCCAGCGTCTTGGGAATAACTTCCAATGCCTCGGCGAAGGCGGTGAAAGCAAGCTGCTCCTTGCCGGAGAGCTTTCCAGCATTGGCCCTCAGCTGCCTGGCGAGCTCCTCTTCTATGGCCCCTCCGCCCGGAACCACCCTTGCGTCGTCAACCAAGTCGATCATGTTCATAATCGCATCGTTCAAAGCTCTCTCCGCCTCGTCCAGCTGTCTCTCCAGCCCAGCTCGGAGGAGGATGGCCACTGATTTCGGGTTTTCGCACTTTTCAACAAACACCATCCTGTCTTCTCCGATCTTCCTCTCCTCGACAAGCCCTGCCTTGCCAAGGTCCTTCGGCGAAAGGTCTTCAAAGTTCGTAACTATCCTTCCCCCCGTTGCTTTGGCGAGCTTCTCCATGTCGCTCTTCTTGACCCTTCTCACAGCCAGTATGCCTTCCTTCGCGAGGAAGAACTGTGCTGCGTCATCGATTCCTTTCTGGCAAAACACAACGTTCGCGCCGACAGCCTTCACCTTGTCCACCATGCCCTTGAGAATGTTTGTTTCCTCGTCGAGGAACTCCTTAATCTTCAACGGGTCTCTAATCCTTATCTCTGCGCTGAATTCTGTTTTCTCGATCTCGAACGGGCTGTCTATAAGAGCTATCTTAGCGTTCTCTACACGTTTGGGCATGGCTGCGTGCACAACCTCTTTATCGACAATAACACCTCTGACCAGCTCCGTCTCTCCAAGGCTTTTTCCGATCTTCTTAACGATCTGGATGTCGTCTTTGTCGGCCTTGAGCTTGCCGTCAACCTCCTTAACAACGCTCAGAACGGCGTCTATGGCAATGTCCACAAGCCTGTCGAGAGCGAAGCCAAGAGACTTGCTTCCCAACGCCGTGGTGATAACTTTACGGAGTGTCTGGCGGTCGTTGAGTTCGATTTTAATTGCGTTTTGGTTCAGCTCACCCAGCGCCATGTCGAGTCCCTTCTTGTATCCTGAGATAATGGTGCTTGCATGGATCTTCTGCTCGATGAGCTCCTCAGCCTTCCTCAAAAGCTCGCCCGCCAGCACGACAGCTGTCGTGGTCCCGTCGCCTACAACATGGTCCTGAGACTTCGCAACCTCGATTATCATCTTAGCGGCCGGGTGTTCGACGTCTATTTTCTCCAGTATCGTAGCACCGTCGTTTGTGACGATGACATCGCCGATGTTGTCTACGAGCAGCTTATCCATTCCTTTCGGGCCAAGGGTTGTCCTTACTATTTCAGCAATTATTTTCGCGGCTGCAATGTTGTTTCTCTGTGCAGATTTTCCCTGCGTTCTCGTGGTGCCCTCCTTCAAAACTATTACTGGCTGACCTGGTGCCAAGGACATGCTACATCAACCTCTGGACTTAGCCTTGTATGGGGTATATATAAATCTAAAGCATCTAACTAATGAGAACGTTTCTCAAAACTGTTTTTGCAGCCCTTTCAACGTCCTCTCTCTTGACCGTTCTCCTCCCCGCGTACTGGGCGAGCTCGAAGGCTTCTTTGGCTATGATTGTTCCAACGTTTTCCAAAACCCGTCTTAGCTCCTCGGCCGCGTCCTCGCTGACCCTGGTAGCGCCGGCCTTCTTCATCAGCCGGTGTATCGGGGCCGATGGAAGGTTTGTCTCCTTTTCCGACATCGTGCAAGCTTAATTCTGGCGGCTTAAAACCTTTTCAAGCGTATCTAGCTCTTATAACGTCCACGAAATCCCGAAAGACCCTGAATCCGAATACTCAGCGATGCACCGCCGTATAAAACCCCAAACACGTGTCAAAACCCCTTAAGTAAGTTTTATTAGGCTGAGGAGCCGTTGTTTTCCGAATTGGCGTCAACAAGAGTCGAATGCCCGAACTGTCACAGGCTGACCATCAAGGGAAAATTCTGCATATACTGCGGATACACGTTGGAAAAGCCGGCTGAGATGCCAAAGCCTGTTATTGAGGAGACTCCTCCAACACCAGCGGAACAGCCCCCGGCCGAGATAGCTCCAGAGACGGTGGAGGCCGCTGCAGCACCGGCCCCAGCCGCGGTTGAAGAGGCTGTAGTTGAGGAAAAAAGGTTGGTCGACCAGACTTCCTCTGTATATTCATGGTATTTCCGTTTGATCGACCTTTTCCTCGAACGTGAGGCCGACCCGGAAGTTTTCGAAGAGCTCTTCACCGAATATAGGTCAAGGCTGCGCACTCTCAACGAGAGACGTGAGGCCGAGATCAAAAAAGTCGATGAGAGGATAAGCTCCTTGAGCGCAAACTTGGATAAGCTGAGAGTGAAGCATGAGGTGGGGGAAATACCGGATAGACAATATATAACACAGAAGCTGGAGATAGAGAGGGAGATGGGGCGGCTTCGGCCCAAGCTGATGTATCTCAGAAACCCGTTCAACATAAGACTTGCTGACCTGCCAGCATTCAAAACACAGCTAGAGGAAAGGCTCAACAAAATCAAGACAAGCGGCAAGGAGCTAGGCCTTAAAGAAACAACAATGAGCCAAATTGAGGAAGACGTAAACTCAGCCCTCCAAGTGCTCGACGTGCTCATGGAACAACACCATAAGATAAAGAAGGAGCTCACCAAGCTCGAGCTCAGGTACAAGATTGGAGAGTTGAAGCAGAGCGAATATCTTTCGATGAAGCAGAAACTTGAAAAACAGCTGGAGCTACCTGGTGGCTAAATCCTATCATCGAATCTGCAGTACAAAGGATACAGCTTACGGCCTTTGACTGTTTTTAACTGCACTTCACCGGATAGCCTGGAGTTCAACAGCGGCTGGTGTCTAATTTCCAAAAGGAGAAAACTACCAGCCTGTCATCCATGGCGTCGATGAAGGCTTCAACCGCTTAGGGTAGGTATTTAACAGTCCGTGAAACGTTAAACTTGTGAAAACAGTGGTTACGGCTTTACCTGGTTCGGGGAAAACCACTACGCTGAAGAAGCTTGTCGAGATAATGCCCGATGTTAGGGTCGTCAACTTTGGCGACATCATGTTTGAGGAAGCTGCCAGAAGCTATGGGATAGTTCATAGAGACGACATGCGGAGAATGCTGAGCTTGCCGGATTATCAGAAGCTTCAGCTAATGGCTGCTGAGAAGATAGCTGTCATGACGAACGTCGTGGTGGATACACACTCCGTGATTAAAACGAGCTCGGGCTACTATCCTGGGCTTCCTTCAGAAGTTGTAAAAATAATCAAGCCAGACCTAATTGTTTACATAGAAAGCAGGCCCGAAGATATTGCTGAAAGAAGGATTAAGGACGACTTGGCTGGCGCCGGCCGTAAACGGGAGGCTTCAACCCTTGAGGAGATAATGCTGGACCAGCAGGTTGGCAGACAGTTTGTTGTCGCGGCGGCTAACGCAGCCATGTGTTACTTGAAGATAATATCTCTAAACTATCCCCAGACATACCCTTTCCAGCATGCTGAAGACGCAGCCCGAGAGATTGCTCAGGCGATGAACGAGGTTAGAAAAAACGTGACCTGGAAGAAAGTTTAGTCCTCCACGGTTTTTCTCGCTGTAACTATGTAGGCTGTATGGCCCCTCATTAAGAATTCGGGCCTGGTCATACCTCTTTTGATCCGTATGTTTCTCATCAAAATCTCTACGCATGAGAGGTCTCCGAACCCAGCTTTCTCTAAAGCCTCGAAGGTTTGGACAACCTGCTCCACCGTTGGACTCAAGGACACCCAAACCCCGCTGGGCCTAAGGGCCTCACGGCAGGCTTCGACAGCGGCCCACGGCTCAGGCACGTCTATTATCGCTGAGTCCAAGGTTTTTTCTTCTACACCATGGCTTACATCGCCTTGTTTCAGCTCTACGTATTCGGACAAACCCAGCTGCCTCAGCCGGACCGAAACCGCTTCAAGATAATCTGCTTTGACGTCATAGCTGTAGACTTTCCCCGTCGGCCTGACTAGGTAGGCTAGCATAGTTGTGAGAACACCTGTCCCAGTGCCAGCCTCTAAAACACGGCTTCCCGGCCCTATCCCCGAGGCTACGACGATGTACCCAAGGTCTTTAGGGTACACTATTTGTGTCGTCCTTGGGAAAAACAGAACTCTGTCGAGGATTGTGGGCTTGAAAATATTCCATCGCGAGCCTATGTTGCTGACGATGGAGCATCCATATGCCTTACCCACCAAAATAGAGGTATCGATAAAACCTTCGCTGCAGTGAAACTTCTTACCAGACCTTATTTGGATTAGGTATCTCTTCTTTTTCTCCGTGACTATCAAGACTCTGTCGGCTTCTTTGATGACGTTTTCGTCTTCTGCCATGCCTGTTTAAGGTTAAGAACAGCCTATTGATATGTCTATGCTGCGGCGGTGATGTCTCAGAGTTATGAGGATGGTATGACAGCGAGGCATTTGACTGAGCCGCATCCGTAAAAACTTATCTTCGAGCAGGTTTGTTTGGGGAACAGATGAGAAAGGGGGCTGCCGTATATCTTACTCTGGTTTTCTTAGCGATTGTCCTTCCACCCCTAAACCTGCTTTTTGCTGAACATGAAATAACCATATCCATAATCTCCGCAGAAGATCATACACCGTTTCAAACATCGGGTAGAAGCATCGGCTTGATAGGTTCTTGGGCAAAAACAATCCTCAACGTCTACATCCGTCCCTCAGGCTCGGAGGTTTTCGACGCTGCAGCAAGAAGAGGGGTGGAAATATGGTATGGAAGCATAAGGGGCTTTACGAACGAGTATGGGTACGTTTATCTTCTCACGTTTAGGTACAGCTATGTTTTGAGAGATGTAGACGCTGACGTTTCCATAGCATACGTTGAGACTTTAGGCGGTAGTGTGTGCGGGCTAACGACCTTGAGGTTCAACAGCATCACACGGGCTATCTTAAGGGCCACAATACAGATATCCAAAACATGTGTGGGCAACAGCGCGTCTCTGGCTTACAAAGTTGTAGCCCATGAATACGGTCACGCACTAGGCCTCGACCACTCAACATACAGCTCGGACCTGATGTACGACTACGTTAACATAGCCGACCTGCCCTCTACATTAAACATATACGCTCTTGCTGTTGCGTATGCGTGGCTTGAAGGCTCTTCCTTCAGGGCTCCAAGCATGTCCACGGTTTTCCTGCCCGACAACATAGTATACAAGTATGTTTCTCCGCTGCCAGAGATGCTGAGGGTGCGTGTCATCGCCGAGTCTGAACTAGGCCAAACCCTACTGCATACTCAACAGATGGTTTACGGCTCTGTTTTCAGGTTTGACGCAAGCCCTGTTATCGACTTCGGAAACGGCAGCAAGCTTTTGTTTGAAGGATGGTACGTCAACGGGTTGAGGGTTTCAGATTCTACTTCGTTGGAGTACCTTGTCAGATCCGAAGCAGACCTCGTCGCACGCTATGGCGTTTACTATCTGGTGAAACTGGAAAGGCTGGGTCAGGCTGCTGAGGAATGGGTCAGACGCGGGCAACCCATCCTCGTTGAAACCCCTGAGATAGTTTCTGTTTCGCAGGATGAAAGGTTGAAGTTCGTGAGATGGAGCGACGGAAGCGTTGAGGCTAGGAGAAGTATTACTGTAACTTCTCCCGTGACCCTTGAAGCCCGTTACCTTAAGGAGTACAGGGTGAAGGTTGTTTCGGATTTCGAGGTGCTGCAGGGCGGAGGATGGTATGCGGAAGGCTCCACCGTCACCATAAAAGTTCTTCAAGACAAGGTGGTTGTAGGCGAGGGGGTGCGATACAGGATTGAGGCCCTGAACATAACCACCTCTTACAGGCGGGCGGGCGAGGGCTTATACGAGTTCGTCTTAACAAAGCCAGCGACCGTGACAGCAACCTGGGTTAAAGAGTTTCACGTAATAGTGAAAAGCAGCCATGGCAAACACGTTCTTCTAGATGAATGGGTTCGAGAAGGGCAGCTGGTCAACGTCGAGGCGGTTTCCAACATTGTTTGGGAGAACGGGACGAAAGCAGTGTTCAACGGCTGGATAGGGCTAGACCAAACATCGGCCAATATATCCATTTTCATCAACTCACCCCTCCACGCAGAAGCACGGTACCAAGTTCTTTACTACGTGAAAGTCGAGTCAGACCAGCCTGTCAACACAAAATCTGGTTGGTATGAAAGAGGTGGAAGAATCATTTTGGACGCAGAACCTGTCATCCGAGAGGTTGGTAAAGGGCTTCGCTACAGGTTTGTTGGATGGCTGGGGGTGGGGCCGCAGCCAGTACAAACGTTTCAAGTCGATGCGCCCTCCGAGCTGAAAGCCGAATGGACGTATGAGGCCCTGATAACGGTTCAAAAGCCTTTCCAAACAGAGTTCGTCTGGTGGCCGATGCGGCAAAAACTAACGGTTGAAGCTGAGCCCATCATACAGAAGGAGCCGGACAGACGTTATGTTTTCATTAACTGGGAGGGTATGAACGGCTTTGTGCGGGGGTCTAGGGTTGAGGTCTTGGCGGACGGCCCCAAGACTGTAAACGCTGTCTACCGGGAGGAAGTGCTGATAGACCCCCGCTTCATATCCGTTGACGGCGAGCCTGTACAGGCGTTCGCCGACGTAGCTCTCCAAGAAGGGGCCGAGATTCGGCTTCACCAGTCATCACCGACGTGGATGCCCGTTGGAAGACATAGGCTAGCCGCAGTGTACTTCAGGCAGGTGGACGTGAAAACCGGCGAGGAGCTTTCGGTGCAAGACCCTGGCCTTGTGGAGATTCCTGTGCAGGTTCGCAGGCTCGTTGTTAAGGTCTCCGATTTCCTAGGTGTTCCCTTTGTGGGTTCCAAGATCTGGCTTGGAAACGGAGAGGCTGTTGAGGCTGTGGCCGAGCTGGACCAGGCGGGGCAGACAGTTTTCCCACAGGTCACGTTCAAGGCCACGAAAGCAACTCTCCGATCTCAGCTCTTCGCATACGAGTTCGAAATATCCCCTGAAAACGGGCTTGCGGTGGTGGTTCTTCCAGCCACGCCTTTCACAGCCCTGTCAACAGCCTCCATCGCGTTTGCGACGGCTCTTCTATTGATAAAACATAAAAAAACGGGATTCAGACGTGTTACAGCTTGACCGGAAACATATTAGGTGAGAGATTTGTTGTCGTCAGCTTTGGCGAGAGTCACGGCAAATGCGTCGGAGCCTTAGTGGACGGATGCCCACCCGGCCTCGAGCTCTCCGAGGAAGACATCCAAGCAGACCTAGACCGACGCAAGCCAGGCCAGTCCCTCGTAACCACCTTAAGAGCGGAAGAGGATAGAGTTCAAATACTCACGGGCGTGTTCGAGGGATACACGACAGGGGCGCCCATCCTTATGCTGGTCTGGAACAAGGACGTGGATTCAAGCCCATACAGGAAGTTGTTGAACACACCTCGGCCGGGCCACGCCGACTACCCCGCAACAGTCAAGTACCGCGGTTTTAACGACTGGAGAGGAGGGGGCCGTTTCTCCGGCAGGATCACAGCCGGCTACGTTATGGCGGGGGCTGTCGCGAAAAAACTGCTCCACAAAACCTTGGGTGTAGAGGTGCTTGCCTACTCGCTTGAAATAGGCGGCGTCAGATGTCCGCCGGTTTCAATTGAAGAGATAAGGGCTAACAGGTACAGCAACGAGGTTAGATGCCCCGACCCAGAAACCGCCGAAGAGATGAGGAGAGTAATTCTTAAAGACAAGAGAAACGGCGACAGCGTCGGCGGCGTAGTCGAATGCATAGCTTTGAACGTGCCGGCGGGGGTTGGCGAGCCTGTTTTCAGCTCTCTCGACTCCGACCTTAGCCGAGCTCTTTTTTCTATCCCAGCTGTCAAGGGTGTGGAGTTTGGCAGGGGTTTTGAAAGCACTAGGCTGAGGGGGTCTGAGAACAACGATGCTTTCACAATCTCCGATGGCGTTGTCAAGACTTTGACCAACAACGCGGGCGGAATACTGGGCGGGCTGTCAACAGGAATGCCTATTCAGGTGAGGGTTGCGTTCAAACCAGCATCCTCAATATCCAGACCCCAGAAAACAGTTGACTTGGCGAAAATGGAGGAGACTGAGATAGTTGTTCCCGGGAGGCACGACCCGTCAGTAGTGCCGAGGGCGGTTGTGGTGGTCGAGGCTGTTGTGGCTATCGTGCTGGCCGACCATGTTTTACGCGCTGGGTTGGTGAGATGATTGGTAGCTGGAAAACATATTATTGACGCCTGAATGACCTCGAGCCATGGCTTCTGAGGAATACCGTCTGCTTAACGACACGGAGTTGGAAGAGAGGTTAAGGAAGCTGGGCTCAAGCTGGGTTGTAAAGGACGGTAAGCTGTACAAGAAGTTTGTTTTCAACGACTTTGTGGAATGCTTTGGTTTCATGGCGAAAGTTGCTCTTGAGGCTGAGAAGCTCCAACATCATCCCGAATGGTTCAACGTTTACAACGTTGTCGAGGTTTGGCTCACGACCCACGACCTTGGCGGAATCAGCACCTACGACCTGAAGCTTGCCAGCATAATAGAACGGCTTGCTAGGCAATGCCATTGAAGTTTTTGCTTGCTATGTTTATCGCCGCCTCCGCTATGTCCTCAGCGTACTCAGCTATCCTTCTCAAGCTTCCTAAAACAGTCAGCATTGTGGCATGGCTTTCGGGCTTTTCCCTTTTCCTAGATGGCTGGCTCTGAAGCTGTTCAATCTTCGCCGCAACTCTCTCAGCCAGCGTTAAAGTCTCGTTTGCTTTTTTCATACTCAGCTCCAGAAGCGCCGCATGAGATGATTTGAAAACAGCTACAACGTCTTGGCTTATGCCTAGTATTTTTTCAGATTCATCGAAGTCATCCCTCATAATCAAGGTTCTCTTGCAGATGTTTACAGCATGATCTGCTGCTCTTTCGATATTTTTCGCAACCAAAACGTATGCTATACATTCAGCGGGGTCATCAAGCTGGAGAGATTTTAAGATAAAATAGTCTTTGACGGCTACATTTAGCTGTCTTGTTACGAAGTGGTAGAACCTGTCAACCTCGTCATCTCTGTTGACAACCTCTTCGGCTAAAGATTTGTTAACCTCAACGATTGAGTCAACAGCGTCAACCACCATGTTGGTTGTTATGCTGCCCATTCTTTCTATGGACAGCCTGACGGGTAGTTTGTCATGCATCGGCAGGCACTGCGCTAAAATCTCAGTGGATGATTCCTCAATTATCTCCACGCCGATAAGCCACCGTCTTATCCTCTCCTTCAAAAAGCCTATTGTCTGCGGGGAGTGTTCTGGAAAAGAAACGCGGATTTTGCTGTATCCTTCAAGATACTTCGAGAAGAAAAGCCTAGCTACCTCCGGCGGCGTGTCGGATTTTCCAGCGTTTATCTCGGCTTGTGACAGCTTTTCATCGGAGTCGGCCGAGATTATCAGCTTGCTCGACAGCGGTATCAATTTCACTCGGTCAAATTTTTTTAGGTTGTTTACTGTCACCCACTCCCGTGGCAGGGAAACTATGAACGTGGATTTTCCAGTCTGCTGTATGCGCCTTGTGTATGCCTGCATCAAGTTTAATCGGAATATAGATGTATATAGAGTTTACGTGTCAAAATATTTTCGGCGGTTTATCTATATATCCTCGGAAAAAGACCGCTTGTTGCCATGAAACCAAGTAAAGCCGTATCTTCTACGCTGGTGGTCAGCGCCATCCTTTCGCTGGTTGTCGGCCTGGCGGCTTGGGCTTTCCTAAGCCCTCTGCTAGCCACATCATCACAGACAAAGACTGTGACAACCATTCTAACGACCACGGTTGCAGCGCAAGATTCCATGTCGGAATTGTCGGGTGAAATAGTTGTTGACGGCTCCAGCACCGTTTATCCGATAACTGAAGCGGCTGCAACAGCATTCATGCAGAAACATCCAAAGGTCTCCATATCGGTCGGAATCTCAGGGACCGGCGGCGGTTTCAAACGTTTCGTCGTTGGCGAGACCGACATAAACGATGCTTCCCGACCCATTCTAAAAGCTGAGCATGAAACAGCTATAAAAAACGGCGTGGCGTGGATTGAGATCCCCGTGGCCATAGATGCTTTGGTGGTTGTCGTTAACCGGGAAAACAACTGGGTTGACTGCATAACCATCTCGGAGCTTAAGAAGATATGGGAGCCCAACAGCAGCGTTAGGCTTTGGAGAGACATAAGACCTAGCTGGCCGGCCCAACCCATCAAGCTTTACGGCCCTGGGCCTGACTCAGGGACCTTCGACTACTTCACCGAAAGGGTTGTCGGCAAAACTAAGGCAAGCAGAACAGACTACGTTGCTTCGGAGGATGATAACGTGCTCGTTGCAGGGGTTGAGGCGGAGAAGTACGCCCTTGGTTACTTCGGCTACGCATACTACCCTGAAGCAAAGGACAAGATAAGGCCCTTGTTGGTTAAGGATGACAGGGCCGGCGGCCAGTGTGTCGAACCCAGCGACGAGACAGCAAGCACCTTCACCTATCCGTTGTCACGCCCCCTCTTCATCTACGTTAGCAGGAAGGCATGGGAGCAAAAACCGCACCTGAGAGAGTTTGTGCTGTTTTACGTGCAGAACGGGGCAAGCTTGGCCAAACAGGTGTCGTACACACCTCTGCCCGACCACTATTACGCAAAAGCCTATATCCTGCTGAGGGCGAGCGTGTTCGACGGGCTATACGAGCTGACATTCCTTAAAAACAGGAATGCAGGCCCACATTAGGAGAAAAGATGCCAACGGTTTTCAGCCCCTCATTACTCCAGAGTGTGAGAAAGAGACAGCGGAACACCAAAATAGTAAACACCATATTTTTACTCGCTTCATCGATAGCTTTTCTCACTATAGTCATCATCGTAGGCTCCCTGCTGCTCGAGTCAAGCATCTTTTTTGGACATGTCTCGCCTACGGAGTTCTTTACGGGAACCGAGTGGACAGTACTGTTCGCTGAGAAAAAGTTCGGTGTTCTGCCTCTCGTGACGGCGACAGCCCTAACCTCAGCCATCGCCTTGCTCGTCGCCGTTCCCGCAGGCCTTGCTATAGCGATTTACTTGAGCGAGTATGCACCGCCGTCTGTGAGAAGACCTGTCAAAAACATAGTAGAGCTCCTAGCGGGGGTGCCTACTGTTGTGTACGGATACTTCGCCCTGTACTTTGTTTCGCCCAACCTTTTGAAGCCGTTGATCCACGGCATAGGCATACACAGCGCCCTGGCCGTTGGGTTAATGATAGGTATCCTCATCATTCCCATAGTCTCCTCTTTGAGCGAGGATGCGTTATACTCCGTTCCCGAAGACTTCCGTCTCGCAGCCTACGCCCTTGGCTCGAGGAAGATAGACGTGGTTTTCCGAATAGTCCTGCCCGCAGCTTTGTCGGGGATATTCGCGTCTATAATCCTCGCCTTCACACGGGCTATGGGTGAGACAATGATAGCTGCCATCGCCGGGGGGTTCAGAGTGATTTACAGCTTCGACCCACGTGAATCTATGGAAACCATGACAGCTTTCATAGCCCAGGTTGCCACAGGAGACGCTCCCCACGGAACAGTTGAATACCAGTCCATTTTTGCGGTAGGTCTTTTACTGTTTGTGACCACTATGGCTTTCAACCTTGTGGCTATAGCTGTGGTCAGGAGGTGGCAGATACGATATTGAACACAAAAGCTGTCTTTAGAAGGGTTGACAGGTTTAGGAAGCTTCTCGATAGCGTGGCTCCAGCCTTTCTGTCTCTGGGCGTTTTCCTAGGCGTGGCAACTGTCGCCTCACTCCTCGTGACAGTCGTTTCAACAGGCTGGCACAGGCTCTCATGGAACCTCCTCACAGAATATCCGTCTCCAGACCCCAACCAAGCCGGCATGAGGTCTGCTTTTCTCGGAAGCCTGTGGACCGTAGGCCTTTCAGCTTTAATCTGCGTTCCACTTGGCATAGCTGCTGCACTTTATCTCACAGAGTGGTCGGAGAACAAGCTTCTTAGACGTTTTCTCGCGTTCAATATAGCTAACCTGGCCGGAGTTCCCTCAGTCGTCTTCGGGCTGGTGGGGTTGAGCGTCCTAACATACGGGCTTGGATGGGGAAGATCTATCATAGCTGGTGCTTTCACGTTGTCGGTCATGACCCTTCCGCTTGTGACGGTTTCCGCCGCCGAGGCTGTCAAAACAGTTCCTGAGGCTTTGAAGTATGGAGCCTATGCCCTTGGGGCGACGAAGCTTCAGGTAACCCGGTACATAATCCTGCCACGCGCTCTTCCGATGATGATGACGGGCGCCATCCTAGCCATCTCACGTGCGATAGGCGAGGCCGCACCCATCCTCGTGATAAGCGGGTTGTTGTTCATCAGGCAAGACCCTTCCAGCATCTTCGACAAGTTCACCGTCATGCCTCTTCAAATCTTTAACTGGGTGAGCAGGCCTCAGGCGGCGTTCAGAGAGCTCTCCTCAGCAGCCATATTAGTTCTTCTGATTCTCCTTCTAGCCCTCAACGCAACGGCTATCGTTTTACGTTACAGGTATCAAAAGAGGGTGACGTTATAAATAGGTTGGTTGAAGGAGTTGGTGGCTGAAAAAGAAGCAGTCATGACTCAAGATGATCGTGTGGTCGTTGAAACAGTAAACCTCTCCGTCAGGTACGGCAAACGCCACGCCATCGGAGACATTAACCTGAAGTTTGAACGAAACAAAATCACGGCTGTAATAGGACCTTCGGGATGCGGCAAGTCAACTCTTCTCAGATGCATAAACCGTATGAACGACCTCATCCCAGACGCTCACGTGGAAGGAAAGGTGCTTTACAGAGGCGTTGACATATACTCTCCAGGAATAGACCCCGTTGCCGTAAGGTCAGTCATAGGCATGGTTTTCCAAAGACCCAACCCCTTCCCCATATCTATCTTCGACAACGTAGCCTTCGGGCTGAGGGTGAACGGTGTCAAGCTTTCGAAGCAGGAGCTAAGGGATAAAGTGAGAGATGCTTTGGAGAAGGCAGCGTTATGGGATGAGGTGAGCGACAGGCTTGACGCACCGGCTTACTCGCTTTCCGGAGGACAGCAGCAAAGGCTCTGCATAGCCCGGGCGCTGGCGGTAGACCCGGAGGTCATACTGCTCGACGAGCCGACAGTCTCCCTAGACCCCATCTCCACGGCAAAGATAGAGCAGCTCCTCCGCAACATCTCAATCAGCTACACAATCATCATCGTAACCCACAACATGCTGCAGGCTGCAAGAGTCTCAGACTACACCGCCGTCCTCATGCCCGACGAAAACATGGTCGGAAGGCTGATAGAGTTCGGGCCAACGAAGGAGATATTCACAAACCCGCGTGAAAAGAGAACCGAAGACTACATATCTGGAATGGTGGGTTGAGAGGGTATGCCGCGTCTGATGGACATTGGGCTTGAAAGGCTTGTCCACATGCTTAACGACATGGCTTCTCTGAGCATGAAAGCCGTGGAGCTTGCTGTCCAGAGCTTCATAAAAGAAGTCAACATGCAGGATGAAGTTTTTCAGCTTTCGGAAAAGCTTCGATGGCTTCAGGACGAGGTTTCAGACCTCGCCGTAGAGCTAATAGCCCGATACCAGCCTGTTGCAAGCGACCTACGTTTTCTACGCTCCGCCATGGAGGTTGCCTACGGGTTTTCAAGGTTCGGCCGCTATGCATATGACATCTCACAGATTATACCAACGTTCGGGGAGTTGAAGAACTGTGAGAAAAGCCATGTTGCCGAAGTTAGCCAGGTTGTGAAGGAGATGTTGGAGATAAGCATCAAAAGCTTTATCGAGAAAAAGGTTGACTTGGTGGAAAAGCTTGAACAGCTTGACTCCCTGATAGACAAGGCTTACAGAGACCATGTCGAGCGGAGCATCTCCAGGCCAGAGTCGAAAAAATGCGATATGGCCACTATGCTTATTCTCCGATACATGGAAAGAATAGCCGACCACGCCACCTACATAGGGGACTCTGTTGAATACACGGTGGAAGGTGTTAGAAGGCCGAGGAAATAGCCGGCATGCCTCCGAAGAAGGTGGTCATCGAAAAACAGTGCGCCGGCCTTCTCCTAGCCATGGCTAGGGAGGTTCATCCCAACGAGGTTATAGCGCTTCTCCATGGCAGTGTTGAGAAGAAAGTCATAAGGGTCAGGGAAGTGTATTTACCTCCTCAATCGACATACGGCGAAGGCTTCTCTTCTTTCAACCCATATGCTCTGCCGATAGACCTATCCTATGTAGGGATAGCGCATTCTCATCCGTCGGGTGTAGGAGAACCTTCTATCGAAGACCTTCATAACTTCACTGGAAAAATAATGTTAATACTGACAGCCCCTTACAAAGACTCGAGAGACATACATGTCTTTGACGCTGAGGGCAGAAGAATTGCTTATGAGATAGTCTAACGTGTTAACGCCGAGCACATTTCTCTCAAAAGGTTTTTTGGATTACTGCTTTTAACATAGGCGCTTGAAAGCAGCAATCCCTCCGCGCCGAGCATAACAGCCCTTTTAACATCATCCGCCGTTGAAACACCCGCTCCGCACAGCACGACCACATTTGGGCTGACAGACTTAACCCTCTCAACAACCTCGGAGACAACCTCAGGCTTAACTTTCGACACAGACATTCCCGTGCCTATTAGCTCCGGAGGCTCCACAGCCAGCGCATCCGGCTTCATCATTGCTGCTGCAACAGCGGCTGCAACGTCGTCCGCACAGACCACGGATAGCATGTCATTCTGCCGAAGCCTCGCCACAGACAACGCCAAGTCGGAGAGTTTCATTCTTCTCTCGGAATGGTTGAGCAGAGACCCGGCCACGCCTACAGCCTTCAAGGCCTCCGCAACTACCGAGCCTGTGAAAGGCCCTGGTTGATGGGGGTCGCAGTGCTGGGCTAGGACAGGGATTGAAACATGCCTCACGACTCTCTCGAGGTCGGTGAAAGTCGGGCAGACGGCCAGCTGTACACCTGTTTCAGACGAGACTTTGTCGGCGATCTTAGCAAGTTCAAGCCCTTGACTTCCCAACGCCTCCTTGAAGGACTTGAAATTCAGGATGATGATGGGTGTCTTGAATTTCACGTAACGTGTCGACTATGCCTTGTTTTAAACGCTATCGGTATAAGTAGCGGCTAACAACACCTAAAGCGAGGATATGATAGAGGACGAGGTTATTCCATATCTTGGACACCATACACCGAAAGACGTTGAAGACATGCTCTCGGCGATAGGTGTCCGCGACCCTTTAGAACTCTATTCAGACATTCCTTCAAAATACATTTTACAGAAGCCTCCGGACATCGGGCCTCCTCTCTCCGAGCAGGAGGTCGTTGAGAGAATCAGAAAGGTGCTTCAGAAAAACCGTCGTGGCCTGCGGCTTTTCGTCGGGGGAGGAGTCTGGCCCCATTACATTCCTGCAGCTGTCAAAGAAATTGTTTCGAGGACTGAGTTTTTGACGAGCTACACGCCATACCAGCCAGAGGCATCGCAGGGCATGTTGACTGCTCTCTTCGAATTTCAAAGCCTAGCCGCAGACCTCTACGGAGTGGACGTAGTCAACGCCTCGATGTACGATTGGGCGACGGCTTTAGGGGAGGCTTTTCGAATGGCCTACAGATATACCGGGAAAAGAAAGGTTTTGGCGGCTGGTTTCTGCAGCCCAGACCGTTTGAACGTTGCACAGACATACATCAAGCCTTTAGGCATGGATGTTGTGAAAGCACCGATGGACCGAAAGGCCATGCTCGACGAAGAGTTCCTCAAGTCAAACATAGACGACAACACCGCTGCGGTCTACGTGGAAAACCCATGCTTTCTTGGAGCCGTTGTACGCAACGTGAAAGCAGCTGCGGAAATAGCCCACGACTCAGGAGCGCTTTACATCGTAGGAGCCGAGCCCACATCACTAGGCCTGTTGACGCCGCCCGGCTCATACGGAGCAGACATCGTGGTGGGGGAGGGCCAGCCTCTGGGTTTGCCGATGAGCTTCGGAGGCCCCTTGCTAGGTATTTTGGGATGCGTTTTCGACAGAAAGCTTCTCCACACGATGCCCGGCCGGCTTGTTGGAATGACCGAAACTTTGAAGGACAGGAAGCGGGCTTTTACTATGGTGCTGAGGGCTAGGGAGCAGGACATAAAAAGGGAGAAAGCTACGTCAAACATATGCACCAACCAAGCTTTGTGCGCAGTCGCAGCAGCTGCATACCTCTCGCTTCTCGGGAAAAACGGCCTGAAACGTCTCGCCAGACACATATTCAACAAGACAGCCTACTTTATAGAACGGCTGTCCACCGTCAAGAACGTTAAAACACCTTTGTTAGACTCGCCTCATTACATGGAGTTCAGCTACAGCGTCTCAAACATCGACCACGGGCTTATACTGGAGAAGCTTTTAGAGAAAAACATCGTCGGCGGATTAAGATTCTTCGACAGGTTTCCCAGCATAGGAGACGGCATACTGACGTGTGTGACCGAGATCCACAGCAAAAAAGACATCGACGAATACGTAAGCTGTGTAAGGGAGGCGGTTTGATGTTTAGACAGGCTTCATGGAATGAAAAGCTAGTTTACGAGATTTCCAAGCATGGCTTTCAAGGGTTCAGCCCTCCCCATACAGAGGACGAAATCAAGCAGGCGGGCAACAAGATGATTGAAAACCTGCCGAAAGAGTTGTTGAGAGACGATTTCCCACTCCCAGAGCTCTCCGAGCCGCAGGTTGTGAGACACTTCACCAGGCTCAGCCAGATGAACTTCAGCATCTCAACCTCCTTCTACCCGTTGGGGAGCTGCACGATGAAGTACAACCCAGCCGTAAACAACCAATTAGCATGGTTGGAAGAGGTTATGAACGCACATCCGCTGCAGCCTACGGAAACCGTTCAGGGATGTTTAGAGCTGCTTTACAACCTTGAAAACGCTCTCAAGGAGATTACGGGTATGGATGCTTTCTGCCTAGCGCCTGCCGCAGGCGCCCAAGGGGAGCTTGTCGGCTGCCTTATAATGAAAGCTTACCACATGGATAAGGAGAGTAAGCCGAGGAAGAAGATAATAGTACCTGATTCGGCGCATGGGACAAACCCTGCCAGCGCTGGCATGGCTGGTTTCGAGGTTGAGGTTGTAAAAACAAGGAGCGATGGATGTCTAGATCTCGACGCCTTCGAAAAGATGGTTGACGGCGATACCGCGGGAATAATGCTTACAAACCCCAACACATTAGGCCTCTTTGAAAAAGACATCGAAACCATTGTGAAGATAATGCATTCAAACGACTCGCTTCTCTACTATGACGGGGCAAACCTTAACGCGATAATGGGGGTGGTCAGGCCTGGAGACATGGGGTTTGACATCATACACTTAAACCTTCATAAAACGTTCTCAACCCCCCACGGCGGCGGGGGACCGGGAGCCGGGCCAGTGGGCGTTGTGGCCAAACTCATCAAATATCTACCGCCTCCGCGGATAGTCAGGAACAGAAACGGCGCGTTTGAGCTCGTTGCCGACGTAGAGAACGGGGTTGGTCCTGTCAAAATGTTTTATGGAAATTTCGGCGTGCTTGTCAGAGCATACGCCTACATGCTGTCGATGGGGGGTGAGGGGTTGAGGAGGGCTGCAGTTACCTCTGTAATCGCTTCAAACTACATGCTGTCAAAGATGTCTAAGCTGCGTGGGGTCAGCATACCATACGACCCTGCAAGACCCCGCAAACACGAGTTTGTCATAAGCCTCTCAAGGCTTAGGAAGGAAACAGGCCTAGGAGCTTTAGAGGTTGCCAAACGTCTTCTAGACTACGGCTTCCACGCGCCAACAATATACTTCCCCCTCATCGTCGAAGAGGCTTTCATGGTTGAGCCCACCGAGACCGAGGATAAGGAAACGCTCGACAGCTACGTCGAGGCTTTTGCAAAAGTCATCGAAGAATGCTACAGCAGCCCGGAAGTTGTCAGAACAGCTCCCCACAACACGTCTGTTGGAAGAGTGAATGAAGCAAAAGCTTCACATCCGTTATCCCTCACCCCAACTTGGAGGGTGCTGCGGAGGAGGCGGGAGTGAAAGAGATACCGCTTCTAAAACACCACCTGTCGTCTCCGAGAGCTGAAGCGGGAGAGTTCGCCGGATGGAAGACCATCATATCTTTCACAACAGTTAGGGAGGAGCATAATGCTGTTAGGGAAAGAGCCGGTATATTCGACATAAGTCACATGACACGGGTCAAGGTTTCTGGACCTGGTGCGACATCTTTCCTTCAGAAGGTTGTGACAGCAGACGTTGAGAAGCTCAAACCCGGGAGAATGAAGTACGCTTTGATCCTGAACGAACAGGCAGGAATAATCGACGACGTCACAGTCTTCAAGGTTTCGGAGAACAGCTATCTGATGGTCTCCAACGCAGTCACAAGGACTAGGGTCTTGGAATGGCTCGGTGTACATGCTGGAGAAGACGTACATGTCTGGGACTTCACCGACTCCTCAGCCTTTTTCGCAGTCCAGGGCCCTAAAGCTGTAGAATTTGTCTCCAAGTTTTTCGGTAAAGATTTCACATCGTTTAAATGGTTCAGCGGCGAGTTTGCAACGGTAAATGGCTGCCAGATTCTCGTGACGCGAAGCGGCTACACAGGCGGCGACGGGTTTGAGCTAATCATACCGTGCGGCGGTCCATCTTTCTACGGAAAGGTCTGGGACAGGTTTGTTGAGGAAGGGGCGCAGCCGTGCGGTCTTGCATGCAGAGATGTCTGCAGGCTCGAAGCAGGGTATCTTCTCTCTGGACAGGACTTCGACGAGTCCAAGTCGCCTTTAGAGACGAAGCTTATGTGGGCCGTCAACCTAGAGAAGCCCGGGTTCATAGGCAAGCAAGCCCTTGAGAGAAAGCTGATAGCCAAGCTGGAAAAAGTCGTTACGCTTCTTGAGATGGTTGAGCCCGGTGTTCCAAGACATGGGTACATGTTGGTGGACGAAAAAGGGAGAAAAGTTGGCGAAGTAACCAGCGGTGGGGCCATACCGTCGACGGGTAAGGCGGCGGCGATAGGATACGTCGTGCCAGAGCTCTCCCAAGAGGGGTGTGAGGTTTTC
>JAWACZ010000002.1:0-84329 GCA_038896555.1 Candidatus Caldarchaeum sp. | reverse complement strand
AGCATTCGCCTAGGTTTGGGCAGAGAGCTTCTTCACAAACCGTGTGAAGCCTGTGGTTCCTCAAAACTCTCTTCACCTCAGAATACATGCCGGCCCCCGGTAGACGTGTCTTAATCCACGGGGGTTTATGGAACGCTTGCATCATCCAGCCGACGTCTCCCAACCGAATTTAAGCATATATCTTTCGTTTTGAAAAAGTCTTACGGGTTGAGGAGGAAGGTTGACGAACGGTCGGCGGGAGCCGTCGTCTACTACCAGGATGAAAACGGAATTGAATACCTCCTCCTAAAGTATGGCGCGGGCCACTGGGACTTTCCCAAAGGACATATTGAGAAGAACGAGATGGAGATAGATGCTGTGTTGAGGGAGGTCAGGGAGGAGACTGGGATTGACAGATTAGAGCTGGTCAACGGATTTAGGAAGGTTATCGGATACATGTTCATGAAGGAGGGAAGGCTGGTTAGGAAGGAGGTTGTCTTCTATCTGGGAAGGGCTTTCAACAAAACCGTCAGCCTTTCTCAGGAGCATCTCGACTACGTATGGCTTCCCGTCGATAAGGCGTTGGAGAGGCTTACGTTCAAAACCGCTAAAGAAACATTGATGGAGGCCGATAACTTCCTCCGAAACCGTGCACACATACATATTTAAAACGTAGAACGTTGAGCGGATAGCGGAAATGAAGGCCTTGGCAGCGGCTCTTGTCATCGTACTAGTAATGCTTCCAACGTTCTCCACAGCCCAGGAAACGGCTTCAACACTCGTTGTCCAAGTTGTCACACCCGACGGCAGGCCTAAACAGGGTTTGACTGTTGTAGCGGAAGGGATCAACTTCAGGGAGACGGCCGTCACCAACGCCTCGGGGTTCGCTGTCTTCAGGCAGCTGTCTCCAGGCTCTTATGATGTCGTGGTTTCGCTGCAGAACATTGAGCTGGTTAGACGTGGAATAACCTTTCCAGAAACACAGACTTTGGTTCTGGAGGCACCGCTTGCCCAGCTCTCGGTCATGGTTTCCGACCTCGCCGGCAGAATTGTGGGCGACATCCCAGTCACCTTGAACTCCCCAACTGGAGTGATCTCAACAACGCGTAGAACTAACGCAACAGGCTACGTCGTCTTCTCCGACATACCTTACTCGTCGGTGGCGCGTGTTGGCGGGGCTTATACCGTTACCGTGTTAAAGGAAGGCGTCGTGGTGGGAAGAGCTGAGGTAGAAGTTAAAAGCCCGTATATGCTGGAGGGTCTGAGGGCAAGCCTCGTTGACGTTAACTTTACTGTTACGAACAAAGAAGGACATTCTGTCGCCCTTGACGCAACACTTTCTTTATCCGCATACAACTACAGCCAAACTGTATCTCTGTCAGGCGGAGTGGCCTCGGCCAAACAGCTGATCAGCACTTCAGTGGTCGGTCCTTATAATGCTTCTGTCACCGTCAGGCTCGGTCAACGGAGTGTAACGGTTTACTCGTCTTTTCTGTCGCTTGAAGCTGATGCGCACATCTACATCGCTGCGGAAGTGGGCGAGCTTCTGGTTAAGGTTGTCGACCCGGACGGCAAACCGGTTAAAGGCGTTGGAATACTTGTAGGAGCTGCAGGGTTTGGGAACTTCACAAGCGGTTTCTCAGATGCCGACGGAACCTTCTCAGCAGGCCTTCTTCCCCTGTCCTCGAAAGTGGGAGACTATGTTGTGTCTATCTTCAGAGGCAGGGCTAGGATACAGGCTGAACCGATATCACTCGACTCCGCCAGGAAAGTAGGGGAGATAATTCTGAGGATTCAGCAGCTTAGTCTAAGGGTTACGGATTATGCTGGAAACCCGTTGAACAACGCTGAGATAGTGGTCATCGACCCGCAGACAGGCCGTCAGTCTAACACAACGACGGCGAACGGCGTCGCCAGCCTAAACGTTTTCCCGGGGACGAACGAGCTATTGATAACATACAAGCAGAAACAGGTTTACAGACGCAGCATAGATATTGCAGGCGGCGAGCTAAGCATAAGGCTCAACAGCGTCAACTTCCCCGTCACCGTGAGGGTTTTAGACGGAATTGGCAGGTTTGTTGAAGGGCTGCGCTTAACCGTTAAGGTTGACGGCGTTGAGGTGGTTGACGGTCTGACCGGCGTTGAACCCGTTTCAGTTACGCTGGAGCTTCCCGGAGAGGTTGTTGTAGAGGTTCACGACGGCGGAAGGCTGCTGGCCAAGGAAAGGCTTTTCTCCGAAGGCCCTTCCAGCATGGAGATCCGGTTTACGGACTTCGTCGCCGTTGGTGGAAGCCTCATCCCCCTCCAGACCATCGCCTCATTAGCTCTTGCCGCTGTCCTAGCAGGAGCGGTAGGTGTTTGGGGCTACCGTCTTCTGGTGAAAAGACAACGTTAAAATTCGGGCAGCTCGATTTTCCGCGTCAGAGTGAGGGTTAAAGTTGCCCAACTGGACGCTTAGTAAGGAGCCGACGCCTGTTTGCAACCCTCTCTGCAGGTTCTTCAGATGCGCCAAGAAAGTCCTCGACTTCCGACGCGACCCGCCTTGGTGCAACTGGGTTGACGGACCATGCATAGGCTACCAGTGTCCCTACGCTCAGTGCAACCAGATGAAGCTGCTGCCGGACGGCCGGTGCGGGCTCTTCGTCAAACGTAAAACCGTCGAGGAGGAGGCGGAGCTGAGGCTCCAGCCGTTAGCTGCTTCGAAGGCACGTAAGAAGCTCGACAGGCTTGGGCTGTAACACAGCCTGGTGTGCCAGTTGAATAAAATCGAGATAATCCCCGTAAAAGGGATTCCAGTCGTCGAGGAAGGGTTGAGCGTGGGTGAGGCCGTTGTTAAGGGTCTCGAGAGCTCTGGTGAGAGGCTTTTTGACGGTGATGTGGTGGTTGTGGCGCACTCGGTTGTTTCGAGAGCCGAGGGATGTAGGGTTAGGCTTTCGGATGTTAAGCCCTCGCCCTTTGCAGTCCAGCTTGCAGAGATGGTGGGGAAAGACCCGAGGCATGTCGAAGTAGTTCTCCAGAACAGTAGGAAAATCGTGAGGATTGGCGACGGCGTGATAATCTGCGAGACACCCCACGGGTTTGTATGCGCCAACGCCGGGGTCGACGCCTCCAACTCGGGCGGGGTCGAATACGTCATAACACTGCCAAGGGACCCCGACAAATCTGCGGCGAAGATACGTGAAGACATAAGACGGCATGCAGGTGTAGACGTGGCCGTCGTGATAAGCGACACGTTCGGGAGGCCGTTCAGGAAAGGAGCTGTCAACGTCGCCATAGGCTGCAGCGGAATAAACCCGTTGTGGGACAGACGGGGGGAGAAAGACCTTTTCGGCAGGACTCTCCTCTCGAAAGTCATCTGCATCGCGGATGAGATAGCTTCAGCGGCGGAGCTGGCTATGGGCGAGGCGGACGAAGGCATTCCAGCAGCCGTGGTGAGAGGGCTTCGTTTTGACAGGACAAGCCTTCCAGCTAAAACACTTGTCCGAGAAGAGGCTGAAGACCTTTTCCGCTGAGGAAAACTTTTAAACAATCACACGATTGCAGGAATGATGGATAACGTCAGCCGTCAAGATGGGGCGGCTGGGGCGGGATGTCTAGCATGGTTTGACGTCACCCTGAAGCTGTGACGGCAGGCCCACATGTGTCGTAGAGGAAACAAGCTTTATAGGGGTTTGTTGGCGGTTAAGGTGTATGTATGGTGGGCGGAAGGCTGTAAGCGTCGTTATTGCGTCTTTAGTTGTTACCGTGGTTTTCCTAGGGCTGGTTTCCGCCTACATGGCGATGATGATGTCTCTGCAGAACTCAGCCTCGGAAGCCATCAAGCGTGAGGCGGAGAGGGCCATGGAGAGTTTCTTCATGATCTACTGGCTGAACGACACCCATGTGAGGCTGTTCAACAACCATTCGAGCGTTCCGGTGGCTCTCACCCACTGGGTTACTTACGACCCTGCTGGAGACTTCAAAGTTTTCGACCTTAAGTCTTACTACATGGTTCCTCCAGGGACTTCCATGGACGTGGAGAGCATTGAGAAAAGGCAGAATCTCTACAGGTTTAACAGAGTTGTGTCTTCGCGGGGTTCGGTGTTTGAGGTGACGGACGCTCCGACGGAGCTCCACACCCTCTTCTACTTCACCCCTACCGAGAGGATTGTTAGGCCTGGGTTCAGCGGCAGGCTCACCACTTTCGTGCTCACCACGGGTCCTGACTTTGGCGGCGGCGTTGTGTCCGTGTCCTGCGTGAACATCTTTGACGGAAGCTCTTACCTGCCTTGCTCGGTTTGGAGTGTGTCCTTCGCTCCTTCCTCGAGCGTGAACGTCCAAACCGGTGCCACTGTGGCGGTAGGAGTCAACGTCGTTGTTCCTGCTACTGGAACGGGCTCCGCCCTCGGGTTCTACTACCTCAGGATAAGGTTGTCTTCGCAGAGCTTCACCAGAGATTACTCGGTGCGTGTCATAGTTTCTGATTTCAGCGTCCTCGGCCTGCCCGCCATCATGACCCTGAACAGGGCTGCGTGCATCAGAAACGTCCCCATAACTGTGACGACTTCGCTGTTTTACACGGGGCATATAGCGGTCGCGCCTGCAGCCCTTCCACCGGTTCTCAATTTCTGGGCCGACCCTAACCCGATACATCCCCCCGCGCGAACCGTGGCCCGGCTGCATGTAGAACGTGTCTGGACCGGGCCGATAGTCTTTGTCACGGATACTTTGACGATCATTTTTAGCGACGGGCTTGGCCCGGACAAGACGGGCACGTTGACAGTTGTTCACAGGGGTGCGACTGCGTTAGCAACAACTTGCTGAGTGCTGAGCCTGTGGATAACTTTTTAAAGAGTTCTGTCGAGTTGGTTGACGTGCAGAGGACGGGGGTCAGCTACATCGTTGGAGTCTTGTTGGTTTTGGCCATAACCATGGGTGCTGTGGTTATTTTTTCCAGCATCGTTGGTTTCCAAGCTCAGACTGCGTTGGGGCTTCATGCGCTGGACGTCCGCAGGACGGGGGAGAGCGTCGTCGTCTTCCTAGCCCACCGTTACACCGGCGACCTCATAGTCTACAACAACGGCATAATCCCCGTCTGCATAGCAGGCATGTCCATAGTCGAGCTGGGTACGAACGTGAATTTCTCGCCGTGCGTAAACGTTCTTCCGAACGACTACGCCGTCATAGATGTTTTCGCAACGCCTTGGCCGGCCGGCGGGTACACGATTATACTCCGAACCAGCAGCAACAAGCTCATGACGTTCAAGGTCTTCGTTAGATGATGCGCGGTGTAAAACAGGGGTATTGCTGGCTGCGAGGTTCTGTGTAAAGCTTTTAAGATTTTCTGCTTGCCGGGTTTTCTGATGCCTCGTCATTCAGCTCCTTCGACTTCGTTGTTGGCTGAGGTTACGTTGATTGCTTTAACGGTTTTAGCTGCAGTTGTCGTCGCCGGCGTCTCCATTAACGTGAGCGAAGTCGCTACTAGGAGGGCGGCAGCGGTCGTCGACCAGGTGAGGCTGGTGGCTACTCCGGCGGGCGGCGGAACATGGTCCATAGTGGTTAAGAACCTCGGGACAGTATCTGTGACAGCTATAAAGGTCGGCTGGCCGGCTGGAAGCACGTGCACCACAACCATAAGCTTTACGCCTGTGCCGCTGAGCCCGGGAGAGACGGCGGCGGGCTCTGGAACCGTGGCTCACGGATGCTTTCTAGGCATCATGTATGGAGTTGTGTTGACGGTCTTTTTTGAAGACGGTTCTGGGCAGGTCTTGGTTGTTAAGGTGGCTGCCTCGATGGCCTGAATGGCTTGAGAACCATTTTCGGGGTAGTACTTGTGTGAGTTTCTTCGGCTGCAGGCGGATTCAAATATATATTCAGACATGTTATGCTGCTTCCATGGTAAATCGTGGAAGGTCTGGTTTAAGCCCGTTGGTCGCCATCATCCTGCTGATAGCCATAACCGTGGCAGCTGCGGTCGTCGTCGCAGGCGTTTTCTTCAACCTCAGCAGTATAGCCGGAAGAAGGCCAACAGCCATAATCGACCAGGTCAAACTAGTTGCAACGCCCGCTGGAGCAGGCACATGGTCCATAGTGCTAAAAAACACCGGCGACGTACTTATAACTAATTTGTCTACATCCTTCCCAGATGGGTGTGGCACAGGCGGCACTTCCACCTTTATCGTATACCCAGGAGGGACAAACTCGACAACATCCACCGGCTCAGGATGCGTTATCGGGAGAACTTATAGGATAACGCTTACAGTAACGTTTCAAGACGGCTCAACACAGACTTTGGCAACAGCGGCAACAGCATCAATAGCTTAAACCCGCAAATATTTTTTGAAGATAAACGTGCAAAGACTAAAAAAGTTGTAAACTATTCTACGCTCACACAACGGATGGCTGTGAAAACCGGTGGAATCAGCTACGTACTGGGAGTCCTCCTCGTCCTAGCCGTAACTGTTACAGCCATAGCCCTTTACACGACGGCAGTAGGCTTCCAGTCCCAAACAATCCTCAGCCTCTCATCCCTCGACATACGCAGAGCAAGCGAAAGCCTCGTAATCGTCGAATACCACGGGCCAACCAGCACCCTAGTAGTCTACAACAACGGGCTCATCCCGACATGCTTCGTCGAAATAGCCGTCGCCGGAATGGGCGTGGTGTACAGCAACCCATCCTGCACCCCAATCCCACCAAATCAAGCCACAACCCTAACCCTAGGACTTATAAACCCGCCACAAACACTCACACTAATAGCCAGAACAATCCACAACAAAATACTCACATACACAATCAGCTAAACAGCAAAAAGACTTATACCAACCCAGCCAAAAAATAACACGGGAAAAATTGGCGGCAAAGACAAAGAAAGAAATACTCAAACTCCTCAAAGAAGACGAAGAATTCCGATACGCAGTAGCAGGACTCATAGGGCTGGAAGAAACGCTGAGAAGGCTGGACAAACTCGACCAAAGAATGACAGAACTCCACGAACAACAAATAAAACTCTGGGAGGAGGTCAGAAACCTCAGGGAAAGCCAAGAAAAACTATGGGAGGAAATCAGAAGCCTTAGGGAGGGTCAGGAAAAGCTATGGGAGGAGGTCAGAAGCCTAAGAGAGGGCGAGAACAAGCTATGGGAGGAGGTGAAAAGCCTTAGAGAAGGTCAGGAAAAGCTATGGGAGAATCAGAACAAGCTCTGGGAGGGACAGAACAGGCTTTGGGAGGAGGTCAGAAGCCTAAGAGAAGGTCAGAACAGGCTGGAGGAATCCATGATCCGCCTCCAGGACGCCGTCGCACTGCTGACTCAGGCTCACAGAGAGTTGGCGAAACAGGTGGGCGCCCTCTCCGAGACTATAGGCTTCGGGCTTGAGGACATAGCTAAAGTGGTTGTTCCCGGCTGGCTCCAAAGGCATGAGGGAATAGTGATGGCAGAGGAGTTCGTCCGCAGGTGGATAACCGTGAACGGGGAGGAGATAGAGGTAAACCTTTACGGTGAAGGGGAGAAAAACGGCCGGAAACTAGTCATCGTCGGCGAGGCCAAGTCGAGGATATACAGGCGTGAGGTTGAGGCGTTTGACGCATGGGCTGAGAGAGTAGCTGTGAGCGTCGGCGGGGAAGTGTACAAGTTCATGTTCGGATACCTGATACACCCGTCAGCAGAGGAAGAGGGAAAGAAGAGAAAAATCACGCTGATAGCGTCGTACATGCGTTGAGAGATTTTTAAACGAACAGCGAGGCTATCCAGCATACCCAACAGCGTGGTTATTAATGCGCCAGTTCAAAGCCTAGTCGCCACACCTAAGGCTGCTTCACCATCGGCCACAGCCCGTCTAACATACCTCCCGTGGATGTAAACAGCCTTGGCAAGAGCGAAGACACCAACCTCAGCGAGATGTTGAGGAAGAAAGCGAGCAGAAACCCCTCGGATACTGCGATGGCGGCCGTGCAGAAATAGATGATGCGGCGTTGGATGTCCACCACACGTTATCATCGAAACGTAAAACGTGGGAATGCTTCAAGTCGGGGGACCAGCAGTATGATTGAAACGATTGCTTCGCCGAGGGTTTCGACTGTGTTCACGTACCTGCTCCATGTTTAACTCTCCCGTGCGGTTGACGGCTGAAAATCTTTCTCAATCTTCTCCACATTCCCAAAACGGCTGTCGAAATCTACCCCTAAAAGGCGAAACTTGGATGGCTATAGTAGCCTTGTCTAAACGAACACGGAAAACCACTAGACAAAGAGCGAGGCGATTGAGTAGGCGACGAGCGTAGCTGCCACCCCTGCGCCAGACCTCCAGACAGCTGCAACAGTCTGGTCTTCGGTTTTGGAGACCGCTACCCCCAGGCTGAAGGAAACTATGAGTGCGTTTGGCAGTATGGGTTCAAGGGACGGCGTTATGATAAGCTTTTGAACTTCACTTGAAACTTCAGGCGGTAATGACGTGAACGGCATGATTGCAAAGCTTGAGACGGCTATGATTGCCGCGCCGCTTGCGATGGCTAACGCGTCGTAAAGCTTCATCCTCGCTCTTGCGTTGGTGAAGCTAAGGTAGATTGTTATGGCTAGTCGGGCCATCAGGCTAAGGGCTTCCGCGCCCAACCCACCTAAACGAGCCAGCTTGACGGTTTCGATGGACAGTCTCATGAACCGGTTCAACGGCTTCACCTCAATACCTCTCACGAGAGCCTTTGCATACCTGGCGTAGCGCGGGTCGGCAACCGTCTCCAAGCTCTTGCCCACAGGGTATCCCGCCCTAAGCCTTGCCGCCACGCTGTCGAGGAGCAGGAAGGAAGATTCTCCTTCTGAGACACAACGTTTGATATATCGAAAGTGTACGTAGAATCCCCAGCCCAGAAGGAAGAGACCGATGGCCGGCGGAATCATCACCAATGACGTGTTGAGGAAGAACATGAACAAAAGCGCTCCGGACACGGCTATGATAGCGATTGAGGTGTAGACAATGATGCGTGGGATATCAACCAGATGCATCGGCTCGCTTGCAGACGCAATAATATAGAAAACTGCCGCAGCGCCCACTGAAATGAACACGGCGTAAACGGGGGGAAAACCTCCCAGTATGCCGCCCACGACGTACATCAAAGGAACCAGCAGTATGACTGAGACGATTGCTTCTCCCAGAGTTTCCACGGTGTCGACATACCTTCTCCATCTCTCGCTCTCCCTTGATATCGATTGTTCCAAATACTTCTCAACTTTTTCCACGACTCCGAACCCGCTCTCCAAATCCTCTCCCAAGGAACCTATCAACAGAGAGAACTCACGGCTCGGGTGAAAGTATTTCTTGAAGCCCTCAGCCAGAGTTGTTTTTTCCCCGACTCTTTTCAGATAACCCGCCTCATGTGAAAGCTTGGCGATTATTTCTCGCTTATGCGCCGCCTCCGTCAAAGCATGCACCACCGTCTTGCCGCTTCTCAAGATAATGTACATTATCGCAAGAAAATACGTCTGCTCCCTCTCGGCCGCGGCTTTTTTCTCAGAGTCTGAAATCCTCCGTCGAAGCAAAAGAACCGCTACGGCGAATGATACAATCGATATATGAGGCCAGTAGCTGGACACGAAGCTGACCAAAAAACGACCTATCGCTTGGGTTTCAAGCATGACGCCAGCACCTAAATCTTCTCTACCTCTATGCCGAATGTCTCACCTGTTTTAAACGCGGCATTCTCCACGTCCGCTCCAGCAATGAACCATCGAACGCGGCCTACAACACCTTGGATGGCTGTCTTCTCGATGTCAAACCTTTTGACTGTCCACGAGACTATGTCAAGTGAGGTAACCCTGTACTTGACGGTGTAAATCCTTGTCTCAGACTTCTCGCTGCTTATTGCTACAACGTCGAGGAGGTGTATGGTTCCGCTTAAGCCGGTAACCTCAACTTTTTCCCTTATTTCAAACCCCTCTGAGATGAGTTTTCTGATAAGCATCTTCAAAGGGTCTGCTGACTCTATTAGGCTAAGACCTTGGTCGGTCAGCTCGTATTCTCTGAGAATCATCTGGTCAGCATTTTTTAGTTCGTCGAACCATCCGCATGAAAAACATTCCGCAAGGTAAAGAGGTTCTGTGAAGATGTTTCCGCACGTGTTGCAGACAAACCTGGAACCCGCGGTGTTTGAGCTTTTTTCAAGGGTATCTCTACACTTGGGACATACGACCAAAGTTTTGACGACGTTTTCAGGTATTACCGCACCGCAGCTATGCATAAAGATGAGAGATTTTGTGATGTCTTCAGACCTGCATGACGTGCAGGCTGTCCGCGGGTTGAGAAGCGCGCCGCTGCATTTAGGGCATCTTAATAGTTTTCTGGAAAACCTTGACCTGAGAAGGTTGTTGTGAACAAGGAATTCAAGTCTTTCCACAAGTTGTTGAATTGACATGTTTGCTGGCAAATCAGCCGAGAGCCTGACCTCGTTAAAAGGCTGGATAACTTCGAAAAAAGTATATGGTTTTCCCTTCCTAAATGTCTCGGCAACACGCATGAGGATCTCAAAATCCTCGGGCGAAATGCTACTCTGCGACAACTTCTTCCCATGCCCTTCGCTGTTGGTCAACTGCTTTTGCAAGTTCCTCCGCCCTCATTTTAGCATTTTGCACAAGAAGTTTTTCAATGATAGCAACATTCAACTCGTATCTTCTTCTCAGCTGTGCATCGTTTACAAGCGTTGGCGAGTTCAAGGCCAGCTGCCGCCAGTTCTCGGGGAAAAATCTATTCAGCGACTGGTCGTACCACGATATTAAATGCTCTTTGCCGACTTTCTCAACCTCCCAAACGCCTACGACTCTTCTGCCTCTGGGAGTTCCTTTTATCAACACAACGACGTCGAGGAAGCTGAGTTCTTCAGGTAAAACTCCCATGCTGACAGACGTTAGCCTCTGGTAGACATCTTCGAGACCTTCGGCATGTATTGTTGAGGCCATGCCATGGCCTATTGCGGCCGCGGAAAACATAACCCTAGCCTCTAAGCCTCTAACCTCGCCCACAACCGTGTAGTCAGGTCTATGTCTTAGGCTGAGTCGCAGTATGTCGGCGAGGCTGTATGCTGTTTCGCCGAGTGTTCTTCGGGTAACGAACCTGTGCCAGTTTTTGTGCCAAGAAAGATTGATCTCTGGATGATAGTCCTCGAGCGTAAGGATTTTGGCGTTGAAGGGTAGGAGCTGGAGCATGGCGGACAGGAACGTGGTTTTCCCGCTTCCCGTCGGCCCAGCCACGATTACGAACTTCTTCGCCTCCAGCATCGTCCAGATGTATGCCGCGGTTATGAGGTTGACTGTGCCGTTTCCGATGAGGTCTAGGATTGTGTAAGGCAACCGTGGAAACTTGCGGATGGTTATTGTGCTGGCGCCGGGTGTAAGCTCTCCCGCATATGTTAATGCAATCCTGTCGCCGTCATGTGTCATAACCTCGGCTGAAGGCTTTGCAATGCTCAGCTCAGCACCGTTCCTCTCAGCAAGAAGCCTCACCTGCTTATCCAGCTCCTCAGCCGTGAACTCGATGTTCGTCTCAATCCAAAGCAAGTCAGGATGTCTCCTGTGTATAACGTAGGCAGGTCCAGGTTTGGTCACTGTTATATCCTCAAGCTGCTCATCTCGAACCAAAGGCTCAAGCTTCCAGCTACCCTTCAAATCCTTGATGACATGGTAGGTAACAGCCTTAAGCTCATCATCCTTAAGGTCCAAATCTTTGAGTATTGTTGAAGGCTCGACACCTTTCTTAACATAAGCCTGCTCTATGTCGGCGACGATGCCTGCAAGTCTTTCGTCCAAAGCCGGCTCCTCAACAATGTATTTAGCCGACCCGTCCATCTTCACTATCTTCACCCGTATAACCTCGTCGACGGTATATTGGTCGATTACAGAGGCCTCCACCGCTTCTTGACCGAATTCCGCCTCCACCGGCTTCTCCTCAGTCTTCTTACGCCGTCGAACCAAGAACTGGCCAACAAAGACGATGGCTGCGATGGAGGCTGCGACGATGGCTGCGTTGACCGGGCTTGACAGCGCAAAGCGTATTAGACTCGAAAAGAGCGAAGTTAGTGTGTTGGCCACGTCAGTCACGATGGTCAGCAGCCGGTCCAGCACCATACCCTACCCAAATCACCGCGGTTCTTAATAAAAACTTGACGAAAAATTCACGAACCCAGCCCCCAGGTTAACACCGGCGAATAGCATGGAACATACCCAAATAGTACCTCATCATTTATAAGCACCGATTAACTTATCGAGATGATTTCATGACTTCTCAGGACGAGGCTGGGTTTAGTGGTTCGTCAAGAGTTGCGGCTGCGTTGTCCTCGGTTGCGCGAGGCGCCGAGCCTCAAAAAGTCGTCAGAAACTTGTCTTGGAGAGAGATGGAGGAGTTTGTCTCGGCGGCATGCGGCATGGCTGGCTTCCAGTGCGTTAGAGACTTGAGGCTGAAATTCGGACAAAAAAGAATACAGGTCGATGTGGTTGCCGCGACACCTAGCCTTTGTCTAGTAATCGACTGCAAAAGGTGGAAGAGGCGCTTGTCTGGCCAGGCTCTTAATCAAGCTGTTGTAAGATGTGTGGAAAGGACGAAGGTTGTGGCTGAGTACGTCGCTGGGAACTATCCCGGCGAAAACCTTGTATTCTTCATGCCTTTAATGCTGTCGCTTTACGGGGCTGGCAGACGTGTCTTACATGGTGTGTTCGTCCTGTCTGTTGACGCTTTGACCAGTGTAGTCAGAAGCCCTGAGCAGCTGCTCGCCGGCTCCACAGTTGGAGTGAAGCTCAGCCCCAGTTGGCTGGATTTTCTCGAAAGCTACAACTTAAATCAAAGCAGGTTGAAAAAAGTTTAGATTGGACAGGCTGTGGGCGCCTTGGAGAATGAGCTACATAAAGTCGTCGAAAAAAGAGCATGGATGCATATTCTGCGAAGCTGTTAAAACGATTGACGACAGGTCCAAATATGTTGTCCACCGCGGTAGCTCTGCTCTGATCATGATGAACCTATACCCTTATAACAACGGCCACCTGATGGTTTCACCGTTCCGCCACATTCCATCCATAGAGGACATGTCGGACAACGAAATGCTGGAAGTCATGAAGCTGTTGAAGCTGGCTATAGAGCTGACTAAGAAGGTTTTGAACCCTGAGGGCTACAACATAGGGGTCAACTTGGGGAGGTCTGCGGGAGCCGGGATAGAGGACCACATCCACTTCCACGTCGTGCCCAGATGGAGCGGTGACACCAACTTCATGACTACCGTGTCAGAAACGAGGGTCCTTCCTGAAACCATCGACCAAACGTATAACAGGCTTTTGGAGGTTAAGTCCTATTCAGGCGTGTAACGACATCCAGATAATAACGGCTCGACGGGTTGGCGAGAAGGACAACTCTGCTGACATCATCCTCAACAACTTTCTCATAGCTCAGTGAGCCGGCGAGGCTTTCGGCGAACATCCTTATCTCTTCGATGGATGGCATGTTGGTTTTCTCCAGCCTTAGCTGCGACTCGCCCACATGTGTGTAGCCCTTGCATTCTACAAAGTCTGGTGAGGCCAGCTTGATGAGGTCGGCATATTTTTCAGGGCAGTGCATGTTGACGTTCTTGACTAGTGTGAGCCGTATTACCTTCCTGCAGGAGAACTTAGCCATCAGCTCCAATGATTTCAGCAGCCTCTCCCAGCTGTCTGGAATGAGCGGTTTACATGTCTTAACATGGGTCTCTTTATCGGGTCCGTAGAGGCTTATGTAGAGGGATGTTGGCTGAGCTTTTTGGATAAGCTCTTCAAGCCTCTCCGGCATCGTTCCGTTTGTCACAAGGAAAGTGGTCATACCTCTGTTGGAAGCCTCCTTAATGAGGGCGGCGAGATATGGGTAGAGAGTTGGCTCACCGTCCAGCGAAATCGCCATATGCTTTGGCGTCATAGCCTCATTAAACTTCTGTTTTGATACTTTAGGGTTGCCGCCGAAGCCCGACAAAAGCTGGCGTTGTTCAGCGATAATCATGTCCAGAAGCTTTGAAGGCTCTTCCCAGATGCCGTCGAAGGGCTGGACCCTGTTGAGGGTGTGGAAACGCCAGCAGAAGACGCACATCATGTTGCAGTACTGCAGCGATGGAGTCATCTGGATGCATCTGTGGCTTTCTATCCCGTACCAGCTCTTGTAG
Source organism: Candidatus Caldarchaeum sp. (assembly GCA_038896555.1). Taxonomy (GTDB): domain Archaea; phylum Thermoproteota; class Nitrososphaeria_A; order Caldarchaeales; family Caldarchaeaceae; genus Caldarchaeum. Next base: position 70,217 of record JAWACZ010000002.1, on the reverse strand, counting down.
CACATCTTTCCACCGCGCAAAGCAGACTTCGTCCAGTGACATACTTTGACGGCTGAATGATTTCCCACTATACTGTATCCCGCCTGCTTAAACTTCTCAACCTGCTTCACTTCTCTTCGGACTGGTTTCTCGACTCTGGCGACCTCAATCGTCTGAGCCATTCCCAAACCGCTGCGAAATCCGACCCATTAAATCTTTCCGTCAAACCCATAAATCAAGCAATCTTTTAAAAGAAACTGATGCGAGTTGCTGTGATGGGGGGCCTCACAATAGACATCACACATGGTAAAACCCGTATTATCGGAGGTCCACCCTGGTATGCCGGCACAGCTGTACACGCTTCGAAAGCCTATGCCATGCTATACTCAGCAGTGGGAGGAGATTTTCCAGCCGATTTCCTGAAGAAACTGGCGGAAGCTGGGCTTGACGCCTCCAACGTCATAAAAGTTGAGGATGCCAGCACCTATGTCTTCGAACCTGTTTTCAAAGATGGGGCGAGGGTTCTTAGGCTTGTTTCACAAGGCCCTCCGCTCCCCCAACACATTCTCGAAAACGTGGACACTGAAGCTGTGATAGTTTCGCCTGTATTCAAAGAGGTTGGGAAAGAACATGTTATGCAACTACGGTCGAGGACAGAGGTTTTGTCAGTGGACCTTCAAGGTTTTCTGAGGCAGCTGGACAACAACGGCTACATATTTTTACGCGGTCTTCCGTTAGATGAAATATTCAGGGAGGCGGATGTGATCCATTGTTCCGCTGAGGAGGCGGTTGCCTTGACTGGCCGCGAAAACGTTTTGGATGCTGCCACCGCCTTGGCGAAGCTAGGGGCGAAAATCTGTTTGGTCGGCTTTGAGGATGGGCTTCTTCTCACAGGACCTCATATTTTATCGCTCATAGAGGTAGTTGAACCAGTTATCACGAACGAAACAACAGGCGCCGGAGACATCCTTACTGGCGCGTTCACCACGTTGTTCGCTGCTGGAACACCTCCTGAAGAAGCTGGCGTCAAAGCCTTGGAGGCTGTCGCGCGCTCGCTCATGAATCCGCCGCCTGAGCGTGTTCCCAAGAACTTGGAGCTCACTGGACAGCTTTGCCGCGTTGCTTGGAGGAAATCTATCGCCTAGCCTTCGAAAAAGCAAATCTTGCTTTAGCGGTTAGCTTGGAATATTTTTGTCTAAGGGCTGACTCAACTATCTTAGCCAGCTCGTCGCTTATGCTGTACCTTGGTATAACGCTTTTCCTGTAGTTCAAGATTGCAGCTGCCAACGGCGAGTAGAATGCTAGCCTCGGCTGCCTTAAAGCTTGCTTCACAGCTTCTCGCAGTTTTTTCTCATCTATTTCTTCTTGCTGTTTTTTCATAACGTTTGGGTTAAGTTTTACCTTATAACGTTTACGTTGATTAAGCGATTTTCCAGCGTTCGAAAAATCGAACAACCTATGAAATTAAAATAGGAAGGCGTTAATCCAACCATGACTGCATTTCAACAAAGACCGAGTTATTATCTCTCTGATAAGTAAACGGCGGTTGCATTAGATGGTTTTCAGCGGCTTTCGTGGCTGGGAAACATCCTCAGAGTACGGCTAATCCAGGCTCAACTAAGCAAATCGGTTGGGGTATCGGACAGTTGGATGAATAATTCGATACTTGTTAAATTAAGGGTCTGGGGCTTAGTCTGTTCTGAGGGTGTTTCAAAAATAAAACAAGAAGTTTACCGCCGTTAGGCAGTGTATCTTATGGTAAAAGGTAAAAGATTTACGTCGAAGACCTGTCAGCGATATGTTTGACGAATTTTTCTGGACGAAGCCGCTGCACAACCACCTCGAAGGCTTTCTCCGGCTCTGACTCCTCTCCGCAAGTGTATATGTCAACAGTGGCGTACTGGTATTGGTACCAGGTGTGGATAGTTATGTGACTTTCCTTCACCAAAGCTATGACGGAAACGCCTCCCTTTTCCCCTCCGAACTTCCACGACCTGATCGAGACAAGCGTCATCTTGGAAACGTTCACCGCATCCAAGACAGCCTGTCTGAGGAACTTCTGGTCTCTGAGCAGGTCTTCTGGGCATCCGTAAAGGTTGCCGAAGACGTGTTTACCGATTATCTGCTTTTGAATTGCTTTGCTTTCCAGCATCGCTTACTCTACTTACCTCGCTCGTTTTCCAAAAATCATAACTTATAAAGTGTTTGCTTGAAGATGAATCGGCGTCATAGAAATTCACCAATTTTTGTCGGCTGACTAATTTTTTTACCTGAAAAATACGCCGAGTTACTGATTGTACAGCGTTGTAAAATTTTGGCCATCGAAAAAGCTAATTTACCTGTCTTTTGCATCAGTGTTGATGCGAACGCCTAAGCCTGGTGTGTACAGCAGGGGTGAGCTGAGCTTCTCAACTCTGTTTGAGTCTGTTTTGAGAGAGGTTTCAGACGGGTCATGTGGTGCAGCAGCTTTTTTTGTGGGGATCGTGAAAAGACGTGGAAGGGGGGTCAAAGATGTGGAAAACCTTTACATGGAATCCTATGAGGAGCATGCAAACAAGGCGTTGAGAAAGCTGTGCGAGGAAGTGAAAGCAGAATACGGTTTACGTTTTCTCGGAGTCTGGCATATGGTCGGCAGCTTCGCAGTCGGAGAGGCGGTGGTGATGGCGGCCGCAGCAGGGGAGAGCAGGGAAGAGGTTTTCAAGGGCTTGAGATTGGCTGTCGAAAGATACAAAAGAGAGCCTGCGCTTTTCAAAAAGGAAGTTTACGTTGACGGCTCTGGAGCCTGGCTTGAAGGGGCATGAAAATAAAGACTAAGTATTTTGCATTCATGAGGGAGAAACTCGGCAGGGATTCAGAGGAGTTTGAACTGAATGAAGGAGCAACCGTCCAAGATTTCATAGAAGTTTTCAAAGCTAAGTATGCCGAAAAGCTCAGCGGCCTGTTTGAAGCAGGCAGTCTAAAAACCGGTTTTGCACTAGCCTTGAACGATGAAAACCTCGATAGGCTACGCTGGCGCCAAACGCGGCTGCAGGAAGGTGATGTGGTGGTTATCCTTCCGCCTATAGCTGGAGGATTTATCTGAAGCTGGGAAGCTTAACACCCCTCTGACCCTGATACCTTCCGCTGTAGGGCTTCTCTACTATTGACGAGAGACGGGCGAAGACAACGTGGAGAAACCTGTCGCCGCTGTAAAGCCTAACGGGAAAATCTCCGCCCACTAACTCTATCGTTAACTCCCCCTCAAAGTTTGCGTCAATGATTGTGGGTGGGATTGTGAGCCCTATGCGGGCGTAGCTACTCCGTAGGTTTACGAACCCCATCAAGTCCTTCGGCAACGCAAGATACTCCAGAGTATGGAGCAGAACATGTTCCCGCGAGTTTATTACGAACGAATCACCTTCCTCGAAGAAGTAGAAATCGTCTGCGGAAGAGGTTCTTGTGTCGAAGATTTTGTCGTTTTTGTTAAACCTAGCGACCTGCCGTCCTATCCTGAGGTCCAACCCGTTCTCCCTTACAATGTCTTCGCTGAAAGGCTCTATCTTCAGCCTCCTGCTCCTTATGTAGTTCCACAGGTCGAAGTCTGACAGAATCATAGGACGGCTACGGCAAGCCCATTTATATCTCTATGAAAGCCATGTCCTTGGCTATGATAAGCTTCTCGAGACCAAGGTTTTCCATAGCTTTCTCAATCCTGTCCTCCTCCCCTCGCCACGCCGGGTAGAGATGGGTTACAATCAGCACTCTCGGCATTATCTTAGACACGATGGACGCCAGCTGTTTTTCAGAGGTGTGTTTCCCTAACAATTTCTCGTGGGGGAAGCTGCATTCATGTATGAGGATGTCGCAGCCGCGGGCGAGCCTTACCAACCTTTCGTCGGGTACTGTATCACCCGAGTAGACAATCACCCCCTTGGTTGTTTCAAAACGGTAGGCAACACCGTCGTAGTGCTCAACCTCAGCTGAAGAAACTTTCACCTGCATCAAATGCCACGAATCTCCGTCAGACATTTCCTTCACGGAAGTATACCTTAGACAGCCCATAGTTTTAGAGAGGTATGAGAATGCATCTATATCGACCGCTATGTTTTGGATAAGTCTTGCGAGTCCTCTGGGTCCGATGAGCTGGAGGGGTTTTGGACTTGGTGACGGGCTGCCGTCTACGTCGTAGGCCCAAAGCATCAGCAGTGGAAAGAGGTCGGAGACATGGTCCAAGTGGAAATGAGATATAAAAACTGCGTGGAGGTCTTGAGGCTTCTTTCCTAAACGCCTTAATTTCTCCAGAACGCCGGGTCCAGGATCTATCAGAAAGCTTACGCCCGATGTCTCAGCATAGACACCGCTTCCAAACCTGTCCTCGGTGGGTATTATACTGCCTGAGCCGAGGACGATGATTTTCAAGCTGGTCTTCCCTTGGCGATGTATACTATGTGGGGTAGCTCCGGCCCGAAAATCTCTAGAGCGAGGCCGACGGCCTCAGGGGAACCGGGCAATGCTATGACTAGTTTTCCGTCGGCGACGCCTGCAATCGTTCTTGAAAGAGCTGCCGCTGGACCTATCCTTTTGTAGCTCTCGAGCCTGAATATCTCCCCCCAGCCGTCAAGCTCCTTGTCCAGCAAGGGACGTAAAGCCTCTACCGTCACGTCTCTAGGGGAAACGCCTGTCCCGCCTGTAACGAGGATGACGTCAAACTCCGACTCAAAGGCTTTGACGACCGTGTTCCTTATCATCCAAAGGTCGTCGTTGACAACTCCTAGGTATTCAACATCGTGTCCAAGATTTCTCAAGATGGATACTGCTTTGTCGCCTGACTCGTCGTTGAACGGTTGGCCGCCTATTTTCTTGGAGAACCTTGAGCTGCTCGCCGTTATCACAGCTATCTTCAGTTTTTTCGGGCTTTCGCTCCTATGGTGCTCGTGTGGTTTCATCAGCCTTCACCTTAGAAACAACTTTAACGCTGTAGATCTCTGTGTTCGGATACTGTCCTTGTTCGTCTTTCTCGTACTGCTTCACGATATCCCAGATGTTTAGCAATGCAAGAGATACAGCCGTTAACGCCTCCATCTCTACACCTGTTTTCTCAAACGCCACGACCTTTACACTAACCTCGACATAGTCTTCTCCGATTTTCTCATGCACGTCTACATTTTCTAGCTTCAGCTGATGGCATAGGGGTAGAAGCTGAGGCGTTGATTTAGCTCCTAAGATTGCGCCTAAACGGGCCAGCTGAAGTGCGTCGCCTTTCTCCAAAAACCCCCGCCTAACCCTTTCCACGGTTTCGGGTTTGAGCTTTATTCTGCCCACTGCCGTGGCCTCCCTCCTCTGCACAGGTTTTCCAGAAACATCAACCTGTTTAAGGCTCAACAGACCACCATCATTTCAGACGTTACAGTGGGAATAAAGCATTATCTCTTACACGCGCCTACCCCTGCGGCCTCCCTTCTTCCTGACACTGTCGTGGGGGATAGGGGTTACGTCCTCTATACGTCCTATAGCCACGCCAGACCTTGCAATAGTCCTGATGGCGGCCTGGGTGGCTGGTCCCGGAGTCCTTGACTTAACTCCTCCCGGCGCTCTGACTAGGATGTGTACGGCGTTTATCCCCGCCGCTTTCGCCGCCTCCATAACGTATGCAGCCGCCCGCATTCCTGCATAAGGCGTAGGCTCAAGCCTTCCAGCGTCTACAAACATCCCTCCAGAGGCCCTGGCTATTGTTTCACCCCCCGTCAAATCCGTTAGATGTACTATGATGTTGTTGTAGGATGAGTATATGTGGACAACGCCCCATTTCTGCTGTGTTTTATGCTCGACGGCCTGTTTCTGCCCCTGTGGTCGGCTCTCCTCAGCCATGTGGGTTGCTCACCTTTGCTCCCGCAACCGCTGGAATAGTCTCCGCAAGCCTAATTTTTTCCTCCTCACCTCTCAGGACGTGGTAGCTGGGGGCTCTTACTTTTCTACCGCCGACGTATACTTTACCATGGGTTATCAGCTGTCTTGCGTGGAGAATTGTTTTGGCTAGTCCAAGCCTGTAGACCATGGTCTGAAACCTTCTGTCCAGCATGTCTCTGACCGTCAGCTTGAGAACATCATCTAAAGTGGCTCCTTGAGGTAGCAGACCCAGACGATAAAGCTTGCCCATAAGCTTGGCCTCCAACTGCACACGCCTCTCGCCCACCACTGTGAAGAGGGACCTGGCCATAGCTCTATATTTCCTCAGCTTGCTCAGGGACCGCCACAGCTCACGTTTGTTCCTTAGACCGTACTCGCCGACCAGCTTCAGCTCCTCTTCAAGGTTCTCCCTCCGCCAAGGATGGCCTGGGGTCCCATATTTTTTACGGATTCTCTTGGGGTCTCCCATCTTCTGCAGCACGTTGAGAAGGCTATGATATAAATGTCGGCTTCCCCGCGGCGTGTCCAAACAACGTTTAAATAAACTGGGCGTTTAAACCATGCATGCACGAGCACGACGTAATAGTCGTCGGGGGTGGTCCAGCCGGGGTCTCGGCTGCCAAGGCTGCTGCATCCCAGAATGTTGACGTCCTGCTCTTGGAGAAGTATCCTACGATAATGGCCAACAAACCCTGCGGAGAAGCTGTGAGCAAGGAAACCCTCGTCACCGCTGGAGTTAAGCCGAGCCCACGAATAGTAATGCATGAAGCTTACGCCCTCGTTTATTCGCCCAGCATGATCGAGGTTGTAATTCCCCAGATAGGATACAATATAAACAAGTCGTTTTTCATCCAGGAGATAGCTGCTCAGGCCGCTGAGTATGGTGCCGATATACATGTGAGAGAAGAGGTAACCGGAGTTAGGAGGGAGGATTCAAGGGTTGTGGTTAAGACGAACAGGGAGACATACCTTGCCAAAGTAGTCATAGGCGCAGACGGCTACAACTCAACCGTTGCAAGAAGCTTAAACATCACGGAGAGGCCTGAGCCCATACCGACGGTCCAATACATAATGGCTAACTGCAAGCTTAAGCACCCAGACGCGGTCAGGTTTTATCTGGGCAACAAGGTGGCTCCGGGTGGGTATGCATGGATATTCCCCCGAAGCGAGAAATTGGCTGAAGTGGGGATCGGAGTCAGAGGGGGTGTGGCAAAAGAATACCTCGACGCATTCGTGAAGAGGTTCAGCGACGAACTAGCCAGCGCAAGAATAATCGACTACAGAGGAGCTCCAGTTCCTATTGGGGGTGCGATATCCGAAAGCGTTTTCGACGGCGTCATGCTCGTGGGAGATGCAGCCGGACACGTTATACCTTTGACAGGGGCTGGAATCCATTCATCTGTCGCAGCAGGCCTAGCCGCTGGACGCGTTGCCGCCGAAGCCGTAAAAGAAGACGATATATCCAAGCAGAGGCTCTCACAGTTCTATAACCTCTACGAAAACTGGCTGACTAGGATTAGAAAAAGCCTCAAGGCGATGAGGGCTGTTGAAAAGCTGTCGGACGAGGAGCTAGACACTCTGGCTAAAATCTTCCAGGCCGACGATATACTGGACTTGGCGAACGGCCTTGATATAGGCAGGGTGGCTAGGAAACTATTCAGTCATCCGGTTCTAGCTATGAAGCTGGCTCGCCAGCTCTTATGAAAACCAGCGCGTGATGCGCAACCGACTTCCAGAAATGACTTGCATATATGTTTTCGTTGGGAGCGTGAAGACTCGACCCAGGATGTGAAAGGGATGTCAGCATAGCTGTCGGCACACCCATTTTAGTGAAGTGGTACAGGGGGCCGGTTCCGAACATGTTCGGAAGAATGTTTGGCCTTCTTCCGTAAACCTCCTCAGCCGCTTTGACGGCGATTTTTACGATGGGCTCGTCGAAACTGATACGAGAGGGGTAAGCCATCGAATGAACTACAACATCAACGTCACGCAGCATTCTTTTCAGACCTCTCAAAATCTTCTCAGGGTCCTGGTTTGGGACAAGTCTAAAATCTATCTTCACCGCAGCTGTTGAGGGCACTATTGTTTTGGGGCCGGGTCCTGTGTAACCCGATACGATGCCTGCGATGTTGCACGTGGGTTGATAGACGAGGCTCTCCACCAAATCCATCTTCCTCACCGTTAGTTTTTCGACACCCAGAGCTTTCGCGAGCGCTTCGGGTTCCAGCTTCACGTAAGACATCAACTTCCTTTCAGATTTTGTTGGTTTTAAAACGTTTTTGTAAAAGCGTGGGACAGTTATGCGGCCTTTTTCATCTTTCAGCTTCAACACTATTCTTGCCAGCTTCTCGGCCGCATTTTCAATGATTGGAGCGTACATCGAATGAGTGTCTGCCTGTGCTGTCTTCACGCTCAGCTCTACGTATAGCATTCCTTTCACTCCTAGATAGAAGCTTGGTGTGTCGTTTACCACGTCACCCCCTTCCCACAAACATCCAGTAGAGCCTTTGAACAATGTTGCGTGCTTGGCTAAGAGCTCCGGAATGCTGGGGCTTCCAACCTCCTCTTCTCCTTCTATAAACCACTTAACTGTGACAGGCAGTTTACCCAGCAGTTTCTCAACGATGCGGACCGCCGCTAGCCTTGCAATTATTTCGGCCTTGTTGTCGGCTACACCCCTTCCGTATAGAAATCCGTCTTTCTCAACTAGCTGGAAGGGTTTGGTATGCCACTGCTCCAGAGGCTCCGGAGGCTGTACGTCATAATGGTTGTAAAGCAAGATGGGTTTTCCACCGCCACTTTTCTCGGCATAAACCGCAGGCCTTCCTGTTCTAGTCTCCAGCAGACGAGTCTCAAACCCGTCACGTTTAAGAAGTTGTTGGACTAGTTCGACGCATTCGGCTACTCCTTCGTTTCTTGCGGAAACGCTTGGCTGAGAGACGATTTTGGAAAGGTCTGAAAGAGTTGTATCCTTCTCCTTTTCGATAAGCTCGTTAATCTTGGAGAGAATCTGGCTGGTGGCGGTCATGCTAAGGTAAACTGCAACGTTATTATTTTAGAGTTGCATTTAAACATCCATGGCGGACGCGGACATTCCACCGCCCCAGAAGGTAAAGCTAAGTCCAAAAGACTCTGGGCTGATAATAGTGGACATGCAAAACGATTTCTGCCACCCAAGCGGCCGCTTGTACGTGCCTGCCGCACCTTCAACAATACCTGCTGTAAAAAGGCTTTTGGACAAGGCTAGGAAAGGCGGCATGAAGGTTTTCTACACCCAGGACTGGCATAATAAGGATGATCCCGAGTTCGCTATATGGGGTGAACATGCTTTGGCGGACAGCTGGGGGGCTGAGATCGTTGAAGAGCTTAAACCCGTTGCCGGGGAGATTGTTGTTAGAAAGCTAAGGTACGACGGGTTTTACGGAACACCCCTAGAACACTACCTACGGCTTTACAACGTCAAAAACCTCATAGTCACAGGAACGGTTGCAAACATCTGCGTCCTTCACACCGCCGGTAGCGCAGCCCTTCGGTGGCTGAACGTCTACATTCCAGTGGACGCCGTCTCCGCCTTGAACGAGTTTGACATGAAGGCCGCCCTCAGACAGGTCACATTCCTTTACAGAGGTATTTTAACACGCTCAGACTTGGTTGAGATAGAACAATGACTAGAAAGCCTTCCCTTTACGTGGCTGCCCCCGATAGGATTAAGAGAGGCGACGTAACCGATATTTACTTTCAAAGGGCTAAAGCGATTATGGAGAGAAACGCCACGTCGGATGTTTCGGTTGTCGCTGAAACACACGCCTATTCTCTGCCGCCGGGTTATGAATGGGCTGTTCTAGCGGGTGTTGAGGAGGTGGCTTGGCTTCTTGAAGGCTTACCCATCAACGTTTACTCGGTGGATGAAGGAACTATTTTCACTGAGATGGAGCCGGTTATCAGCATTGAAGGCCGTTACGCGGACTTCGCTGTCTACGAGCCTTCTCTTCTGGGTATACTGAGGCATGCCAGCAGCGTGGCTACGAAAGCCGCACGAGTTAAGATGGCTGCAAGCGAAAAATCTGTTTTGTTTTTTGGAATAAGATGTGTGCATCCAGCTGTAACCCCCATGGTTGACAGGGCTGCATACATAGGGGGTTGTGACGCTGTTTCAGGGGTTGTTGGAGCCGAGATGCTGGACGTCAGGCCTATGGGCACTATGCCCCATGCCTTGATAATAGCTACGGGAGACCAGAAGAGGGCTTGGAAACTCTTTCACGAGATAATGCCCCCTGAGGTCCCGCGCATAGCTTTGGTCGACACTTTCTCCGACGAGAGGTTTGAGTCGCTCATGGCCGCTGAAACGCTTGGAAAAGACCTGTACGGGGTCCGGCTGGATACGCCGAGCTCCAGACGGGGGAACATCCGTAAAATCATAGAAGAGACGCGGTGGTCTCTTGGCATCAACGGGTTCAAGAATGTCAAGATTTTTCTGAGCGGTGGAGTGGATGAGGAGACGGTTAGGGAGCTGAGGGATGTAGTCGACGGCTTCGGTGTTGGGACATCGATTGCATTCCCAGCCTCCATAGACCTCTCTCTCGATATCGTTGAAAGGGATGGGAAACCCGTTTCCAAGAGGGGGAAACTGCCCGGCAGAAAGCAGGTTTACAGATGCAGCAGCTATCATGACGTTGTTACCCCGTGGGATAAAAGATTAGAATCATGTCCTGTTTGTTTCTCCGATGTCAGACCTTTGTTGAAGCCTTTGATAGAGAACGGTGAAATAGTTGGAGACCTGCTTCCACCGAACGAGATCAGGGATTATGTTTTGAGCCAGCTGCGGCATCTTAGTAAGCCAGGGGTAGTCTTCGGCAGGCCTAAGTTTTTCCTATAATGCCTCCTTTCGTCAGCTTCAGAAGGTCTAGAGTTTTTTCCACTTCAGCAGGCTTAAGGATGTCTTCCTCAACCAGAACATCTTTTATAGACTTGTTCTCTGCCAGCATCTTCTTAGCCACCTTGGCCGCCGCATCATAGCCTATGAGTGGTGCAACAACTGTGACCATCGCTGGACTAGATTCCGCAAGCTTTCTAGCCCGTTCGACGTTAACCTTTATGCCTGCTACACACTTCGCCGCAAGGTTATCGCAGGTGTTTGAAAGCGTCTCGATTGATTCAACTAGGTCGTAGGCGATGAGCGGCAGCCCCATGTTGAGCTCCAGCTCACCTAGCTTGCAGGCCTCCTCAACCGCCTTATCATATCCTATGACCTGTGCGGCGGCAAGCATAGCTGACTCCACGATAACCGGGTTGACTTTGCCGGGCATTATTGACGATCCTGGCTGCACTGCGGGCAGCTCTATCTCGTTGATCCCTGTGTTCGGGCCAGAAGACAGGATTCGCAGGTCGCCGCATATCTTGAGTAGCGATACTGCCAGGCTCCGTAGGGCTGCGGAGACTTCAAGGCAGCAATCCCTGCTTCCCATAGCCTCAAACCTGTTCTCAGCCAGTCGGAAATCTATGCCAGTCATTTGTCTCAGCTTCTCCACTACAAGCTTTCCAAACTCTGGATGCGTGTTAAGCCCGGTTCCTACAGCTGTTCCCCCTATGGGAAGCTCGAGAACACTTTCGAAGGCTTTCAAAACCCTCGCCTTGCCTTTTCTCACCATGGTTGCGTATCCTGAAAACTCTTGGCCGAAGGTCAACGGGACGGCGTCCTGGAAATGAGTCCTCCCAGGCTTGACAACGTCACTGTATTCTTCAGCCTTCTTCGCCAGCTCTCTCTCAAGTTTTTCCAAGGCGGGGACCAGTTTCTCCTTTATCAGTATAGCGGTTGAAACGTTTATGGCTGTTGGTATGACGTCGTTGGTCGACTGGCCCATGTTCACATGGTCGTTTGGATGAATTGTCTTCTTGTCTCCCCTTTTCTCACCCAGTATCTCTAAAGCTCTGTTGGCTATGACCTCATTTGCGTTCATGTTGGTCGACGTACCTGATCCGGTTTGGAAAACGTCTACGGCAAACTCTTTGTCGTGAAGACCGTCTGCAACCTCTAACGCCGCCTTCGCTATTGCCTCGCCTATTTTTCTGTCGAGGAGTCCGAGCTGCATGTTGGCTTCTGCGGCAGCATACTTGATTAAGCCCAGAGCTCTTACGAAAGGACGTTGAAACCTCAAACCCGATATCGGGAAGTTTTCGACGGCTCTGGCGGTTTGGGCGCCGTACAACGCGTCCGCAGGTATCCTCATCTGCCCAAGAGTGTCATATTCATACCGGTACTCCATGCAGCAATTTCGGCACAGGCAGATAATATATGTTAGATAAGCTGCGTTTCGGACAGGATGTTGACTATCTCTGGTTTGCTGAGCTTTCTCCTGTGGAGAATTGTGTATCTGTCAGGCCTTATCTGCGGTGCTTTTTCGACAGCTTCTATGAAAAGGTCGGTGTCTACGCCCAATTTTTCGAGGCAGGTAGGCGCGCCCATCATGGCTAGGCTGTCCCTTAGTTTTTTCCAGTTACCTTTATGGAGGTATGAGGTGAAGACGGCAGCCACTCCACATCTCTCGCCGTGCAGCGGCGGCTTCTCCATCAAATTTTCTAAAGCGTGTGCGATGAGGTGCTCGCTTCCGCTGCATGGCCTGCTGCTTCCTGCAACGCCCATCGCAACCCCGGCGCTTATCAACGCCTCCACCACGGTTCGGACACCTTCCAAAGAGCCGTCCGCTATCAGCTTAGCCGACTTCATTACAACCGACGCACTCAAGTAGGCGAGATGAGCTGCATAACGGCCGTAATACTCGCCTGTTACCTTGTGCGCCAACCACCAGTCCCTTACGGCGCTGTGTTTAGCCAGCAGGTCTCCGCATCCGCTTAACAAGTATCTACGGGGAGCTAGGCTTATCACATCCATGTCTGCGAAAACCTCAGACGGCATGACAGATTTTCTCGAGTACGCTTGGCCGTTCTGCCGGTAGGAGGTCATGGGGCTGGCTATACCGTCGTGTGATGCGACGGTCGGCACGCTGAAGAAAGGTTTCCCAGCGACCTCTGCAACGACTTTCGAAACATCAGCAACCTTTCCTCCACCCAAGCCCATGACGACGTCAGCCGACCTAGCCTTCCCAGCACATGGTTCAAAATTCACCAACAGCTCGTCGACATAACTGACTTCAAAGAGCAAGTCGTCTCCAGCAGCTTCCACAAGCCTAAACCCATACAGCTTAAACGGTGTTTTGCTGGTTATCATCACACACTTTCGGTAACCGTGTTTCCTCAGCCTTCGGACAATCGTCTGCTCAAGCCCCCTGCCTATAGCCACGTACTGGGGTAGCTCCATGTCATGCTTATCCATCTAAAGGTTTTAACATGCCTCTGCTTTATAAACATCCAGCGCGTCTTACAGGCGTGTTCCCGCCCTGCGAGATGATGGCTAGGTATTTCCTGCCTGCGGTAAGAGGTGTTGTTGTCCACATGCTGAGGAGAAACGGCGTAGGCCAGCCGACCATAGCCAAGATGGTGGGCGTAACTCAGGCAGCGGTAAGCCAAATACTGCGGCGGGATGAAAGAAGCTACTTGAATGCTTTGGAGAAGATGGGTATGGAGAGAAACGAAGCATTGTTGCTGGCTGGAATTCTCTGTGAAGCTTTGGCTGAGAACCCGGCTCAGTCCACCGGCATACTTTACTCGTTCTGGCGTGGCCTGCTTTCCGAGGGAAGGTTATGCGCTTTCCATCGAAGCATGCATCCCCAGCTATCCGACTGCGACATCTGCATGTCCCCGTCGCTCGATAGGTTTTTGGATGAGGAAAGGATGGTTGTTCTCCGAGCTCTTGACAGATGTGTTAAAAGGCTTGAGGCATCTGTAATGTTTGAAAAGCTGATACCTGAGGTAGGCTCCAACATAGTATTCTGCCTTCGGAAGGCTGAGACAATAAACGACGTGGCTGGCGTGGCTGGCCGCATAGTGGTGGTCGACGGTCGTGTGAGGTCTGTTGGCAGACCATCTTTCGGCGGCTCACGCCACCTCGCCACCGTACTCCTAAGAGTTAGGTTGTACAACCCCTCTGTACGGTCTGCCATCAACATAAAATACAACCAAGAGGTGAGGAGAATTCTTGAGGGAATGGATGTGGAGTGGGCTGAGGTTGAGCCGCGTTCCAAGCTTTTGACAGAAGAGGAGGTTTTGCAGGATGTTGAAAGTTGTTTCAGAGAAAAGGTTGTCGAAGCTGTACTTCATGGAGGAGGGATAGGATACGAGCCAGTGACATACCTCTTCGGAAAAAACCCAGAGGAGCTCGTCGAGAAGGTCTTGAAAATGTCAAACAGAATGCTTAAGTCTTAGACGCAGACGTTGCAGGAATCTATGTCTATATCCGGCTCAAGCTTCTTGTGTATCTCGCATAGCATACGCATGCTACGTATGTTTTTAACAGCCTCGTTAATCCTTCTAGCAACCTCTTCCTTCGTCTGGTTTTTCAACACGGCTTCCACGACGGAGTCTACCCACTTGTTCAGCTCTTCGTTCCTCTCCCATTCAACCGACCATCCCCGAACACCTCTCAAGTAGTTGCTCACAGCTGCCTGAGTAACCCCCAGAACCTTAGCCACCTGTTCCTGCGTGAAGTTTTTCTCGTAAACAAGCTTCTTCGCAGTAAGAGCCCTGATCATCGGTATCGTAACCTTCGACTCTATTTCAGCGGGCAGCAGCATTACCGATTAACCATCTATCTCATCGGTATATAAACGCTTGCTAACATAACTAAACTTTGATGACTTCGACGCCGAGCCTTTCGAGCTCTTTAAGCAGGTTGTAACGGTGTTCCGCCCTCAAGCCATCCCAGTCGACGAGGGCTGTTCGAGGGGTTTCCAAAGTTTTGTCAAAAGCTTGGCTTATCAATTTCTCCGGCAGCGGGAAATGATGTTTCGAGGCTATGTGGCCTACAGCCGCGTCACCTTTCAAAACTGTCTTGAAGATATCTCTTGCGTAATGGCCTCCGCCAAACCCGACAGCGTTGACCGTGGGTTTTCCGCTTTTCTGGCCGCATATCTTGACGCATGCTTCGGCGGCGGCCTCAGCCATTTCCAAGTCTCTCCAGCTCTCCGGCGATGAACCCACTTCAACGAATATCAACGGTTTTTCCGAGTATGGTCCGTGATGTGTTGCCTCTAGTCCGACCTCAACGTTTGTGAGCCCTGCGTTTTCGACGGCCTGAAGGCATGCGTGAACCGCTCTGTAAACAGCTTCCGCCGAGGTCATGGAAAGCGTCCACGGCCTGCCTCCGTAGTCGGCTTTTTCACCCCAGTTTCCCGTGGAATGGACTAAAATGCATCTTCGCCCAGCTTCTGAGACATGTTTTGAGGCTACGACTATCAGGTCTGCGTTGACTGAGGCAACTGCTTTATCTGCGTGGAGCATGGATTCGTTCACAACCACCGCTTCCACTTCTTTTCCACGGTAAACGTTTGGAGAAGCATCTTCAACGAACCCAAAGTTCTCCTTCAACGTTTTTAGAATGTTGGCTGCAGCGATGTCTTCAGAGGACATCATTATGACTGCTTTCAACCCGTCTGTTCCCGAGCATGCTTGGTTAAATATTGATGCTTTATTTTTGATTATGGTTGTGGAAGCCTCGCAAGATACCTATTTTGGCTGGTGTGGAGGCACAGCGAATACTGGGGCTGAAGGGGAAGAAGGGTGAGGCAGAGGTTTCGCTGGACATAGGTTTGACGCGTAGACCTTGTCTACTGAGCGAAAATGGGATATGTGTCGACAGAATTAAGGTCGGCTGGCGGCAGTTGGAGGAGATGGCGGAAAGTTCAGAGGACGTCTTCATACTCAGACGAAAGCCCCAAAGGCTTAGCTGGTTCGACGGCTCCTTTTATAGAATGGTCCTCCCCGAGTGGGGGCATGCACCAACCCTTGAGATCAACGGCATCAGGATGCATCGAACGATCGACACCCCTCCTGAGCAGGATGCGTTGCAGAAGGTTAGTCTCCTTCCAAGCCTCAGAAACTCCACAGTTTTAGACGTTTGCACGGGACTCGGTTACACATCCATAGCTGCCCTCAGGAAGGGCGCCTGCCGTGTAGTGACCGTTGAAAAAGACCCTAACGTGCTGGAAATGGCCTCATACAACCCTTGGTCTAGGGAGCTGTTCGACAGACGTGTCAAGATTGTCTTGCGGGATGCGTTAGATTTCCTACCCCGTTGTAGGATGGTGTTCGATGCCGTGGTCCACGACCCGCCAACCATCAGGATAGCCGGCGACCTATACTCGCTGGATTTCTACCGTGAGCTTCACAGGGTTTTAAGGAATGGAGGGGTCTTGGTCCATTACGTGGGGCAGCCGGGCGTTAAAAAAGGTGTGAAAATTTACGTGGGGGTTATGGAGAGGCTTAGGATGGCCGGGTTCAAAACCCGCTATGTTCCATGGGCTCGCTGTGTGTGGGCTGTTAAGGTATAACAAATACCATGAAGAATTCTTTCGGGTAATGGACGAGAAACAGCTGATAGGGCTTGGCACGTGGATAGACAAGCTGGCCTGGCGGATTGTTGAGAGAGAAAAGTCGTTAGGAAGGAGTCTAGAGATGCTGCGGACTGAGGCGGGGATAGCCGCGTCGGGTTTCGTACACATAGGCAGCATGTCAGACTCTGTCAGGGCTTACGTGGTTTCCCTCGCGCTCAAAAACCTCGGCTACAACTCTGAAATGGTCCAGTTTGCCGACGACATGGATGGGCTGCGAAGCGTGCCCGCCGAGATACCCAAAGAATATGAGAGATACTTGCTCCAGCCCGTTTCGCTGATACCCGACCCTTTCGGCTGCCACGAATCATACGCCGTCCACATGGAAAACATGCTCCTAGAAGCTCTTTCAAAAGCTGGGATAGAGGCTAAGCTTTTACGTGGGTACAGGATGTACGGCGACGGGTCGCTCAAGAAACAAATAACCACTATACTCTCTAACTGGAAGAGCATCGGCGAAATCATAGAGAAGCTCACAGGACAGCAGAAGTTCAAGACAATGCTACCGTATTTTCCATTATGCCGTTCGTGCGGGAGGATCTACACGACGCATGCAAAGACCTTCGACGAAAAAACCGGCCACGTGCATTATGTCTGCGAAGGGGTTGGGATTAAGAAGAGGTGGTTTGAGGGATGCGGCTACGAGGGCGAGGCTGATGTCTCGAAGGCTGATGGGAAGCTTTCGTGGAAGGTGGAATGGGCTGCTAGATGGGCTGCGTTAGACATAAGGTTTGAGGCATACGGCAAGGATTTAGCGGACTCCGTCAAGGTCAACGACTGGGTATGTAAAAACATCCTCGGGTTCGAGCCTCCCATGCACGTCCAGTATGAGTTGTTTTTAGACGAGTCTCGTAGGAAAATCTCGAAGTCGAGAGGTGTTTCTGTATTCACGCCCAGCGCCTGGTACAGGTATGCAAGCCCTCAAAGCCTCGTGCTGTTGCTGCTCAAGAGAATTAAAGGAACACGGGTTGTGTCACCAAGCCTGATACCAGCACTTATGAACGAGCTGGACCGTCTCGCTCAGCAGCACTATTTAGGTAAAGGCGACCCGCGTAAAACGGGACTCTATTCTTACGCCTATCTTCTTAATCCGCCGAAAACCCCTCCGAACACCATACCATACAATCTCTTGGTTTTTCTGGCCTCCCTAGCTCCTCAAGGGCGTGAAACCGACTTCATCCTATCGAAGCTCAAACGCTACGGATACAAGGTTGACGAACAGGCGGCAGAACGTGCCCAAATGGCAATAAACTACTACAGATCATTCGGAGAACCTTCAATTCAACGCATAGTTTTGGAGGAGCCGGTTAAAACCGCTGTTTCAGAGGTTGCTGAAGCCATCAAACAGGTAGCTGACGCTGAAGGGCTGCAAGCCTCAGTTTTCGAGATAGCGCGAAAGCACGAAATCAGGCCCCAGCTGATCTTCCAAACTCTTTACAGGATTTTGCTCGGTCAGGACAGCGGCCCGCGGTTCTCCACTTTTGTGGTTGAAGACCTTGGGAAGGAAAAAGCTTACGAGATGATTAAAGCCTGCCTGGCATAAACTTATATATTTCACATAACGAACATAACTGCAAAGAGTGAGCAAAGGAATTGAGCGAGTTCGTTAAGATTGGAAGCCTAACCCCGCGTTCAAGGAGTGTAAACCTTGTTGCAAAAGTTGTTGAGAAACCAGAGCCACGCGTTGTCTCTTCGCAGTATGACCAGACAGAGCATCGGCTGACTGAAGCTTTGATAGCTGATGAAACAGGCGCCATAACCCTGGTTCTCTGGGACGACAACATAGACATTGTCAGCGAAGGTGGTTCGGTGAAGGTTACCAACGGGTTCATAAAGTTGTTTAAAGGTAGGATGCAGCTGAACCTAGGAAGGTTTGGGAAAATCGAGCCCGCAGATATAGAGGTAACAAACGTAAATGTGGAGAACAACCTTTCTCAGAAGGAGAGATATTTCTCGGAGGAAAGTAGAGAGAGAGGCGGGTTTAGGTCGAGAGGTTTCCAGAGACGGCGGCCGTTCAGGTAGCGTTCTCCGGTTCTACGATGAAAACGCCTTTCTCCCGCCCGACTATTTTTACCTTTTCCTGCTCCCTCACTTTTTTGAGAGCCTTCGCCTTCCAATATTCCCCGTCCACCACGATATAGCCTATCCCGCCTGGATCAATCGGTTCAACGGCCCTGCCATATCTTGACATCGAGTCCTCAGGCTTTTTTTTCTGGGCTCTGTAGGATTTGTAGCCGAGAAACCCTAGGAAAGCTGCTGAAAACACCGCTATAGCTACCACGGTCGTCTGGAACTGAGTGAGCCATTCTTGGGCGACGAATGTAGGAGCTGGAGAGTATCCTCCCAAAAGTATGATCCCTGTTGTGAGGGCGATTATCCCCCCAGCTCCCGCCAATCCGAACCCTGGGGACATGAGCTCGTACAGCAGTAAGCCGACGCCCACGGAGGCCAGCAGAGCGCCAGCGATGTTGATGTTTAAGCCTTGACCCACCAAGCCTAGGACTATCATCAAGCCTCCAGCCACTTCACCGCCCCAGCCTGGCGAGGTGAGCCCAACAAGAAGGAATAGTATTCCCAGTGTTATCAAAAGGCTTGAGACGAGCGGGTCTGAGAGCAGAGCAACAGCGCTCGCCGTTATGCTCGGTCCTTTCCTCACAAGCGGCAGGCCTTTCACTCTTAATACTTTCTCGCCGGCTAGGGTTTTAACCACTTTCCCGTCGGCATTTGATAGAAGTTCCTCCACATCGGTAGCCACAGCCTCGATAAGACCCGTTTGCAAGGCTTTCTGAGGGTTGAAGTTTTTGTTCTCCAACACTATTTTTACAGCCTCGTCCCTGTTACGGCCTTGGGCCTCGGCAAGGGCTCCCATCTTCTCGGCGAAAAAGTTCAAAACCTTAGATTCGGTGACGGGCTCTCCTCCCGACACAGGCTGGGCGGAGCCTATAAGCGTTCCAGGAGCCATGGCAGCATAATGCGTAGCCATAAGGATGTATGTCCCAGCCGACAAAGCCTTTCCCCCCGCCGGGTAGACATACCCTATTACTGGGACGGGTGAACGCTGAATTGTTTCGACTATCTTCAGCATCGCATCAGCTTGGCCGCCCAAAGTGTCGATGGTGATCAAGACAGCTGAGTACTGGGATGCATGTACTAACGCTTCCTCGACGTAGGTGGCTGTCCCCGGCGAGATGTAGCCGTTTATCTCAACCCATAAGATTGCAGGCTGTTGGCCCGCTGCTGAAAGGACGGCTGCAAGCAAGAAAGCTGCAAATAAAAATCTCATTCCTGTTTTTTGGCTCCCATGACCCCTAGTATAGTGCCTAGCTCTCTCGTACCGGAATCTGTAACCACTATCATGTTCTTTTCTCGGGCTATCTCGCTCCATGTCTGAAGCTCCCTCAAACGTAGTGCGATTGGATGCTGTGCGTAGTAGTCAGCGGCTTGGGCCATTTTCTCAGCGGCCATAAGCTCTCCTTCAGCCGCTATTATTCTGCTTCTACGCTCCCTCTCAGCTTCAGCCTGCTTAGCTATGGCACGCTGCATCATTTCTGGGATGACAACATCCCTTAACGCCACCGTGGTAACTTTAATCCCCCACGGCTCTGTTGACTCGTCAAGTATTTGCTGAATCCTCTTGTTGAGTTCATCGCGTCTTGTCAGCAGGTCGTCAAGCTCGACCTGGCCTATCACATCCCTTAAAGTCGTTTGCGCCAGCAAAGCCGAAGCCGTAAAGTAATCCTTCACCTTCAGCACAGCCATCTGCGGGTCTGTGACCCTGAAGTAAACTATAGCATCCACATCGACTGTGACGTTGTCTTTCGTGATAATACGTTGTTTGGGGACGTCGAACGTGACAAGCCTCAGGTCTATGATGCGGCGTCTATCTATGAATGGTAGAATTATCACGACGCCGGGGCCCTTGACGCCGATAAGCCGTCCCAGACGGAAAATGACCGCCCGCTCATATTCGGTGACTATTTTTATCGATGCTGAGAGGATTATCAGAAGCAGGAGCAGAAGGAAAAATAGTGGAATTATCGTTTCTGCTCCCAGCATCAAGGAGATATATATTGACTTAACTGCTGGCGACAAGTTCTATCCACTAAACCTATAGATACTTCGAGGTTATTTAGGGTTATGTTATCAAAGCAATACTCAAGAAACATTCTTGGACACCTTCGAATTATATGTAAAATGTGGGGAAGTTATAGTCTTATATCATTGCATTTTGAATTAGACTTGACAACTATGGACGACGGCTCTACAGGCTATGGCCAAGAGGCGAAAGGTTTGGAGGGAGATGAGACAGCCGAACTGCTGACCGCTTTGAAAAACATGGGCGTGGGCCCTAGTCAGGTAAAGAAGTACGTCAAAGCAGCGTTAAGGCTTAGGGAGCTGGAGAAACAGTATGGAAAAAGCTACAGCGTGCTCGTCAGAGACTATGAGAAAAAGTTCCGGGAGAGCGTGAAGATAGAGTACGCCATAAACGAGCTTCTCGAGAAAAGAAAGCACATCGAAGACGACTTGAAGGTTTACATGGAGCAGCACAAACTCACGCTCGAGACAGTAAACAAAGTCGTCGCCGTCCTCAAAACGCTTGAACAATATTCCGTTGACGTAAATAATCTCGAAAACCTTGCTAAAGCAGCTGCCAAAATGTCTCAAGCAGGGCTTGATGTGAAAACGGTGTTCGAACAATTCGCCCGTCTTGAGGAAGCTGAAAATAGCCTAAAGGCTGTTAAAGAGCAGGTTTTGGAGCAGCAGAGGAAACTTTCTAAGATTCAGTCCGAGCTCGATGAAAAAGAGGAAAGGCTGCGTAAAATTACTCAGTGGATGCCTGAGCTGGAAAACCTTGAGCAGGTGAGGGAGATGCTGGAAAACAAGGTTTCTGAGCTTGAAACCAAACATGGCGAACTTTTTAAAAAACTTGAGGAGATGGCTAAAGAATATGAGACCTTATTAGGTTTCAAGGGAGATGCGGAGGTTGTCTTCAAGGCTATAGAGGAAAAGAAGGCTGAGCTTGAGCGGCTTAATGATGAAATTGAGAGAAAAAGGGAGACGGTGGAGGTTTTGGAGGAAGAGGTCTCATCCGCTCGTTCGCTGTTGATGCTGCTCCAGAACCCAGAGCTGGTCAGAAGGGAGGATCTCGAGGTGCTTTCACGCCAGCTTGCAAACGTAGCCAGCGTTAAGGCTGGTGAGATACCCGTTCTAAAGCCTTTGGAGCAGCCTCTCGTGGAAAATGTCAGAAAGAGAGTCGTTGAACTTGTTCTTCCAGCCATAAAGAACGACCTCATACCGCGCTGGGTTTTTGAAAAGCTTGAGAAGGAGTTTAAGGAGGTTGTTGCTAAGAAATCACAGCTGGAGGAGGAGAACGAAAAGCTGAAAACCGAGCTGCAGCGATACACCGCTGCAAAACCGGTCTCCTCCGAAGCTGCCCCTATTCAATCTGCCGTTTTCTTTAGGCTTCAGAAGAAAGCAATCCCACTCCAAGACGACAGCGGTGTCAGGGTTAGGCTAAAGTGCCCATACTGTCAATCGACCAACCTTCTGGTCCTTCCTTCTAAGATGGAGTTAGAGAGATGCATGGACGACGGCGAACTGCTGGTAACGACATGTAATGGTTGTGGGAAAGACATCTCCGTGGACCCTGTTTACCTTCATCAAAGATTCTACAAGGGGTGATGTTTTTGAGGGATGTTAACCCTGTTGTTAAAATGTTGAAATGGAAGACTAGGTTGTTGACTGAGGAAGAGATCATGCAGGTGTTGTCAGCCGTGGCCAACATCGGTAAAACACCTTTCACTCTTACTGACTTAACAGACGTCCTCGCCGACTCGCTTTCGAGAGACGAGAAAAAGAGGCGAAGCATTTCAACATTCCTGACAAACTTGGTTGAGATAGGCTATCTGTCCAAGCCATCTGAAAGAAAATGGATGAAGAACGCTGCAAGCTTCAGCAGATTCCTAAGCCCGTTGCTTATAGAGCTTAACGAGATAGAGAAGAACCCGCCTGCTCGTGACAGGCAGGAGAGAAAGATAATACAGCTGGAAGGCAGCCGATAGAGAAGGCCATGCCTAGAAAACCCTCTGACCCTAATTCACCCCGCTACAAAGCCCGAATAGGATACGAGGGCGAATATAGCCTGCTGAGAAAGTTTGTGGACATGGGTGAAAAAGGATTTTACGCGTTGAGGACCCCCGGCAGCGGCTCGGGGAAGATGGCTAAGCCGGACATTGTGGCGGTGGACGATGGAGAGTTTCTCGCAGTTGAGGTGAAGAGTAGCGGGAAAACGTATGCCATGCTTACTGCCGAACAGGTGGAGAGGTTGATGGAGTTTGTCCAGAGGTTTGAAATCAAATGCCCCCACTGCGGTGAAAGATTTAACCCAAAACCTGTCGCCGCCATAAGGTTCGTGGGCAGGGGATGGCGTTTTATCGACCTGTCAAAACATAACATCGAGAAAGGAGTTATCGTGAGATGGGATGAAAATGGCTGAAGTCGACGACCTAGATAAAAAGATTCTATCAATCCTCTACGAGGACGGTAGAGCTTCTTTCGCGGAAATAGGTAGAAGGCTTGGAGTAAGCGAAAACACCGTTCGTTTTCGTTTCAACCGAATGGTGAAAAACGGCGTGATAAGAAGAGTGACAGCGTTGACCGACCATGCAAAGCTAGGGTTGAAAAACTCAGCGGCTTTGATGATTAAAATTGAACCATCCGAATTGGAAAACGTTCTTGAAGTGCTTAAATCCATCAGGGAAGTTTACAACATTTACCAGCTTTCAGGCGATTATGAGGCGATAGCTGTTGTAATAGGCTACGACCTTAACCACGTTAGACAGGTTGTTGAGAGCATAAAGAAGATTGAAGGAGTTTTGTCGGTTAACACCTACGTTACGCTGAGGGTCGTCAAGGCTGACACCCGGTACGCTCTTGTGTAAAATACAGTAATATCCCTCGAATGGGTGTTAAACAGCATGGAACCTAAACCATATGCCATAGTTCTACAGCACGATAGGTACCGAAGGGGGTGTCTAAACCTGATAGCCAGCGAGAAAGTGCTAAGTCCCGCTACTAAAAGGGCCCTAGCGTCAGACATGGCCTCGAGATACGGCTTCAGACCAGAGTTTTACTCGGGGACGGGGAAGATAAATGAGATATGGATGTTGGCTGAGGAGCTTGGGAAGCAGGTTTTCAAAGCAGAGCACGTCAATGTCACACCTCTCTCAGGCCACGTTGCCTTGATGACCTGTCTATACGTTTTGTGTGGAAAAGGTGGAAAGATAGCCTGCGTAGACTCTTCAGCTGGTGGTTACCCCGGTCTTTTGCCCGACAAGATTCCAGAGATCTACGGATGTAGGGTTGTAAATATTCCCTATGCCGACGTACAAGTTGATACCGAAGAAGCCTTGAACATACTGAGCAAGGAAAAGCCTGATGTGGTTGTTCTCGGAGCGAGCCTGTTTTTGTACCCCATGCCAGTCAGGGAGGTTTCTGAATTCGTTCACTCCTACGGCGGACGCGTAGTTTACGACGGTTCTCACGTGCTCGGACTAATAGCGGGCGGAGTTTTTCAAAAGCCTCTCGAAGAGGGGGCCGATGTGCTGCTAGGTTCCACGCATAAATCTTTCTTCGGACCGCAAGGAGGCATAATCCTAACAAACGATGAAAAAATTGCAAAACAGGTCGAGGCCTCTACTTTCCACAAGTTTGTCGACAACATACACTTCAACAGGGTTGCAGCGCTTGCCGTTGCTCTTGACGAGATGAAAAGGAATGGACTTAGATATGCTGAGAAGGTTGTGTCAAACTCCGCTGAGCTGGCTCGTTCTCTTGAAAACAACGGTTTTAATCCCTTTAAAACAGTTCATGGATACACTAAATCTCATCAAGTATACCTGTCTTTCAAGGAAGATGAGGCTGTTAAAGTTAGGGACGTTCTTGAACGGTCGCGAATTCTGGTGGACATGGGGTTAGGGTTGGAACCGCTGAGGTGACGAGAAGGGGCATGGGGCTTAAACAGATGTCAGCGATAGCAAAGCTCTTCAGAAGGGCTTTGAACGGTGAAAAAGTCGCCGCCGAAGCACAAAGCCTCGCCCTCCGTTTCATCGATGTTAAGTTCACGTAGGCGGGCAGTTTGAAGGCACGGGCCACAGCTCACACCATGGAGGGCTTAATCAAATACCACGGGCTTAGGGACTGGGTTTTCAGAATACCCTACCACGACAGCATATCTGTAAACCTAGATGCTTTCACAACAGTAACCGAAATTGAGTTCGGCGATTTTGGAGAGGATGCTGCCTTCATAGACAACGTGGCTGTGTCGGGTAGAGAGTTTGAAAGAATACGTCATGTGGTTGACCAGGTTAAGAAACTCGCAGACATCTCCGAGAACTTCAGGGTTGTTTCCTTCAACTCTATACCTAAGGGCAGGTTTAAGGGCTTGGGTTTTTCTTCCTCGGCAGGCGCGGCCTTGGCAGCAGCAGCCTACAAGGCATCAGGCTTGCATAAAATCTATGGATGGGACATGCGTCTGGTCTCGAGAATAGCTAGAAGGCTGGCCGGCTCAGCTTGCAGAAGCGTTGTGGGGAAGTATGCTAGATGGTTTGCGGGAACTTCAGACGAAGACTCTTACGCTGTTTGCTTTGCCGACGAGAAAGACCTTCCGCTCAAGGTTGTCGTTGTGCCTCTTTCGTCAAAATACTCGACAGAAGAGGCTCACAGGGAGGCCGAGCTGTCCACCTTTTTCGAGGCAAGGTTGAAAAACGCCAGTCTTAGATGCGATGTTATGGAGAAGGCCATCAAGGAAGGTGATTTCAAAACCTTCGGTGAGCTCAAGGAGCTCGACGCAATAGAGCTCCATGCAGCCACTGCTACAGGTCCGAAAAGACTCATCCTCGCTACAGACGGGAGCGTGAGGATAATCTCTGAAGTCCAGAGGCTGAGAGAGGAAGGGGTGGAGTGCTATTTTTCGATGCAGACCGGGCCTACGGTCTTCATAAACGTTCATCCAGAAGACTCTGGCTACGTTTTAAGCAGGGTTAAGGACTTTGGGTTCAAGCCCATTCTTTCAGGGGTGGGCGGCCCAGTCAGAGTTGAGTGAAGTTATTAAGCCGCTTTAACGTTATATGCGACGCAAAAATGGTTGAAATATCCGAGGAGGACATACCGTTCTTCGCAGAGGTAACAGCAGGGGGAAGGATAACAATCCCTGAGGAGATTAGGAAAATCTTCGAGATAAAGGACGGCGACTCGTTGCTGTGCAGGATAAGAATCGTCAAGAAGAAAACACAGCACGCCACCACATAACCCTCATCTTCACAGCCTCAGACCGAAGATCGCGGCAAAACTTTCAAAACGTCTAAACTCCGAGAGATAGTTCAACCCTTTCTCAGTTATTGTGTACAAGGTTTCAGGATCGCCTGTTTTCTCGACCAAGCCTTTCTCCAGAAGTATGTTCAGGTATTTGACAAGCCTGTCGTAAGAGAGGTTAGCGTCCGTCATTATCTTAGTTGGTCTCGCATATCCTTGCGAGGCGATAGACTCTAGTATGTCGGCGTATATTCTAGCTTTAGAACGATAGTCTTTCACCATGCCTGAGCACCAGCGACACAGCTGTGAGGAAGAAAGCCAGCGAGACCATTTGGACAAAATGAGCCACGAGATACAACAGGAGCGATAAAGGCGTCAGGAAGAAGAGTAGATGGCTTACCAAAAGCAGCGTGAACGCTATCAAAACATAGTTCGAACGGTTTTCGTCCGAGACCTTTAGTAGCTGGTAGACGACGAACATCAGCATGACGGCCGAAAGAGCTTCGAAGAGAGGGTTGTATATGAGAGATACTGGAGCCAGTAAAGCCGCTCCACTGGTTTTCTTCAAAGGATAGGCTGCGTAAAGATAGAGAAAGACTACGTAGGCGCTGAGCCTCACAACCGAGTAAACAAACTCCTGAACCTGAAGGACTAGGAGTGGAAGTAAACGCAGCGGCGGTGTTGGGATAGATGCAGTAAAAGCCCAGCTTACCAAGATGACACGAGCTATCATGGCTGCTGCCATCAGATAGAAACCGAGTGAAAAAAGGAAGAGAGACCTCGCTCCAACTCTACGCCATGCTAGGAAGGCTATAGACGCTATTATGACGCTGAATACGAAGCTTACAGCCTCGAACAGAATATCCAATCTTAACAGTGTTGGAACCATCAACCCATGATTGTGGACTGCGAAGAAAATAAAAAGTTGTGGGTTTTAGGCTGTGGAAGTGGAGGGCAGATTCTGTGGAAGAATGGCTGATGCCTCGACCCCCGTTGACAGGTCTGATATGCTTTTGAGTATGCGTGCTGTGGTGGTGACTCCGCTTGGCTTAGTCACCGTTATGCTGAGAACAGTGGCTCTAACTCTGTCGCCTATGTTTAGGCTGTCGTCGGCGAAAAGCTTGAACCAAGTCTTTCTCTGTCCTTGCACCGTCCAGAGATGCGGCGCAGCCAGCCTTACCTCTCCGTTGTTTGTATTGACAACCAAGTAACCCCAGTCAGCATCAACTACGACGCCCTCCACTGCATCCTCAGAAATTGTCACTTGGGTGTAGTTATGCCAAAAACCACCGCCTCCCCTTCCCCAGCCCCATCGATGAGATGGGCCCACAGCGTGGGACGCCGCCAAAGCGTTGACAGCTGCTAACCCAGCCACCAACGTCGCCAGGGACGCCAGCAAAACCGTTGCAGCGACCATTCTTTTCATGACTTCTCAGTATAGGATGCCTGTTCTCAGCATATATATGCGATGGATGAAAGGTCTATGCCAAACCTTTTTTAGAGATTTTCACACGCCAGAACTCATTATCTCTGATAACGACGTAGTCGAGCCCTAGCGATTCGCAGACGAGAGGTATGGAATTCTTGGCTGTAGATTCAACGTCTGTTATTATCTCCGCAACATCATCCTGCCCCATCTTCTCCGAGAGCTTTCTCGTCTCAACCATAGGGTAAGGGCATATCTGACCCCGTGTATCCAGAGCGACAGATGGCTGTGTCTCGAGAAGCCAGCGCGAGTTCTGGGTGCGCATGATTTCGACACGCAATCCCTCCACCTAAATGAATGATACTATTCCCCCGTTTTTCGCCGCGGGCAGGGCCTGTTTTAAGAACAAGCCTAGATCTTCCAAGCCTACGCCTTCCTCAACAGTTTCCTCCGTTATGCCTTCTTTCGTAAGCACGTCTCTTGACACAGCGCATGCAAAAACCTTGACGCCAATGTTGACGGCGTCTCGCAAAACTTTGTCAAACGGCGGATAACCCGGCAGCTGTATGTTAACTGCCTTTCCCTTTCGGAGGATGTTCAAGGCCTTCTGGGTACAGTATATCTGTGCTTTCAGACCTATGGATGCGACACCTATCGCGAGCTGGAATGCTGGATAGACACGCGAGGGCTCGTCGCTGACCAACACTATGTGAACCTCCTGCTGGCTCATTGCTTAATCCTAGCATAAGCCTTTATTTATGTTTGAAAAATATTGGTATGATACCTAAACTATAAATTCCTTGATGATGTCATCAATTGAAGCTAGCGGCCTCCCATCCGGGGTGGAAAGACGCTGTGCAGCAGGCGGGGCTGACATATAGTCCTTGTTAAGCTCTGATATCCTCTCCTCGTAGCTGGGTACGTAGGGGTTTCTGTAAAAAACGCCGACAGGTATTCTGTCACCCCATTCAAAAGACTTGGCTATTGCTTGGAGCTTCTTGGCGTTGACCTCTTCTTCGCTGCTGGATTTAACCTCGGCGTCGTAGCCTGTTTCCTCAAGCCTGTAAATTCTCGGCGTTGGCTTACCGTCCACCAGCCTGTCCTCGCCACCGTACCACTCCTTTGTGGCTATGTCGTTGTAGGTAGGGCATGGCTGTAGGACGTTTATGAAAGCCGAGCCCCTATGCTGAATTCCGGCCTTGATCAACTCTTTGAGGTGCTTGGTGTCGTAGGCGTATCCTCTAGCTATGAAAGTATATCCAGAAACAACCGCGATAGCTATGGGGTTTACTGCATCGTTAATGTTCGGCTTGGGCAGAGATTTTGTCTTGAGCCCTCTTGCGAGCGTGGGCGAGGCCTGTCCTTTCGTCAGCCCGTAGACGCCGTTGTCGTGGATTATGTAGGTTATGTCGACGTTTCTCCTGCCAGCGTTTACGAAGTGCCCAGCGCCTATGCCTAGTCCGTCTCCGTCTCCGCCGACGGCTATGACGGTTAACCTTGGGTTTGCAAGCTTCGCACCTATTGCGAAAGGCAAAGACCTTCCATGAAGCGTGTGTATGCCGAATGCGTTGATGTAGTGAGGCGTTTTACCGGAGCAACCTATGCCCGAAAAGACCGCCACCATGTGAGGCGGAATTTGAAGGTCGGCCAAAGCCATCTGTATGGCCGAGAGTATGCCGAAGTCTCCGCAGCCTGGACACCAGTCGTTGTGGACGGCTGTTCGGAAAGACATCATGGACAGTCTAACCGCCATGGCTTCTCACCCCCCGCTCCTCTTAACTATCCTAGGGCTGCCGCGAATCACTGCTTCCTTCAGCCCGTCTCTCATCTCCGAGAAAGAGAAAGGCCTACCGTTGTACTTGCATATTAGGTGGTCTACTGGATATCCTGTTCGGGCTCTCAGTAACGTGGCCAGCTGTCCCGTGTAGTTCTGCTCGACGCAGATGACTTTTCTGTAGGTGGGGATCAGGTTTTGCATGAACCTTGTGGGAAACGGGTTTAGAACTTTTATCTGGGTGAAGGCGAACCTCAGCCCCTCCGTCCGAAGATACTCTAAAGCATCCAGTATAGCTCCCTTGGTGGACCCCCAGCTTATTATTAGGTAGGGAGCGTCGTGGTCTCCGTATATGACAACTCTCTCGCTGTCTGGGATTTCCGCATCAGCTATCTCAAGCTTCCTCATCCTCTTCTCCATCATTCTATCCCTGGTCGAAGGTTCTTCGCTTATGTGGCCGAACTCATCGTGCTCGTCGCCTGTGTTCCAGAAAATTCCGTTCTCAGTACCTAAAACAGTGCGTGGTGATATGCCGTCCTCCGTAAATTTGAAACGTTTGTAGACACCGAGGGAACTGTCCCAGGAGTTAAGTGTCTTCCCACGGTCTATCAGGACTTTACTGGTGTCAAACACGTCGACTGTCATAGTGCTGTTCGCCAGAGCCTTGTCAAGGATGTGGATTACAGGTGTTTGATATCTTTCGGCGTAGTTGAACGCCTTTGCCACATCGTAGAAAGCTTCCTCTATGTCCCCTGAGGCCAAGACTATTCTGGGAAACTCTCCGTGTCCGCCGAAGATCGAGAAGAGTAGCTCTCCCTGCTCATGTCTGGTCGGGAGACCTGTGCTCGGCCCGCCTCTCTGGTAGAGGGTGATGACTATAGGCACTTCATTCATCCCTGCCCATCCAACACCCTCAACCATGAGGTCGAACCCTGGCCCTGAAGTTGCGGTGGAAGCTCGAACACCAGCCAAGGCCGCTCCCGATATCATGTTTACAGCAGCTATTTCGTCCTCGCTCTGGACCACCACAATTGAACCATGTCCGTTAAGAACCTCAGCCTCCTCGAGGTGTGGAAGCGCGTCTCTGAGGCTGAAAACTTGATGGTCCTCGAGGTAAACGCTTTCATCGGCCGCCGGCGTGATGGGATAGTATGTCTGGAATCTACATCCAGCCACAATTTTTCCAAGGGCGACGGCGGAGGTTCCGGAGATAAACAGCCTTGGTTGTTTCTGCAGTGGTTGGACACGGTAGGGGAAGTCCGGCGGAAATGTTTTCTGAGCGAATTCCGTCGCTACCTCGGCGGCGGTAAGATTGGACTTCACAACTTTCGCCTTAGCTTTGAAAACCTGCGCCAGCGCCGTCTCGAGATGGTTTAACGGTATGTTAAGCAGGTGGAGGGAAACCCCAACGGCTATTGTGTTGGTCATTCTTGCGAGAGCACTGAGCTGTTTCTCACCCGTAAGCTCGCCAACCCTCTTAAGAAGATCCATGTATGGTATGGGATACAATCTTACGCCGTTCCGACGCGCCACCTCCAAAACATCTCCAACCGTTTCACCCAGCTGTTCCCTTGAAAGTCTGGCCTGAATCCTCTCGAGAACGTTTTTCTCCAAAGTGGGGATTGAAGTTATTTTCTCGTTGACGGCCATCGAATCATAGATTATACCGCCTCCTCCAACCACCTCCCATGCATGCCTTATGATGGTTTCAGAGTCGAATGTGGCGAGAAGATGAACCTCATCCATGTGAGACCGAACCGGTTTGTCGGAGATGACAACGGAAAAATAGCTGTGCTCTCCCTTTATGTTTGAGTAATATTCTCTTTTTCCGAAAACATACAGGCCGTAAATAGCTGCTGCTCGGGCGAAAACGTTCGCTGACGAGTCCACACCGGTGCCCTGAGCGCCTCCTATCATCCAGGAAATTTTTGTGTTAGCCATTTCTTGACCTATGGGAATCGTTGCTTTATTTAACTGTGTTTAAAAAACAAACAATTTTAGTTTTATCACTCCACTTTGATTCTCTCACCCTTATGTTTGGTGGTTTCCTTCTTAGGCAGGGTAACGCTGAGAACTCCGTTGTTGTATTCGGCCTTAATCCCCGTGCTCTCAACCTCAGCAGGCAGCTCCAACTCCTTGTAGTATTTTCTTTCAGCTGTGTCAACCCTTATCGTAAGCCTCCTACCCTCAAGCAACAGCTCGATATCCTCCTTCCTAACTCCAGGCAACTCCGCAACAACCTTCACCGACTTATCTTCGTCTATAATGTCTACCAATGGCTCTCTCTCCGCCTTGACCTCAACTCCTTTGGGCAGGGCAGAAGGCAGTATGTTTCCGAACTGTCTGAAGACAGGTTTTCCGTCGGGGCCTATCGTGATGGAGTAACCATACACAAAAGGCCCGTACTGTCTTCTCACACCTGTTGGTGTTCGGGTCTCTCTCACCAGCTCTCTCGGTATGTAGTCCATCATCCTTCTCAGCTCCTCCATAAACTCCCTCTGCATTTCCTCAATCATAGACTCGAACTCTTCAAAGAAGCTTGTTGGCCTTCTTCTCCTTCTGCTGAACCACCATTCGTCTGACATCGGTTATATTAGCGTAAGAGTTGTATAAAACGTTTAACGGTGAACAAAGTGATGACGGAGTTCTTCCAAGTCTTCACCACAACGCTAGCCTCGTTGTTTGTCATCGTATGGACAGCTATATTCTTGGCAAAGCTTAGGATATTTCGTGTGGTTGAAAAAATCTGCCGCTATCCAGCTGAGCCTGTAGAAGACAAAGTTTCTGTAATCGTGCCTGTCAGAAACGAGGAGAAGACGATCAAAAAATGTATTGAATCCCTGTTGTCCCAGAAGGGTTTTTCAAAAGAGGTTATAGTTGTTGACGACAATTCGACGGACTCGACATGGGAGGTGGCTAAATCATTCATGGCTGAGGATGTCAAACTGGTTAGAGTTGGTGAAACACCTGCTGGATGGGTTGGAAAAACATGGGCCTGCAACATCGGGTATGAAAACTCAACTGGTGAATGGCTTCTTTTCACCGATGCGGATACAGAGTTTTCCGATGATGTGGTGGCTCGGGCCTTAAATGCTGCGAAAAGCTTGAGCGTCGACGTGCTCACGCTTTATCCACGTTTCAGGTTCAGCAGCCTTCTCCACAAGACGGCGATGCCCATACTTCTGACCGGGTTGTACTTTCTAGGTAGGCCGCATGGTTTTTCAAAAGGGATGTCGGCCTTCGCTTTCGGCAGCTTCATACTCATAAGAAGACAGGGTTACCAGAAGATTGGAGGGCATTCAGCGGTCAGAAACGCTGTCCTAGAAGACCGGGCGATAGCGGTTAAAGTTCTAAAAGCCGGGCTACGTCCATTTATTATCGACGCTACTGAAAAGCTTACATCTTCATGGAACGATGACTCCAAATCGTTATGGAACGGCATGTTAAGGCTTTTCATACCTTTGAGCCTTAAAGCAGGTTTCAAACAGTTTCTGGCCTAC
The DNA here is from genome assembly GCA_038896555.1 of Candidatus Caldarchaeum sp. GTDB lineage: Archaea > Thermoproteota > Nitrososphaeria_A > Caldarchaeales > Caldarchaeaceae > Caldarchaeum. The sequence continues at coordinate 37,838 of JAWACZ010000002.1, read as the reverse complement.
TTTTCTCTGGCCGCAGCATGCTTTACGATTCCGTTGACCGTTTTCCTGCTGGGAAACTATTTGGCTGGGTTTATCAGCTATGCAGCGGCTGCTCTGGCTCTCGGCCATGAAGCAAAACATCATGCGGCATCTGTCTTCTATGGTTTGCTCTGGCCGCTGGGTGTAGCCGCCGTAGCGGCGGCCTTGTTAGTCGCATTCTACAAGTCTAGGACAAGACCCACGGTTAGCTGGCGAGGTAGAAAATACTTTGTAGAAATGGGCGAGCACCACGAGGCTGCTACCGTTTGCTGAAGTAAATGATGCTTTCACGGGTCTCACCTATTTTCACTATTCTTCTGGCTGTGGCAGCCCTTTTATTAACAGCCACTATTCTGTCTACGGTCAACCCGACTTCCTCAGCGATTTTGGCTGTCTCAACATCTGTTTCCACAACTTTGTCAGGAAAAACTCCTCCCCCGACGACTATCACACCTTTTCCCCCCGGTTTAAGAACCCTGTTGATCTCAGCCAACGCCCTCTCCATGTCCTCGAAATAAAGAAAGGCCGCTGGAGGAAGGTCTTCGGAATATTCTGAATAGTTGACTTCTCTAGGCCTGACCCCTATATAGGAACGCATGGATGGATGGCCTTCCCCCGAAAAGAAAAGCTCGTACTCCGGCCAGTAGCACTTGGTATACTCGATTTTGTTAAGATAGGGTGGTGAAGTGATTACCGCGTCAATCGTCTCATCCTCTAAGAAACTTAAATCTCTGGCATCCCCTAACCTGACCTCCGCTGTTACATTTTTCAGAGGCATAGCCTCTACGTCTTTTATCATCATGTTGCACACCCTTCTCAAGGCCTTTCTCAACGACGGTATTCTAGGCTTGTCCCTCACCGCTTTGACGACAGCACCATCCCTATAAATGTAGGATGATTTTTCAGCGGCGGTGATTAAGGCTAGAGTGAAAAACCTTCGGTATTTTTCGTCCCCCACCGTCTGCAGCACTTTCTTGAAGAAAAAAATGTCTTCGAGAACGGGTTTTGGGAAAAGTTTTTTGAGAAAAGGCTGCACGACATATTTCTGCGGCTGAAACCTTTCACCAAGTATCCTGTCCCTTAGACTCCTGAGCAGGGCTATGTTGTAGTCTTGGATTTTTACGTCTGCTATGAATTGGAAGAGGGGGGAAACCTCCACCCCCACAGAAGGAATTCCAACCTCACGGCAGGCCAGGCATGTTGTTCCAACCCCCACGAAAGGATCCAAGACAATGTTTTTCTCTGAAAGCTTAAGCTGGGAAACAATTAGTTTGACGAATGTGTGCGAAAAACCTTCTTTAAAGAAAAAACCATCTATGACGAGGTGTGTTTCTGTTGGGCTTGAAGGTCACCAGAACGCCGAGATCATAATGTTCTTCAACCGTGAAAACTTTCACCGGAATTCACCGGGCTTTATGATTGCTTTTACGAAAAGATGCAGGTCTGAGAGGCCTCTGGACGTTATCAGGTTTCGGTCGACTACGACAGTTTTGTCGACGTATTTTGCTCCAGCGTTTTCAACATCGTCTTTTATCGCGGCTGCACATGTAGCCGTATAGCCTTTGAGTGTTTTAGCAGATATGAGAAGCTGAGGACCGTGGCATATTGCTGCAACAGTTTTACCTGTATTGAAAAACTTCGCGACAAAGTCGACAACTTTTCTGTTTCTACGCAGCCGGTCAGGCGCCCAGCCACCGGGTATGACAAGAACGTCGAAGTCATCGGGCTTCACTTCATCGATTGACTTTTCAGCTTCAACGTTTATGCCGTGCTTGCCTGTGTAAACGGTCTTTTCAGGCCCTACCACATTGACCTCGTATCCCTCTTCCCTCAACCTAATCAGCGGATAGTACAGCTCCAAGTCTTCAAACTCAGGACCGGCAAGGATGCAGGCTCTCAACCCGCAGACTTTGGTGTTCGCCTAGCTATAATAGTTTAACCTATGCTTTACGTTAGCTTGCTGCATACTTATATTTACGGAATCCGTTGTCTGCTACATGCTGTCAGTCGAGCAAGTGATGGAGGCGTTGAAAAACTGCTACGACCCTGAGATTCCAGTCAATATCGTCGACCTTGGGCTAGTATATGACGTCAAGATAGTTGACGACAAAACTGTCTATGTAAAGATGACTTTGACGGCGCCCGGCTGTCCCGTGGGAGCGTTTGTAGCTGAGCAGGTGAGGGAGGCTGTCATGACGCTCGTAGAAGGGGTTGAGAAAGTTGACGTTGAAATAGTGTTCGACCCGCCTTGGACTCCTGACAGAATGAGCGAAGAAGCCAAGGCTATTCTCGGGTTCGTCTAAATCTTAAATTGTTCGTCTAAACCGTTCAAAAAGGATGAAGCTTAAGCCTCTCATCGAGGAGAAATCATGGAACCCTAGCCTAGAAAAAGACATATTCAAAACTTGGGAAGAGACGGATATTTACAAGTTTAACAGCAAATCTCGGAAGAAAAAGTTCGTCATAGACACGCCTCCTCCATATCCGTCGGGTAGGCCCTGGCATATAGGCGCTGCAGCACAGTACAGCCAAATAGACATGATAGCGAGGACGGCGAGGATGAGCGGCTACATGACGCTGCTCCCGATAGGGATTGACAGGAATGGGTTGCCTGTGGAGATGTACACCGAGAAAAAGTACGGCATATCCATACGCTCTACACCTCGTGAAAAGTTCATCGAGCTCTGCGCAAAATCTCTCGACGAGCTCGAAGATGAAATGATAGCTATAATGAAGAGGATGGGGTTGAGCGGTGACTTCAAACACCGGTACAGAACCGATTCTCCGGAGTTCAGGAGGTTGACGCAAGCTACTTTCGCAAAGCTTTGGAAGAAAGGCTTGATTTACAGAGCGACGCGGCCGAACAACTACTGTCATGTGTGCGGGACGACTATAGCTGACGCAGAGGTGGAGCATGAACCTTTACCCGCCAAACTCCACTACATAAAGTTCGGTCTTGAAGACGGGAACGACGTAATCATAGCCACTACGAGGCCCGAGCTAATAGCCTCCTGCAGGGCGGTGATCGTAAACCCGGATGACGGAAGGTATTCCGGGTTACATGGAGCGAGCGTCATAACACCCATATACGGGGAAAAAGCACCCATCATTCCACGGCCTGAAGCCAGGCCTGAATTCGGAACAGGAGCTGTAATGGTCTGCAGCTACGGCGACTACATGGACGTCAGGTTGTTCAGAGAGCTGAAGCTAGAGGAGAAGATAGTCATAGGCCTTGACGGCAGGATGAATGAGAAAGCAGGTTTTCTAGCCGGCCTCACGGTGGAGGAGGCACGTTCTAGGATTGTTGAAAGGCTGGGGGAGGAAGGCATGCTTGTGAAATCCGAGGAAATCATACACATGACACCCATGTGCGAGAGAAGCAAAAACCCGATAGAAATAATCCCCATGGATGAGTACTATCTCAAACAGCTCGATTTCGCCGAAGAAATTAAGAAAATAGCGTATGAGACGGAGTTTCTACCGGATGAGTCTCGGCAGCTCCTTATCAACTGGATAAACTCCCTCACCATCGACTGGCCTATCTCAAGACGTAGATATTACGCAACCGAGATACCTGTCTGGTACTGTATGAAATGTGGCGAACCTTATGTTGCTGATGACGGCAAATATCACAGGCCGTGGGCTGAGAAAACGCCGGTAGATGCTTGCCCGAAATGCGGCTCCAAGGATTTTGTAGGCGATGATAGAACCTTCGACACCTGGATGGATTCAAGCATCACCCCGCTTTTCATAATAAGCGATAGGAAAACAGGGAAAATCTCTTGGAACCTTTACCCTGTGACAATAAGGCCTCAGGGGAAGGACATCGTTAGAACATGGCTGTACTACACCATGCTACGCTGCTATCAACTGACTGGAAAACCGCCTTTTAAGAAGGTTTGGCTGGGAGGCCTAGGTCTCGACGAACATGGTGAAAAAATGAGCAAAAGCCGCGGGAACGTCATAGACCCAATACCCATCCTGGAGAAGTATGGCGCGGACTGTTTCAGGTTCTGGTCAGCCCAGGAGGCAAGCCTAGGTGAAAACTTCAGGATCTCCGAAGCTCGGATCGCAGGTGCCGGAAAGTTTCTGTCGAAGCTTTGGAATATTGGGAGATATGTTTCCATGCTCACAAAACCGAGAAGAGCTTTTCTACAACCTTCTGACAAGTGGATTCTTTCTGAACTGTCCAGAACCGTGGACGTCTGCTTAAAAGGTTACCGTGAGTTCAACTTCTTCATACCCGCAAACGAGGTGAGAAGATTTGTCTGGAACATCTTTGCACCACATTACATCGAGATGTCTAAGCCTCGGGCCTATGGAATAGGCTTCACCCCCGGCGAGCAGAAAGCAGCGGCATACACTCTTTACACAGTCTTCAAAACAATCCTCCTACTACTCGCCCCGATAACACCATTCATCACAGAATATCTTTGGCTAAGGCTCTACGGCAAGAAAAGCATACACTTAGAAACTTTTCCAAAACGGCTATGGCGGAGGGACTTCGCAAGATACACCGAGAAGATTATGGAGTTCAACTCCAAGGTTTGGGCTTACAAAAAGAGTCACGGTCTCTCGCTCAAGGATGAGGTTAGTTTAGAGATTCCTTCGGAGCTCAAACTATTTGAGAAGGATTTGAAAGCGATGCATAGGTTGAAAGGTTGAGAACGAAGATCCCCGAGCTGACGGTTGGGGCGTTTATCGTAGCTCATGATGGCAGAGTTCTGCTTGTTGTAAGCCCTAAATGGGGTTATCTTTACTCTATACCGGGCGGGCACGTCCGTCACGGCGAGAGAGTTTTTGAAGCCGTCGTCAGAGAGGCGAGAGAGGAGGTGGGGGTTGAAGTAAAACCAGTGAAAGTGATTGCTTTCCAAGAAGTTTGCCACCCAACGCAGTTCTACGATAAAAACAGGCATTTCATCTTCGTGGATGTTTTATGTAAAGCTTTTTCGAAAAAGGTGAGGGTGGACGGGCAAGAGGTCGTTGCCTACGCATGGGTTATGCCGAGGAAAGCGTTAGAGCTTCCGCTCGAACAATACACTGAAAGACTGATACTTTATTATCTCAAGAGTAGGAGGCTCACCAGCCCAGCCTTCTTCCCAGCAGCTTTCCAATAGCAACCGCTGAAACAAGACTTACAGCTGCGATGGTTGTCGCCCACCACTCCATATTCTCCCCGATGACGTTGGGGATGGAGATCTGGAAGGAGAGTGAGGCCGAGGACCCTATTATGACGACCTTCGTAGACCAGTGTGGTATGTAGAGTACTATCTGGATTCCGCTGCCGGTTATGGCTAAAAAGTATTTGGGCTCGTTTGAACTGCCTGAAAGAACTTCTGTGACGGTTTGCGCAAGCACCGCTGGAGAGCCGTCCACCCTGACCGTGATGTCGCGGGGCAGGTAGTTTCTCATGAAGCTTTTGTCCACGTCTATTATCACCAGCTTTCCAGCGTTTTCTCTGGTTGAAGAAAGAACGAGACGGACGAGGTTTTGCTCAAAGGCATAGCTTTGGACGACCACGTCGTACTCTGTTTTGTCTAGCTGAAGCTTGTTTGACGTTCTGCTGAGAGAGATCACCGCTCCTATTGCGGTGTTTTCACCTAGATGTATCTCTTTTTCCTCGTTAGCCGGCCCAACGCTTTTCACGGTCTCCCGCTGTATTATCAACGTGTTACCTAGGTTTATGAAGGCGTTTTTAGAGACTACGACGGTGTGGTTCGGATAGCGCAGCCGCTCCTCCGTAAAATATACTTTAACAACTTCCCTTGAGGTTGAAATCGACGCTATGCTAACTTCTGTCTCTTCCCCTTCGGCCTCACCGGTTCTCTTGACTTTTATGTTCAGCGGTTTGCCGGCTAGAACGGTTTTGACACCCTCCAGAAGTGTTTCGGCTTTGCTGAGCATGGATGATGAACTGACGTCGTCAGAGGCATGCTCGAACAGTTGTTCTGCTGCGTCAACCAAGGCCGACGCAACTCCCTGAGCCATGCTCTTAAGCAGGTAAACATCGCTCAAAACGGACAGAGCTTTACTAGCTTTGTCCGGGTCTTTTTCGTAGAACCTCCAGACCTTTTGGAGCTGGCGGGAAACCCTGCTCACTGTTGTCTGCATCTCCGCAAGAACGGTGGATGGGGTTGCAGGATCTTTTAGACGTGTCTCTGCCTGCGTAAGGATGTTTTCGAAGACTTCAACCTTGAACCCCGCTTCCTTGAGTTTTGTCAGAACGGTGTGAGCGTTGCGGATATCTTCGTTCCCCTGTATGCCGAGGGAGAAAGCTGGATCGGCCAGAGTGAATGCCGGCAAAGCCAGCACCATCACGGCCAGCAAAGTAGCTAACGCAACTCTTGCCAAACCTAGGTCCACAGTCCATAGCCCCTATTTATTGGAATTATAATCTAACTAATTAGAACAAAACAGTTTATACCCCCCGAGTTCGAAGTTAGAGGGTAAACATGGCGGCTGAAAAAGGTTCGGATTTAGTTAGCGTGTCTAATGCATTAGAACAGAAGGATGAAAAACTACTGTTTTATACTCTGCTGAAGAACCCGGTAAGGAGACAGATAATATCCCTTTTGAAGGAAAACGGCGCCATGGCCGCCACCGAGCTTAAAAAGATTCTAGGGATTAGCGTGGGAACCCTCTACTACCACCTGGAGTTTATGCATCCATACGTGGTCAAAACCTCGAAAAGAAAGTACATGCTGAGTGATAAAGGGTTTCGCTTGGTCGAGTCGATGAAAATATCCGATTTCCTCGCCGAGTCGAGCTTAGGAACACTGCAGGGGCCGAGGAGAATTCTTCTAGCCCTGTCTCTCAACCCGTTGCTTGACAGAATACAGCTTTCCAACGCGACTCTGATACCTGTTTCAGCCCTCTCAGCAATCCTCTACATGCTGTTTTCCTGGCGTGTCTCCAACAGCCAGCTGATTTTCCATTTTCGGCAAATGCCTTCCCCAGAGCTGGCTTTGTTGATGTCGGCGGGAAACATTCTGCTTCTGTTCACGCTTTTAACTTTGGCCGGTCTTGCTGCCAGCATGCGGTTTGGAGGAGAGTCGGTAATACTTGCAACGCTGCCCATCGCGCTAACCCCCTCGAACATCCTATTGACATACTTTACAGTTCTTTCAGGTTTCGGCCTGCTATCCAACCCTACAGTAGCATCGGCTACCACTTTGGTGTACATATTCAGTCACGTGTGGCAGCTAGCAGCGATATCAGCTGTCTTGGTGAGCGCGAAGGGTGTCAGCTGGGAAAAGTCTGTAGCCGTTACGATAGCCCTGTCATACGTCAGCCTTTTTATCTCACAGAACTTTTAAATTAACGTCTTGAGTCGTCTTCGACTGAAAAAATGAAGGACTACGTCAGGATGACCAAGCCTAAGATAACTCTACTCAACATTCTTACGGCTGCAACAGCTCATATACTCGCCGGCTGGCATCCCGCCAACCTTCTACATCTAGCTGTGGCTGGCTATCTATCTGTCGGCGGTGCTAGCGTGGTTAACCACTTCCTCGACAAGGATGTTGACGCCAAAATGGCTAGGACTGCGAAGAGACCTATCCCGTCAGGCCGTGTCAAGCCAAAGTATGCGTTGGCTTTCGGCTGCGGGCTTTTAGCGTTGTCGGCTGTCTACTCGGCGGTTTTCCTGAACTATTTGACATTAGGGTTCATCATGCTCGGCGCCTTCATTTACATCTTTGTTTACACGGTTTGGCTTAAGCGCCGGTCTATTTTGAACATCGTGATAGGCGGTGCTGCGGGAAGCTGCTCCCCTCTGGCTGGATGGGCGGCTTCCGGAAGAGAGATAACACTCGTTCCGATACTCATGGCCTTGGTCGTATTTCTATGGACGCCTGGTCATTTCTGGGCTCTAGCCATCAGGGCTGCCAAAGACTATCAGGCTGCAGGGATTCCCATGCTGCCCGTCAAGCATGGTGTGAAGGCCTCGGGTGCAGCTGTTTTGGTGTCGAACTTGGCGGCTGTAGCTGCAGCAGCAGCCCTCGCCGCATACGTTCAAGACCCGGCAGCATATCTGGCTATAACGGCTCCGGCTTCCGCCTGGCTTTTGTACGAGAATTTTAAAACAATTCAGCTCTCTTCCATTGCTTATGCCTGGAGGTCTTTCAAAGTATCGAGCCCATGGCTTGCCGCCGTCTTTTCAGCCCTACTCTTATCATTACGTTAGAAAGACTGGGAGGTTTGACGAACACCAGTAGACAGTGCCAAATACGTCCATGTATGTTTTCACGGCGTGTACTTCGACACCAGCCTCAGCTGCCTTTAGGAGAAGCTTCCTGATTTTTGGGTCTCCCTCGTCGCAGGGGGTGAAAAACTTCGCAAGCGGGTGTGCAGCTATAAAAACAATTATCGAAGGGTTTTGTTTGCAGAGGGACGCAAGCATTTGTATGTGGCGTCTCCCCCTAATAGAGACTGTGTCAGGGTACATGGCCGCCCCGTCCATCCTCAGGTAGACAGCGGATTTAAGCTCGACGAAAGCTTTTTCCCCTCTCTCGTCTGCAAAAACATAGTCTAGCCTGGTTTTCCCGACGGCAACCTCCCTTCCAACCATTTTCCAACCTTTTAGCCATTCTATGAAGCCCTTGTTGAAAGCGGTCTCGAATACTTTAGATTGAAGCCTTGTGTCGATGAGGGCTGCGTGTTCTCCCACCACAACCCCGACCAGCGTACCAGCTGTTTTATGAGACTTTTTGGGTATGTACAATATTTCAGCACCTGCGACGAGCAAGTCCGTAAGCCTGCCAGTGTTGGTTATGTGAAGGACCAGCGTACCGCCGTCTCGTTGAGCCTGTCCAGAAAACCTGCTGAGCCTCCTGCTGAAACGGGCGCGTCGAACATCGAGGCCGAATAACGGCCTGCAGTCACCTTTCATCTAGCGGCACATATTTTCTAGGAGACGGGCCTACATAAACAGCTCTCGGCCTTATCAAACGGTTATCCTCCCAATATTCCAGCACGTGGGCTATCCAGCCCACAGCCCTAGCGGCCGCAAACATCGGTGTGAATATTTCCTTCTCAAGCCCTAGCAGATGGAAGACAGGCCCCGAGTAGAGGTCGATGTTTGGGAAGACCGATTTAATGCCCAGTTCACGCACCATAACCTCCTCCAGCTTGTTAGCTATGTTGAGAAGCGTGCGGTCTTTTCTAATGTCGGACAGTCGTTCAAGGTATTTCTTGAAGATAACGGCCCGCGGGTCGAAAGTCTTGTAAACCCTGTGTCCAAAACCCATTATCTTTTTCGTAGCAGCTAGCTGTTCAAGGACATATTTCTCAGCTTTCTCGGGAGACTCTATTGACATAAGCATTTCGAGAGCGCGTTCATTCGCACCCCCGTGCAAAGGGCCCTTTAAAGCCCCTATCCCAGCAGTGATAGCTGAGTAAAGGTCTGACAGCGTTGACGCAACTACTAAGGCTGCGGTCGACGAGGCTGGAAGCTCATGCTCAGCATGTAAGATGAACGCCACGTCTATAACCTTTGATTCAAAACTGTTTGGCCGCCGTCCAGTAGCCATGTAGAGAAAGTTTGCGGCATGCGGTAGGCTGGGGTCTGGGTCAACGGGTTCGAAGCCTTTCTTCAGCCTGTAGACGGCGGCGACCAAAGTTGCTATCTTAGATATTATTCTCACGGCGACATTCATCCATGCATCAACACCAGCCCTTTCAGCGTCATTATCATATAGTGATAGTATGTCTAAAGATGCTCTCACAACGCTTATCATCGGAGCGTCGCGAGGAAGCTCTTTAACAATATTAAAGACAGCTACGGGCAGGTTTCTTTCCTCACGCAGTTTTCTGGAAAAATCTTCCAGCTCTTTCTCCGTCGGCAGCCTGCGGTGTAAAAGCAGGAAACACACCTCCTCGTAAGTGGAGTGTTCCGCAAGCTCTTCTATAGGGTAACCTAGGTAGTAGAGTTTTCCCCGCTCTCCGTCTATGTTTGAGAGTATTGTCTGCTTGATGGGGATGTTGTCGAGCCCTTTGTAAACCCCCACGATGCTCATGAAGCGTGTTAAAATGTCGCAGCTATAAATAGATGTAAAAGTTTAAGCTTGCCGTTGCTGGGCCTTTTCCAACACTATTTCCCTTACACGCCTTCTCAACATTTTTCCCACGAGGGTTTTCGGCAGCTCATCGACAAAAACAAACTCAGAGGGTCTTTTGTATTCCGCAAGCTTCTTGCTGCAAAGCTCCATCAGTCTCTCCACCTCTTCAGATTTTTTCCTGTCAGGTTTGAGGACAACAGCCGCCACGATCTTCTCACCGACCACAGGGTCTGGAACACCGACTACGCAGGCCTCTTTTACTGCGTCGGTTTCGTACAAAACCTTTTCAATCTCCGCTGGAAAAACAGTAAAGCCTTTATGCTTTATGACGTCCTTCACCCTCTCCACAAAGTAGAAGTAGCCTTCTTCGTCGACGCGGCCTAGGTCTCCAGTCAACAGCCATCTTCTGCCAGCCTCCATTATGAAGACATGAGGTTCCTGCATGCTTAGGTATCCCTGCATAACCTGCGGCCCTGAGACGGCGATTTCGCCGACCTGTCCTGGAAGGAGAAACTCCCTCGTCTGGGGGTCTACTATGGCTGCTAAAGTTGAGGGTATCGGTATGCCGAAAGAGCCTTTCTTCGTTCTGTCAGGCGGGTTGACATGCGTCACGGGCGACGCCTCGGTCAGACCGTAGCCTTCGACAATCTTCTTGCCGAACTTTCTTTCAAACTCATCAGCAACTTCTGAGGGGAGCATGTCAGCCCCTGAGATAACCAGCTTCAAGCCTGGATACTTCACTTCCTCCGCCAGCTTATGCTTCGACATAACGTTGAACAGCGTGGGCACGCCTGGGAAAACGGTGACAGCGTATCTGCTCAAGTCTTTCATGAATTTTTCAAGCTCAAGCCTCGGGAAGATGATAAGCTTATTCCCCTTCGTGAGACCGGTGCCGATGAGAACTGTTTGGCCGTAGATATGGTAGAACGGAAGTAGGGCTGCGAATACCTCCCTAGCCTCCACGACATAAGGCTTTATCATCTCGTACATCTGGAAAATGTTTGACAGAATGTTTGCGTGCGTAAGCATAACACCTTTCGGAAAGCCTGTGGTACCGCCGGTAAACTGCAGAGACGCCAAATCTTTCTCAGGGTCGATCTCTACTACCAGCTTTTCCTCGGAAGTTTTGAGCATGTCTAAATAAAATTTTATGGAGGGATGCGGTGGAAGTTTTTTAGAAGGTATTTTCTTCAGCAGCTTGCCCAACGTTTTTTTGAGGCTTGGAAGATGGTCGGCTACGTTGGTTACAATAACGTGTTTGAGATTGGTTTTCGGCAAGGCTTCTATTACGCTGTCTACGAAAATGTCCAGACATACTATCGCTGACGCTGAGGAAAGGCTGCAGAGCTGAGCAATCTCGCTCGCTGTGCTTAACGGGTTTATTGGAACGACGGTTCCACCTGTTTTCAAGGTACCGTAGTAAGCAACGATAAACTGCACGCTGTTGGGCAGAAGGATGACTACGTTGCTACCTTTACCAACCCCAAGCTTGGACAAGGCCGTCGCAAACCTGGTAACGTACTGTTTCAGAGCCGAGAAGGTGAAGGACGTGTCTAGGAAAACACATGCAACTTTTTCGCTGTACTGGTCGCAAGCTTGGTCAAAAAAATCTGGCAGCGATATGCGAGGAGCCGTTATGTTTGGGTTAACCGATTTATCGTAAAACCTTGTCCAAGGTCTGCTGAGCACAAACTCTAAACCATTCATGGGTTTAATATCTGAACAAACACTTAAAAGGATTTTCTCCTTTCTATTAGACGTGGTCGAAATAGTATACAGCCCCGTCAAAACCATAGTCATAATGGAGTATGTCAAGTACTCGACCGCTGAGGAGCTTATCAGAAACCTGTTGCTTCCGCCAGGCCAGCCCGCGGTTCTATACTGGGCGGAAGGCGTTGTCTTTTTCCCGACACCCTTTGCTGCTAACAACACGAAAGTTGTTGAGGAGCTTATGAACGGCCGGATTTACTGGATGAGCGTCTCATTCGCCCCGATGACCGCTTATACCCCTATGTTGAGCGCAGAAAAAGGCCCTGAGGCGATGGTTATCAACGTCTCCCGCAGCCAAACTCTTTCACAAGTGGCCAAGTGGCTGAAAGAACGGTTACAAGCTGGTTCTTAGGTCTAAGACCCAGTGCCACAGCTTTGGGGAATAGGATTTGACACCCCGTTTGCCTTCCAGCTCCAGCTTAAAACCTTGCCTGTCTGCTATCGCTCTACAGCGTTCGTAAAGGTCCTTCCATCCGTCCACTGGTTTAGCCAGCTCGTGGAAATGTATGTAGCCGCCCTCAACCTTAACAATCTTTAAAGCCGTCGGAAGATAGTCCAAAGTGCCGGGAAAATATCCCATTATAACCCTGTTGGCTGAAGCCTCTAACCCATAGGATGGAGCGTTCCTGCAGTCGTCCAGGAAAGCCGTCACCCTGTGCTCCACTTTGTTGAGCTTGAGGTTTTCAACGAGGTATCTGTATGCTTCGGGGTTTATCTCGAATGCGTAAACCTTTTCGGCCTGAGACTTGGCCAGGGGTACGGTGAACTGGCCGACTCCGGCGAACATGTCTACGATAACCTCTCCTCGCCGAGGCAGGCTTCTCATCCTTCTTCTCTCAAAGCTATTGCCTAGAGAAAACATCAGCTTTTGGACGTCGAGCTTGTAGACGATGCCGTTTTCACGGTGGAGTGTCTCCGTCACAGGCAATCCCGCCAAAACCCTTGTTCTAGGAACCCTGTGAACCCCTTCTACCCTCTCAATCAAAACCACGGTTTTTACCCTGCTGTACTCTCTGAGGAGTTTCTGAGCTACTTCCTCCACGCTGCCCTTGAACCCCAGAGGGATACGCATCAGAGCAACATGTCCTAAGTATTTGACGCTCGGCCTCGACAGCACGGCTTCCCGGAATAGGTTTACGGCAGACAGGTTTTAAGCCTTAATAGATAAAGACAGTTAAGGAAAGCCCGTGAGCGAGGAGAAGAAAAAGAAACCTGAAAAGAAGAAGGCACCTGAGAAGAAGGAGGAGACGGCTCAAAAAGGGGTTTTAGGCGTATCCACTCCCTCGTTGGACGAGGTGGCCGATTTCCTCAAGGGTGTGAAGGTTGTTACACCTTCTCTTTTTGCGGAGAGGTTTAAAACCAGGGTTTCCGTAGCCAAATCGATTTTACGCGACCTCGTCTCCAAAGGTCTTTTGCGCGAGGTAGTGGGCGTCAACAGGATACGGGTTTATGAGCCGTTGGTGAAAGTGCTGGCCGCAGCTGCGTCGCCGAGGGTGGTGGAAGCCGGAGCTAAGCCGAAGAAGGCTAAGAAGTCTTCAAAACAAACCGCATCCGAGACCCGACCCTAGCTTTCTCCAACACAACGTAGCCAGCGCCTACAGAGCCGATCTTCAATGTTTGAGCCCTAGGCACATGTTCTCTAAGCGATACGCCGACGACTCCTTCCGGGGGCCAGTAGAATATGTCTCCAGCGGAGAGCTTGGGTGTTGATTTTTCAGCACCTCGCTGCATGTCTGTTACTATGTAGACCGCTTTATCCCAACGTGCCACAAACCCCTCCAAAGGCATTCGCTTAACAATCTCGGCAACAGTCAAGGGTGCTGAAAACCTGTGAAGCTCGCCTTCAACTGGTTCGAGGCCCTCAACCTGCACAATTATTGGAATGCGGGCGGCTGTCATTCACCGAACATCTCAAGGACTCCGAGGTAGTTGGCTATGATGGGCATTAGGTCGACGCCCCGTATCCTTCCAAGCCCGCCCTGCGAGCATGAGATTTCGTCAAACATGTTGACCATGTCCCCCCTCACTTCAGGCCCCCACACAAGCAGCGGAACCGGGTCTCCTCGGTGGTCTCCAATCTCCGAGGGAGTGGTATGGTCTCCGGTCACGCTTAGGTAGGTGTTTGACGGCATGCGGTCGACCAACGCCTCTAACGCCCCGGCTATCTTCTCTATCATTTTGGCTTTTTCCAACGGTTTCCTATCATGGCTAACTGTGTCCGTGGCTTTGATGTGGAGGAGGACGAACTCATGGGTTTTGAGGGCTTCTAAGGTGGCTTCAACCTTTCCCACGAGGTTGGTGTTAACAGTACCCGTAGCCGCCTCTACCTCCACAACGTTGAAGCCGGCAGCCCTACAAACTCCTTTGTAAAGAGCTCCACCCGCAACCACGGCAGCATTCAATCCATACTTTTCCTTGAAGCTGGGAATCTTCGGCAGAACGCCTGCGCCGCGGGTGAGCAGAAAGTTAGCTGGCTGCAGCCCCTTCTTCAACCTCGCCAAGTTGACTGGATGGCTTGAAAGCACATCCTTGCTCCATGCCAGAAACTTCGCTAAAACCTCCGCAGTAAAACGTGCTTCTTTGCTTTCGTCCAACGGCCTAGGCATCTGCACGGAGACACCGTTTTGATGCGGGTCGACGTTGGAAACTTTGTGCGAGAGGCCGTCGCCCCTCATGACAACCACGCCTCTGTGCTCTACTGTGTGTTTGAAGAAGATCTCCACATCGTCTATGGTTGTTTTTCCAATTTCTCCAGCCAGCTGACGCCCTTCCTCTGTAGATATCCTTCCCGCGCGACGGTCTATAAGCACGTTGTTCTGGCTGACCGTTCCGAAGTTGCATCGAAAAGCCACGTCGTTCTCCTCCAATTCAAAACCAGCTCCCAAAGCCTCGAAAGGCCCACGGCCTGTATAGTAGCGGTATGGGTCGTATCCTAATAGTGCTAAATGGCCTGTGTCGCTTCCGTTGGGAACGCCGGGGGAGACTACGTCAACCAGCCCTGTCTCCCCCTCAGCCGCCAGCCTGTCGAACAACTTTGCCCGAGCAGCTTGAAGAGGGGTTAAGCCGTTTAAAGCCTTACAGCGCCTGTCTCCCAGCCCGTCCAAAACAATCAAAACAGCATTCATCACCGCAGTCCCTGTAGAGCCCGCTATTAGTTTTTATAAGCCGCAGTAGAATGTTGTTGATAGGGTTTCAGCGTTGACAGTAAAGGAAACCCGTTACACATACCTTGAGGAACTTCCCGGCGTAAGCAAGGCTTTAGCGGACAAGCTGAGGGAAATGGGTTACACAACGGTCGAATCCGTCGCCACCGCCACGGTCGCCGAGCTGATGGCGGTAGGTTTTGACGAAAAGCATGCATCACAGGTCATTGCAGCCGCCAGAGAAGGCATCGAAATCTCATGGGTTACTGCGAAAGAGCTCGCTGAGGTCAAGACATCGATAGGCCGTGTGACCACAGGCAGTAGCAGGCTTGACATGCTGCTGGGAGGAGGAGTAGAGACGCAGGCTATTACAGAGTTTTTCGGCGAGTTTGGAACGGGCAAGTCTCAGATATGCCATCAGCTGGCTGTCAACGTCCAGCTGCCCGTCAGGAGAGGAGGGCTTGATGGAGCCACCCTATACATAGACACAGAAAACACTTTCAGGCCCGAGAGGACAGTTGCGATGGCGAGACACGTGGGGCTGGACCCAGACGAGGCCATGGAGCGGATAATCTATTCGGAGGCATACACAAGCGACCATCAAATGCTTCTCCTCGAGAAAGCCGACAAGGTGATAAAGGAGAAGAACGTAAGGCTTATAATAGTTGATTCTCTCACATCCCATTTTAGAAGCGAATACCTGGGCAGGCAGCTGCTCCCCGAGAGGCAGCAGAAGCTCAACAAACACATGCATAAGCTTGTCAGGCTTGCAAGAGCCTTCAACGCAGCCGCCGTAGTAACAAATCAGGTCATGGCTAAGCCAGACGACATATTCAGCACTTCCGCCGTCTTCCCCGTAGGCGGGCACATAGTAGGTCACACCAGCCACAACAGGGTTCTGCTTAGGAAGGTAGCTGGAAGAGCCATAAGGATAGCGAGGCTTGTCTCAAGCCCGTACCTCCCCGAGGGGGAAGCAGTTTTCAAGATAACTGAAAACGGAGTAGAGGATGTGGAGAATGGTTAGAGGTGTTGGAGATGTCTCCGAAAGAGGTTGCTGGGTTTCTCGAGCAGCTTTTCAAAAACAAGTTCGCCGAAGCGGAGCGGATGCTGCAGCAGCTCGAGGAAAAATATCCAGGAGAGAAGAGGTACATCCACGCACTCAAAGGCATATACCATTCCTATTCGGGTGAGGACCACGACTCACTAATCTATATGCTCTACTTGAATGAGGAGATTAGGAAACGGAGACGTGAAATAATCGGCCACTTGGAAAAGCTTTCAAAGCTGTTGGGAAAGGAGGATAGATATTTTACCGCGTGGAGAGACGTTTTACAGCTTTTAGACAAGCTTCCAAAACCCGCGAAAGCTTCACCTACATCAGAAGGTTGAAGAAAACAATCCATGAAAGAAGGTAGACGCCAGCATATCCTCCAGCCCCGTTCACGTATGATTGCCGTCTACGGACCTGCATGCCACCTGCCCTCCACAAAATTTCAGCCAAAACGACGTACAGCAAGCAGGCTAGGAGGAGGAATAGGTAGGTGTACAGAGGGGTTTTAAACAGGGCTACGGCGTAGGCGGACAAGTATCCGTAGACCGCGGCCGTCAAAACCTTTATCCAGTAAACGTAGTCGAAACCCAAAACTATCCCTTGTTCTGCCTTCAAAACCATGAATTAAATCTTGGCTGAACCGAGGTTTTAATCCAACCATGCCCTGATTTGTCTGGGATGGTGCAGCTGAGCTCGGCGGAGATAGCCGTGCTGGTTAAGGAGATAGGCCCGATAGTCAGGCAGTCTTTTGTGAAGAACGTTTATGGAGTGGGCTCTAATTCCTTGGCGCTCAAGCTTTCCAAGCCTGGCTTCGGTACCTTCGAGCTCTGTCTTGCCGCCGGCTCGGCTTTCTACTCCACCGATAAAACCCTGCCCAAGCCCGAAAAGCCCAGCGACCAAATAGCTCAGCTGAGGAAGCTGATAACGGGGTTAAAAATAACGGAGCTGGTGCAAAAAGGCTCTGAAAGAATAGTTGAGATACGGTTTGAGAAAAGCAACTTTTCCCTCGTGGTTGAGCTGATGCCTCCGGGCAACATCATTTTGTTGAAGGATGGGCTGGTTGTCTGGGCTTTGGAGTTTTATGAAAAGGCTTCTAGGACGGTTAAAAGAGGAGTTGAATACAGGCCTCCCGCCGAAAAGTTCTCTGCCCTGCCTGGGGCCCTTCCGAAAAACTTTTTCAGCATGCTGAACCCAGGCTCCCCCATCGTCGCCTCCCTGTCAAGAGACCTTGGGCTGGGCGGCAAGTATGCACAGGAAGTGCTTTTCCGAGCAGGCGTAGACAAACAAGCTAAGACCGCCTCGCTCACGGATGAGGAGTGGCAAAAAATCTCCGACGCTTTGTCAGCTGTTTTGACCGAGGTTGAATCGCCTAAACCAGCCGTCTACTATGTCGGTGATGAAGCGGTCCCATCTGTCATAGAACTGGAGTCTCTGGCTGACGCCAAACACGTCATTACAAACACCTTCAGCGAAGCCGTGATGACGGCTCATCTTCATAATATGGCCGAACAAGAGAGGAAACTTATAAGCAAGCAGATAAACGAGAAAATAAAGAATCTCGAGAAAGAAAAGAACGACAGACTCTATGTTGTGCAAACTCTATTGGAAAAGATGAAAGTCTTGGAAAACTTTATTGAAAAAATACGTTCTGCATCCCACCTACTCGAGGACGTTTGGACAGACCCTGAGAAAAAAGCCGCAGCTATAGCGGAGGCAACAGGATGCAAAGCCATTCTAAAACACAATCTTTTACAGCTGGAGATGGGGGAGGCAAAGCTGACCCTTAGGAAAGACGAGTCCCTCCACCGACAGCTGGGTAAGCTTTTTGACGCGATGAAAGCTTTGAGGAAAACGGTCGCTAAGCTGCAGAACGAGGTTGAACAGCTAGAAACTAGGATTAAACAAGCCGAAGGGGAGAAGGAGGCTTTAGCCGCTTCGGTAACTGTGAGAAAGCCTGAAACAAGAAAGCTGAGAAAACCTTTCAGGGAGTTCAGGACATCGGGCGGTTTCACCGTCATGTTGGGCAGAGACGCTAGCTCTAACGTTCTGCTTCTCAGGAAACACTTGTCAGACGATGATTTGGTGCTTCATGCTGATATCCAAGGTTCGCCAGCAACCATATTGAAAAATGGAGCAAAAGCCTCGCCTGAAGACATCGAGGAAGCCGCCCAGATGACAGCTTGCTACAGCCGGGCTTGGCGTGAAATGTTCACAAACGTTTCGGTCTACTATGTTAGCCCGAGCCAAGTCTCGTTCAAACCTCCTTCCGGACAGTACCTTCCTAAGGGGTCTTTCATGGTGTACGGCAGGAAAACCTACGTTACAGCTGAGCTGCGTCTAGCCGCTGTTTCTCTCGGGGACGGCGGCCCCGCAGTAGTTCCCTACCTTACCGCCCGTAGGCTCAACCTCTCCCACGTGGAGCTGAGGCCTGGGAGGACTAACGCAGGCGAGGCGGCGGGTAAGGTTCTTGAGCTCTTAAAAATCCCCACTGGGGAAGAGAATGTGAAGGCTCTGGAAGCTCAAATCCCCTATGGGATGTGTTCAGTGTTCTATCAAGACAAGCTTATTAAGAGTTGAGTAGAAGGTTTGACGTAGAGAAGATGGTTAAGCCGACGGCGTTGGTCGACGAGGTAAGGGTGCGGGACGTCATGTCCAGTCCCGTAGTCGAGGCCAGCGAAAACACCACCATCGTCGAGGTTGCCGAGCTTATGAGAAAATACGGAATAGGAAGCGTGGTGATCAGCTCAAACGGCAAGCCCGTTGGAATAATCACGAAAACCGACATAGTCTGCCAGGTTGTTGCGAACGGAAGCGACCCCAACACAGTGCGGGCCCGTGACATCATGACAACGCCTCTCCAAACCATCGAGCCGGACGTCCTGATAGAAGACGCTCTAAACAAGATGAACAGGCTTAAGATAAGCCGTTTAGCTGTAGTCTACAAGGAGAAGCTTGTCGGAGTTGTAACGATTAAAGACATCCTTCAAGTAACCCCAGAGATACTTTCTATCGTGAGGGAGAAGCTCAGGATAGGGCTGGCTGCGACGGCCCCTTCAAACAACCCCGTCGAGGGATACTGCGAATCATGCGGCGAATGGTCAGACCTTCTAGTCAGGGTTGAGGACCAGCTTTTGTGCGAGGAGTGCAGGCTCGAGCTTGAGGGTAAGGGGCTCAAGCCCACGGAATGAAATTCTTCCTAGACACGATGTTAGGCAACCTCGTAACATGGCTCAGGCTGTTGGGATACGATACAAAATATAACAGAGAACTGCGTGATGAGGAGGCAATAAAGGCCGCCAAAGCCGAGGGTAGAATTTTCGTCACAAGGGACAGAGCCTTGGCTCAGAAATCGCGTAAGCTTGGGGTGGAAACAGTCCTACTCCACACAACCGACACCGTGGAATCCCTGAAGACGATCAAGCAGATGACTGGAATATCTCTTGTCTTCAGAGAAGACGGCAGCCGATGCCCTGCATGTAACGCAGTGCTGCTGAAGGTTTCTGAAAACCCATTAAAATGGGCGTGCACCTCATGTGGCAAATCATACTGGGTTGGAGGACATTGGAGAAACATTAGTAAAACGCTTAAGCTTCTACAAGGGTAGCGGTATGGAGGATAAAAGAGGCGTCATGCTTGTGTCTCTGGCTAGAAGGGCTGTTGAGCTTTTTCTCAAGGATGGAATTTTGTTAAAACCAGAGGATAACCCTGCTTTACAGGAGAAAAAGGGAGTTTTTGTATCAATCTACGTGTACCCTCTGAAGGAGCTTCGAGGATGCATAGGGTTTCCATATCCTCAAATGCCTTTAGGCGAGGCTACTGTCCGAGCTGCGATAGCTGCAGCTGTTGAAGACCCTAGGTTTCCACCCCTCCGCTATGAAGAGCTTCCCAAAGTAGTCTTCGAGGTAAGCGTGCTCACACGGCCCGAGGAAGTTGACACAGCCTCTAGAAAAGATTTGCCGAACATGATTAGAGTCGGCGTGGATGGGCTCATCATCGAAACCCCCTACGGGTCCTGTCTTCTTCTACCCCAGGTTCCAGTCATGTACGGCTGGGACGCTGAGGAGTATCTTTCGCATCTCTGCGTGAAAGCGGGGCTGAACCCCACCTACTGGCTGCATGGAAAAATGCGTCTTCTCCGCTATACCGCCGAGGTTTTCGCCGAGCAAAGCCCAGGAGGAAAAGTTACACGCTCCCAGCTAGTGTAGCGAAGATGCTTGCGCACATAGCGGTTTGCGGGATAGGGCTTGGACACGTTTCGAGAAGTCTTGTCGTGGCCAAGGAGCTTATGAGCAGAGGGCATAAAGTTTCTTTCTCAGCCTACGGCCAGGCTGTTGAATATCTTGTCCGGCATGGTTTTCAACCCGTTAAAGTACCTGGCGTAAGCTACGGCGTCGGAAGGGACGGAGGGATTTCAGTCAAGCAAACCATCAAAAACAATCTGTTTCTCCCGTTCAAGATTGCTTCGCAGACAGCTGCTGAGATAGCCTGCTTAAACGAGCTAAACGCCGATGTTGTCTTGTCCGACACACGGGCTTCCGCGGTGTTGGCCGCCAAGATTGTAGGCAAACCCGTCGTCACGATGCTCAACCAGTACAACCTCTTGCTGCAGACAAGGAAATGCACATGGCTGGCTGAGATGACTCAGCATGCGATTCAGGCTCCAACGCTGGTTTGGAACATGTCGGATATGATTGTCATCCCCGACCTTCCACCACCATACACGATCTCCGAGGCGACATTAGGCATTCCTGAAAAACAGATGAAGAAAACGGTTTTCGTCGGCCCGTTAGTCGAAAAGATTTCGCTATCTGAAAATGATTTGACGGCTCTTAGAAGTAGGTACGGGGCAGAAAACAAACCGCTTGTAGTGATTGTTGTCAGCGGAGGGCCGTTGGAGAAAAAAGTTCTGGTGGATAGGTTTATATCCATAGCAGACGGATTGCGCGACGATTATGCATACGTTCTCTCCACGGCTAACCCTGTGTCGTCCGAGGCTAGGAAGGTTGGAAAATTGCATGTTTACGGCTGGGTTGAGGATTTGGACAGGTTGATGATGGCTGCGGATTTGGTTGTCGGGAGAGGCGGGCTTACTTTAATCTCAAAATGCATCGCCTACGGCAAGAAGATGCTGCTCATCCCGACACCACACCATGGTGAACAATGGTACAACGCACAGAAAGCCATGAAGATCGGAGCCTGCAAAATAATCGACCAAGACAGCCTCAACCCCACATTTTTCGAACATATGGTGGAGCTTGTGTTTAAGGACGAGGAGATGGATGCATGCCTAATGATGTTGAAGAAAGTTGTAGAGCAGTCGGGTGGAGCTGCTAAGGTGGCGGAGCTCGAGGAGAGGCAGGTTATAAAGGTTTTGTAGAAGGCTTAATTTAGGACCAGCCCCACCTTAAACACGTATGGGGCAACAGCCTAAAAACTTTCCTCTGGACGCCCGGCTCGGAACCGTTTTAGGTCTCTTGGAGCTGGTTGTTGCGTATGGAGGCAGGGCGGACCTTGCCTTCATAGCACGCGAGCTGCAGATGGAGGTTGACCAGATACTGCCTGCTTCGACGGCTGCCGAGATGCTGGGCGTTCTGGAGATACATAACGGCGAGGGGGTTGCAACACAGCTGGGCATAAAGGTAAGCAAAAGCCTTGCGAAAGGAAAGAAGAAAATACTCAAGGAACAGCTGCCGTCGCTAGAGCCTTTCTCCACGGCGCTTTCTCTCGCGAAGGAGAACCCGAAAGGTTTCAGCATAGACGATTTGGTGAACAGGCTGTCCAACGACCCTAGGTTTGTGGAGTATGCTGAGAACGCAGACAAGCTCAGGGAGCTTTTGATGGACTGGATGATATACACCGAACTGCTCAGCTACGACGGCAACTCGGGATTGTTCAGGCTAAAGGCCCGCAAGACGCAGTCTAACTCATCAACGTAAAGATTTGGTCGACAAACTCGTAGAAGGCCGGGCTTCTTCTGTCCCTCGGCTTCTCCATAGATATTAATACCTCACCCCTAACCTGTGCAGGCCTGCCGCTTAAAACCAAAACCCTGTCACTGAGCTCAACAATTTCTTCAACGTTGTGGGATACAAGCAGAACCGATGAAGGAGGAAGGGTTTCATGAGCTCTCAGCATGTCTATTTCACGACGCAGAGCAACGGCTGTCAGCGGGTCGACGTTGCTGAAAGGCTCATCCATCAGGAGAACGTCAGGGTTTGTAACCAAGGCTCGAGCTAGAACAACTCTCTGCTTCATACCGCCGCTCAGCTCGCCCGGGTAAGCATACTCAAAACCCGACAGCCCCACCATGTCAAGATAAGCTTTAGCCCTTTCAACCATCTCGTCTTTCGAAAGATTTTCAAACCTCTTCAGAGCGAGGACAACGTTTTCAAGAACTGTGAGCCATGGGAAAAGGGCAGGTTCTTGGAAGACAAGCGAAATAGCGGGGGTGGGCCCGTTTACCGGCTTTCCTTTATAAAGCACGATACCGCTCGTTGGCTTCAGAAGCCCCGCCATAATCTTCAGAAGCGTCGTTTTCCCAGAGCCGCTCTGTCCAACAACTCCTAGAAACTCCCCGAACTTCAATTCGATGTTCATGTCTTTCAAAACCTCTATCACCATCCCCTTTTTGGTGTAGAAACTGTGGGAAACGTTGACCACGTTGAGTAAAGCCTCCAAGCAAGTCACCGACCCCAGCCGGCTATCTTCCAACTTGTTCTTGAATTTTAAGCTTAGAGATCACCGAGTCGTACATTCTTTTCCAGAACAGCCTGTTCATCAACACAATCAAAGTCGACATTATAGTTATGACAGCTATGCTTCCTACAAGGTTTCCTCCGTAGGTCATGATGGAGAGAAGCTTTCCAAGCCCTGGGAGACGTGTTTCAGCTACGAAATTGCCCAGCACAAGCCTCTCAGCCACAACTAAACCATTCCAAGCACCTCCGGCCGCAGTTATACAGCCTGTTACCAGAGCCGGCATAGCTCTCGGCAAGTAAACGGTCTTGATTTTGTCTATGGTTTTAAGCCCTAGCAGATCGGCCACCTCAACCTCAACCGCTGGAATGTTTCTGAGCCCAGACAGGACTTGGAAAAAGACATACCACTGTGTTGCGGATATTATCATGATGAACGCTCTAAGCTCATCTTGTTCTGCAAGAAGGCTTGCGACGAGCGGATATACAATGGTTACTGGGATGGATGCGACGACCTGCAGAACCGTTGTGACGGCGGCGGCCGCTTTCGGTCTTCTCGCCACCGCGATAGCTGCTGGCAGACTCCAAGCCACCGAGAAAACCACAGCAGCTCCAACCCTAGCTAACGAGAAGAGGGATGATTGAGCCAGAGTGTCTAAACCAATGGTGTTGATGGTTTCCGCGACTGCGGCAACACGTACGAGGAGCTCCTCACCCCTGGCTATAAACAGGGTTATCAAAAGCCCGCCCAGGACGAAGAATAAAACACCCCTCAGTATTGAAGAGATGAAAGCGACATGTCTAACAAGCCCTGCGACCGCTTTGTTGTACTCAGAGAAAGCATGGCCTGGATGGACTGGTATTGTCCGTGCAACACCCATCAGCCTTCTGACAGCAAGCCTCAGGCCTGAAACCTCTCCCCCGTGCTTTCTCCTAGGCTCCGTCAAACGGGTGAGAGGAATGAAAACGAAAAACGTTGTCAGAACCGTCGCTATGACAAGTATGGCCAGAGTCAAGGCAACGCCCACGGTGTCGCCGGCAACCGTAAACCTTGAGGTTAAAGTCCCCAGCCCGAAAAGCTCGATTTCTGTCTCTCCGAAAGAAAGTATTTCGCTACCAACCAAGAAGAAGATGCCGTTAGCCCAGGATGGCTGGATGTTTTGCAGAACCCTTGGAAGGCTTGCGGGAATGTAAAGATACCTGAGCTTGCCCAACGTGCTCATCCCAAGAAACTTAGCTATGTCAAGCAGCTCTGTTTTGATAGTGCGTGTAGACTCGTAAACAGCGAACGTCATGTTCCAAACCTGGCTTGTGAAGATGAGGAAGATGGCCGCTGCTTCAGAGCCTACGGCCGGCGAAAGGAAGTAGAAAAACTGCAGAGCTAAGGGGAAGAAACCGAGTATAGGTATTGACTGGAGAATGTCCAGAACAGGTATGGCAAGCCTCTCGAAGAATTTGTTGGTCCCCGCTGCTGTTCCAACGATCAGGGAGAAGATTATGGAGAAAAGAAGCGCTAAACCCATCCTAGCCCATGATGCTGCGACAGCCGCTGCAGCCACAGTCAGGTAATCGATCGTCATCAACCGTACGTGGATAGATGTAAGCTATAGTTTAAACTTGGCGACCCGTTTCCCTGATCATCTGTTTAACAAAATACATGGGGAGGTTTTGCAGCAATTCCTTGTACGGTGTTTCGGCTGCTCTCAGCTCGCGGGCTATCCTGACAGCTGACCTGATTCTTTCAACCATCTGTCTTTTGAGAAAATCTTCGTCAGGTGTGACGGGCGCGACGGCTCTGAAAACGTTTTTAAAACTGCCCGTCTTGGAAGCTATTAAAATGTGCAGAAACCTGTCTCTCACCTCTTGTGAAACATACATCAGCCTACCTCTCTTCTTCTTAACATAGATTTCCACAAGGTCGTCTGCGAGCTGGTAGGCCGTTCCCACCTCGAGCCCGTATCTTCTCATCAAAGCTACGGTTCCTTCGTCGGCGCCTGCGAGAACCGCCCCGGCGTGAGCTGCCGCCTCGAACAACGAGGCTGTTTTTTCTCTGATCATAATCATGTAAAGCCTGTCGGTTAAAGCAACTTTGTTCAAAACCTCGTCGAGAATTCCTTTTGATGCTCTGTCCCATGCGTCGATGAATATCCTCGCTATCTCTACGCCTATGTTTAACGCTATGTCGAAAGCCATGTTTATTATCCTATGTCCTTGCAGAACTGCTTTTCCCATACCTATCTGGTACCAGAGGCTTTGGACGCCACGCCTTGTTTTGTCCAAGTCTATGATGTCGTCGTGGACTAGGCTTGCGCTGTGAGCCAGCTCCAGCGCAACGGCCACGTCGAGGGCTTTTTGATATTCTTTTCCATCCAAAGCCTTGAAAACAGTCAAGAGCAGTAGGGGCCTTAAACGTTTCCCGCCAGCCACCGTCCTCTCAATCAAGAACCTGTCGGGCCTTTCAGCTATTTTGCTCCGAAGGTTTTTTTCAAGGTCTTCCCTAAGGGTTGTCAGCAAAGTGTCTACTGAAACATTTTCGAGGGCGGTGTCCATTCGCTATTTTTCCTGTACAGGCTTGTTTTATGTTTTATATGTATTGCTGGATCCGTGACTCTAGATATCTTTTTGGCACCGCTCCTACAACCATGTCCACGGGTCTTCCGTTTTTGAAGAACAGCAGCGTGGGGATGCTCATTATGCCATATTCCGAGGCCGTATGCGGGTTTTCGTCCACGTTGAGCTTTCCGAAGACAACCTTACCCGCATACTGTTTAGCCAGCTCTTTCACTACGGGTGCTATAGCTCTGCATGGGGCGCACCACTCCGCCCAAAAGTCTACGACCACGAAACCATGGGACGAGATAAACTGCCTGAAGTCTAGGTCTGTTAGCTCTACTGGCTCCGAAAGAGTCGGCGAGTTTTCCTCAGTTTTTTTGCTTGAAAGAATTTCCGCGAGCTTACGCATCTTTATCCTTTCCAACTCATCGTCCGAGAACATGCCGGCCATCACGTTGTTAGTTGGCTAATAAGTTTTAGCTGGGAACAATTTTTAAATCAGGGAAGAAAAGCCACAGCCGTTGAGCGAGGAGGAAACTCTCACCGCCATAGTCGTGGCCTTCGACGGAGACGACTGCATCGTTTCAACCACGTCCCCCATGAGCTCTGACGAGCTGGAGAAGCTTGTCGGCTGCGAGGTGCTTTACGAAGACTTTAGAGGTGATATCTGGCGTGGGGTTGTTGTGGGGCTCTATGAGGGCGATACTTTGAGGGTTAGGTTCTCGGAGGAGGCCATATCTCAGGGAGGTCCGTCGGGGCTAGGTCAGGGAAGCATGGTCACGATATTGCCGAGAAAACGTTAAACATTTGTGATTCACAGCTAATGCATGGACAAGTTTACCCAATCTTTGGTGACAGACCACGAAACCATCCTTAAGGCCGTCAACAGGCTGGAAGAAAGGGTTGAGATATGGCGGCGGCTCAACACAGTGGACGTCGACAGCGTGAAAAGGTTCATCGAGTTTGCTAGATTTTTTACCGACAGATGCCATCACGGCAAGGAGGAGAGATGTCTCTTCCCATGCATGGAGAGATGTGGGATACCGCGTGAGGGTGGGCCGATAGGCGTTATGCTTTACGAGCATGAGCTTGGCCGTCAGCTGATAAAGAGTTTAGAACAATCCGCTGAATCATATTCTAAAACTGGGAAGGGGCTTGAAAATCTTTTGAGCATCTGCGAAGACTACGTCAGCCTGATTAGACAGCATATCGAGAAGGAAAACAACATTCTCTTCCCCATGGCGGAGAGCGTGGCGTCAGACGAGGACAGAAACAGCACAACCAACTGCTACGAAAAAGTCGAGAGCGTGGAAGTCGGTGATGAGACGCATCGCAGACTCGAGAAGCTGGCGGAAGAAATTTAACATGATGCTCCGGCCGGGATTTGAACCCGGGTCTCCGGCTCGAAAGGCCGGCATACTTGACCGGGCTATACTACCGGAGCTGTGGGCGTGGTCGGTTTGGTGTTGAACTGCCATTAGTTTAACCTTTGTTCGCCCTTCGTGTATGGGAGAGCAAAACTAATATTATCAGCCGGAGCCGTGACCGCTTTCCGGTTTTGCGGCCAGAAAGTTGACGATGCCTCGGCTGCAGCAGTGTTTTTTAGACAGCGGGCAGTCTGTAATAACGTGCCGGTGTTCAAGAGATACGCGAGATACTCCCCTGTCAAGGCTTCCGACCTGATGTCAGCCCCTCCCATCACTCTCTTAGAGGACGCCACGGTCGACGAGGCTGCCAGGGTTATGTGGGACAAAGGTGTTGGAAGCGTTCTGATAGTGAACCGTGAAAACCGTCTTGTCGGCATATTGACGGAGAGAGACATTCTTTACGCCTCGGCGCATCTGATGTTCGGCAAGGATGTCAAAGCAAAGTCGATAATGTCCAAAAACGTTGTTACCGCCTCGCCAGACGAAGAGGTTGTCTCCATCGTTGAGAAGATGAAGGACTTTAACATCAGGCATATTCCCGTGGTCGACGTTGATGGAAAGCCTGTAGGCGTCGTTTCGTCCCGTGATGTGCTCGACTTCGGAGTTAGGTTTCTAAGCCTTTTCATGAGGTCAGGATAAGAAGGAGAGACACGAAAGCATGTCTGAAAAACCGATGTCTCTCCGTATTTTTACATAGGGTCTCATCAAATCATTCAAAGGACAGACCTCTCCAGCATGTTTGCCGTCAGGTATCGGTTCTTCGACAAACCTTTTGGGCAGCTTGTCGCTGTCTTCGCTAAATCCGTACAGCGTGTTCAGCATCCGTTCCATCGTGAGGATTTTCTCTCCAAGAGTCGTGAAATCATCCTCAAGCACGGTTCCGTAAAAGGATGTGAACCCCTCCGCGTAGTCTTGCCATGTGAATGCGAGGGCTGAAAAGGCGCATACGCCTAGCGAATCTAGCACAGCCACTTGGGTCTGCTTTACATAAACGCGTTCGGCTAACTTTTCGGCGTCGGGGTTGTCGTCGTGGATTGTTTCAACGCCGAGGCTTTGGAAGCTTTTGACGAGCTGAGGGTAAACCCAGACATGGGCTGCGCCTCCGAAGTTTTCAACAGCGTTTACCAGACCCCATGCATGCTCGGCTCTGGGGTCGGCGTTCTGTATGCTGATCTTCTTGACCGAGGGCGCTGCATCAGCATCTCCGAAACTCTTAGCCGTTTCAAAAGCACCTTCCGCCAAAACTTCACCAACCCCCTCCTTGTCAGCAACCCTCTTAACTAACGACGCCATCTCTCTGTAGTCTCCCCAATTCAGGTTCGGACGAAGGTAACCTCTCTCGGACAGGTCGGCGTAGACGGCCAGAGTGTTCCCCATTTCAATAGGGTCCACGCCGTGTTCGTAGCAGATTTGTGTCAGGTAGGCTATCTCGTCAAGGTCGAAAAGCATGCAGTTTGTACCCAGAGAAGATATCTGCGCATAATCCGGCCCCTCACCCCTCAGCCCCTTTCCGAGCGTCTCACGTCTGCATGAGACAGGACATGTTGAGCATGTAAGCCTCGTCATCAACACCGTGCTAGTCAACATATGACCGCCCACTTCTTGGAAAGCGGTGTGCCATGTGCGACGGTAGTTCTGGACCGGCAATGCGTGGTTTTCTCCGATGGCTTCGGCGGCTATTGCCGTGCCGTGGACGGCGAACAAGCCTTTTTCATGGTTGAGTAGGTTTGAGGAAGCCATCTTGGCATGGAGTTTTCTAATCAAACGGGTGAACCTTAGCGTGTCGTGTGGTTTTCTAGCGTCATGTTTCCCGGACTTCAACACGATGGCCTTTAGGTTTTTAGAGCCGAAGACAGCTCCAATTCCGTGTCTGACTCCGCTGGCCCTCCCCATGTCGTTGACGACAGTCGAAATTTTTACCAACCTCTCTCCCGCAGGCCCTATAGACAATACTCTGCAATCCCCATAAGCTTGCCTCAACCTTGAGCATGTCTCCATCGCCCCACAGCCCCTCAAGCCCTCAGCATCAACCAGCGACACACCTTTAGAATCAATCAACAGACATGACAGCTTTTCAGCCGCGCCTGTTATGATTAAAGCTCTTACACCTAGCCGTGCCAACTCGTATGCTGCATATCCACCTGTCTGCGTCCAAGCGACGGTACCTGTCAACGGAGACCTGAAAACCATCGTAAGCCTGTTGGCGAGCGGGAACCCAGTCCCCGCCATAGCCCCCACAGACACCACAACGGGACTTGAAGGCTCAAGCGGGTCTGCCAAAATTCTCCGACAACTCAACAGAGCAACACCCAAACAACGTCCTCCGAGCAAAGCCCTCAGAACATCATCCTCACAAACATGCTCCTCAACGTTCCCATCAGTCAAGTTGATCTCCACTATTTTCAAGCTCGTTTGTACGCATGATGAGATTTTATAAAAGTACATCGCTTTACCACTCAAAGCCATGAAGTTTGTTGAGCTGGGCAAGTCGGGTTTAAAGGTGTCGGTCATAGCTCTTGGAACATGGCAGTTCGGCTCCCGTTCATGGGGTTATGGAAAATCATACACGGCGGACGAGTGCCTTGACGCCGTGAAAGCTTCTGTTGAGGCTGGCGTGAATCTGATCGACACGGCTGAAGTCTATGGAGGAGGTGTTTCGGAGGAGATCGTGGGTAAAGCCGTGAAGCAGGTTGATGGAGAGGTGTTCGTCGCGACAAAGGTTTCGCCGGCCCATCTGACCTACGACGGGGTGATTAAAGCATGCGACAGAAGCCTTCGAAGGCTCGGGCTTAAAACAATAGACCTCTACCAGATACATTTCCCAAACCCGTTGATCTCGTTGAAGCAGACTATGAGGGCCATGGAACATTTGGTAAAGATGGGAAAGATCCGATTTATCGGTGTGAGCAACTTCTCGCGCAAGCTGGTTCAGAAAGCCCGTGAACATCTCAAATCGGAAGAGATTGTTTCCAATCAGGTGAAGTATAATCTAATTGAAAGAAACATCGAGAAAGACCTAATGCCTTACTGCATGGCTGAAAAGATAACAATACTGGCATACAGCCCTTTGGCCCAGGGAATTCTCACAGGTAAGTACCGCAAACAGAATCTGCCCCGCGACATCATAAGGCGAATAAACAAGCTGTACTCCGCCGCTTACATAGAAAAGGCGCAGCCGTTACTGGACGAGCTGCATAATCTGGCGAAGGTGCATGGCGCAACTATGGGTCAAGCTGCTCTGGCATGGGTTGCAAGCCATCAGGGATGCGTGGCAATAGCGGGTGCGAAAAACAGGCAGCAGGCTGTTGAAAACGCTTTAGCTGGAAAGATCACTCTGTTTCAAGAAGAGGTGGAAAAGCTTTCACAGCTGTCGGACAAGGTTAAACCAACCTTTGCCGACTTGCTGCGTGCTATTCCGAGAATCTTCAACCCGTGACCTATATCGCGTGCATGGACGGTTTGGGCAGCTTGAGCATGACAAGCGAGTTGTCGAAGCTGCGGAAGCCTGCGTCCGCACGCCGGCGGATGAGTACGTCTCTCACAGTGCTGGAAACATAGCCAACCAGCCCATCCGCTTCGATGAGAACCGGCTCATAATACCTCCATCTTACGACGTCATCCTTCCTGGCTACGTATCCTGCCGCGAACAGCAACGGTTCTGAAACCTGTGGGAAGACCATGATGCCGAGGTCGAGCGCGGACTTGGACAAGGGCTTAGACTCGGCTATTGCTTTGGCGAGTTTATCAGGTAGCTCGTCGACACCACACAGGCTAACTTTGCTCGCGAGGTACCTTAGGTAGAGGTGTGAGTCCGTGTAAAGCTCGGGGCTTGGGATGTTTAGCTCGGAGGCTATCTCGTGTTTCTCGACACCGCCGTTGTGCGCAAGGTATATCTCCGCACGCGCATACTGCCCGCCTGCCTTCAACAGCGTTTCTTCTTTGAATGGGTGGGCGCCGTGAACACCTCTCGGCTCGTTGCGCGTCCTCCTACTATGGATAATGACTGAAGCCTCCTTAGCGTTCGCAGTCAACTTCTTCAGCCCTTCCACCATCTCGCTCAAGGCTTCAAGGTTAGCTTTGCATGCTTGCTCCCCCGCTAGCATCGGCTCCGCGTCGAACCTTTCATGCGTTACTTTCCAGCCGAAGCTGGTTTTCAACGCGGCTGTAAACCCACATCCATGGCAGTGTCTCCCATCATCTCCCGTGATCTGTTTAAGGTACGGGTCATCTTTCGACGCTTGGACCAAGGCGTCGAAAACGTCTGCCGCGAAGTCTCTACCGGCGTCGTTGAACCGAAGAACCACCATTCTGCACATGCCTCGAACACCCCTCGCCGTGTTTAAATCTGTTGTTCGATAACTCAGCGCCTTCGGGCAAGAAACAAATATATGAAGCCGTTTTGCAAGGTTTGCGATCTGGCGGAATGAAGAAGCTTGCGGCCGGTTATTTCCTGTCAGCCTTCAACGCCCTATGCCTTACGCCGCTCGTCCTTATCCTCATCTACCCAACGATTGTCACTTATCCAGCCTCGATAGTGTTGAGAGGGTTGGGATGGAGAAGCTTGAAACAGCTGATTGGAAAAACAGCCGTGGCTTACATAGGCATATGGGTTTTCGGAGGCCTGACATATCTCCTTGCACTGACTTCATTGGTGTTAAGTGTTTCTGAAATGCTTCCCGTAGCGGCATTTTTTTGGACCGTTTACTCCATGCTTGAGGCCATGCTCTATGTCGTCTCTGCAAGAAGGCTGGCGGTCACCATGTTCTATGGCTCGCTGGTCAGCCTCGTCGGAGTTGCGTTGTTCGACCTGATTGTTTTTACCGGTCTGGTGAGAGAGGTTCAGCGGAATCAAGCACTAGAGCTGGTCTACTTTGGTGCGGGAGCGTTGGTTGCTTCAGCTCTAAACTCGGCCGTAGCTTCGCTGAGGATAAAAAGACGTGAGGTTGTTTCGGCATCCCGCTACCATACCATTCTGCCGCTTTCCCGTTACACATCCCCACCATCGCAAGCCTTTGAGAGAACCGCCGTCGGGCCGCAGCCTTTGCTCACGGTGGAGGTTCTGAGACGCGGCAGAGGAATTGTTTGCGCAAGCTGCCGCTCCGTCAACCCTTTCAACGCCTACGCATGCACGACGTGTGGCATGGAGTTCGTTAAAGCCGTGGCGGGGCTAAAATGCCCGGTATGCGGCGCCCCGTTCTCCTTAGCCAAGAAGATCGAGGCCAGACGCTATCTCTGCGGACAATGCGCTTCAACACTGCTTGTCAAAGGCAGATAGCCATAGTTAGGGGTGTGCGGCTCGTAGCCCTCCTTCTGTTTAGGCGGGATTTGTCTCATCGGCTTCCGCCAGGCTCAGGGAAGCTGTTCACAGCCCGGCAGCCTTTCCCGGCGCAGGCCGCCCGTTTCAACCAGTCCCCCGCACTCCTCGACGGCTTGTGACCATCTCACGGCCATCGTGCGGGGGCGGTGTCGTTTCTGCGGCGT
This sequence comes from Candidatus Caldarchaeum sp., assembly GCA_038896555.1. Classification (GTDB taxonomy): domain Archaea; phylum Thermoproteota; class Nitrososphaeria_A; order Caldarchaeales; family Caldarchaeaceae; genus Caldarchaeum. The sequence continues at coordinate 5,642 of JAWACZ010000002.1, read as the reverse complement.
TGCCATGGGTCTCCCCATGCGCCTCTCGGCGCTGCGCACGCTTCCCGCGGGGGAGGAACTTCCTCCGGAGCTCCCGGTGACCCGCCCGGCCGCTCACCCTACATTAGATACTTCTATCTCTGATTTAAGCTATTCCACGGGAATCCTAATGCCCCTGCCGGCCTTCTTGCTCACCCTCACCTCTAGGACGCCTTGAACGTACCGTGCTTTGACCTGCTCCGGGTTTATGGGTCTTGGCAGGTCTATGAGAACCTTATATTTGTTGCCGTATCTTCTCGACGGGAGATCCGACCTGCATGGAGCCTCGATGGCCAGCTGGTTTTCAAAAACCTGCAGCTCGATCTCATCTCTTTTCACGCCCGGCATGTCCACAGTCACTACATACATGTCCTCGGTCTCGACGACGTTGTACAACGGCATTATGCAGCCCGTCCTCGACTCAACCTCCTTGATCAAACGCATAGCCTCCTCCATTTCAGCTTCCACCCTTTTCTGCAGACGTCTAATCCATTCCCAGGGGGACGTCGACATCGTCATCACCTGTAAACGGGCGGAAGCTCCATCTCCCTCGACTTCTGGACCATGGCCTCAGAAGTCCTTCTCATCAGGTCGCGGAGCTGCATTCTCACCATCTCCTCGCTCTCGAGCAACTGCTTTACGTCAACATGCTCGTTCACAAGCTTGGGAAGCCTGTTCAAAAGCTGGGCGGCTGCTCCAGGGTCTGGGTAGTTGAGATGCGATTGAGCCAGCAGTATTGAAACATCCATTCCACGCCTCATCCCAACCCTCAAAATCTCGGCGTGAATCCCCGTAACGAAACCCTCCGTGAAAACCTCGGCATCCAAAACCCTGGCCAACTCCTCGCTACGCTTGATGTCGGCCGAAAGCACGAAGACTTTGGGAGTCTCGATCTCAATCCTCCTAGGCTCCGTCACGCCCGTGAGACATATCACATCCTTGATCTTCTTCTCCTCAACCCAATCCAGCAGAGACTCTGAGAAGGACCTTATGAACGCAGGCGGAATCGGAATCTCTGAAACTATCAAAACGCAGTTTTTTCTCTCATAGATTCTTATCAGCTCCTTGGGTTCCGAGCGTCTGACGGGAAGTATTGGCGGCAGCTCGGACGAGTCAACGTATCCCTTCTCCTCGGGCTTGAGTTGCTCAGCGAAGTAGGAAACCGCTATCGCGCCCACCAGCCCTGTGTCAGGAAAACCAACCAGCAACGTCTTCTCAACCTTTGCAGGCAGCTTGTCGTAGAACACAAAGTCGGAGTAAACCTTCTCCACAAAAGAGGGTTTCATAAGCTTTGTTAAAAGGTTTTTTGTCAGACACCGTTCGCTGCGGCAAGCCGTTGACATTAGACGGTGCTGTGTTGGATAATTCTTGTGGCCTGACTTATCGCATGCCGTCCAAGGCTAGGCTTAGAATACCCAACATATATAAAAACCTATTCCATCACGAGGCTAACAACGGAAGAGAGGTTAGAATAGACCTGTGGGTTGAGGATGGAATACCGAGATTCACTTATAAAGAGTATGAAGAATCTTCTTTTATACCCTCAGGTGTTCAGCCCCAGTATGACAGGGGACAATCGTTTTGTAGCGTATGTCATAAAACATTCGAGAACAGGGATAGATGTCCCTACTGCAACAGAGTATTAAGGAAAACCCAAGAAAAAAGAAATACAAATCAACCATCTAATATTATGATTACGCCCGCCGCTCTACTAGGCTGAGCTACCCCGGCTGTATCACATGCTGTTCAGTGTTTTATTAGGTTGACGTGCCATGGAGTCGTGGAAGTTTTTAACGTGTGTTTATTAACGCTGTAGCCGCAGCTGCCAGCCATAACCCCACCTCATCCAAAGTCCCAGTTAACGCGGACAAAAGACCTTGGAGAAAGGCAGTCAACTAGTTGGTATCTCTCCTCAAAAAGCGGTTGTGGATCGAACATGCCGGCAAACACTTACATTTCAGACTGAAGACTTCTACCGGAGACAAAAATGTATGCCGCTGAAGCGAAAAACCTGTGGCGTTTTTTCGGGGAAAAACCAGCGCTACGGGGAGTAGATCTCAACGTAGAAGAGGGGTTGGTTTTCGGGTTAATAGGCCCAAACGGCGCTGGAAAGACAACACTGTTCAGAATCCTGGCCACAATACTTAAACCCAGCATGGGAGAAGCTAGAATATTCGGAAAGGACGTTGTCAAACAATCGGCAGAAGTCAGGCGGATGATTTCATATCTTCCGGAAGATGCCGGTGTTTACAGGCATCTGACAGGCTCGGCTTTTCTGAAGATGATGACACGCCTCTACTCTGTCGGCTCCGTGGAGGAGGGAGTAGATGTGGCAGGGTTGGGTGAGGCGCTGGAGGAGAGGATGGGTGCTTACAGCAAGGGGATGCGGAGAAGAATACTGCTAGCCAGCTGTCTGATGGTCAAACCAAGGCTGGCAATCCTCGACGAACCCACCGCAGGCCTTGACGTGGAACACGCAGTATACGTCAGAAAGATAATAAAACAGTACGCTGCAAAGGGGACAACTTTCCTAGTCTCAAGCCACAACATGCTGGAGGTCAGCTACCTATGCGACACAGTAGCACTGATACATAATGGTAAGATATTGTTGGAGGGCAAACCCTCCCAGTTGACGGCTAGTCACGGAGTTGAAAATCTTGAGGAACTTTTTGTCAAAAAACTGGGTGCTGGATGATGAACATAGCCACACTGGTCAGGAAGGAGCTCCGCGAGCTTCTTATGGAGAAAACAATCATCATAGGAGTTGTTCTGATGCCTCTGGTCATTCTGCCACTAATCGGCGGCACGATAGGAATGGTAGGCAGGTCGGCAACCACTTCGACCGCTGACATACCTATCCTTTTGGTTGACAACGGAGGCGGAAAATATTCCGAAGTCTTAAGCGAGACATTTCGCGCCGCGGGTTTCTCACCCATCACGGTCACAAACACGTCCGAAAGAGTTGCCTCGTTGATGGAAAGCTACCGCGTCGCCGCCACTGTTTACGTGGAAAAAGGTTTTTCCCAAAACCTGACCGATGGAAAAAGAGCCTCATTCAAGATGTTTATGACAGTCTCTTCAATTTCCATCGCCGAGCTGCAGAAAATTTCGTCAATCCAATCACGTGTTCACGTGGCTCTGGAAATGCTGGGTGAAAGACTAGCAGCAGAAAGGGATCTCCATTTCTCTTTCTATAAACAGCCTGTGGAGGTTGAAAGCGGTTTGCTGTACAAAGGTAGAACGGTGTCCATGGAGGAGGCTGGAACGGTTTTCCAGCTGTACATTGCGACAATGGTGTTCGTTCCGTTGGTTTTGGTGGTCATGGTGGCTACATCTGGAACAGTTGCTGCCACAAGCATAGGTTTGGAAAAAGAAGCAAAGACTTTGGAGATGCTTCTCACCCTTCCCATAAGCCGGACAAGCATACTCACCGCAAAGCTCGTAGCATCCATGGCCGTTGCGTTAATGGGAACAGCTTCAATGGTAGGCGGGTTTGTCATATATCTGACGAATCTTCCAATGATTGAACTTACGTCAACCGAGTTAACAATGCCTCTATCAGGTTTTACGTTGTTGCTGCTGGGATTAGTGATGTTTGTTGCATTGGTTATGACATTATGCATAGGAATACTTGCCGGCGTTCTAGCGGGTGATGTGCGAGGAGGTCAACAGCTGGCTGGGCTGCTGCAAATGCCACTTCTCTTACTCCCCTTCTTAGTCCTGCAGTTTGCAGACATAAACGGCTTACCGCCAACATTGTCCGCAGCGCTCATGTTAATCCCCTTCACCCACATGTTTCTCGCTATAAAGAACATTTATGAAGAGGCTTACCTAATGTCAGCATTACATCTTGTTGTCATGACAGCTTTCATGATGGTTATCCTAGGCGTAGCCAGCTGGTTTTTTAAGGGTGAACGTCTTCTCACGATGCGTGTAACCCTTAGACGGAAAAGGGGTTAATGAAATTTAAGCAATCGCTTCAGCTGTTTTCGCTGTCTTCTTTCTTTCAAGTGCTGCTTTAACGAAACCCAGATAGGCAGGCTCCGGCTTGTTTGGTCTGGAAAGATATTCTGGATGGAATTGGGTTGCGAAGAAAAACCTGTTGCGAGGATACTCGATGATCTCAACTCTCGTTCCATCGGGTGAAAAACCTGAAAACACAAGCCCATAATTTTGAAGAACAGGCCAGTACTCTCTTGAGACTTCGTAACGGTGGCGATGCCGTTGCATAACCTCATTGGTTTTATACAGACTGTATGCAAGGGTTCCCCCCACTATTTTAACCGGCAATGCTCCCAACCTCATGGTTCCGCCGAGCTCTTTGACAGATTTCTGCTCAGGCATAAGGTCTATAACAGGATGTTGTGTTGAAGGATTCAGCTCCGTTGAGTTAGCGTCTTTCAACCCGCATACATGTCGGGCAAACTCCACCACAGACAGCTGAAGCCCGAAGCATATTCCTAGGAAGGGAATGTCGTTCTCCCTACAGTGTTTTATACATTGTATCATTCCCTCGGTGCCACGTCTGCCGAAACCACCAGGAACGAGGACGCCGTCGTAGCTTGAAAGCGAGTCGGCTTTTCTTGAACCGTTCTCAAACTCCTCCGTGTTAACCCAGTCAATATCCACATATGCACCGATGTTTACGCCGGCGTGTTGAAGGGCCTCTTTGACGCTTACATAGGAGTCCGCCAGCTTTGTGTACTTTCCGCAAACAGCTATCTTAACAACATGACGTGGGTTTTCATACATTTCAACAACTTTACGCCATTCACTCCAATCGAGTGTTCGTTTCTTCACACCTAAACGCTGAACCACGTAGTCCCCCATCCCCTGTTCCTCTAGAATAACAGGCACTTTGTACACGTATTTGACATCGTAGGATGTGAAGACGGCTTTCTCTGTCAACGTCCCGAACAAAGCTATTTTTCTCCGAGTCTCAGCATCTATCGGAACCTCGCACCGGGCCACGATGATGTCGGGTTGTATGCCTAATCCCCGCAGCATGTTCACGCTGTGCTGCAGAGCTTTCGTCTTGAACTCTCCCGTGGCTTTTAAAGTCAGGACTAGAGCAACGTGTATGAACAAAGTGTTTTCCACGCCTTCTTCAAGCCTCATCTGACGTATTGCTTCAAGAAACGGCTGGCCCTCAATGTCTCCCACAGTTCCTCCAACCTCGACAATCAAAACATCTACGTCACGCGCCACAGCCCTGATGCGTGCTTTAATCTCGTCCGTAACATGTGGAACTATCTGGACACATTGTCCAAGGTAGTCTCCACGTCTCTCCCTCCCTATCACCTCGGCGTAAATCTGTCCTGTGGTTATGTTGTTGAGCTTTGAAGTTCTTATGTCAAGAAACCTTTCATACCATCCGAGGTCCAGGTCTGTCTCGCCGCCGTCGTCTGTAACGAAAACTTCGCCGTGGGAGAAAGGGTTTAGGGTTCCAGCGTCAACGTTGACGTAGGGGTCGATCTTGACAAAGCCGGTCTTAACTCCTCTCACGTCGAGAATTTTCCCGACGGAAGCCGCTACGGTTCCCTTCCCCACACTGCTTACGACGCCGCCTGTTACGAAAACGTATTTAGGCATATTATACTGTGTTGTAAGAAGTTTAAAGACCT
>JAWACZ010000001.1:0-88373 GCA_038896555.1 Candidatus Caldarchaeum sp. | reverse complement strand
AAAAGAGGAAAGCCAAGGATATTCAGCGGAGACCTTCGGACAACCCTTCAAAGACTCACAATGGCATCGAAAAGGACGTGGATAAAGGCAAAAGACGAAGAGCCGACAATAAGAAAAATCAGAGAGGCTGTCAGGAGAGAGGCTGGAGAGGTCATACCGGCATAGACAGCAGAGAAAAACCCTAGGCCGGTATGACAAAAACGTGTATGGGTCTCACAATCCCATACATGACGGCTGGTTAAACGTGCCTGCCCCTCCCTTTTTGGGGTTCTTAGATGCTGTCTTGCTGGGTTGCCTCCAGCCAAACCCTCCCCTTATTTTTCCTTAAAGTTTTTTGTTAAAAATTCTGGCCTCATTCCCATGCAGGGAGAAGCTCCAGAAGGCCTAACCAGCCGCAGCCACCCCCTCCAACACCTCATGAACCAGCCTAAAGAACTATGCCTCAGCGTAGTCCGTTTCGTCATGTACTCCAGCCAGCTCAAACGCCTTTCTTCTAGCCAGACAGCCTAGACATTTTCCACAATGTTTCTCTAACAGTCCCCAACAGCTCCACGTAACGTTTAACGGAGCGCCCAGCTCAACGCCCAGCCTCAAAACATCGACTTTTCTAAGCCCGATCAAGGGCGTTAAAATCCGCACTTCTGAGTAGGGCATTGATGTTTGGAGAAGGTTTTCCAGCTCTTTGAAGAAACCATGCCCAACGTCAGGGATTCTTCCAACATCTTCGAGGGTGTGGCCGCCAGCTATCTGGCTTGCATCCTCCAGACAGGCTACGTGTGCTGCCACGGAGTAAAATATGATATTCCTGTAGGGTATGACGATGGTTGGAAGGTCGCCTGCCGCATGTAAGATTCTATCTTTAACATTTTGGGGAAGGTCCACAACTTCTCTCAGGAAACCTACGTCTAAAATCTTTAAGGTATGCTGTGAAACAAGCGAAGCTATTTTCTTTACGGCCTCAACCTCACGCAGGTTTCTACGGTATGTTAAGAATGTTAGCGGAATTATCGTATGTCCTTCTCTACGTAGTTTCCAAGCCATGACGGTTGAGTCTATTCCACCCGACAGAAGCGCCACTGTTTTCATGTTGAGGCGGTGGCTGACTTACCCAACCCCTCTGTCATACGGACGGAGATTTTTGCGATGTTTGACGGCATCAGCTTTTTCAGCTTCTCCGCGATGTGTTCAGATATGTTCTCAACGGTTGAGTCGTGCTCGATGACGTAGACCGAGGTTTTAGGCAGCTTAAGCTCGTATCTTCCGCCAACGCCGTCAAAAACTATTTTAGCAAACCCCTCCTCATCCGCCACGATATAGCACGAGGCCACTATCAGCTTATGGTCCATTGCACCTATTACGCTTTTGACAACTCTCTTTAGCTCGCTGAACTCGAAAACCATGTTGCCGACCGTTTCGCCCCAAACCTTGACGTTGACCATGGAGGTGTGGCCGTGGAGCACACCGCATTTCGGTGACGACGGTAGGAAGTGAGCGTAGTCAAAGTTGAGGCTTGAGCCTCCGACCTCTATGACTTTAAGCTTTTTAGTAGAAGTGTGTTCAACCACTTTCCATGTACCTCTTGTGCAACTCGTCCGAGTAATGGTGGTACTTTAGTATTATGGGGCACCATTCTTTCTCCGGACAATAACGTAGATGGCGGCATTTCTCTCCCATGACTGTGGAAAGGGCTGGAGCGGCTTTTACAACGTCATACATAATCTTGTAGGCTATGCCTCTCTCTTCCCATTGAGCGTATTTACAAGTCCTCGTTGCGATGAAGCCCGTGGGATGTAACAGGTTGAAACCATTGTATAATCTGACAACGTACAGCCTCAAGGCTTGGGGAATGATGAGTACGGCGGTTGAAGGCCTACAGCCACTCTTCAAAAGCTCTCCGTATGCTCGTATCGCTTTAGAAGCTAAGCCGTAAAACAAAGACCTTAACTTTTCATCCTTCTTCACCGCAGGCGGGACTATGACGTTTGCCTCGATGTTTTTGAGAGCTCTTTCAGCCGCCGAGTAGATTGACTCAACAGCCGTGGGAACGGTTCTGTGACGTATTGCTTGATGGTATGCTACAAGCGACATCGGCTCCAAAACTGTTGCGGTGGCTAAAGGGTTCACAGTGTCAAACACCTCTTTCTGCTGGGCAGCCAAAACCTCATCGAGAACGGCTCCGTTATTTATGAGTGATGATACATCCAGCAAGACGGGTTCTTCGGGGTATCCGTTTCTAGAGATTATAGCCTGCATGACGCCGTCATCGGGCTTGTAGGGGTTTGGGTATGGGTAGGTGGTTGTACGGTTTCCGAAGCACAGACGTGCATCTAACAAAACAGGCGATATCTCTCTTATCATCTTCTCGAATTTTTCAGCGAACTCCGAAATCTCAAACGGAACATACTGAATTGCTTCGCCATTTCTGGAAAGCTGTAATAATGCGATGTAGTTTTCAAGGCTTGTGCTTATGAACAGTGATGTTTTGGTGCAGAGGGGCAGGATGTAGCGAGCGTCCTCAATGCCAACGCCTTGTTCAACGAGCGTGCTGTATCCTTCGAAAAGCTCGTCGACCGTTTCTTCGAAAAACTTCTCTAAATCTCCTGATAAATTCTTGACATCTATGAAAGAGGTCCTGTCTACCTTAGCTCTTCGCTGGGATTCCTGCAGGTAGGAGCCGAAAGGGGGTGCTACAAGCAGGAGTGAAAGAGCCCTGCTACAGTCTCTGACCTCCATCTGTATCTGAAGAGACGTTGTTATTGATGCATGCCCACGTGCCGTCGAATCTCTGTGTATCTTCCGAGCGCTTTTGTAGAGGTCCTTTCCCTCGGCCAGCATCTTGGAGACCCTTCTCTCCACGGAAACGCCTTCAAACGTTCCAAATCCTTCTACCGCTATGAAGATGTCCGGCCCTATTTCGACGTCAACCCCTCCATGGCTTACTGTTGTCTTCGGCCCGTAGCTGTAAAGCTTCAGCTCGACCATTACCTTGTACAGATGTTTGTCCACGTCCGCTATAAATGATGTTTTTCACCTCTATATTCAGGCGGCTTACCTGTATTGTGAATGGATTTACAGACGTTCCTGCAGGGATTGGCCTACATATTTCCCGCATACGTGTCCAACGCCACGCCAGTTGTTGTCTCTAAAATGTTGAAGAAACTTCACCCCATAGACGGAGGGCATGTGTTCTTCGACGGGAGAAGGATTTTTGGCGACGGAAAAACAGTTGAAGGGTTTGTCTCAGGAACGGCCGTAGGATTTTTGGCAGGGCTCTTGATAAGTTACTTTATTCCATGGTTGCTAAGCGTGTCGGAAGCGTTTCTGCTGGCCGTGGGTGCTTTGCTCGGCGATATAGCTGGGGCTTTCATCAAGCGGAGGGGTGGGCTGCGTACTGGAAGCCCTGCACCGCTCCTCGACCAGCTGGGGTTTCTGGCTGCTGCGCTGGCTCTGGTGCATTTCACCATTGGCTTACCCGAATGGCTCGACCCCCTGACGGTTATGGCTCTCCTAGCGTTAACCGTTTTCATGCATTTGGCGACTAATGCTGCAGCGTATTTTCTACGGCTTAAAGACAGATGGTACTAAAGAGCTAGCTCCGGCTTTAAAGTTTTCAGGAGGCGTCTAAGCTTCTCAAACAAAGCCTCCAACGTTCTTAGCTTGTCGGGCTTTGACTTAATTCTTAGGAATCTTGCGGTTTTCTCCAGCTCAGGCTCATTTAACATCAGGAATTGCTTCACGAAATGCTTTAGGTCGAGATGCGTTAGACTATGAAGCGGCGATGGGTCGATGCCTACGTGAAGAGTCCACGCCGTAAGCAGCGGCACATCCCTCTCGCCACCGCCCCATGTGACCAATATGTCGTAGTTGTCCAAAAACTCCATAAGCTTTTTGAGCGTTCTCTGTCTGTTCGTAAAAACACGTCTAACTCTCTGTTGGTCAAGCAGCTCCACTTGTTTGACTTCAATCTTCTCAGCAGAGCCTTTGACGTTCATGAAGACTATTCGGGGGCCGACCCGTTTCAAGTCCCTGTCTGCCATGACGTCATGTATTCCCGCTGTTTAGCTGTGAACGTCTCCAGCGTTAAGCCAAGCGTCTCCAGTTTTATGCGCGCCACCGTCCTGTCTATCTCGGTTGGAACGTTGTAAACCTTCCTCTCAAGCCTCTCGTGGTTTTCAACTATGTATCGGAGTGATTCCGCCTGTAGCGCAAAAGACAGGTCCATCACCTCTGATGGATGGCCTTCTGCGCAGACTAGGTTGACTAGCCTGCCTTCGGCGAGCAAATATATTTTCCGGCCGTTTCTCAGCCTGTAAACCTCCACGTTTTCCTTCACCTTATCGACCGCCACAGACAACTCTCTCAGGTCTTGTTTGTTTATCTCGACATCCATGTGTCCAGCGTTGGCAAGTATAGCTCCATCTTTCATCTTCAGCATGTGTTCACCCCTGATGACGTCGATGTTTCCGGTAGCCGTTATGAATACATCGCCATACTCGGCCGCTTTATCCATCGAGGTTACCGTATATCCAGCCATGTAGGCCTGCAGGGCTTTTATAGGGTCTGGCTCTACAACAGTAACTCTGGCGCCCAATCCACGCGCTCTCTCAGCTATGCCGGACCCGACACGACCGTATCCGCAGACCACTACGTTCTTTCCTGCGAAAAGGATGTTGGTCGCCCTAATCACTCCGTCCAGCGCTGACTGGCCCGTGCCCAAAGGGTTGTCGAACAAGCTCTTGGACAATGCGTCGTTGACGGCAATTATGGGATACTTGAGAACTCCTTCAGCCTCCATCGCTTTAAGCCTGTTGACCCCCGTGGTTGTTTCTTCCGTCCCCCCTATCACTCTATCTATATGGTAGCCTATGTCGCCGGCTGTCTTTTTCACAATGTCAACTGTTTCCTCTCTGAAGCCTAGGACTATTTTATGTAGTGAAATAACAAGGTCTGCTCCGTCGTCGACCGTCATGTCGGGACGGTGCGAAAGAGCCATACCTATAGCCTCATAATATTGACGTGCTGACATCCCTCTAAGAGCGTAGACGTTGAATCCATCCGATGCTAAAGCGGAGGCCACTTCATCCTGAGTGCTTAAGGGGTTCGACGCGCATAAAACCACCCTAGCCCCTCCATCCCTCAACGTCCGCGCCAGAACAGCGGTCTCCTTCGTAACATGCAAACATGCCGATATGGTAAGATCGGCGAAAGGCTTTTCAGCCGAATATTTTCTCCTTAAAAACATTAGCACAGGCATCGAGGCCTCAGCAAACTCAATCTTCTTAAATCCCTGCTCAGCCATTCCGACGTCTTTAACGAATGCTGCTGCCAAGCCGTTCATGAACTGTGTTATCAAGCTCTGTTTTAAACATCTCCCTGTTATAATATCCTCTTAAATAGCGCTGGTTCATGCTTGTTTTGGAGTGACCCTCGACATAGCGAGCAAAGAGTTCTACATGAAGCTGTTGGACAACGTAATGTTGAAAGTATCTAGGCAAAACTCCGCCGCTGGAGACAGGGTGTTGGAGCTGAAGCCCAACCTGGTGCACGACGCGAAAAACACGATTTTGACCAACCTTGGCCAGATAGCCAAAACCTTAAACCGAGAGCCAGCACATTTCGCACGCTTTCTACTGAAGGAAACCGGGCGGGCAGGCTCTATTTCAGACGACAAGCTGCTCATTCAGGGAAAAATGAACCTAGAGGAGACTAGGAGGCTCATCGACCTCTACATAAAAGAGTTTGTAAGATGTCCCGTATGCAACGGCATAGACACAAGGATAGTAAGCGAGAAAAGGTTCAGGTTCCTAGTATGTGATGCTTGCGGGGCGAAGAACCCTGTCAGAAAAATATAGGGACGAATGTGTCAAAAGATGCTGGGTCAAGACGCATCACTCGAGGAGCGGAGAGATTGTCGTCGCCGTATGCGATGAGGAGCTAATCGGCCGGAAGTTGAAGCTGTCCTCGGGGGCCTCCGTTGAAGTAGCTGAATCATTTTACAAAGGCGTGCTTGTGGTTGAAAAGGATGTTGTTGAATATATTAAGATGGGTACGATAATAAACCTGCTTGGTGAGAAGGCTGTCTTCACAGCTATCAAACACGGTTTTGCACGAAGGGATTCAGTCATCTACGTTGACGGAATTCCGCATCTACAGCTTTATCTCTGAGGTGAAAAGTTTGAGGCTTAAAGAACTGCAAAAAATGGTGGATGAGTTTGAGAAGGCAAGGGGCTGGGAGAGTTTCCGAGAATCTCTGATATACGCACACCTTATTGAGGAGCTGACGGAAATAGGCCGTTTCATACTGGCTGAAGAGGGCTACAAGCGCGACAACCTTGGACACTCACCGCCCGGAGAGGACATAGGCAGCGAGTTCGCCCAGTCGCTCACTCTTCTGCTGCAGCTAGCCAACAGGTTTGGCGTTGACTTGGAGGAGGCGTTGAGAAAAGAGATGGAGAGGATGGAGAAAAGGTTCAACGCTGAAGAGTGGAGAAGAGCTCTCAGCCCCGGCGGCGGGACCTGATCTCCGATAGAATCTCCTGCGCTCTGTCAACCCTGATTGTTTTCTCTCTAACCATGGCTTCGGCGACAAGGTCTATCTCCTCCCCCACAGCCCCAGCCATTACGGCGATGTTTTTCGCATGGAGCGACATGTGTCCTGCTTGTATTCCTTCAGCCGCTAAGGCTCTTAAAGCCGCTAGGTTTTGAACAAGCCCAACCGCCGCCATCACCTCAGCCAGCTCACGGGCTGTTTTGACGCCGAGTATTTTTAGACAGATTTTCGCCACAGGGTTTGTTCTGGTTGCTCCGCCCACTATCCCCACAGCCAGCGGAAGCTCTATAGTGCCCAAAAGGTCGCCGTCGGGCATCTGCTCCCATACTGTCAAAGGCTCATACCTGCTGCTGCGTGCTGCGTAAGCGTGTGCTCCAGCCTCCAAAGCCCGCCAGTCATTCCCCGTGGCGATAGCGACTGCGTCTATGCCGTTCATTATGCCTTTGTTATGTGTTGCTGCACGGTATGGGTCTGCTTTCGCGAAGTGGTAGGCTTCAACGATGCCGCGGGCAACATCCTTGCCGCCGACCGATTCAGCTGGTATGCGGGCGTATGCCCTGGCCAGCCGTTTGTCAGCTAGGTTGGAAATAATCCTGAGCCTAAAGCTTCCTCCCGCCATCCTCGCGAGCATGGGTGCAACCGCCTCACACATCGTGTTGACGGCGTTGGCCCCCATCGCGTCTCTCACATCAACGATCAGGTGAACCACAACCATAGGACCTATGTCTGTCTCGATGACTCTGGCCTCCACGTCTTTAGCTCCCCCGCCCAAGTTAACCAGAACAGGGTCCTTCTCGTTGGCTGCAGCGATTATCTCATCTCTGTTTCTGAGGATTTCCATCTTAGCTGCGTACGGGTTTGCGACGTTGACCAGCTGAACCTGCCCGATCATCAGCTGCTGGGCTTGGAAAGAAGATATCCCTCCGCCGTCTCTGGCCATTTTTGCCGCGTTGGATGCCGCCGCAACAACAGAGGGCTCTTCCACAGCCATGGGAACAAGGTAGTCGACACCGTTTACCAGAAAGTTCGTGGCAATTCCCAAGGGTAGTGGAAAAATCCCGATGACGTTCTCTATCATTCTGCTGGCTGTAAACAGGTCCAGCCTACCCGACTTAATTACATCAGCCTCGTCCTTCGTCAGCATAGCGTAATCGGCCACAAGCTTCAATCTTTCCTCCGGGCTTAGCTGGTAGAAGCCGGCTATGCGGGAGGTTCGCGACATGGCTGTATCTGTTTTTATTCTTTTTTAAGCTTTTCCGACGACAAGCTTCATGGCAGCCGCTAAAGCAGCATACCTAGCTTTTAAATCTTCATCAGCGCCTGCGATTATCACTACGTCGTTTACCGAAGGCTTAAAGAACTCCACGACCTGCTGAGCGAAGCGAGGCTGTTCAACCGTAAGGTTGGCGACCCGAGGCATGTGTAGTCCGTCAAGCATGTAAGTCAGAACCATCGCTGCAGACGCCCCATTACGTATCGCTTCATCTCTTTCTTCAACCCCCGTTGAAACTTTCTCAGCCAAACCTTTAACTACCAACCCGTAGTTATGCCCCGCCTGCCACGGCATCTGGAAAGGCACAGGCGTGACAGGGGTTAAAAATTTCCTTAAATAATCATATAGCTGACGCCCCTTGTCAGTTAGGCTCAAGCCCTTCTGGGTGGAGAGGGCGAGCCCTTTTTCTACCAATCGTGCCAGCATTGTTCTGACCGAGCCCTCGCCTAGTCCAAGATAATTCCTGAGCCTTTTTCTCCCTAGCACGGTACAGGAGCCTAGCAAAAGTATGACGTACAATAGTTGGATGGGTGTGAAGGCAGGCGAAGGGCCCTTGAGCTCTTTATCCAGAAAAAATTGTCTAAGAGTTTCCATCCAGTTTCTGAACAGCAGAGTCTTAGATAAACTCTATGTTAACCAAGGGCTAGGCTTTGGAGAAGCCTGTCCAGCGGTTTGTCATCGAGTCGTCGAGAGATCGTCCGACTGAGGAGACCAGCGGCTTTCCTGACGTGTGGAAACTGAAATGCGGACCCGCCTTTTGTTTCGGCGTCAAGCTTCGAGATCGGATACGGCAAAACTTTCGAATGACTTATCTATCGAAGTGTTCCTCGGGGTGGAAAGGCAGCTCACCGACGCTTCCCAGACAATACATCCAACGATACTGTCGAAGAAGTGCATGAAAAAGCGAGAAAGGACTTGCAAAAACCCTATCTGAGAAAAGCAAAAGTTGAACGAACCTGTTGAAAATAATAAGAGCCTTAAATACAGGTGGTTTTTTCATAACCCATGGTGTACCCTGTAAAAGAGTTTTCTGCTGATGTTCTTGTAATCGGTGGGGAGCTGCAGGATGTACAGCCGCACTTAAAAGTAAAGGATTAGGTTGTGACACCTTGCTAATCTGTAAATCGCTAATAGGAAGGGTGGATGTTCGCCTACAGCAGGGTTAATTAGAGCTCCGCTAACCTTACCAAACCCCCTTTTACTAAAAATTGGCATATTCCATCAAGTATGCTGATATTTCGTACTCAGCAGAGACCGGATGTTCTACCTCAATAATTTCAGCTGGATGCTTCTCCCTCAACTCACTTAGGAAAACCCGTAAGTCCTTCAACTTAGTTGGCTTATACATCACCCGTTAATATCTCTTTGCTTACATGGTGACAGCGGCCGAAGTTAGAACCATGCGAAACAAGGAAAGTAAAGGTTTCGGTTGGACCGTTCGAGACGAAGCCAAAGATACGCCGCTGAGAGCTGGCTTAACTGGCAGCCGACGTTTGTAGGTTAGCATTCAATACATGCCAAAAAGTATGTGTAAGTTTTTTCTAGAAGTTTTATGTGTCTATGAAAGCCCAGCGACTGCTTTGTTAACGATGTTTCCGGTCCTCCAATTGTTATGCGTTACGGGCGAGGCCTAAGTTTTCGAGAAGCCTGTTGCAGGGGTTGTCGTCTAGGTCGTCGATAGACTGTCCAACCCCCACGAAGAGAAGAGGCTTGCCTGTGGCGTGGGATATTGAGATAGCTGAGCCGCCTTTTGCGTCGGCGTCAAGCTTTGAAAGGATTACATAGTCTACGCCAACAACTTCGTCAAACATTTTAGCTTGGTTTACGGCCGCGTTTCCAGCCAAGGCGTCTCCCGTGTAAACCACGTAGTCAGGCTTCACAACACGTTTTAGCTTACGCATCTCTTCAAGCAGCCCACGGTCAACCTCGGTTCTCCCAGCTGTGTCTATCAAGACAAAATTCACCTTAAGGGAGATGGCTTTGTTCAAGGCGTCAACAGCCACTGCTGCAGGGTCTGCACCATACTGCTGGGATACAACTAGAAAGCCTGCCCTCTCACCTAAGGTTTCCAGCTGCTCTATAGCCCCCGCCCTGAAAGTATCGGATGATGCAAGTATTGCGGAGTAACCTCTTTTTCTCAAATAGTTGGCAACCTTCACAACAGTCGTTGTTTTACCAGAACCGTTCGGTCCTACAAAAAGTACTACAACAGGTTTTCCTGTTTTCTTTTTTTCCTCGACACGGCGGAAGATCTCCTCCAAATCGGCTGTTTTTACCAGAGACTCTACCGTTGACTTGAGATACTGTATGATGATCTCTCTCTGGTTTGAGAAGCGGGGGATTTTAACCTCGCTTAGGCTTTTCCGCATTCCTTCGACTATGGCTTCTGCTGTCTCCACAGCTACGTCTGCTGCAACAAGCTGGAGGTAGAAATCAGACAAAGCTTTTTCAATTTCCTCGCTCGATAGACGTGCGGAGACTATTCTATCCACGACGCTTGAAAAAACTTTCGCAACACCTTTCAACATTTTTAGTTACCTTGCTGACGTTGGGATGCGAGCGCTCTGCCGAGGAAGCGTCTAAGCTCTTCAACCCTTTCTGAATACTCACCAACCCTTTTGGAAAGGCTGTCGAATAAAGTTTGAAGGCTCTGGCTTCTGCGTGTTAGAAGCTGCTGGGTGTCATCCAAGGCTTTGACGGCGTACACTCCTGCACCAAGGCTTATGGTGACCTTCTCCAACGACTCGAAACTGGCCTCTGCGAACGCACCAGCGCCTAGAGGAACCAAAATCCTCATCTTCCCCCCACCTTTCTTGATCTCCTCAATCAGTTTAACAGCCTCTTCATGCTCTACGATGGAGCGCTGTACAGTCAGAAGCCTTGCTTGAAGGTCTGCAACGACTCTTTCAAGCACCTGAAGTTCTTCCAACGCTTGGGCGATCTCTGTTTCAGACATTCCTTTAAACCCTGAGGCGAGGCCCCTAATAACGTCACCTCTGGAAAACCCTTGTTATTGTCATCAGCTCCGGTCCCGTGGTCCTAGCTCCTGCCACAACACCCCATGAGTTGGCAACTATGCTGCTTCTCGGGAAACGCACCCCTCCATTCACCGTTCCCAGCTCCACGTCAACCTTTAAAACGTTTCTAACGGTTTTCACCTCGTCTTCGTCTGCGTCTATGTGTATTAAGGCGCCGCTGTTGGTAGCCACCGCCAGAGACCCTAGGTATGTCCTGCCCGCAATGGTGGCTGAAGCGGTTTCAACCCCAAGAACTTCGCCTATTGTTTTTACAGCGGTTTTTCCGAGGATTGGGCTTACAAGCGCGCCTTTATCGTTGCAGAGGACCAGATTGCCTATCGCCGTATATTTTGAGTCGATTTTGGCCACGTTGATGTCGGTGATGTTTTGACGGATTTTTTCCAGCTCTTCGTCAAGAGCTAGGCTTGTGAGGATGAGGCCGTTTGAGTTGCCTGCTGCGAAAGGGGACAGCAAGATGCTGTCCGCCAAGGAGACCGGTATGGCTTTGGCGTTCAACACTTCTTCAAAAACCCTGCTTTTCGAAGGATTGACACACTTTGATATGAGGAGGTATTTGTCGGTCGCGAGGGCGAAGAGGCCAACCTCAGCCGAGCCTAAAACAGTTTCCAAACGAATCTGCATATTTTCTTCATCTACTCCTCCTTTTCCTCCCCCTTCTCTCCCTCAAGCATTACTACAACAGTGTTTTCGTCTTCTTTTTCGATAACAACTCTAATACGCCTAGGTGGGTTTTGCCGTCCCTTCTCCCAGATTTTCTCGCTTACCTTAGGTGAGATTTTCACGTTCGCTGCCTTGGTGTGCCGTTTGGCAAACTCTTTCACCAGCCGTATTGCTGCGTCAGCCCTTCTAAGCCGGGAAGCTTTCCACGCCTTATCCAACGGGATGACAAACACAGACGTCGAACCCTCGCTCAAACCTAATGCGAAAGTTTAACGGCTAGGGTTTAAACCTATTTCCCGAAAAACAAATAGAGGCCGAAAACCTTCTTTGTTCAGGATGTCTGGGGAAGACATAATCAAGGCTTTGGAGGCTGAAAAGAAGGAGTTGATGGACAGCTTGATGTATGCTAAGGCCGAGTTGTTGAACTTGAGGCGGTTGATGGAGCATGAGATGAAAAGAGCTGAGACAGCTACTGTTGAAAGATTGGTCAGGAAATTTTTAACGTTCTACGAGGATTTCGGAAGGGTGGTCAACGGCTTAAAGCAAGGGGATATCCCTGAGACCCTGTATGAGGCTTTAAGCATGCTTTTAAAAGAGCTGGAGAAGATTCTGCGGTCAGAGGGGGTTGAGAAAATGGATGTCGTCGGGAAGGAGTTTAACCCTTTCGACCACGAGGCCGTAGAATTTTTCGAGAGTGATGATGTTGCTGTAGATACTGTGGCGGACGTTGTTTCGCCTGGCTACAGGCTGCGGGACAAGGTTCTAAAACCGCCGAAGGTACGGGTTGCAAGGCCTAGGAAACATGAAACAGTGTAGGGCTTTAAGCGGCTGTTTAGCAGGCGCTAGATTTTAATTCGAGTTCTGAAGACGATCGGTTAGGACCTATCAAGCGGGTGAATAAAACATGGCTGAAAAGATAATCGGGATAGACCTTGGGACCAGCAACTCGGCTGCAGCCGTGGTAATAGGAGGTAGACCTACAATAATTCCGTCGATTGAAGGGGTCACGCTCTACGGAAAAGCCTTCCCCTCATACGTAGCCATAACGAAGGAAGGCGACCTAATAGTGGGCGAGCCGGCGAGGAGGCAGGCCGTCCTAAACCCTGATGGAACAGTGACAGCTTGGAAGAGGAAAATGGGGACCGACTACAAATACGTTTTACATGGAAAAGAGTTAACCCCGCAGCAGCTCTCCGCTTTCCTGCTTCAGAAAATCAAGAGGGATGCGGAGGCGTTTCTAGGCGAGCCTGTAAAGAAAGCGGTGATAACGGTGCCCGCCTACTTCAACGATAACCAGAGACAGGCAACGAAAGACGCTGGGGTAATAGCTGGTCTTGAGGTCGTGAGGATAATAAACGAGCCCACCGCAGCCGCCCTAGCCTACGGCTTAAACAAGCTAGACCAGGAGATGAAGATACTTGTTTTCGACTTTGGAGGAGGAACGCTAGACGTAACCATCATGGAGTTCGGCCAAGGCGTTTTTGAGGTTAAAGCAACTTCCGGAGATACGCAGCTGGGTGGAACTGACATGGACAGGGCCCTGGTTGACTACATCGTTGACAGCTACAGGAAGGAAACTGGGATAGACTTGCGGAAGGATGCTTCCGCCATGAACCGGGTAAGGGAGGCTGCTGAGAGGGCTAAGATAGAGCTGTCGTCGATGACTGAGACTGAGATAAACCTTCCGTACATAGCTTACGACTCTTCTGGGCCTAAAAACCTTTACATGCGCATAACCAGGGCAACCTTGGAGCAGCTCGTCAGACCTATTGTGGAGAGATGCCGAGGCCCCATCATGCAGGCTCTCCAGGACGCGAAGCTACGGCCCGAGGACATAGACAAGATAATACTGGTTGGCGGGCCGACTAGGATGCCCATAGTCCAGGCTTTCATAAAAGAGGTTTTGGGAAAGGAGCCTGAGCGGGGCGTTGACCCGATGGAGTGTGTTGCGATGGGAGCGGCAATACAAGCTGCAATACTCTCCGGCGAGCTGAAAGACAAGGACATCGTGCTCCTCGACGTGGTTCCCATCTCACTTGGCGTCGAAACGCTGGGCGGAATATTCACAAAAATAATCGACAGGAACACTACGATACCGGTGAGGCGGAGCGAGATCTTCACGACAGCCGCCGATTTCCAGACGAGCGTCGAGATACATGTTCTGCAGGGAGAGAGGCCGATGGCCGCTGACAACGTCTCACTCGGCAGGTTCACGCTGTCAGGCATACCGCCAGCTCCAAGAGGTGTGCCGAAGATAGAGGTAACCTTCGACATAAACGCAGACGGCATCTTGACAGTTACGGCTAAAGACCTTGGAACAGGTAAGGATGTGAGCGTGAAAATAACAGCTCCTCATAGGCTGTCGAAGGAGGAGGTTGAGAGGATGGTTAGGGAGGCTGAGCAGTATGCGGAGCAGGATAGAAGGAAGAAGCAGGAGGCGGAGCTGCGGAACGAGGCAGACGCCATGATATACACGGTTGAAAAGGCGTTGAACGAGCTGGGCGACAAGGTTCCCGCCGACACCAAGAAGGAAGTGGAGGAGGATGTGAAAAAGCTGAGAGACGCACTCTCTGGAAAAGATATACAGGCAATTAAAGACGCTCTCGAAAAACTTAGGAAATCAGCCCAGAAGATAGGCGGGGCCGTTTACGGGCAGGGAGCCGCCGGCTCCGGAAAGGAGCCTAAGAGCTAGCCATGGCAGATAATGGAAAAGACTACTACGAAATACTCGGCGTCCCCCGCAACGCTAGCAAGGAGGAGATTAAGAGAGCGTACAGAAGGCTAGCTCTCCAATACCATCCCGACCGCAACAAGTCGCCGGACGCTGAGGAGAAGTTTAAGGAGATAAGCGAGGCATACGCTGTGCTCATCGACGATGAGAAGCGAAGGCTTTACGACATGTACGGAAGAGCGGGCGTGTCCAAGACATACAGCACCGAAGACCTGTTCCGCTCCACTTGGTTTGACTTCGACGAGCTTTTCAAAGACCTTGGGCTGGGAGATTTTGAAACTATCTTCGAAAGGTTTTTCGGCTTCCGCAAAAGGCCTAGGCAACCAGCCCCTACCTACGTAGAGGCAGAGGTTTCGTTGTACGATGTTTTCAAAGGCTCTAGGAAAGAGGTGCCAATCACAACCACGGAAACATGCCATAGATGCAACGGCTCAGGCGGCGAGCCAGGATACGTGGAAAGATGCTCCGCCTGCAACGGCACAGGCCAGAAAGTCGAACGTGTCCAAACAGGTTTCATGTACTTCACCTCTGTAACCACATGCAGCCGTTGCAGCGGCTCCGGAACAATAGTGAGGAAGGCGTGCACCGTCTGCAGGGGGAGAGGCTTCGTCAAGAAGACTGAAAGACTGGTGGTCGACATCCCGCCAGGCTCTGCCGACGGCGACACAATCGTTTTGAGGGGTAAGGGTTTGTTTGACCGGGAATCGGGGAGAAGGGGCGATTTGATAATCCGTCTTAAGCTCAGACCTGGCCAACAGTTCATCCTCAACGGCGACAGGCTTGTGATGTTTCTTCCAGTGTCTCCGAGTGAAGTGGTTGCTGGAAGGGAGATATCTGTTAAATCGTTTGACGGTGTATTGAGGGTTAAGCTGAGTAGGGAGAGCCTTGACACACCGGTTGTCTTCAGGGGTAGAGGGCTGCCGTTGAGGAACGGGAAACGCGGAGACCTTGAGGTACGGCTAAAGCTTGTGCTTCCAGAGCATATCAGCCCAGAGCATTTGAGGGTTTACGGCGAGCTGCTCCCCTACGAGTCTGCCTACATGGACGAGGAGAGACGACGTCTCTTCTCTGAATAGCCCTCGAAACATACATCAGCGGGTAACGTAGCTTTTTGACGTAACGCATCCTCGCTTCAACCACCGCCTTCCCATAGCACACCTCCACCACTACGTTCAGGTTTTCAGGCGTTAAAGTTCCGTAGCTGTAAAGCCCACCTTTCCTAGAAAAACCCGTCACCTTGAGCTTTATCCTGTTTCTGTAGGGCTGAAGCATGAAGCTCTTTTCAACAGCTTTCTCGACGAAACCTTTGACGTCAGCAGCTACGGGGAAACCTGTAACCGAATGGACTATTGCGCCAAGCGCTATGCCGGCCTCGAAAACAGCCCTGTCCCTGTCGGAAAAGTCTGCTGGGAAAAACTTCCTTACAAAGCTTTCAACATCCTTCAACGCCATTAAGCCTAACCCAGCTGCTAAAAAACTGTTATAGAAACGTGGCTGCCGGCTGTCCGAATACCCAGGCTAGTTTTAGGTGGAAAACCTCATCCAGAGAGGTCTTCGGATAAAGTCTTTAGACACGTCTTATGCTGGTCTGCCATGGATTATGTGGAACGTTTTCGCAGTGTTTACTTGGAGGCCAGGCGGGAGCCGTCGGACGAAAACCTGCTCAAACTTCTGGAATCCCTTCTCCCGTTCTCGCCGCCGGGTATTGAATGGGGTCTGGAGATTGCAAGCATGGTCGGAGTAACCTACATGCTTGAGGGCGGCAGGCTCATCGCTGTTAAAGTTTCCAGAGATGAGTTCGGGCCTTTCATGCAGACATCGGTCGCCGAAATACCTTTTGCATCACTTCCATCAGCAGCGTTGAAAAACATCCGCGACGTTGACCTGTTTATCCAAAAGCTGGTAAACCACCTCTCTGAATGGCTTAAAGGAATACCGCGTGAAAACATGCAGAGAAAGCTTGTGGAAGGTTTTCTAAACTGCGTACAGGGTGTGGTTGTTGATTGAAGAAGTGAGCATAACAGACGTTGAGGGTGATTACCCGTTTAAGGTTTTTCGTGGAAAACTTCGCTGGAAAGGGATGTACGTAAGGTTTGAGGGAGTTGTTTATCAAAGCGTCGGCGGCCCCAACGTCAAGTCCTCCGTCGAAGAAGAGGATGTGAAGACCCTGTTAGGGAAAGGCGTTACATACGAAGAAATAAACAGCCTGGAGCTGGAGCTCCAGCAGAAAATCTTGAACGGTGAGATCAGCGTTGAATAAAGCCCATGAAATTCTTGAAACTATTAGAAAATGCTTTGAGCTAGGCAAGAACGGGATGTTCGAAGCGTTCAGCGAGCTTCATGCAGAAAACTATACCAGGTACAGCGACCTTCCACCTTTCAGGCTTCAAGACCGGGATGAGGCGTTGAAGCTTAAAGCAAGCCTGTTGACTGAGCTAGTTGACTTCGAGTACGAAATAATGCAGCCAACGGTAGAGCTGATGGAAAACACTGCTTTAGCTATCTTCCTGATGAGTTATAGGGGGATGGCTGTAAACGACTATGCCTTCGAGGGCCGGATGGTAGACGCAACGGTGCGATGCAGCGTCTTGCTGCAGAAAACTAAGCAGGGCTGGAAGATAGTTCACGAGCATCTCTCAAAAATCCCCGAAGGCTTTTCACCTGATTAACGTAACAACCTCGGGCGGCGTCTTCGCCAAATCAATATACCCTCTAACAGTCTTCTCCAGCTCATACACGTAATGCATGCCTGCGGAGGGTCCGTCCAACCCATAGAATATCCCGGCCCCGCGGACGTAGTAGAGCCGTTCGCCAGCGGAAAGGCTGGGACATCTGTGGTCTAGGTACTGTGAGTCAGATGCTTGAAACATCTCGTAGGCTGGTTCCTCGCCGGCTTTACAGACCAGTAAAATCCAGTGCTTGCCGGCAGTTGTTTCAGGCATCATCCCCTCGGTCGAGGTTAGGACCTCAGGTCCTCTAACACCCACCCTGATGTCGCCGCAACGGCGGCATCGCCAGACATCTACAACTTTGAGAAGCTCTCTTTTTTTGTAGATGTTTAACCCTCCATAGTAGATGTGGTCATGGCCTTCCTGGCATTCGGTCATCTTTAACCCTGTTTCTTGAGTATTACCGTCTCACCCTTGTAAAGCCTTTTGAACTCCTCGGCGTCTTTCTCCGAGCCTACGATGGCTCCGTAATGCATGGGTATGGCGACAGCTGGTTTTATCGCGTTAGCAGCTTCCACGGCCTCGGCCGCAGTCATGACGTAGGTTCCGCTGACTGGCAGCAAAGCCACATCAACCTTCAGCTCTTTCATCTCGGGGATGAAGTCTGTGTCGCCGGCATGGTAGATGGAAACCTTGTCCACTGTTATGACGTAGCCGACGCCGCCGTATTCTTTTGGATGAAAAACCTTCCCAGGCTCCCTAAACTTGTTAACGTTGTAGGCTGGTACAGCCTTTACCGAAACGTTGTCTAGCGTTAGGCTGTCACCCGCAGCCACGTATTTGACGATGCCTTTACCAAGCTTTCTCAACTCATGCTCACAGTTCTTAGCTGCGACAATTGTCGTCTTTTCGGTGACGATTTTCTTGAGGTCGTCGAGGCTGAGATGGTCGAAATGGTCATGAGTTATCAAAACCATGTCGGCAGGAGGGCCCGCGGTTATTTTGTAAGGGTCTATGTAGATAGTTTTGTCTTTCTTGATGACAAAGCTGTCGTGACCAAGCCAAGTTATCCCCACTCCTTTGTGGGTATAGGTCATGAATCATCTATGTGTAACACGTGTCTTTAAACCTTTTCTGCCAGCAACCCTTTCCACAATTCTATTACCAAAATCTTTTAGACGTTTCTCCAGCACATCGCTTCCCATGGTGAGAAGGTTGTAGTCGCTGAACATAGCAGAAAACCTTACCTCAGCCTTTTTATCCGTCAAAAATATCTCAAGAACCTCCTCAAGCCTGCAAAACCTGTTTTTACATCTAGCCTTGAAAACACCATCAGCCACGTTGCTGAACTCAAGGTCGTCTGCTTCCTTTATCTCATTACCACAAACACATCTTAGCATATACTTCAGCCCAAAAGCATCCAAAAGAACACGTGCTAGTGGATATTTGAACTTGCTGTTACGCTGGCTATGGTTTCTTTTTGTCTGGGATAATCAGCTGTAATACTTTTCCACATTGCGGTAGGCTCATGATGATGGGTCAAAGGCCACACCAGTAGAGGAGCTTAAAAACACCAGCTCCTTGGCTGGGTAAATAATTGTTGCATGATTCTCTGCCACTGGCGGCTTTTCACATCTTTAAATCGCAACGTTTGAATGATGCTTTTGTGATAGACGTCCACTGCCACCTGACTGAGGAACCGCTTTACACAAGCCTTGGAAAAATATTGGAGGAGGCTAAACAGGCAGGGGTCTTTGCTGTGATAACTTCGGGGATAGGCTACGCCGACTGCTTAAAAGCCCTTTCGATAGCCGACAACAGCTTCGTTCACGCCTCGCTGGGCATCGAGCCCTACGACCTAAACGACTACGAAAAAGTCATCGAGCTTATCGAGAGAAACAAGGATAAGATAGTGGCCGTCGGGGAGGTTGGCCTTGACTACTACTGGGGTAAACGGGAAACGCGTGAAAACCAGCTGAGAGTGTTTAAAGAATTCATCAGCCTCGCTAATAAGACAGGCCTTCCTCTAGTCATTCATTCACGCAGCGCGGGTAAGTATGCTTTAGATGTTTTAATAGAGGCTGGTGCTGAAGAAGTGGTTATGCATGCCTTCGACGGCGCGGCAAGCGAGGCCGCCAGAGGAGCTTCAAAAGGTTTCTTCTTCTCAGTCCCGCCCTCGGTCGTCAGGTCTGAGCAGAAGCAAAAAATGGTAAAAAGGCTGGGGCTTGAAAACCTTATGTTGGAAAGCGATGCACCTGTTCTGGGCCCTGAGAGAGGCATTGTAAACACTCCTGCAAACATCAGAATCTCTGCTGAAGCTATATCACGTCTGAAAAACATACCGTTAGACAAGGTGGTTGAGGTTACGTCGGAAAACGCTAAAAACATATTTAGGCTTTGAGCAAAGGCTTAGGTGGATGACGTTTGTCGTCGACAGACCTTCATCTGCCGTGGGTTGAAAAATATAGGCCGAGAAGGCTTGACGACGTAGTGAACCAGGAGGAGGTTGTTTCCACGTTGAAAAACGTTGTCTCGACAAAAAACGTGCCTCACATGCTTTTCTCAGGCCCGCCGGGAACAGGCAAGACAGCCACCGCTCATGCTTTCGCCCAAGAGCTTTTCGGCCCAAGATATCTCGAGGACGGCCTCTTCGTCGAAATCAACGCCTCAGACGAAAGAGGGATCGAAACGATAAGGGAGAGGGTTAAAACGTATGCGAGGACGGTCCCGTTTGGTGGGATAGGTTTTCGGATTTTACTGCTTGACGAAAGCGACCAGCTTACCGATGCCGCACAGCATGCTTTCAGGAGGACTATGGAGCAGTTTTCAGCAACATGCAGGTTTATACTGGCGGCAAACTACAGCAACAGAATAATCGAACCCATCCAATCAAGATGTGCCGTCCTGAGGTTCAAGCCACTTAGCATGCAGATGGTTGAGATAATGCTGAGGCGTATTGCGGAGGCCGAAAAGGTAACGCTTGAAGATTCGGCTGTGCAGGCGATCTATGAGTTTTCGCTGGGAGACATGCGTAAGGCCATAAACATACTGCAGTCGGCAGCTTCTCTATTCCCTAGAGTTGACGAAAAAAATGTGTACAAAGTTATGGGGCTTGTGAGCAGGGGTGAAGTTAGGAGGATGCTTGAACTAGCCCTCGACGGAAAGTTTAAAGAGGCTCGAGACCTTCTACGCGATATAATATACATACAAGGCCATCAAGCTCAAGACATAATCTCCTCCATGTCAAGGGAAATACCATCTCTGAACGTGTCAGAGGACGACAAGATAAAACTTGTTGACGCTTTAGGTGAGACGGACTACCGCATATCGCAGGGAGGCACACCAGAAGTACAGCTCCAAGCCTTCTTAGCCAAGCTCAGTTTACTGAAGAGGGCTGGAGGATGACCCTTCTCTGGACTGAGAAATACAGGCCCTCAAAAATATCCGAAATAGCAGGTAATAAAGACGCCGTAGCCGAGTTCATGGAATGGATTGAAGGCTGGCTTAAACGCAGGCAGTCGAAAAAGGCAGCACTTTTGTATGGTCCAGCGGGGGTAGGCAAAACCTCGCTTGTACACGCCTACGCAAAAGAGCACGGCTGGGAAGTAATCGAGATGAATGCGAGCGATTTCAGAACACGGGAAAACGTTGAACGGATTGTGGGAGCAGCATCATCCCAAGACTCGATCACAGCGGCTAAGGGTAAGGTTATCCTCATAGACGAGGTTGACGGCATAGAGGCCCGCGCAGACGCTGGGGCTGTGCAGACCCTCGTCCAGATAGTCGCGGAAAGCCATGTACCTATAGTCATGGTCGCCAACGACCCCTGGGACCCTAAGCTCGCACCCCTCAGAGAGATCTGCCAAATGATACAGTTTAGAAGAATCCCAAAACCCACGGTAGCAGCGCACATAAAGAAGATAACCATGGCGGAAGGACTGAAAATCCCAGAGGAAAAAATCAAGGAGATAGCAGAAAACTCTGACGGAGACCTCAGGTCGGCCATAAACGACCTTCAAATTTACGCCTCTGCTTTAGACACGGGGCTTGAGGTCGGAAGCAGGGACAGAAAGAACATGGTGTTTAATGCGTTGGCTACCGTCTTCCACGCGAAAAGCTTCAACAACGCTGTTTACGCTTTGAACAACCTTGATTTAGACCCTGCGGAGTTTTTCACATGGGTTTTGGACAATGCTCCGGAACAGCTTTCGCCGCATGATCTAGCAAAAGCTTTGGAAAACCTTTCGAAAGCTGACCTGTTCCTGCAGAGGGTCAACTCTAAACAGGCTTGGCATCTGCTGAGGTATGCCGTGCCTTTCATGACCGCTGGTGTTGCGCTGGCTAGGAAGCAGACGCCTGCCAAGTTTGTGAAATTCAGCTATCCAAGCAGGATAAGCTATCTCAGCCGAACAAGGGGGGAAAGGGAGCTTGTTGAAGACATCTGCTCCAAGCTGGGAAAAGCACTCCACATGTCTAGCAGGAAAGCGAGGACAGAAGCCCTTCCCTTCGTCAAGATCATGTTAAGCTCCAACGGAAAAAGACTGGCTGAGTTTTTCGGGTTTACCGAGAAAGAAGTACAGTACATGCGGCAGCGTCAGCATCCCCAGCCAGTGAGCAGACCTTCACACGGTGCTGCAGCATCTAAACGTGCTGTAAAAAGTTAGGAGGATTCACATCCTTTAAGACAGTTGCAGTCCCGCATATCCTGAATTCTTCGAGACTAATGTTCGGAACTGTTAGGTAGAGCTTCGCCAGTTTGTGAAGACAGCGGAGCGCGAGAACAATACGCTTGTCGACAGATACAGAAATGCTACCAATGCTGAAACGGTGAATTAGTTTGTCTAACTTACAATCCTTGATGCATCTGGTGGCTGGCAATGGATAACAAAACCGTTCGAAACTGGCTAAGGACGTCGGTCATACTCCTAAAACCCACGCATATCTTCTGGAACTCTCCGAATAGAGCTGTTAAGTCATGGGGGTTAAAGCCAAGAATATATATTATCGGAATTCGAACCTAGCTAGACGATGAACAACAAACCGGCCATAAATGCCAGGGATATACTTTATCCGAAGTCTATAGCTATTGTGGGTGCATCCAAACATGCTGGAAGCATAGGCAACACTATACTTAAGAACGTTTTAGAACATGGGTTTAAAGGAAAAGTGTATCCAGTCAATCCCAACGAGCAAGAGCTTCTAGGACTCAAGTGTTATCCATCTTTGCTCGACATACCTGAGCCTGTCGACCTAGCGTGCATAGTCATTCCGTCGAAAGCCGTCCTGGAGGTCGTTAAGCAAGCTGCTGCGAAGCATGTCAAAGGATTGATAATCTACTCGAGCGGGTTTGCGGAGAAAGGACCGGACGGAGAGCGATACCAAGCTGAAGTTGTCAATATAGCGAAATCGGCTGGTGTAAGGATCATAGGACCTAACACTAACGGGCTTTTTAACGGAGAGATAGACCTGCACCTGACCTTCAACCCGTTAAAGACGATGAAAGGACCTGTGGGAGTAATAACCCAGAGCGGAGGCATGATGTCGGGATTCGCCTATGAGGCCATCCGGAACGGCATACCCGTAAACAAGTTCGTCAACCTGGAGAACAAATCGGACGTAAACGAGGTTGAGCTTTTAGAGCTGATGGAAGACGACGAACTGATAAAGGTGGTCTTCATGTATTTGGAGTCGATAGTTGACACTGACTCCTTTGTGAAGGTATCTAAGCGGGTATCAAAAAAGAAACCCATACTCGGATATTTAGCCGGTCTTTACGATGGAGGTAAGAGGATAATCTCGATGCATACAGGGTCTAAACATGCGGATTTAGGAGCAGTCGAGAAAGCATTCGAGGAAGGTGGGGTAATCCGCGTTAGAGGTATAACAGAAGCCATAGACGCAATTAAGGCGTTAGCGTTTCTACCCGTTCCTGAAGGTAACAGAATGGGTTTTGTGACTAACACAGGCGGAATAAGCGCTGTCATGGCTGATATATGCGAGGCGAACGGTCTAAAAATTCCCCCGTTCTCTGAAGAGCTTGCAAAGAGGGTGAGGGACAAGCTTCCTCCAGGCCTTGGCTACCCCTACAATCCAGTAGATACAACAGCTAACGTCAACTATGATGTCATCAAAGGTGCGCTGACCGAACTCATTGAGAGCGACGAGGTTGACATTGTAGTGGCAGCGGGTATTCGGTCAGTTTTCATCCCTTACGACCATTTTGAACGTTCATGGGGCGAGTGCTTCCAGCTTTCAAAGGAGAAGGGCAAGCCGCTGATAGGCGTTATCATGGGTGATGATGGTATATTCGACAAGATAATCAAGCCGCTGACGGATATAGGGATGCCAGTTTATACATCGCCTGAGAGGGCAGCGCTCAGCCTAGTCTACCTACACAAATATTCGGAGATGAAAAGACGCCATTCTCTCTAGAACTGAGCCCCCTCTCTCTGATGCCTGACATCGGAAAGCGTCAGAACTCGGCAGGCGATACAGCATGTCTTGAGTTCCTAGAGAAATCTCGCAACGATTTAACATTCTTTTGAACGTTGTTCGAAGAAAAAGTCGGGAGTGACATAGCGGGCTTGTTCTGCACTAGAACAACTGTCTCCAGTTCATGAGCCTGATCATATGTGCTTATGTGGTGAGGCTACGGGGAGCTTCCCTATATCTAAAGGTCGCCAGGTTAAGTTTGGATGCGATGTAAATAATGAAGAAGATGAAAACGATGTTGGCAAATATTGGAACGAAGGGTATGAACCCTGAAAGTAAGTCTATCATGCTGCCAAGTCCTAAGACCATAGCTAATAAGGGAAGTGAAAGAGCGCCGCAGGTTCCGCATGCCACAAGACCCACAGGCCCGCATATACCGTAGAATAGTGTCGTTAATCCAGAGGAGCTAATCAGTTTAGAGTAGCTTCTACCCACCATGCAACACGAGCGATTATGTTTAATGAAACGCACCAGCGTGAAAAGCGCACCCAACGTCATGGATGTAATGATTACTTTCATAATCTCACTGAAGGTGAACTGCACGGCCCATTTGGTAGTGAATCCAACGCCTTGGAGACCCCATTCCAAAAGCGTTGTTTCAAGCAAAACTAAGACTTTCCTATCAACGGCGATGTTTGGCGAACAGAGAAAGAGGTAAAGGTTATATAGAAATGGGTTTATTCTGATGAAATCGATAGAACCCCATAGTATTAACAATACAAACGTGGTGAGCAGCAGGTTGAATGCGATGAACAATCCCGTGGTTATCAGGAAGATTCTTTTATCACGTCTGATGATGAAAAACACGTTACTTATGGCAACTTTTAGAATGTTAGCGGATGTTCTCATTTCTCATCTTGGATGTTGGTTGGCGGTCTCTTATAAACTTTGTTTTCTATACCATCTCTTGGTACAGAAACTGGAGAAGCTTCATGGATGGTAATCTCACAAAGAATGTGTGCGCGTCAGGTAGTGTCCGGATAACGCTTTAATTACTGTTGATCCGCCGCCTAGAGCCATCTCGGAGGGAAGAAACCATACACCCTTTAAATACTTTCCTTATCCGGACACTATCGCGCGTCAATATTTAAATAGCAGATTTGCGGCATACTCTGCATGGCTAAACTAAATCACCACAACCTTAGGGAATTCTTGGAAATCTTGGAGGAAAACCAGTATGTTAGCAGGGTTGGCGTAGAGGTTGACAACCAGTATGAGGTTGGCACAATCATGTGGCAGCTGCATGAGAAGTATGGAGCTGAAGCCCCAGCAGTTGTGTTTGAAAAAGTCAGAGGGTACAATGTTCCGCTGGTTAAAAACGTGCTAGGAAATTACAAGAGGATGGCATTAGCATGTCACATGGATAACTGGCGGGAGGCAAAAAAGAAGGATGTTGTCAAACATCTACTAAACACATTCGAAAAGACTGATGCTTGGAAGAAACCTGTTGAGATAAATCCTCGCGATGCTCCATGTAAGGAAGTGGTCAAGACAGGGGAGGAGGCTAGCCTTGACTTCTTGCCGATTTTGAAATGGCATCCACACGATGGTGGACCTTTCATCCTGATGGGAAACGTGATAACCCGTGACCCCGAATGGGGACATAACGTTGGAGTCTACAGGATACATAAGAAAGGGTCGAGGACGTGCAACATAGTTGCCAGCGCCCTCCAAGATATTGGGATATACATATCCAGAGCTAGGCGGAAAGGAATTCACGAGATAGACATAGCTATAGCGATAGGCGGTCCCCAATCGCTTTACATAGCTGCAGGTATAAAGAATCCCCAGATAGGGAGGGACAACGAGTATATGATTGCTGGTGCTCTAAGCGGTGAGCCGTTAAATGTAGTTAGGGGCGAGACTGTAGACCTCTTAGTACCCGCCGAAGCGGAAATTGTGATAGAAGGCAAGTTAAGCACCAACACCGAGGAGCTGCAGGACGAAGGTCCTTTCAGCGAATGGATGGGATACGCAGGAGCTGTGACCAAGCAACCGACGATACGTGTAACAGCCATAACACATAGGAGAAACCCGCTCTTCCAGTCATGTATCTCAGCCCATCGCTACAGCGAAACCACGATGTTATACTCAATACCGTTCATCAGATGGTACAAGCAGATGCGAGAGATCATTCCCGGCTTCGTGGACCTGAACATGCCTGAGGAGCTTCGAATGTATTATGCAGTTATATCGATTACTAAGAGATATCCCGGATGGGGTAAGAATGCTATCTATGCGGCGCTGGGGTCTGGCTATGGTATGGCTAACTTGGTGGGCGTCATAGTTGTCGACGATGATGTAGATGTATATGATATCAACCAGGTGTTAACAGCTGTTTCCACACGCGTAGACCCTGAGCTCGACGTAGTAATCCTTCCTCCTGGCACAACCCATGCGTTGAACACGAACGCAAGGGCTGTGTTGCCTGTGAGGGAACCGGGCCTGTCCTTCGCCATGTGTTCTAGGATAGGGATTGATGCTACAAGAAAGCTGCAAGACGAGTATGGAAGGTCCAGAGCCACGCCGCTCTACGTCGAGAGAACGCCTGACAAAAATACCTTAGAAAAAGTAATGCGAAGGTGGAGAGAATACAGATTGGAGCCTAGGATGGAAGTCATTACCCAGCAAGCTTAGCCTCCTCCGACAAACATCGCCAGCCTTCAGCTCAGACAATACACCCAATTTTTTGGTCATCCATGTCCTAGTGTAAACTGTTCAGGGAAAGGCAAACCATTCCATTAGGCATGAGGTTGAGGTTGGAGGTTTGAACGTCTAGCTTCTTCAAACATCTCTCAAGGTAGCGTCCAACGCAGTCATTGTACTCATCCATAACGCCTGTGTACGGTACGTTGATGCAGACCTCAATAGTAATCGCACGCGGGTGTATCTGTCATACGGCTGTCTGCTTTGTGTGCAAGCTCATGTAGGTCTTGGATGTGATGTGTTGGGGGGAAGATGCCGATCTCCTGAATATGTTTAGCAAGTACATAACAATCCCCTTTGGAGCAAAAAGGATAATTACGACCACCATGGCCCCGAGAATGATTAGATAAGCTGCTGTAAGACGGCTTATCCGGTCTATGATGTATGTCAGTATGATTCCCCCTACAATCGGCCCTACTAAAGTCCCGCTCCCACCTAGAAAAGTAGCTAGTACAGACTCCCCTGATACTACCCACGACATGCTTTCGGGAGCCGCTATTTGATGTAGGAGTGCGTTCATCATTCCTGCCACGCCCGCTATGAATGCGGCCATAGAGAAGGCAACCACTTTGTAAACGTAGGTATTGTAGCCTATGAACCTCATTCTGAGCTCATTCTCTCTGATGCCTTGCAATGCTCTTCCGAACGATGACTTAGTAACCTTATCGAGGAAGAGATAGAGTACCAGCACTAGAAATACCGACGAATAGTAAACATAGTATATCCAGTCTGGCGGTTGTACTGGAACGGGAATGGGGGTTATTCCGTTGGCCCCACCCGTAATCCCCAGGCCCGGCACGTTATAGGTGGTGTAGAAGAAATACCTGTGGAGCACCTCTCCCGCCGCTAACGTCATCATTGCAAAATATATGCCCCTGCTTTTTGCGGCTAAGAACCCTATTCCGGCTCCAGCAGCAGGTGGCACGATGAGGGCTAGCAGCAAACCCGCCCAGAAGGGCCATCCGAGCACCACAGTCACGAGACCTATCATGTACGCGCCCAAGCCATAGAAAGCAGCCTGCCCGAAGCTTAGCAAGCCTATATACCCCAACAGAAATCCCACGCTAAGGGCGAGAATTCCGTTGATTAAGGCATGTGCAAGCAATATCACTTGGAACGTCGATAAAACTATAGGAGCAATTATTAGTAAGACAATCGCTAGGATTATGATGCTGTGTAAACGAAGGTTCTTGAATGGTGACTGTCCACTCATTCTAGAACCCCTGGTTTGCCGAAAAACCCTCTCGGTCTAACCAGCAAAATAGTTACTAATGTTCCGAATATCAGGATCTCCATTTCCCTGGGCTCCAGCCATATACTCCCTAAGGCGAAAATCTGTCCAAACAGAATAGAAGCCAGTATGGACCCTCCTATGCTTCCCATACCGCCGATGATAATGATTATGAAAGCCCAGAGGATCATTGTAGCACCTATGTCTACCGTCAGCGACCACAGCGGTGTCATTATCACTCCCGCGAAAGCCGCCAAAGCTGATCCCAGGACGAATATGTATGTGTACACTCTCCGAACGTTGATGCCCAGACATGATACCATCTCGCTGTCTTCTGACGCGGCTCTTATTATTATCCCCAGGCGGGTTCTGTTTATCAAGAACCAGAAAAAAAGGTAGAAAATTAGGCCGATGGTTATCACCAGCAGTCTATAGACTGGGTAGTGCGTCCCGGCTATGGGTACCAGCACGCCTACAGGGTCTGGCATAGTGTAGTCTCGTTCGGTAAACACTCTTACGCTCTCCCGTATGATAAGGGCTAAGCCGAAAGTTAGTATCAGAATTAGAAGCGGTGAGTGCTGCTGTGTATACAGACGACTTATTAGATAGCGTTCAATCAAAAACCCAAAGCCCGACATAAAAAGTACGGCGATCAACAATCCTACCCAGAAATTCTCAAGGAAGAGGATTGAGACAAAGGCAACCCATCCCCCCATCATGAACATCTCCCCATGTGCGAAGTTTATTATTTTGGCGATTCCGAAGACTAACGTTAAACCTACTGACAGTAAGCTGATTGAGATGCCGAAAGCCAGGCCGTTGAGTGTGGTGGGCAAAAGAACTTTAGCAATGAACTCTTCCACCATCAAAGTTTAGGTTTCACGAAGTGGTATTTAAGCCTATTAGACGACAAGGCCGTTTTCTTGCAGCTTTATGGGATAGAATTCAACTTGTCTTTACGGCTGCCAGCAGTGATACGCATAGCTTGACCGTTTACCACCTAATCAATCCTGAAACAAGCCGTTAGTTTTCAAGCTTTGCACGTTGCGGAGACCCTTAAGTTAAATCCATTTGTCAAGCTTGTTTTCAAGTGTTAGCATCGACTCTAGTAGATAATAGTCTCCCCAGACTAGCTCGTTGCACGTTGCAAGAGCAATTCTTCGGTTATAGCATCCGCATGTGAGCATGCCCGGAGGCCTGTCATCTTTTTCGTCTACAGGTGTTACGTATCTGGTCAACTCTTTAATGGTTTCAACAGCTAGATTTTGAAAACTAGACCTTAGTTTGTCATCAATAGGCAATTTCGATAACTTGAGTAAGGAGGTCGCTGCTATAGCGGTTGCAGATGTGTCTTTTAAGGTGTTAGGAATGCGCGGGTCGTTGAAATCCCAAAATACCACAAAATCTTTTGGCATGTTCTTCATCCACCAGTAAGAAACTTTCACTGCTGCCTCAAGAAAATCTGACCTCTTAGGGGCCCATTTGGCTGCTTGAGTAAAACCAAGCATTGCCCATGCTTGTGCCCTTGCCCAGACAGTGTTATCAGCATATCCTTTATGGGTGTATCGCTTAACTAGCCTACCGCTTGTCGGGTCAAATGTAGCGGACTGTAGTACTGAACCATCGTCCATAACACAGTAATTGATATGCGCCAATGCATGATTCATCCCAATTTCTTTAAGTTCAACGTCATTCGTCTTCTCCGCCGCATAGCTGAGTAGAGCCGTAGTGATTACGCTGTCAACGTTTGTTTGATCCAAGCCTACTGACGACGCTTCTTCAGCAGCCCTTCCCAACGGTATCACCTTTGCATTATGGTTATATAATGTTGAGATTCCCCTTGCGGCAGCTACAGCCAGCCGAGCACATTCACGGTCATCGGTAAGAATATCTCCGACGGCGGCTCCGTAATAGAAAAGAAAGCATCTGAACACAGTTTCCGAAAGAACACGTGGCTGAAGCTTTCGCATCCATTTTTTGGCCCAGCTTAGGAAACGTTCATCGCCTGTAGCTACATAACTCAGCCAGAGCAGACCTACCCAAAAACCGCCTGTCCAATCTCCGTCTGGAGTACATATCCATCTGCCGAAGTCATCGCTGTAGTGGGGAAAACCTTCGGGGTTTGACTTCGCTGTATCCTCAACTCTTCTCAGGATTCTATCAATAACGTTCACTATTTCTTGCCGGGAAAAACTTCCCATGAACGTCACAGTCGTGATACGGCTTTGATATAAGTTTTTAATGTTTTTGTCAAGCGCTGTCGACCAAAAGTGCTGACCCTGTGGATGGAGTCATCCGAATCGACAGCCATCCAACCGCCTGCCGTTGTTCTTCACAGCTTTCGTAATGGAGGGAAATGGTGAGGTAGCAATTCTGTTAGCATGGATACGAGGTCCGTGTATGATTTTTCAAAAACCAGCCTTAAATACATCCATGTTTTAACTCTTTAACGATGTTGCATATTAGGGAACTGAAGAAGTACGAGCCAACAATAACTTCATACATCATGCTTGCTCTGCTGTGGCAAGTCTCATCGTTCTACATGCCTTACTATCTCGTTCCATCGCTCGAGAGGATAGGAATAGAGTTGCTGAACGCGCTCGTGCGGGACAATATGCATCTCATCTCGACGCTCATCCGTGTGTTGCTGGGCCTCCTGCTCGCCTTTGTTGTTGGCTTCTCGTTGGGTATGTTAATGGGGTTTTTCAGAAGCCTTGAGGGGAGGGCGCTGCCGATAATTCACTTAATCAATGGAATACCGGCTCTGAGCTGGGTTCTCATTGTAATCATATGGCTTGGAGAGACGGAAGCAAGGATTCTCACAATACTTATGATGGTCAACATCCCGCTATTCACCTATAACACCTTAGACGGCATAAAGGCGATACCGAAGGAGCCATATGAGATGATCATATCATTTAGACCAACAAAACTACAGCTCTTCAGAAAACTCATACTCCCGTCTATAATACCTTCAATTCTCACGGCATGGAAGGCGGCCATAGGCCTCAGCGTTAGAGTTATCTTGGTGGCTGAGCTAGTCGGAGCAACCTCCGGCGTCGGATACGTGATGTTCGTCAACCAGAGCGTCTTCAACATGGGAGGAATAATAGCGTGGACGCTTGTCATGGTAGGTATCGGTCTAATGCTTGAATTAGTAATAGGTAGGAGTGAGAAAAAGTTCTTGGGGTGGAGGATGCAGCCGACAGGCTAACCGCTCTCCTCAATCAACCTATAAAGCTGCTCCTTTAAATCATTCTTCTTTACGGGGTTGTCCTTTACATCGTCAGGGATTTTCACATCAGCTATCAGGCGGGCAGGCCTCCCAAACACCAAGATCCTACCGCCAGTGTCTAAAGCGTCATCAAGCTGGTGCGTGACCATTATAGCAGTTTTACGCTGCTCCTTCACCAGCCTTATGAAGTCATTCCTCAAAACCGTGGCAGTGACAACGTCCAAGTGTCCAAAGGCTTCATCAGCCAGCAATACCTCCGGGTCTACCACAAAGGCCCTAGCGATCGCGACCCGCTGACGCATTCCACCCGATAGCTCTCCAGGGTATGAGTTGATGAACCTCTCAAGCCCAACCTTCGCGAGCCAGTGCCTAGCCAGCTCCAACTGTTTCTCTTTGGGGTATCTGAGGATCTCTAAGCCTATCTTAACGTTTTCTAGCGCAGTTCTCCATGGCAGGAGAATGTCTTGTTGGAAAATAGCCGCGATCTTTCCCCTAAAGTGGTAAAAGTCTTTGTATGGTTCCTTGCCATCGACCAGTATTTTACCGCTCGTCGGCTTAACTATGCCTAGGAGGATGCTTAGGAAGGTGGATTTCCCGCATCCAGTCTTACCGACGATCGACACCACCTCCCCTTCGTCGATTTCAAAGTTTAGCTTATCGATGGCCACTATGTTCTGACCAGTAACCTTATGGGTAAAGACCTTCTTCAAATCTTGGACGCTTATCCTCACCATTTTTCCGACAGAGATCTTCGTTAAGGGTTGGTATTTAAATTTCGACAGCGACCTATACAGGCAAAGTTTGCAGTATCGTGTTTCGCCTAATAACGTCCTGCAACAAAGAATCGGTTATTTGGGGAATAAGTCCCCCCATTTGGCTGTAACCCTTTTTATCGTCTGCTCGTCTGGCTCAACGACCATTGGAAACTCACCCTTTACAAGCTTGCTGAACGGCTTGGTAGCAAAGACCAGCATGCGGGAGCTTGTATACTCCTCGAGCTTCTTGCCTGGCTCATGCTCTGTGACAGGGTCTAACGGGGTTCCGACCGTGTCTCTGATGACCTCTACATCACGGGCTGGATCGACTCGTGTGCACATGGCCCAGACCACCTCGTTTAGGTTTGTCGGATCAATGTCTTCGTCAACGACAATCACATACCGACCGGCGATCGCTCCAGGCCTGCATTGAGACGCAACGTATCCCGCCATTCTATCTTGCCCAGCGAAAACCTGCTTTATCGAGACGACTGTGAAGGCTCTCGAGTATCCTGCCTCGTGGCACCAAACAGCTCTCACCCCCGGTATCCCCGCTTTCTCGAGGATGTCCCAAATCATCGCAGACCTAAGGGGACACCTAAAATATGAATAGTCGTAAGGAGGTCTTCCAGCACACGTAGCAAGCATTATCGGGTCGTCCCTGTAATGGATGGCCGCAACTTTAATCGTGGGGCTTTGAGTGACGCCGCTTGCATAATAGCCCACAAACTCTCCCAGCGGACCTTCACGCTGTGTATCTTGGCTGAGCCACCCCTCTATGAGAACCTCGCTCTCAGCCGGGA
This sequence comes from Candidatus Caldarchaeum sp., assembly GCA_038896555.1. Classification (GTDB taxonomy): domain Archaea; phylum Thermoproteota; class Nitrososphaeria_A; order Caldarchaeales; family Caldarchaeaceae; genus Caldarchaeum. The sequence goes on along the minus strand of JAWACZ010000001.1, from coordinate 56,230 downwards.
CTGGAAGCTTTGTCAAAGGAGCCTCAGCGATTTCGTATGACGCCCCTGCTATGGCTCCTGCGTACGCATACTCCGAGATATTTGGAGGGACTTCAATTCCTGCGAAGAGCTGGATCAGCGGGTGATGGCCTAACGAGATTGCGATGGGACATTTCTCTCCTCTCCTCCAGTATTTCTCAACTATCAGCTTAGCATGGCGTGGAGCCTCTATGAAAACGGTGAGCGTCCTAGAATCTTGTATCATAACTCTGTAAGTTCCCACATTCACCCATCCGGTCTCGGGATCTTTGGTGACTACTACGTCGGCGGTACCTATGTACCGCCCGCCGTCTTGCGGCATCCACTTTGGAGCAGGGAACTTGAGAACATCTACATCGTCATCCGTCATAGTGTTCTCTTGGAATACAGCTTGGTTAACATGCTTGGGCGCATATTCCTTAAGGGAGTCTGTTAGTGTTGACATCCTGTTTTTTAGGGCTGTCACTAGCTCTAGGTCGTCTATGGTATCTGGTAAGCCTAGAGCCAGAGCCACGCGTCTGGAGTCAAGCAGCGCACCGGTCAATATCCTGAAGCCTTTGGGATAGCCCTTTATCTCGTCAAACAGCAAGGTGTACTTTCCGTTTTTAGCGTTCAGGTCTGTTATAGCACCGATCTCTAGGTGCCAGTCAGCTCCCCTAACCTCTCTCAAAAGTCCTAGTTCCTTAACATTCTCTATCCATGACCTAAGATCCCATCTCATCGGTTGGACTTCTGCATCGCTGAAATATAACCGTTGGTTGTTTGAGTTGCTTGTGCTGGCTTTCATGATGAAGGGAATGGTGTCTAACGATGGATGGTGCTGGTTGGTTCTCGGGTTACAGTCCGAGCCTATCCATGGCCTCCTGACTTTGCATTATATTCTGTGGCGTACCTTCGAAAAATATCCTCCCCTTTTCCATTATGTATGCTCTGTCTGCTATTGCTAGCGCCATTTTTACGTTTTGTTCAACCAAGAATATGGTTTTGCCGTAGTTTTTGAGCTCGGACAGAATTTTAGCAATCTCCCTAAGCAGCATGGGAGAAAGCCCTTCCGACGGCTCGTCGAGAATCAACAGCTTATTGTTCCCAATCAGAGCCCTGGCTATTGCTAACATCTGCAGCTGTCCCCCACTTAGCGTGCGGGCTGGCTGATTCATTTTTTTCTTTAAATCGGGGAAGTATTGATGGATCTCTTCCAGCCTGTCTTTTATATGATTGCTGTTTATGTGGATGGCTCCAAGCAAGAGGTTTTCTGCTACGGTCAGGTTTGGAAAAATGCGTCTTCCTTGCGGAACATAGCCGATTCCAAGCCGTGCTATCTGAAAGGGCTTGAGAGCTGTAATGTCTATGCCCTCAAAAAATATTCTACCACGGCGGGGTGGCAACACTCCCATAATTGTCTTGACCGTTGTAGTTTTGCCTACACCGTTTCGACCTAGAAGGCATATAAGCTCGCCTTTGTTCACTTGGAGGCTCACATCATGGAGTACGTGGCTGAGGCCGTAGTATGCGTTTACGAGCTCCAGCTTGAGCATCAAAACTCACCTAGGTATATCTCCTTTACCTGAGGGTTCAGCCTCAATTCCTCGGCTCTTCCTTCCGCTACTTTCTTGCCCATGTGCATTACCGTGATGATATCAGAGATCTCCTTAACCACTTCAAGGTCGTGCTCGATCATCACTACAGTCAGGTCTCTTGACATTGTGATCTCCTTGATAAGCCTGGCGACCCTTCTGCTCTCTAGGTCAGTCATACCTGATGTGGGTTCGTCGAGAAGAAGCAGCTTTGGGTCTGTAGCTAGGGCGATGGCTATCTCCAGAAGCCGCTGTTCACCATGCGATAGGTTGGCTGCCAGCTCGTCTCTCCGACCCCAAAGCTGGAGCTGCTTTAGAATTTCATCTGCTTTTGCGCTAGCATCGCTAAACCTTAGGACTGACGAAAATATGTTAAGGCCTCCGGAGCTTGATTCACATGCTAGGCTTACGTTTTCTTTAACTGTCAACCCGGGGAATATGCTTGTGATCTGAAAACTTCGACACATCCCCAGTTGGCATAGTTTATGAGGCGGTAGGTTGGTGGTTTCAACGCTGTTGAATACTATCGAACCGGAGTCAGGTTTAACCATGCCTGTGATGAGATTGAAGAGCGTTGTTTTGCCAGCTCCGTTGGGTCCTATTATAGAGTGGATGGAGTTCTTAACAACGTCGATATCAAAATTGTCAACTGCCGTCAAGGCGCCAAACCTTTTGGTCAGCCCTCTTGTCTTTAAAATCGTTTCAGTCATAATCGATTCCCCTGTGTCCGCCGCAATTATTTAAGATTAGTGCGTTGGGTCTTGGGACGTACCCGATAGATTTAAATATAGCTGTAAAATGATTCTAACAATAAAATGATTCATCAAGAAGTCTCTAGAAGGAAGTTCCTAACCAGAACTGGAGCTATAGTAGCTGGTTCGTTGGCTGTTGGGGTTCTTGGTTCATGGGCTTGGTTGACAAGGCCTTGGGAGCTTGAGTCATTTCCGAGGGAAGGCAAAGAGCCAATCAAAATCGGTGACCTGGGTGGCAAGACGGGAGTCTACTACAACTGGGGTAGGTATCAAACAATGGCCCTTAAGCTGGCTGCTAAAGAGATAAATGAGCAAGGAGGAGTTCTTGGAAGGCCTATACAGGTGGTTACTGAGGATACTGAACTCAAGCCTCCCGTCGGAACCGTTAAGGCGGAGAAACTAGTACTCGAAGACAAGGTTAAAGCAATATTCGGCGCAATATCTAGCAGTGTGACACTGGCAGTAATGGATGTGACGGGGAGATATAAGACACTACACTTCAACGGCATTTCCTGCGCTGACGAAATGAGAAGCACAAAATTCCACAAGTACTACTTTGGATGCCTTCACGACACTAGGATGAACGCATTCGGCCTCGTGCCATACCTCGTCGCAGAGGATATGCCTAACATTAGTAAGTTGGACCCGTGGAAAAGGGCGCTATGGGTAAAGCCCTACGTTTTCTACGTGGACTATTCTATGGGACAGGCTGATGAAAGAGGTTTCAGGATGGTCTATGAATTGGAGATGAAGAGACAGGGCAAGCCCGTAACTTATGCGGGTAGGTCCGCAGCACCATTGGGCACTACAGACTTCACTCCTTGGTTCCCCGCCATTAGGTCTGCGAAGCCCGACTCGCTGTACTTCGCCTTCGCGGGGCTGGACTCCATCAGGGGTATGACACAACTATACCAACAGGGGCTATGGCCTAAAGAAATTGACATAGCTGGAATCGCATGCGCCCTTTTGGAGGACGACATACCGGCCTACGGAAGCTCCGTCAAGAGGTTCACGCACGTAACCTACTGGGCCAGCCAGATAGACACGCCGGAGAACAAAAAATTCGTCGACGCATTCTTCAAAGAGTATGGAACTATTCCGAACATCGCTGCCTGGCCATTGTATGATGCTGTGAAAGCATGGGCTTGGGCTGTTGAGAAGGCCGGGACATTCGATTCAGACGCCGTAGTCAAGGCCTTGGAAGGCGCCATAATCAACACAGCCGTGGGCAAGGTGTACATAAGGCCTGAAGACCACCAGTGGATCTACGACGGTGCCATAGGTGTGGTGGATGACGACCTCAAGTATAAATTAGTAACAACCTATGATGGCTGGCAGGCCGCTGGAGCGCCACGACCGGGATACAACAAACCAATAGATGAGCTGTATAAAGAGCCATGGGATCCTGAAAAATATAAGCAAGAGCACGGGCTGTAGACATAAATACCCCATTTTCTTTTTTCCGAGCACGCTAAAACCCGAGTTAGGGGAAGAAGCGTTGCACATCTATTTATGCAGTTTTAACTAGATTGAGTTGGGGAATACCATCAACGTTTTGACAACGCTCTGAACATGGCGGCTGAAATCAACATCATTAAGCTGCCTGATGCGAGCCCAGGTTCAAACCTTCCCGAGACATCCCGCATAAGTCCTGTGATGTAGGGCGAGACAGCAGACCCTATGAAGTGGAAGCCGTTCAAGAGTCCGAAGGCTATGGGTGAGCCGTTGCCGACGTTCCGTGAAATAAACCTCAACATTGGCGCTGACATTCCGTGAAAAAACCCTGAAGCCAAAACTACAGCGGCTATGACGGTAAGCCAAGCTCTCCACATATACAGAAGGGTGAGAAGGCCGACGAGGCCTGTCATTAGTAGTGAGGAAATGAACAGTACCGTCCTTTCACCACCTCTCTTGTCGGCGACATCACTGAGCTTGCCTAACGTGACAAGACCTATGGGCGTCCCCACACCCACTAGCGATGTGACTAACGCTGCTGAGGTAAGGTCTGCCATATTAGATTCCAGCAGTGCTGTAGGAAGCCACGTCTGGAAAACCCAGAATGTGTACTGGATTGGTATGCCGCCGAAAACCATAAGCATGTAATTCCTGTCACGTAGCAGTCCGTAAAGCTTCACTCTAGGCTCATCATTACGTTCTGAAGACTCTGTGACTGTTAAAATGATGAAAAAAGAAAAGATGACCCCGATGACTGAGATTAACTGCAACACTTGCCTCCAGCCGATGAATGGTATGAGCGCCCCTGCCCCGGCGGTTCCCACCATGAGCCCAACCCCAAAACCCGAGAAAGACAATCCCTGAACCAGTCCAAGCTTATCCTTGGGTGTGAGGCTGGCTATCAGAGACCTGTCGTTGCTGAAAATAAGCCCGTGTCCGAGGCCGGTTAGAAGCCTCGTCCCAACCAGATCAAAAAGGCTGTGCGAAATCGAGGTGAGGATCCCGCCTAAACTGCTTATCAGCATGCCAGCGAAAACGACCCGTTTCCTACCGAACTTCTCACCAAGGAAGCCTGCGATGAACTGGAGAGAGGCGTAGGTATAGAAGTATGATGAGAACGACAGCCCTGCCTCTGAATGGCTCAGCTGAAGCTCTGAGATGACGTTGGGGAGTGCAGGCGAATAAGCTACCCTGAGACTATATACATAAACCCAGCATAGGAATGACGCTGCCCATGCTAAAACAAGGTTGTTCAACTTGGTTGCCAGCGAACCGAAGACCTATAAAAAGGTTGTCTGCAAAATTTTCTCAGGCGTAACTGACAGCCAGAATATGCGGCGTTGTTCCCAACACTATTCGACAACTTTCACCGGCGTTAAAACACGCAAAACCATTCGAAGACAGCAGGCGTTCCAACGTTGGGGTTTTGACTCGTCCAAAAAATTGGAGTTAAAGATACCGCGAAGGGCCGTGGTGCTTCTACATGATTATCTTTAGGTCTTTGTAAAAGATGTTGTCGTCGGGGATGCCGTTTATGAATCCCAAGTCGTTGGCCACTTTGAACAGTTGTTTTACAGCGTTCATCTCCGTGTGGATGGGTTTAACGAGGAACCGCAGTCTGCCTTTGTTGAACGCATCCTTCAGCAATTCCTCAGAGATATTCGTGTTTTTGACAATGATTTTCATGGCTTCGTCTGGAAAGTCTCTGATGTAGTTGGTGGCTTCCCTGAAGATGAGGTATATTTTTTGTAGCACGTCTGGGTCGGCTTTTATCACCTCCTCATACGCAGCGAAGCCGAGAAGCCAGTGATACTGCGTGCCTGTGTTTTTCTGCCACACTGCGTCGAGCTCAGGTATGGAGTAGAGAACCTTGAACTTGGCCGGGTCCTGTAACTCAAGCCTAGAGGGTATGGTCTCCCAGGCTATCCCTGCCACAGCCCTGCCGGTAGGAGATGTAAGCTCTGTAGGGACGGCAAGATGCTCGAAGTTCTGGAACTGTATCTTCGAAAGGTCTGCTCCTAACCACCTCATATACATCTGCATGGCTCTTAAGTTCTCTGCGGTCAACGGGCCGGCTACGATTTTGCCCTCCAAGTCCTTGACCGAGTTGACGTCAGGGCCCCTTTCCTTGTTCACTATTATCGCCGTCCCAAAGAGTGTGTATGTTATGAATATTTTGATTGGGACGCCTCGCAGGTACATGTTGGCAAAGGTCATCATCCCGCCCGTGGAAACCTTATACTTGCCTGCTGCGAAATCTTGATATAAGGCAGTTGTACTGGGCTGTAGTACCCACTCTATGTCCAGCCCATACTTCTTATCAAGGCCCAGCTCCTCCACTATAAAGACTATCCATGAGCTTTGGGATGGCGGGCCAAGCGTCCCCACCGTCACCTTCTTCAACGTCTCGGTTGGAGAGACTGTGACAAGCTTCGTCTCTGTTCTTATCTCTGTTCTAAACTCGGTCGCGGTCCTAGCGACTGTTACGGTTACCTCTCTACTTGTTGGACCGACAATGCCGTAAGACGCTAAAGCTCCTGCCAGCATAACTGCAACCAGCAGAGATGCGATCATTCCAGCCTTGTAGTTAACCATCTATCTTTCACCTTGCCAAAGATAGCAAATAAGCTGCTTTTATATCTTTCCCTATCTCTTCATTCCACCCGCGTATTGCAGACAGGCGGAATAAACCGATGAAGATGATTCAGCTGGCACCGTGTGCGGTTGTCATAGTCCTTGATGCATCTTTACGCGAGCCTCTCGACTATCTTATACTGTTCATCACGCAGTATAAGCACTGCATCCTCCTGATGCTGGCGTTTTCAGTATCTTATTTTATAACCGCAACATGGCTGCCTAAGATTGGGCAGCCTGAGATTTCAGTTACAACATCGGCTTCGCAGTTCTCTCCCTTTGCGCCACGAACGTTGTGAAAAAGAGATCACTTCTGTTGAGGCAGACATTAGAAATGAAGCCGGACAAGTGTGTACGCCAGCCCTCTCCAAGTACGCATCTCAAGATGGATTAGCATGTTTGTTCCATTCGAGTGATATTAAGAATCCACGGAGGTCTCTAAAGGATTGTGCACCGTCTCGCATGAAGTTCGTGGATTATATTTCTCGGTACATACTTTATATTGCGGTGTTAATAGGTAGTGTAATGTCGGGAGTGATTTAAATGAGCGTTGTTGTTGTTGAGGAGGCGCGGCTGGTTGGCCGCTCGATCAAACGGGTTGAGGATAAACGTTTGATTACTGGCCACGGCCACTTTATAGACGACTTAAACCTAGGACGCACCTACCATCTCGCTATCTATAGAAGCCCTGTAGCGCATGGAAGGATAAAACGACTGGACGTGAGTAAGGCCCTCAGCAGCCCCGGTGTCGTAACGGTGCTTACCGGCGAGGATGTGGTACGGATGTCTAATCCATTTCCAGTCGGGATACCAAACCCCCCGAAGTACTACTGCATGGCTGTAAACAAACTGAGATACGTCGGCGAACCGGTTGCAGCCGTCGTAGCAAAGGATAGATACACAGCCCAAGACGCCCTCGAGCTCATCGAGCTGGAGTATGAGCCTTTGAATGTGGTGACCGATCCTGAGGATGCTATCAGAGATGATGCTCCAATCCTCCACGAAGAGCTTGGAACCAACCTCGTCTGGCACAGGATTTTGAAATATGGCAACGTTGAAGATGCCTTTTCAGCCGCCGACAAGATTGTATCGATCCGCGTCCGTTTTCCGAAGTACAGCTCAACTCCGCTAGAAACCTACGCTGCGGTAGCTAGCTACGACGAGGCGTCAAAAGTCCTAACCATCTGGTCCAACTTTCAGGGACCATGGACAATGGTCTCCGTCTTAGCCAGCGCCCTCAGGATGTCTGAGGACAAGATTAGGATGATTACACCGCCTGACATAGGAGGGGGGTTTGGGATAAAATCCAGCATATATCCATACCTGGCTCTGGTTTCTCTCGCCGCCATCAAAGCACGTGGGCCAGTCAAATGGGTAGAGACAAGACGCGAGCATCTGCTCGCCAGCTCGAGCCACACCGACAGAGTAACTGTGCTGGAGGCTGCCGTCAAAAACGACGGAACAATCCTAGGCGTTAAAAGCAGAATCATAGACAACATGGGAGCCTACATAAGAGCTCCAGAGCCAGGAAGCATTCTGAGACCTCTGGGAAACAGCGTCGGTGCGTATAAATTCAGAAACCTGTTGATAGATGCGAAGGCGGTTGTCACCAACAAATCCATGACGGGGCCTAACAGGGGATACGGATGTCAACATCTCTACTTCGGGCTAGAGCGTCTGATGGACACCATAGCCAACGAGCTTGGACTGGACCCAGCTGAGGTCAGGTTCAGAAACCTCATTACACCCAACATGATGCCCTACGTAACGCCCACAGGCGGGATCTACGACGCCGGCGATTACCCAGCGGCTCTCCGTCTAGCGCTCCAGCTCATCGACTACGGTAGATTCAGGCTCGAACAGAAAGAGGCTCTCAAGGAGGGAAAATACCTCGGCGTAGGAATAGCGATGGTAGTAGACCCAGCAGGCTCAAACATGGGCTACGTCACAGTAGCCTACCCTCCAGAGATACGTTCTAGAAGCGATTATCTGCCCAAGTCTGGCAGCGCAAACTTGGCGAGGATCAAGTTGCTGCCCAGCGGTAAGGTGGTCGTAAAGGCTGATGTAAACCCGCAGGGCCAGGGACATGAAACATCCATAGCCCAGATAGTGGCGGATGAAATTGGAATTGGTTTAGATGACGTGATAGTGGATACGTACTTGGACAGCTTCAACGACTTATGGACGGTCTCGACCGGCAGCTACTCCAGCAGGTTTGCAGCCTTCCAAGCCAGTGCAGTAGTCCTAGCTGCTAGGAAGCTGAGGAAGAAAATTCTAGAGATAGCCTCCAAAATCTTAGGATGCGGTGAAGGGGAGCTGGTGATTAGGCAGGGGCGTGTGCATCACAAAAACGATGTGAACAGGGGGATTTCGTTAAAGCGTTTGGCGGGAACTGTATACTGGAACCCAACTTCTCTTCCATCGGATGTGGAACCGCTTCTTGAGGTGTCTGCAGCATACAATCCACCCATGACGAAGCCTCCTGCACCCGACGACACAATCAACTCCTCTGGAGCATACTCGGTCTTAGCGGAAGCCGCCAAAGTGGAGGTTGACCTAGAGACGTGTCAGGTAAAGATTCTCAAGTACGTCAGCGTGCATGATTCCGGGAAGATAATCAATCCAGCTATAGCAGATGGGCAGGTTTATGGAAGCATTGTTCACGGCCTCGGAGGAGCAATGTACGAGGAGCTTGTCTACGACAGGGAAAGTGGACAGCTACTTACGTCCACCTTCGCAGACTACCTATGCCCAACGGCGTTAGAGATGCCGAACAACATCAAAATAGCCCACCTAGAAACACCGTCACCGTTCACGATACTAGGTGCCAAGGGTATCGGCGAAGCAAGCACGGAGAGCGCGCCAGTCCTAATAGCAAACGCCGTCGAGGATGCGCTTAGACCATTAGGGATAAAAATTTACGAGATCCCTTTAACGAGTGCAAAGCTGTGGGAGCTCATAAAGAAGGCAAAAGGTGGGAAGTAGAAGCAGGTCCGAAAGGTTGGGCGAGGATTAAGTCGAGGGTTTAAACACGAGTAACATGTCCCAGTCCTATGCTAATTTTGCACTCCAAACCAGAGCCAAGCTGGCAGTCAAAGCACCGTATGCATGCACATTGCTCCGACCGCGCTGCAGTTCTTAACCTTCAGCAACAAACTCTTGCCGTATAAAAAGCGACGTTTGCCGCATAGTTATGAGCTTGATGTGACTATAGCTTGCCAGATTAGGTGGCTTAAGTAGAGCATCTACAAACAGAATTAGTATGTGTTCTCAAATTCACGTTTAGCCGTGTTAGGCTCTTCGGACACCTGTAGCAGCCATATGGATTACGTCGAAAATTTTTGCAGAACCATTGTCTTAGACAACGATGTTGAACAAGCACACGGTTTTGCAAAAAATTTACCCATTTTCCCGAAAAACTTTTTAACGTGTCCGTTCACTAAAATATCCATGTCGAGTTCTCAACTCACCAAACTGTTCGAACCCTCCACGGTTGCGGTGGTCGGTGCATCGGCCAACCCTGAGAAGACAGGACACCTAGTACTCAAGAACTTGGTCGAAAAATACTCGGGACGGATCTATCCAGTCAACCCGCGAGGCGGCGAGATTCTCGGGCTGAAGGTGTACAGAAGGGTCGGGGAGATACCGGAGTCCGTTGACCTAGCCGTGCTCGCAATACCCACGTCAGAAGTTGCCCCAACATTGGAGGAATGCGTCAAGAATGGGACTCGATTCGCCATCGTGATAGCTGCGGGATTTAAGGAAGCGGGCGAGCAGGGTGCGAAGCTCGAGGAAAAGATCGTGAAGATAGCCAGAAAGGGAGGTATCCGGCTCATCGGTCCCAACACTATAGGCATAATAAACGGACACAATAACCTAATAGCGTCAGGCGTCCCCCTCCGCAGCTGGCGAAGCAGCGGGATCTCCATAGTTTGTCAAAGCGGGATTTTTGCTGGCGCTCTAGCAGCTTGGATAATGACTAACAATGTGATGGGTGTGGGTAAAGTTGTCGCTTTGGGCAACAAATGTGATTTAGACGAGTCAGACATACTTGAATATCTTGGACAAGACGAAAACACAAGGGTTATCGGCCTCCATTTGGAGGGGATAGTCGATGGAAGGCGGTTCCTGAAAATTGCTAGGAAGGTGGTCAAGAAGAAGCCTATAGTGGCTGTGAAAGCTGCGAGAACAGAATACGGGACAAAGGCAGCCCTTTCCCACACGGGATCTCTAGCTGTTGACGACAAGGTGGTGGACGCAGCTTTCCGTCAGGCAGGCATCATAAGGGCGGAGAACATCATGGAGATGCTCGACTATCTCAAGGCCTTCGAGTACCAGCCTCTTCCAAGAGGAAGCAGGGTGGGGTTGATAACGCTGAGTGGGGCCCTTGGGGTCTTAGCCTGCGACGCCTGCTTCAACTATGGTCTCAGGCCTGCGCAGCTCTCTGAGAAGAGCCTCAAGTGGGTCAAAGAACAGATAATGCCGCCGGAGATAGACCCAACAAACCCGATTGATGTTTGGGCAGCCTTAGGAGCAGGCCCCGCCAGGGCACATGCAGTAGCGTTTGAGGCTGCGCTCACGGACGAGAACGCGGACGCTGTAATATCTATACTTTTGCCGCTTAGACCGACGAACCACGACTTGGACCAGTCGATAGGAGCCGTCCTCTCCGAACACCAGAATAATGGTAAGACGATACTGGCATGTCTGCTGGGGGGAGAGTTCTTAAAGCCATGGTTCGAAAAGCTTGAGAGTATGGGAATTCCATGTTACATAGGCCCCGACGGTGCCGAAAGGGCCGTCAAAGCTCTGTCAGCGATGCTAAGGTACCGTTACATCAAAGAAAGCGAGGAGCTCCCCGTGGGTGATATGAGTGCTGTCACGAGCTAAGGATGATTTTTGCATCCATTACCAGTGCTCCAGACTCGTAAGCGGCAACAGGGTTTAGGTCAACAGATTCTATTTCGGGGTTCTCGTAACCCATGCGTCCTACCGCAGCTATTATGTCCGCCAGAGCCTCCTTATCGACAGGTCCTTCTCCTCTGTAGCCGTGCAACACCTTAGCCCCCTTTATCTCGCTCATCATCTCAAAGGCCTCCCGCCTGCCTATCGGAGCAACACGCAGAGAGATGTCTCTTAACAACTCTGTGAAGACACCGCCCAGGCCGAAGACGACAACAGGTCCAAAAGTCTTATCTCTGGTCATCCCGATTATGAACTCTTTACCCTGCCTTGCCCTCTTGGCGACTAAGACGCCGTCTATTCTTGCGGTAGGCCTCCTTTCTCTAACTCTAGCTATGACATCGTTATAGGCACGCTTAACTTCTTCGCTGCTGGCGATATCGAGAATGACTCCTCCGACATCAGACTTGTGAAGGATGTCGCGGGAGACAATCTTGAGAACAACCGGAAACCCTATGCGTTCGGCATGCTTCACTGCTTCCTCAACGCTTTTCGCCAGAGCTGCCTCAACTACAGGTATGCCATAGACCTTGCAAAGGTCTGCCGCCTCATGCTCCAAGAGCGTTCGCCTATTCTCCTGCCTCACATTCCTTAACAACTCTAATAGGACTTCTCTTTCCAAAACCGGTCACAATCTAGTTGCCTCGCTATTTCTTAACTTTAAACCCCGTTGAGGCATCTAGTCATGTACATCGGTCTAAATAGTTACGGGTTTGTATCTGATAGCTCGGGTAACTGGCTTCGACTGCAACCTCGTGAAGTGGAGGGGTCAGGACATTATGTTAGGGTGTCGAGGTGCCTACGGAGATTTGATACCAGTGCTCTATCCTCCTACCTGTTGTCCTATCCTCCAGCCGCATTATAAACACATCTGAGTAAACTATATGTTTTTTAAGGACTGGAACAGTGCCTGACATCAAAACCAGCCCCCTGCGGGAGCCGCCCACCTCCCTGAAGAGCTCAACAGGTTCCATGATGTCAGATAGGTATGCTTCCTGATATTTCTGCAGAAGGCCGTGGCCGTTACTAACCCAGCTGGTCAAAACCAGCTGCTTTGAGTCTTCCACCTCCCTGAGAGGCCATACCTTCGGAGCCATTATCTTAGGACATTTGTTTTTAGCCCGTAGAATGTCCTGCCTCTCCAAGTCTCTGTCGGTATGGTCGCTGCCCACGGTGATGTAAGTCTCTCCGTCATTCCCCACCAGCAGGACGTATTCAACCTCGCCGGAGGTGTGAAGCCCATCCACAGTGATTTCCCTTCCGGTGGTTAGAATATTGGGGTTCACAACATATGATGTGGGGATCTTTTCCGGTGCTGGGACACCAATCTTCTTTAGCTCCTCGATATGTTCTAAGAGAGCCTTTTTGTTTCTAGACGTGTATCCCATGCATATCAGCTCCGAAGCCTTAAAGTCAATGACTTTAGCGAACAACCCTTCCTTTTCAACCAGCAGGGTTGTCATTTTCAGCCTGCATTACTCCCTGAGATGTTATGTTTCATAGTATCTGAACTCAATCAACAGGGCTCCGGCCGGCGAGCTGTAAGGACCATGCTTCATCCCTGGAGGGCGGCATGCATACATTCCCTCGTTAAACGTCTTTTTGAGTGTCTTATCTATAATGTAGCCCTTAATAATATAAACCTCCTCCCAGAAGTCGTGGACAAGCACGTCATAATTCTCAAACCCCGGAAGAAATTTTACCAGCCTTGTGTAGGAGCCCGTGTTAGAGTCCCTGCTTAGTATTTTCTGGAAAGCGCCAGGCATCTGCTCAACTGGTTCCCAAACAATACTGTCAGTGTCGAAGAACTCCTTCGCAGGCTTGGAAAGCCTCGTCATGAATCTATTGCCTATGCACCTACATATAAATTTGTAACAAACGCTTGTCTGAATTCTCGGATAGGACCGTACGTTTCCGCCAAGTAAAGAATATAAAGTGGATTGTAATGTCCAATTGCGTGACGAACTCAGCGAAAAGCCAGGAATTATCGGCAAAGGAACAGATCGAGGTTGATGAACGCGTAACGGTCAACGGCTCTGATTATTGGCTTAAGAGGAAGCTACCGAACCCTGTACCTTTCCTAAACGTCGATTATCCGGCATCGCTCCAGATCAACGCCATGGACCCTTCGCTCATAACGCCTAACTATCAAGATGCCGGTGCAGGGACGTGGAAGATTATTCAAGGTGGCGTGGAGCCACCTGACCCCACGCGGGGGAACCAGTATGCAAACGGCTTCTCCATCGAGGTATCTAAGAGGAGAAAACCCATGCCGTTCTGGCATAGAAACATGGACAACGACGAGCTCATAATCTGTATAAACGGGAAGGTAACATGGGAGACTGAGCTGGGAAAAATAACTCTAACGCCGGGACACATGTTCATCATACCTCGCGGTGTTGCCCATCGAGTTATACCCGAAGAAAGTTCTCAGTACGTAGCTATCGAGATAAAAGCGCCCGCGATGAAGATCCTGCATTTAGGTGCTGAGCAGAAATAGATGTCATTCGTGGTCAGGGCACACGATAATCCCCTCAGGCGAGTAGGCTGGGTTGTAGAGCTCGGTGCTGAGATACCGTTCGCCACCGTCTGGCAGGATCGCTACGATCGTCCTCCCTTTCCCTAGCTCCCTCGCCTTCTTCACAGCCACCGACATAACAGCGCCTGAGCTTAACCCCATCACCAAAGCCTCCTTTCTCGCCATCTCCCTAGCCATATATATCGCCTCTGCCTCCGTTACGTAGACACGTTCATCGAGCATTTTTGGGTCAAAAAGGCTCGGTGGGAATGGTTCCCTCATGTTTCTCAGTCCTTGGATCCTCTGCCCCAGTATGGGTTCGACGCCGACTATCTTGACGCTGGGGTTGTGCTCCTTAAGTCTCTTGCTGACTCCCATGGCCGTCCCGCTAGTCCCTATGCCGACGACCACCATATCCGGCCTCCCTTGCGTCTGCTCGAGTATTTCTCTAGCTGTGGTCTCGTAGTGTGCTAGTATGTTCATAGGGTTGTTGAACTGGTCGGGGACGAAGAATTTGGAAGGGTTTTTCATGAACATTGATGTCGCCAGCTCTATGGCGCCTGCGGTTCCCTTCTCGCCCGGCGTCAGTATGACCTCGGCTCCGAGGGCTTGGAGAAGCCTACGCCTTTCTATACTCACATTATCAGGCATGACTATCTTCAGCCTGTATCCCTTCACAGCCGCTACTATAGCCAGCCCTATTCCCGTGTTGCCCGAAGTCGCTTCGAGAATCGTCATATCCTTCCTCAGCAGCCCCTCCCTCTCGGCCACTTCTATCATGTACTTACATATTCTATCCTTCAAGGAGCCGCCTATGTTGTAGCTCTCCAGCTTTGCTAGGATTGTTGCATCCCCCTGCCCAGTCAGCCTGTTGATTTTAACCATAGGCGTCCAGCCTATGAGTCCCAAAGCGTCCTCGAATACAGCGTTTGCTCTGGAGTGCAACACCTTTCTAGCCATTAATTATAGTGGTATACTATTATTATATTAACGTTAACATAAGCCCTATTTCCCCCTCGCCTCCCTCAATAATTCGAAGACGTTGAAAGGTGTCAGTGGAAGCTTGTTTGCCCTTACGTTTAGCGGGCTGAGGGCGTCCTCAACGGCGTTGGCGATAGCGGCCATCGAAGGTATTGCACCCCCCTCACCAACGGGCTTCGTCCCAAGCGGCGTGAACGGTGATGGTGTAACTTGGTGATGAATCTCTATTTTAGGAGCCTCGAGCGTCGACGGCTTGAGATATTCGGAGAAAGTTGTGGAGATGTTCTGCCCGTCCTTGGTGTACACAAATTCTTCCATCAGCGTGGCGCCTATGCCATGGACCGTTGCACCTTCGACCATTCCCTCCACGATCTTGGGGTTTATCATATTACCGCAGTCATGGACTATCACGTATCTTAGGATCTTTACCACGCCTGTTTCAACATCCACCTCGACAACCGCTATGTGAACCGAGCTAGCTTTCGGAACCTGTACGTTGAAGTCAGACCTTCGAGGCGGCTTGCAATGTGGGCTTCTGTAAACGTAGGTAGCCCTAAGGCTGGGTTCCATGCCGGGCGGCAGCCTAACAACCCTATTATAAGCGACGGCCGCTATCTGCGCAAAGGTCAAAGCTTTTTCTGGCAATCCCCTAACGTGTATCTTCCCATCGTTTATCTCCAAATCTTTTTCCGAAGCCTCTAACAGATGTGCGGCTATCTTCAGCATCTTCTCTCTTACGGCGCGCGCGGCCCCTATCAACGCTCCCACGTCCACATCGTGGAATTTGTTTGAATACGTCCCCGAGTATCCCACGAACGGCGAGACTATCGAATCGAAACCAGGCATTACGTGTATCTGGTCGGGGTTGACGCCGAAGACATCGGCTACTACTTGGCGTGCGGCTGTTTCATGACCTGTTCCTATATCCATAGAGCCGAGAACAACACGTACTTTTCCGTCTATTTCTACCGAGACTGTTGCACCTTCGTCGGCTCCGTAGTACTCCGGCTCTCCACCCTCCTTTAATTTGGGAAGATAGTAGTAGCCTAGATTGGAGGTGCCAGGCTCTACGCCGGCACTTATCCCTATGCCTATATACCTTCCTTTCTTCCTCATCTCGGCTTGTTCCTTCCTTAACTGCTCATATCCTACAGCCTGCAGCGCTTTCCTCAATAGCGCGGGATAGTCGCCGCTGTCGTACACCTCGCCCGAGGGTGTCGTGTACGGGAACTCGTTGGGCTGTATGAAATTCCTGAACCTTATCTCGGCAGGGTCTAACCCCAGCTTCCTAGCTGCTATATCAACCATCCTCTCCAAGATGAAGTTCATGCCCGGCTTACCAACCCCCCTGTTTTGTACAACCGGCCCCTTGTTGGTGACGACTGAAATGGGCTCGAACTGCATGCTTCTGATCTTGTAGCAGCCCGTCATCATTGCAAACTTGATTAAAGCGTAGATGCCTGCAGTGTTGATGAACGACCCATCATTCTCAATGTCCCGAAGCTTAAGCGAGGTTATGGTCCCGTCCTTTTTAAGAGCCATCTCAACCTCGAAGACAGCATCAGGAGTGTGGCTCCACGCAGTGAGATGTTCGCTTCTTTTCTGTATCCATTTGACCGGTCTCCCAGCCTTTAATGCGAGGAGGCTCGTTATTACCTCGAAGGGCCAGAGGATCAGCTTTATGCCGAACCCTCCACCAACGTCTGGGATTATCAGCCTAATTTTGTTTTGCGGTATTCCCAGCATATATGAGAGGATTGAGATGCTCCTGCCGGGCTGCTGATCGTTGGCATAAACGGTCAGCTCGCCAAGCCCTTCATTGTAACTGGCTATACAGCCTAACGTCTCTAACGGCGTTGAGCTGAAGCGATGAAGATTAAACTTCTCTCTAACTATCAGGTCTGCCTCTGCAAAGTCTCGCTCAACGTTGCCGAAAACAAAAAGGTCTTGCATCAAAATGTTGCTACCAGCGTCCTCGAAGATGAGCGGGGAAGATGGGTCAAGTGCTTCCTCAACGTGGACTACGGCCTTTAGAGGCTCGTACTCCACTTCTATTAACTCTAGAGCATCCTCAGCAGCATATCTGTCGGTGGCAGCTATGGCAGCAACCGGTTGTCCGACGAAAGTAACCTTGTCGGTCGCCATCACATACTGTTCGACCTGCCTGACCCCTCTGGGTTTTACAACCCTAGTTTTCTCTTTAACCTCTTTTCCTGTGATGACAGCCTGTACTTCCGGTGCCTTCAAAGCCTTCTCCACTTTTATCGATTTTATCCTTGCGTGGGGGTAGGGGCTTGTGAGGATAGCGGCGTAAAGCATTGACGGGAGCTCTATGTCGTCTATGTAGTTTCCCTTCCCTGAGGTGAAGCGTATGTCCTCGAACCTTAAAACAGACTGTCCGACCCAGCGAGCCGTCTGCTGCATATTTATCATCTCCGCATCATTGAGGCAGCCCTTTGAACTGCTTCTATTATCTTGCCGTAGCCAGTGCACATGCATAGGTTGCCCGACAATGCCTGTCTTATTTCCGCCTCAGACGGGTTAGGATTCTGGGAGAGAAGATAGTAACTTGCCATAATCATCCCAGGGGTGCAGTAGCCGCACTGGATGGCGAAGCTCTCTCGGAAAGCCTGCTGCAGTGGGTGCAGCTTTCCATCGGAACTAAGCCCGTCTATTGTCAATATTTCGGAATTGTTAGCCTGAACTGCTAGAAGCATGCAGGACTTGACGGCTCTGCCGTTAATGAGTACTGTACATGCCCCGCAGTGTCCAGTGTCGCAACCTATATGGGTTCCCTTGAGCTTAAGGTCATCCCTAATGAAATGAACTAGGAGTCTCCTCGGCTCCACATCAGCGGTTACCAAGCGTCCGTTTACATACATCTTTATTTTCACGGTCGGAGGGGTCTAATCGCCATCATTTATTTAAGGGTTTTCGCCTCGTCCTAGATGATTCCAGCTGTGATGTTTTCAGCGGAAGGTCTGAAGAGAATATCGGCAACAATCCGGCTTTTGCAGCATGCTGGACACGACTGGAACAACATCCTTGAACTGCCACACTGCCGGAAACAGCATTCAGCTGGCATGTTTAGATAAACTGTGGGATTTATTCGACCATTTACATTAAGATTTAAATATAGCTCAAAGTCGAAAAATTCGTGCATGTCGGCGAACTCGTTGAGCTAGTGACAAAAAAGTGCAAGATCTATGACTTAGAGCATGTGCGGTATCCAGGAATGCCTGCATATCAGCCAGTTCAGCCTGGGCTTCTCTACTTCCTCTACCGCCATCACGAAAACTACTACAAGCCTGAGTCTGAAGGGCCTAGGACAAGTTCATCGGGCATTATCATAATGTCTGACCAAAGCGGGACACATATAGATGCAAGGTGCCACCAGGCCTCCGACCTGACGCTTTACGGCGGGATTAAGATTGTGCCGGAAGTCGAGACCCCTTGGGGCTTTACTAGGCTAGGGGCTGATGAGATACCCCCACTCGTAGCTAGAGGAGTGTTAGTCGATGTAGCCGGACACGAGGTTGACCCCCTGCCCGAGGATGGCGAGATATCATTGTCGCAGTTTATGAAAGCGTTGAGCAATGAAGGGATAACGATAGGCAAAGGGGATGTGGTTCTTGTTAGAACTGGATACGGTAAGTTTTGGAACGAACAGGGCAAGTATTTAAAGGCCCCTGGCATCTCGAAGGATGTTAGTCTCTGGCTGGCCGACAGAGAGATTTTAGCGGTAGGGGCTGACAACCTAGCATGGGACAACCCTCATATAATTGATTCCGAGACACGTTCCAAGCTCCCCGGCCACCTTCATCTACTGGCTAAGAAGGGCATCTACATCATAGAAAACCTTTACCTTGAGGAGCTTTCGCGGGATAAAGTGTACGAATACCTATTTGTTGCCCTCCCCCTCAAGTTTAAAGGGTCCACCGGCTCACCTATGAGACCTATCGCAATAGTTCCCTTAAGTTAGAGACAATACAGACGTTTGGCGTTCTCAGACAAGATCATCGCCCGCTCTTCGTGAGTGAGACTGTCCAGCGACTCGACGAGTCTATGGGATTGGAAGTCGCCCATGTTGAATGGATAGTCTGTCCCTAGCAGAACGTTTTTGACAGAGAATAGCCTGATTAAGTACTCAAGTGCCTCAGGCATGAAAAGCACTGAGTCATAGTGAATCATCTTCAAGTACTCCATGAAGTTCCTATTGAGTCCTTTGCACTCCTGTCTGACTTTGGAAGCATGTTCAAGTCTTCCGGCTTGGAATGGAACAGCCCCACCTCCGTGGGCGAAGATAAGCTTGAGCCGGGGAAATCTGTCCAGCACGCCGCCGAAGATGATGCTGGATATGGCCAGCGTCGTCTCCGCCAATGTGCCCACTACAATGGATGAATAATACTTCCTATGCCTATCCGGAGACATGACTTCGTTTGGATGGACGAACACTGGCAACCCTAGGTCCTCCACACGCTGCCAAACGGGATAGAGAAGCTCGTCGTCCAGGTTTCTTCCAACTATGTTTGTCCCGATCTCGATTCCACTTAGGTTCAGGTCATCGACGGCGTACCTAAGCTCTTCCAGCGCGGCAGCAGGATCCTGTAAAGGAAGAGTAGCGTTGCCTACGAGCCTGCCTCCTGCCTTCTTAACCGCATCGGCGATTCCCTCGTTCTGGGCTCTGGCGGCTACCCTACCCACCTTAACATCCGTCCTGTACATAAACAAGTGATGTGTGGGAGAGATAACCTGCACATCTATCTCGAGCTCGTCAAGCTCGCGGATTCTGTCCTCTACATCAAACATTCCCTTTGTGAATGGCCCAACGCTGCTCTCACCTATTTTCAGCGTGTGTTGTCCTCTTCCGGCGTCGACTACTGCTACCCCATAGTCGTCAAGCTTTTGCACGGCAGACCTAGGAACAAAATGGGAGTGTATATCTATTCTCATGCCAGTTAAATATTGTCCACTCATCCCCTCTTTAATCCTTTCCTTCCAAACTGTTTGAAAGATTTGTATCTAGGCTGTTTGCCGGTTAGTTTCCCAGGAGGTTGTGCGTGAGTGTGAAGGTTGGTCTCAGACGCTGCACCCTATTATGAAAAGCCAGCATTTTCTCGTTTAATCTACAGCAGTTCTTATTCTATGGTTTTCAGTGTTCAAGTTTTTGATTCCTATTACCTGAGTCAGGACGTTTGCTTGATTCTCTGTGGTCAAGGCTTAATTATGGAATGATGTTGTGTTGCAGGGAAGGGCGTTGTGGCGGAAATGATAGCTCCCACATAGATGTTCACCGTTTTACTATGAAACGGATGAAAAATGAAAACATCTTTGGTGCATGACGAATTCGCGGCGGAAGTTGTCTGGAGGCTGTCATTTAAGTATCAAACACAGTCCCGGTTAACGTGTTTAACGCTCAGCGACGACGGAAGCGAGCTTCCACCTCACAACCGAGGCACGAAAACGGACTGCCAATTAGCTAGGAGACACAACAGGTATCCTAACTCGTTTAGTTCACTAGTTTGGGGCAAACAATGTCATCAAAATATTTTTAAGCAAGCACATAACACCATAAAACCGATGCAGGCCGTAATACCTGAAACACTAAACATGGCGTGGGATGTATGTGATAAATGGGTTGACAAGGGTAGGGGGGGTGACCCGGCAATTTACATCGACCACAGACGTGTTACATACTCTGAGTTGAAAGACCTCAGCGATAGGTTCGCATATGGACTGGCTTCATTGGGCATAAAGAGAGGTGATAGAATACTGTTTAGGCTGAGGAACTGTCTTGAATACACGGTTGCTTGCTTAGGGGCTTGGAAGAAAGGCGCGGTCCCATCATTCACAAACACGTTATTCAGGACATACGAATTGCAGCACATACTTGCCAACTCGGAAGCAATCGCGGTCATCACCTCCAAGGATCTGTTGCCCCCCATAGAGGAGGCAAAGTCACCCTATCTAAAACATACCATCATAGTTGACGAGCCAGAGGGAGACCAAATATCTTTCAAGGAATTGATGTCAGGTCCCAGAATTTCAGAGATTGCGACGACCAGCAAGGATGAGAGGGCTTTTATATTTTACACGTCAGGAACAACAGGTTTTCCGAAGGGGGTAGCTCACGCACACCGGTGGATAGTGGCTACAGGCGAGCCAATCTCGAAAATAATGATGGACCTGCATCACGACGACAAGGTTCTCCACCCACAGGAATATAGTTTCATCTACCCGTTCGGCTGCGGCTTCGTCTATTCTTTGCATGCAGGCGCGTCAATAATAATATTCTCAGGAAGACCAACACCGGAGAAGTTCTTCGAATACATCGAAAAATATAGGCCAACCGTTATTTGCACGGTTCCCACGATGTACAGGATGATGCTTGCCGTAAAAGATGCGGAAAAGCTATACGACCTAAGCTCGGTACGGCATGGTATATCAGCTGGCGAAACGCTTCCGTCAAGCACCTTCGAAGAATGGAAGAGAAGGTTTGGAATAACTATATACGACGGGCTCGGGCAAACCGAGATACATATCTTCGTCGCCGAGACACCTAGGATGAAGGTTAAGCCCGGCTCATGTGGGAAGCCCTTCCCAGGGTTCGTGGTTAAGATACTTGACGATGATGGAAAGGAGCTCAAACCCGGCGAAGTCGGCCATATAGCAATCAAGGATGACAACCCAGGACTATTCATAGAATATATCAAGAATAGCGAGAAATGGGAGCAGACCCACAAGTACGGCTATTACTTTACGGGAGACCTGGGCTACTACGATGAAGATGGCTACTTCTGGTATGTGTCCAGGGCGGATGACATCATAAAGAGCAGGGGGTATCTGATTTCGCCGATGGAGGTGGAAAGAGTTATCCTAGAGGTGCCAGGTGTGCTTGAAGCAGCTGTGGTCGGCGCCCCCGACGAGATAATGGGATCAAAGGTTAAAGCGTTTGTCACGCTCAGACCTGGGTACGAGCCTTCGGAGGAGATGATGCAAAAGATTGTAGACCACGTAAAACAGAGGATAGCGCCCTACAAGGCCCCGAAAGAGATAGAGTTCGTCAACGAGCTTCCCAAGACGCCGACGGGAAAGATTCTCAGGAGAATGCTCAGGCAAGCCGAGGCAGAGAAGTACGCCAAACAACAGCGATAGGGCTGCTTACCTCACGGTAATGGTTTTCAGTTCTGGAAACATCCTTCGGCCACTGACCAGAGTTTAGGTAGAGGATGGGCAGATAACAGCTCGGTTACCAGCTGCTAAACCACCATGTACACGAGATGACGCCTCTACGATGGAGGCTTGGCAATACGGTCTCCACGCGCAGGACATCATGTATAGCACCGCTGGTTCTCAAAATTCGGATTGAGGTGTAAAAGGTTACAGGCCAAGCTTTGAGAAGTTGTTTCTAAGGATTGCTTCTTTTGCTTCGGTGCTGATCGGTAGGTTCACGATCTGCTTCGCGTTTTCGCTGATTCGTTTCACGCCTGGGCTGGGCCAGTCGGACCCGAAAATGGTTTTTTCGTAGATTTCTTCAAGCCTAGGAAAGTAGTCGAGCAGGCGTTTTGGTGGTATGCCCGATATATCCAGATATACATTCGGGTGGCGGCGTAGTATGAAGAACGCCTTCTGCATCCAAAACGGCCTCCCTCCATGGGCCATGATTATCTTCAGCCGGGGAAAATCAACTGCGACATCATCTAGAAACAGAGGATCTCCGTATTTGTTGCGTGCAGTCGGGAACATCGAGCTTCCCGTGTGTACCGTGACCGGCAGGTTGTTCTGCTGGCAGAAGTCGTATAGTATTTCTAGAGATTTCAGCCTGAGCGGTCCAAACTCTTCCAAGTACTGGTTTGGGTATACCAACTGGTGGACCGGGTGCAGCTTGATCCCCTTTATCTCAAACTTTGAGTAGAGCTCTTCCAGCTCGGCTTTGGGGTTTTGCGAAAAGCGGGGATGAATCGAGCCGAAAGGAACAAGTCGGTCGGGAAATTCCCTGCAATACTCTGACGCAAATCTATTCACATCCCTTGTAAACCCAAGTGTGTCGGGTGCTACATAGTTAATCAAAACAGCCTTACCTACATCTTCTCCGTCGAGTATATTGACAAGATACTTAGGGTCCGTTTCCAGACGCCTTCTGTGCTCTACAAACACCGGATTGTTGCTCATAAAAGTCAGTGAAAGGTTGTTCAACTCGCTGAATTTGCTGACATGTATGTGAACATCGTGGATCAAAACCAACCGAAATCATTTTTTCATGCATTATTAAACCTTAGGGTCCAATGGGTGTTGACCACAGACGTTAGGATATCTATCATGGTTGCGGTTGTCCATATGATTTGTTCGTTAGAAGGCCTCGTGGGAAGTTTCGCGGTTAAGGTCTTCGACCAGCTCTCTTTCAAGCAGCTGGACTGGGATGCCCGGCAGGTATACGTATGTTTTCCTGCCTCTGGCGCCTTCGCTCCTGATGATCAGACGTAGAAACCCAAGGTCCTGCAGCTGCTGAAGGGTTTCCCAGAATGTCGTGTAGCCCTTCGCCTCGTCCCCCATCTCCTCGCAGACGACCTTGTAGTGTTGGAAGAGCTCAGCAGCGGTTACAGCCGTCCTGTCTCCCACAAGACTTCTGGCGGAAGCAAGCAAAACAAGCTTTTCGTCACGCTTCAGGTATGAAAGGTTTTCCCTTCTGATAGTTGGGTACACGCTTGCCAGCGCTTTCCTTACGTGCTCCGCTGTCACAGTTTCGCTTCCCTCTGCTTCCGCGTACTTTCCAGACCTCCAAAGAAGGTCTATAGCGTAGCGTGCGTCTTTTCGCTCGGCTGCAGCCTCTGCAAGGAACTCGAGCACCTCATCGGATATGGCGTTTCGGTAGAAGGCTTCAGAAGCCCTGTATCGAAGGATTTCAAACAACTGTGTGTAGACGTATTCGTTTAGATGTATGTTGTTTCTCCCAAGCCCGCTTAATGTCTGTGCATCCAGCCGTTCTAGGAAATCAGGTTCCCTAAAGATGAGTATGACCGAGGTCAAGCTGCCGTCCTCTATGTCTTCGCCGCTTCTAGTCAGCAAGTATATCGGTCCTCCGCCTTCTTCAGAGATGAGGGCTTCGACCTCGTCTAAGCACAGGATCAGCCTAACGTTGTTTAGGCGCAGGAACCTCACCAGTATTCCGAGGATTTCCTCGTCGGAGTAGCCTCTTCTGGGAAGGTTGACGCCGAGTTGTTCAACAACCTTCCTTAAAACGGTGTAGAGGGATTTGTTTATCCTGCAGTTGACGTGAATGTACCTGATTTTTTTCCCAACCCTCCTAGCTTCACGCTCTATATGTTGACCGAAGAGTTTTGCGAGGCTTGTCTTCCCAGTCCCCACGGCGCCCGATATGAAAACCCTCACCTGGAAAGGCCTCTCATCGGTTAGGAGTGAGGAGAAGAAAGAGTTGAGAAGTTTAAGCTCTTCCTCCCTGTAGAGAAGCTTTTCGGGAACGTATTCGGGGGAGAGCTTCTCCTCATTCTTGAAGACCGGCATAACCTGCCAATATCTTCGCCACCACCGGCATAAAAGATTGAGAGATGGTTGAAAGTGGGACTACTCTTAAATCCAAAACCGTTCTACACCCTTAAAGTTGGCTGTTTTCAAACATTTAACCGATGACGACCCTCATAAACACAGCACTAAAGACATTCTCGTACTTCGTAGGGCTTAGCAAAGATGTTAAGTTACTCATAACTGGTCAAGCTTTTTTCATGTTTCAGATGGGTTTGATGCAGCTGGTTCTCCCCATATTCTTCGCCAAGACTGGCATGGATGGAACTCAGGTAGGAATGATAATCACAGCCGGACAGCTTACTGCGGCTTTTCTATCCCTGCCTCTTGGAATGCTGGCCGATAGATATGGCAGGAAAAAATTCGTTACGTCAGCATCTCTTCTCGCTGGAGCTTCTTTTCTAGGCTACATAGTGTTTACGAGGTTCATCCATGTTCTCCTCGATAGCATAGTACTCGGGCTTGCCATAAGCATGTTTTACGCGCCTTTCTCTGCTTGGATGGCTAACGTTACTCTGCCCGAGAGGAGAAACGCTGTCTTCAGCTTGAGCTCTGCTGTAAACATGATTGGAGTTGTTGCAGCGTCTTTGCTGGCATGGCTTCCACCCCTGTTAAGAACACAGCTTGCATTCAACGAGTTGGATTCCTACAAACCTGTGATCGCCGTAGCAGCCATTATGCCCATATTCGCTGCACCTGTCTTCGCCTTAGTCAAAGAAGATTTGGTCGTCGACGGCAAACGCAGCTTCCTTCCCAGAAAGTCTATACACGTCATAAGCAGAATCAGCGTAGTCCAGGCGCTTTTTGCGTTGGGAGCTGGATTGGTTATACCCCTTTTTCCATACTGGTTTTATCTCAGATTCAAAGTTGATGAAACCGTGCTTGCGCCACTTTATGCAGTGGCAAACATAACTCTCTTGTTTTCTTTCCTTTTGGCTCCAAGGCTGGCTGAATCCTTCGGAGTAGTTCGCACAATAGTTTATTCCCAGACTCTTGCTACAATATTGCTGGTTTTGATCCCCCTTGCTGAAAGTTACGCCGTAGCAGGAGTTCTAGTCGTTTTGAGAGGCTTGTTTATGAACATGGTTAACCCGCTCGTCACATCGCTCATTCTAGGTTTAACCGACCCTGAGGAACGAGCGACTTCGTCGGGCGTGATGGCGATCACATGGAGTGTTCCAAACGCTGCTACGCCTACCGTTGGAGGGTATTTAATGCAGAATGTTTCTCTCTCCCTACCCTTCTACCTCTGCGGAATCTTCTACGGCGTCGCTGTATTCCTCTTCTACGTTTTCTTCCGAGGCAAGAACCCTCACATTTGGCCGGCTTTTTGAGAGTTAAATCATGCGTTGAGATGTTTTCTTGGGTTGACTGAGGTCTGGGAACCCATCCCAGGAGTTAAGGCAATAGAGCTCGACATGGACGTTGAAAAACCCGTGAGATGCTTTTTATTAGAGAACATCGACGGCTATTATTTGGTTGACACTGGCTATCGGAAGACGGTTAACGACCTGCTGCGCATAGTTGAAAAATACATGGTCTCAAAGACTGTTTTGACCCATCTCCATTTAGACCATTCAGGCGGCGCATCCGCAGTCAAAGCAAACAAGGCCGCAAAGCTGGTCTTCCACGAAAAGGAACTTCACACGCTTAGACAGGCTCTTAAAGCCGACTCATGGCTGTCAAAAATCTTTCAAGGAGAAGAGCACTCAACCTTGAAAGCGGCTTTAAGCTATCTACAGACTTTCCCCGAGCCGGATGCCTTTGCCTACGAAGGCATGATTCTAGGGTCCTGGCGGGTTTTGCACACTCCCGGCCACACACCGGGTCACGTCGTTCTGGTAGGCGAAGAAGCAGCAATCACAGGAGACCTGATATTGAGCGACGATACCTCAAACGTTGCCTACGTGCCGATAGACGGCTATCATCCCCTCTCAGATTATTTGAGGAGCCTCGTCAGAGTAGCGAGGCTTAACGTAAGCCTGATCCTGCCCTCGCATGGTGCTCTCTTCAAGGACTGCCGCCCCCGTGTGAAAGAGATTTTCTCACATCATTTTGAAAGGCTTTCTCAAACAGCTCAAGCACTACGGAGAGGTATGAAGACTCCTTTAGAGGTCGCCAGTGAGATAAAATGGTCTAAAGGCAGCTACAGTAGCCTAGGGCCGTTCGACAAATGGCTTGCAATACTTGAAACTCTCTCACATCTGGACTTCCTCGCCGAAGCAGGCTATGCAGTCCAACATACAACAACAGAGTATAGCCTGGCTGTAGATGCTGACTGGAAAACTGTCAAGAAAAAATTGGCGTCAATATCCGACGGTCTGTGGAGCATGTGAAAACCTGTCACATCCCGGCTTGGCCAGTTATCTAGTCGCTGTATCGAATGCCTTAATTAGCTCTGTTAAGTTTGGGATGCTGCTCTCCCTTATATCCATGACTGGTGTACAGGTTGTAGGGCGCGAGAGTTATGAGAGATTGCTCGACCTTTTCCACTTCGAAAGATTGAAGAAGGAGACTATAGTCCGTTATGTCGTTTCCTGCTAATGCTCATTATAAATACTTTGGATTGGCTTGCAGCTTCTGCATGCAAAATGCTTAAGAGACCCAATGTTCAAATTGGTGTTGCGATGATGAGTCTGACCAGGCTGATTCGGTGATCTAGATCTTGAGCTCTGAGCATTTTGGAAAAGGTAAAAAAGTCTAAATTGGAAATTGATATGTATGTCTTCCGCCGAGTTTTCGTTAACCCTAGCCGCGACAGCAGTGTTTGCCGTTATCTCTATAGCCATCAGATACATTCTTAGAAGAAGGTTTAGGCAGGAACACAGGAAAGTGCTGTATGTTGTTTTGGTGATGTTGGCGGCGGGCTATGTCGGCTACGTTGCATACCTCTGGCGGTTCTTCGAGTTTGTAGTAGGAGTTTTGGCCACCGCCGGAGCCCTCGGGCTTCTATTCGCTTTAGCGCTTGTCCCCTGGGTCTCAGACATCCTTTCAGGCATATCAATAGCGCTAGACCCGAGGATAAACATAGGAAGCGAGGTGGAGTTGGAGGGTAAGAGAGGCAAGATAATAGACATTACGTTGACACGGGTCGTCATATCCGGCGACGAATGCATGATACTAGTGCCAAACAGAAAATTCAGAGAGGAAGTAATAGTGGTGTACTCAACAAAGCCGGTGGAAAAATACTTCAAAAAATAAAACTATGGTTGCTCTGTTATGATATGGCTGGTGTTCAGGGCCTCAAGAATCTTGTCTAGTTTAGCCGGAACCACATGCGTGTAGCCGGTTATCCTTTCTATGACTTCGTCTGCTTTGAAGCCTGCTCCCGTAACGCAGCAAACAACCTCATCACCCTCATCCAACACACCTTCATCCCTCATTTTCTTAACAGCGGCCAAGGTGATAGCGCCTCCGGGCTCGGCGAATATTCCAGCGTATTTGCTGAGAAGCTTTACCGCTTCAACAGTCTCTTCGTCGGAGACGGTTTGACAGGTTCCGCCAGTATTTCTTGCTACAGATAAGGCATATAGGCCGTCGCCAGGGGTTCCTATTGCGAGACTCTTAACCAAGGTGTTCGGTGTTTTAACAGGTTTTATCTCATCAGAACCTGTCTCGAAGGCTTTAGAGATTGGCGAGCATCCATCAGGCTGGACTCCGTGGAACAAGGTGTCAGCTGAGTTTATAACTCCAAACTTTTCCAGTTCTTTAAGTCCTTTATGCAATGCTCCGAACAAAGCGCCGCTGGCCATTGGAACTACGAGGTGTTGAGGAGCTCTCCAACCCAGCTGCTCCACAATTTCAAAAATCATGGTCTTGGACCCCTCCACATAGAAAGGCCTTAAGTTCACGTTTACTATGCCTACGTCGGCCCTGTCAACGAGTAGGTAGGCCAGCCTGTTTACGTCGTCGTAAGTTCCGTCGACTAGTATAACCCTGCCACCGTAAACCGAGGCTTGCTTCACCTTAGGCAGCTCTACGGTATCAGGCATTAACACAAACCCTGTCAACCCAGCCGCTGCTGCATGGGCTAGGGTTGCCGACGCAAGGTTGCCTGTTGACGCACATCCAACAAGCCCTATCCCGAACTCTCTAGCCTTAGAGACAGCTACGGAGGCAGGTCTGTCTTTGAACGAAAAAGTCGGGTTTACTGTGTCGTTTTTTATGTACAGGTTTCGGATGCCAACAGCTTTAGCAAGCTCCCGTGTCTTGACAAGCGGGGTTCCTCCAGCGCCAATATCCACCCAAAACTTCTTGTCAACCGGCAGGAGCTCCGCATAGCGCCAAACTCCTCTGACGGTGCTCGACTTCAGCCTATCCCTTAGGCCGTGGCTTACGTTTTCATAGACTACGTCGAGGGCGCCGAGGCATCTGTCGCATACGTTTCTCAGCTCTGGGGGGGACTCAGATTCACAGTTGCGGCAAACCAGCTTTAGCTCCGACCACCTTGCAAAATCGGGTTGAAAGGCTTTTTATAAACCTTGCGAGCTACGACTGCAGTATCAAATAGAGGTCGCTCTTTCTAATCACCATCCCAAACCTATCCTCCCTCTCCTTCATATACTTATAACAACGCATGATGAGGGGGAGATGTCTGACTAGGTTTAGCTCCTCAGCCTGCTTAAGCTTAACCATCCTGTAGATGTCGGAGTAGGGCTTGAAGAATTCAAGCACCCTTCCAGCATACCTCTCGGGTTCCTCGAGTGTTTCGAGGAAGATTTCCGCGCATTCAAGGCTTGGGAGAATTCCTTCACCGAGCATTGGGAAGACGGTGCCGATCGACTCTCCTACGCCGACTATTTTACCGGTTGAGAAAGGAGTGCACAGCTCGGGAGGAGCTATCCTCACCGCCCTACCATATTTTCCGACAATTTTTCCACCGTTTTGAGCGGCGAAGGCATTGACTTCACGTACATGGTTGTTCGAAATGTCTCCTGCGCCTACGTAGGCCTCAGTGTCGCTGAGCGGAAAATACCAAAGATAGCCGTTACAGTTTCTAAATATTTTGACGTAAAAATCTGTTAACGGCTTCCCGCCATCATATTTTATTCTATACTCAAAGCATGGGACAACGTCGTCCTGAGCGGGCTTGGGGAGAAGTGCTCGCGAAACACCGGTGGCGTCTATGACGAGGTCGAAGTCTCTTACAAGTTTCTCACGGTCTGGTGTTACGCCGTAGAAAACTTTAAGGCCTTTTGTAAGGTCGAGCTCAAGACGGGCTTTGTCGTAAGTGCATAAACCTTTCAAAGGGATTTTCGACCTCTGTTTGCCGTTGTCCAAGGTTAGGTGTTCACCTAGATGCAGAAGATAATCATCGAAATTGAAGTCGATTTTCTCAAGAATTTCTTTCGCCACCTGCCTTACAGTTCCCCACGCGCAAATTGCTTTAAAACTTTCGCGAGGCTGTCTCTCGAACCCCACAACATCAAAGCTCAACTGCGACAATCTCCTAACGAGATACGAACCAGCCACCCCCAAGCCTACGACGGCTATCCTCATCAAAGAACAGTCAAAAACAAGCACTACAAAAGTATTATTCGGGTTATCATAGACCGCATATAATGGAGTTTAAACAAGCTATCTTTAAGTAGGGTCTTTCATCCATAGCTTTAGATGGACGACGGCATCGAAAGAGTAGTTCATGAGATTCGTCTAGAATACCTACATACACCTGTTAAAATTATGATAACAGCCGACGTAGCCAAACTAAGCTATGCTGGGAAAACTGTTGAGGATTTGAAGAAAGGCACTGTTGTAAATGTTTGGCAGTGGGTTGCTGAAGTGATTGTCTCAATGGGCTATGCCGAATATGTTTCCAAGCCTTTGACGGCAACCCAGCTCATGCAGTTGGAGTGGCGTGAGAAAAACAACCCCGCAGACATCCAACCATTGGACAAACATTTCTACATTGAATGGACGAAGGAGGCTGAAAAAGGCGACAGAGACGTTGTTCGAAGGCTTGCCGACATCATCACCATGAGGATGATGAAAATCATAGGCTTGGCGGCGAAGAGGCTTGACGGCGACATAGTGAAAAAACTAACGCCTGAAGAGGAGGTGCTTTACAGACGTGTTTACAGTATTGTCGAACGGTGGATTAAGGTTATGACGCCTAAGGGTGGGTAGAATGGCTGCGATACCTCTTGAGGAAAGGCTGGTTTCTTTCTTCAAGTCTGAAAAGTATCGTGAGCTTCTACGCGAGGCCGCCGTCAAAAAGAAAAGAAGCATAACTGTGGAGTTCAGCGACTTGATAAAATTCGATGAGGAGTTTGCGCGGAAGCTTGTGGAGAACCCTAACGTCATGCTCGGTGTTTTGAACAGGGCCTGCTTTAGACAGCTGCAGATAGAAGACCCTGAATATGCGTCTTCTGTCCGCCTGTTTACAGCAAGAATTATGTCGCTTCCGACGGTTACTCCGATAAGAGAGGTTAGGTCGGAGCATCTGAGGAAGCTTGTGATGATTGACGGCATGATATCAAAGGCCTCTGCCGTGAAGCCAATCCTCAAGGTCGGTGTGTTCAAATGTAGGTTCTGCGGCGACAGACAACAGGTTGAGCAGCATTCTCAGAGGCTGTCGATGCCGGAAGCATGCAGGGATAAAACATGCAGGGGAAGCAAGCGTCCAAGCTTTGAACTAGTTCCAGAAGAGTCGACATACATAGACTATCAGGTAATCGGGGTTCAGGAAAAGCCTGAGGACCTGCCGCCTGGCCAGCTCCCCCGCGTCATAGAGGTCAGGGCAAGAGACGACCTAGTTGACGCAGCGAGACCGGGAGACAGGGTCATAGTGACCGGTGTCGTCGACTCTGTGCAGGAAAGGGCAGGAGAAAGCCCGTTAAAAACCTTCAGGATATTCATTGACAGCGTCAGCATAGAACCGGCAAGCAAGGAGCCTCAGGCGGTACACATATCGCCAGAAGATGAAAAACTGTTCAAGAAAATGGCCGAAGACCCTTTTATAATAAGGAAGCTTGTAGACTCGATAGCCCCCTCGATTTACGGCCTCGACCACATCAAGGAGGCAATTTTGCTTCTGCTGGTTGGGGGCCGGTTGAAAACATTCCCCGACGGCTTAAGGGTAAGAGGCGACCTGAACATACTTCTCGTCGGAGACCCTGGAACAGCGAAAAGCCAGCTGCTCCAGTACGTGGCTTCAATAGCCCCACGCGGCATCTACACCTCAGGAAGGGGGTCCACCGCCGCCGGTTTGACGGCCGCTGTTATACGTGAAAAAGAAGGGGGCATGGTTCTTGAAGCCGGCGCAATGGTGTTGGCGGACATGGGTGTCTGCTGCATAGACGAAATAGATAAGATGCGTCCCGAGGACAGGGTGGCCATCCATGAGGCGATGGCACAGCAAACAGTCAGCGTAGCCAAAGGCGGCATAGTGGCGACTTTAAACGCCAGAACAGCCGTTCTAGCGGCTGCAAACCCCGCATACGGCAGGTATGACACCTACAAAAACTTTACAGAAAACGTCAACCTTCCTATAACCATTCTCTCAAGGTTTGACCTTATATTTGTCCTCAGGGACGAGCCCAACCCAGACACAGACAGAAAGATATCATCTCACATAGCTGCCCTTCACCAGCTTGGAGAGCCTGAAAGAGCTCCTCCAATACCTCCGGAGATTCTGCGGAAGTATATCGCCTACGCTAAAAGGTTTGAACCGACGGTGACGTCTAAAGCTATGAAAGTGCTTGAGGACTTTTACCTTAAGATGAGGGCTCTCTATGAAAAAACTTCGACTGTAAGCATCACGGCGCGGCAGTTCGAGTCCCTCATCAGGCTTACTGAAGCACATGCAAGAGCTGGTTTAAAGACACAGTCCGACGAAGACGATGCGGCGGCCGCCATCCTCCTCATGAAAAGAAGCCTCCAGGAAGTTGGTGTTGACATCGAGACGGGCGCGCCAGACATAGACGTGATAATGACGGGAAAGCCGAAAAGCGTAAGGGAGAAGATGAAGCTTGTGATAGAAACGATAAAAAGATTTGAGGAAAAAAGCGGATACGCCGCGGAGCAGGAGCTCAGGGCTTCGCTGCTCCAGGAAGGGCTGTCGGATGATGAGATAACAAGGATACTAACCCGTCTTATAACAGACGGACGGGTCTTCATGCCTAGAACGGGTGCCTACAAAGTAACATGAGCCGTTACCAGGACGTAGGAAAGCTTCCATCCTATCTGAAGGATGCTCTCGAAAGGTTTGGGGTGAAACAGTTCTATCCGCCGCAGTCGGAGGCTTTGAGAAAAGGTCTTCTCGAAGGTAGGCGTTTGATGGTTGCGACGCCAACCGCCTCTGGAAAAACCCTCATAGCCTTGATGGCCGCCTACAAACATCTTGCGAATGGGGGTAAGGTTCTCTACTTAACGCCCTTAAGAGCTCTCGCCGCGGAAAAACATGACGAGTTCAGCCGTTTTCTGGGAGGTGAATACCGTGTTGTGGCCAGCACGGGAGACTACGACTCTGCAGACCCATGGCTGGAATCATATGACGTCATAGTTGCGACAAACGAGAAGGCCGACAGCCTGATGAGACACAGGGCTGCTTGGATAAACAAGATCTCCCTCATCGTGGCCGATGAAATACACTTGCTGGGCGAACCCGACAGAGGGCCCACTCTCGAAATGACTTTGACAAGACTGGCGGCCAGCAACCCGAAAGCGCAGCTGCTTGCTTTGAGCGCAACAGCTCCAAACGCTGGGGAGCTGGCGGAATGGCTTGGGGCAGATTTAATAACCATGGACTGGAGACCGGTTCCGCTTCGTGAAGGCATCTTTCTC
This sequence comes from Candidatus Caldarchaeum sp., assembly GCA_038896555.1. Classification (GTDB taxonomy): domain Archaea; phylum Thermoproteota; class Nitrososphaeria_A; order Caldarchaeales; family Caldarchaeaceae; genus Caldarchaeum. Next base: position 23,012 of record JAWACZ010000001.1, on the reverse strand, counting down.
ACGGGAGAGATTGTGTACGGCGATAGAGAGAGAAAAATTGTTGCCGAGCATGACTATAACCCAGCAATATCTATCGCGCTTCAAACAGTGATGGAAGGCGGCCAGGTCATAATTTTCGCCAACACTAGAAGAAGGGCTGAGCAGCTTGCTGAGAGAGCAGCCTCAGCCCTCAGCCAGAACGATCTTTTAAATGGTGTTGATAAAGCCTATCTTTCCGATGCTGCGGCTGACCTTCTTCAGTCCACCGAGTTCTCCGCATTCACCGAAAGAGTTGCCATGCTTTTGAAAGCGGGTGCATGCTTCCATCATGCAGGCCTGGCGGCACCGCATAGAAGGGTTGTGGAGAAGGCTTTCAGGGAGAGGCATCTCAAGGTGCTGTGCGCAACACCAACTCTTGCCGCAGGCGTAAACCTACCGGCTCGTGTAGTCATAATACCTGAGCTCAGACGCTATGAAGTGGGCGAGGGGTTGAAAAGCATATCGGTGACAGAGTATAAACAGTTCTGCGGAAGGGCTGGCAGACCCGGCTATGATTCTTTTGGCGAGGCAATAACAATCGCACGTAACGAAGACGAGTTCGAGATGGTGCTGGAAAAATATGTTAAAGGTAAGCCTGAAAGGATCTGGTCCAGGCTTGGCAGCGAAAGACATTTAAGAATCCAGGTACTGGCCGTCATAGCCAGCGAAGAAATCCACAGCTTCGAAGGTTTACATAATTTTTTCATGAAAACCTTTTTGCATTATCAATTTGGCGGAAGGCTTCTTGAAAAATCTCTCAACAACGTAGTTGATTTTCTGTCCTCAAATGGGTTTGTCAGAGATGGTGAGAGGCTTGAGGCTACAAAGCTTGGCAGACGTGTGTCTGAGCTTTACATAGACCCTTTGACGGCCTTGACAATTCTAAAAACCTGTTCAAAACGGCCAAAGAACATAGACGACCTCGGCTTGCTCCAGGTAGTTTGCATGACCTCAGAGGTGCCAAGTGTTCCGATGAAACGTGTTGAAGCTTATAGGATTCAAGGCTTTGTCAACGAAAATTTCGAGTCATTTTTCTATGTACCAGACCCCTCGGAAGACCCAGACACCTACGACCTTTTCCTCGAGTCGGTTAAGACCGCGGCTCTAATGAAGGCTTGGATAGAGGAGGTTGGCGAAGGAGAGCTTTACGAGAAGATGAGAGTTGAGCCAGGAGACCTTGCTGTTCTACGTGAGAGATGCAGCTGGATTGCGTACGCAGCCTCCCAGCTTATGGCTATAGAGAAGAAGACCGCTTTGCAACATGCTTTTGAGATACTCTCTGAGAGGGTTGCCCACGGAGTTAGGGCTGAGCTTCTTCCCCTAACAGCTTTAAAAGGTGTTGGAAGAGTCAGGGCGAGAAACCTTTACAACTCAGGCTACCGAACGCTAGAAGATCTTAGAAGAGCATCCCTTGACGAGCTAGCCCAGGTTCCCAGCATAGGGGAGAAGACAGCAGCTCTTATCAAGAGCCAGCTCTGATAAGGCTCTCAAATTCCTGGAGTGTTTTTTCCTGGTTTTTCTCAACAGAGCCTGGACGGAGTCTCCGTGTTTTCTCCAAGCTCTCCACCCATCCAAAGCCCTCAGCCTTCATAAGATAGGCAGCTAAAACCATTCCCGTCCTCCCGTAACCAGCCAAGCAATGGACCAAAACCCTATGTCCGTCGTCGACAAGCCGCTGGATAGTGTTAACTATTTTCAAAAGTTCACGGGGGTCGGCTGGCTTATGGTCCTCCAATGGAAAATGAAAGTATTCGATGTCCTCGTTTTCAACGAGGTTTTTCGGCAAAGGTTTTTCCGTCAAGCTGATAACTGCTGAGACACCTCTGTTCTTAATATATCTGATGTGCCTACGTCTGCTCGGCAGCCCGCTTGCAGCTATTTTTTCGGAAAACATGGAGAAATTGGGCGGGCTTTCTGTAAACACACCTTGCAATTTTCTCAAAAGACCTGGCATAGCTTACCTGTTTGCAATCTTTTTTACAAGCTTTTCTACCTTGTCCCCTATCTCCGCCTTTATGCTTGCCGCTCGTTCGGCGTCAACTTCTAAAACAAGTGCTCTGACACGGTCGTATCCAAGCCTATTCACCAACGCGTCAAACAAACGTACGTCGCTAACAAGCTCGTAGAAGTCTGAATCAGTTGGCCTGACGACTATAGGTCCTAGGATGTCTGCGAACTCTGCTAAAGCCTCCTGCTCCATCTTGAGATTATTCTGTGTTAGCGGCGGAGAGATTATTCTGTCGACCGGTAGCTCAACGATACTGCCCGCCACCTCGCCCTCCAATATTTCCGCCCTCTCGCTTCGCCACGCATCAAGTCTTAGCTTGTCTCTTTCACCGAAGTATCCATGCCACCACTTAAGGCTCTCAACTATGAGCTTCTCCATCTCAGCCGCAATCTGCCTCTTTTCACCTGCAACCTCTTCATTAGACAAAACCAGAACAAGTGATTTCTTTGATTTTCTCTGCTGTGCCTCAACCTGCTGGGTGAGGATCTGCGGCCTAACAGAGGTGATGACCACGTCCATGAAAACTTGGTTTCCGTACTTGTCGTTTCCAAGGTTTATTCTGACTGAGAGACGGTCTTTCCCCCTAAGCTTCTCCAGAACATATTCCTTGAGCCTCTCATACATCACCAGCGTGTAGATAAGCTGGCCGAGCTTCGACTCGAACTCGTCGTATCCGTAGCTCATTTAAGGTGCCTTCTCGATGTATTTGAAAACTCCAACCTGTATCGAGTTGTGGTGGATGTATGTGTATTCGTCTGAGACAGGCATCAGCGTAGATTCACAGACTGGAAAGGATACTCCCTCTATGGTCTTTTCCTGAGCCTGACTCTGCATGGCTTCCCACAATGCTGCAATTGTATATAAGCGTTTTCCAACATACCGTGATTGAAAAATAACCATCTGGCTTGCTTAAAAGGGAAACATAACCTAATGATTCACAGATGTAACGAAATCGTTTTGCAGAACATCCTGGCCAAATCCTTTGGTGACAGCAGACGGTTACTCCAAGCTCTTGTAAAGGTGTGGTTATCTTCTTTTAGCTTGCTGAGACATAAACCCAAAAATATTTTTTAGACGAGGCATGGCAGAGAACGTTGGCTTGAAGATTGTAAAAGGCCCTTCATCAAGCGAGCTGGCGGGTAAGCTTTCCTCTATTCTTCAGGTGCCGGCGGTTGGTGTGGAGCATAAACTGTTTCCCGACGGCGAGTCTTACATAAAGTTTGAGGATGGTGTTGTTGGCGAGGACGTAGTTCTGGTCCAAGGCCTGCATCCTCCCCAAGACACGAACCTAACGCAGCTGCTTCTTATGGCGGACTGTTTGAAAGACTTGGGGGCGGTGTCGATAAGGGCCGTGGTCCCTTACATGGCGTACGCTAGGCAGGACAGAAGGTTTAGGGAGGGGGAGGCGGTGAGCATCCTGACCCTCTTCAAACTCTTGAAAGCGGTGGGGGTAGATGAAGTGTTGACGGTCAACATACACTCGCCATGGGTTTTGAGGAACGCAGCGGTTCGCGTGAAAAACATAGACGCGACGGGTCTCCTAGCTACGTACATTTTGCAGGCTGGTGTTGAAAAACCGTTAATCCTAGCACCGGGAAAGAAAGGCTTGGAGATGGCTGCATCAGCCGCATACGTCATGGAAACCAGCTACGGGCATATCGAAAGCCGAAGAGACCCTGTGACAGGCATCGTCACGGTTTCAACAGACGCCGACCCAAAAGGTAGGGAAACCGTCTTGCTGGACGACGTCATCAGTACCGGGCAGACTATGGTGAAATGCGTGCAGCTGTTGCGTAACATGGGTGCTTCAAGGATAATAGTTGCTTGTGTTCACGGCTTGTTCGTCGGGTCTGCCTACGAAAAGATCTCTGCTGCGGGAGCGGACCTTATCATAACGACGGATACCGTACCCAATCCGTATGCTGTCGCGTCTGTGGCGGGCCTGTTAGCTTCACAGCTAGGTTAACGCTATGCTGGGAAGGTCTTTTTTCCTTCTGTCGGGAGAAAACCCAGAGCTTTCAGCAGCCGAGCTTCAACAGGTTCTGTCCATCGTTAACGATTTATGCGTTTTCGAACTGATCAACTCAAGAATAGCATCGGCAGATGTTCCACGACATCTACACGGTGAGATAGTCGAACGTGCAGCACTTACGAAAATGGCAGGGATCATCATAGGGTTGGGTTCCGTAGATAACCATAGGAAAGACGGGGTGAACTTGGCGGCTGGCTGGGAAAATCTTGTTCCAAACGATGCATTAGGGTTTGGGGTTGAGGTTGTTAAAATAGGCGGAGCCATTGTAAACTCCTTGGAGATGGAGAGGTCTTTCGCCGAACACGTGATGTCGTCGTTACCAAACCTGAGAGTATCTCTGGAAAGGCCTGACATCGTCTTCGTGCTGCTTGTCTCACCAACAACCTACGTGGCGGGGATACTTAAAGCATCGAAGCCGAAACATTTTTTCCAATCACGCAGAGCGGGGAGGAAGCCTTTTCGAATACCATCAGCGCTTCAGCCCAAGCTCGCACGCTGCCTCGTCAACCTAGCTGTTTCAAGCAGAGATTCAAGGGTTTTAGACCCGTTCGCAGGCTCTGGAGCTATATTGATTGAGGCTGGGCTTATGGGACATGAAGTTGTCGGGCTTGAGCTGAAAACATGGATATCAAACGGGATGGTGTTGAACATCAAACCATACTGCCCTTCCGTCTGCCACATAATCCAGGGCGATGCGAAAAGGCCGCCTTTCATAGCGGGCTTCGACGCCGTCGCAACCGACCCCCCGTACGGCAGGTCTGCAACCCTTGGCGGCCACGTCCTAAAAACTTTGTTAAAAAAGTTCTTCGAGGCAGTTGGTGGTGCACTCCGTGATAAAGCAAGGATAGCCATAATAGTTCCTAAAGAAGAGTATGAAAACCTCTTGGAAGCGGCTGTCGGGTTTAAACCGCTCCAACACCACGACGTATACGTTCACAAAAGCTTGACACGAAGAATTGTGGTGCTAAGCCTTGAGTGAGATGAGGATATGTTTTCTAGGCACAGGCGGAAGCATGCCATCTAAAAAAAGAGGGCTGCCGTCTATAGCGGTCCGTCTCAAATCCTCTCTCATACTGTTTGACTGCGGAGAAGGCACTCAGAGACAGCTGATCCATGCAGGTCTTGGGATGAAGCCTAATCTCCATATCTTCATAACACATCTCCACGGAGATCATGTACTTGGACTTCCAGGATTATTGTTCACGCTGTCGATGAACGGCAGGTCTGAAGATGTTAACGTTAACGGGCCTCCTGGCATCGCAGGTTTTTTAACGGCGGTTATGATTCCACAGCTTGGAAAGCTTGGGTTTAGGGTGAAGGTTAGAGAGATCAACCCACGTGATGCAGTAAACGTCGATGAAGTGACCGTTACGTGCTTCAGGACCGAGCATACAACACTTTCTTACGGATATGTCTTGCAGGAAGCCCCTAGGCCTGGAAGGATGCGTGAGGAATTCCTCGATTCTCTGGGTGTACCGCGCGGTCCTTTGTGGGGAATGCTTCAGAGAGGTAAGCTCATAACTTTCAACAACAGGGTAATAACGCCTGAAGAAGCTATGGAACCTCTCCGTCCTGGGAGAAAAATCGTCTACACTGGCGACACACGTCCATGTAAAAACGTGCTAGAAGCAGCTAGAAAAGCCGATGTCCTCATCCACGATTCAACATTCGACAACAGTCTTAAAAATAAGGCTGTTGAGGAAGGGCATTCGACGGCTTCCGAGGCGGCTGAAACAGCTTTGAACGCAGGTGTTAAACGTCTCTACCTCTTCCACATAAGTCCGCGCTATGAAGACACGGAGGCGCTGCTCAGAGAGGCAAGGCTGGTTTTTCCTGAAAGCTATGTGGCGGAAGACCTCGACTCTTACACAGTTCCCTTCACTCGGTAAGCCATCTTATTGTTTCTTCAACTTTGTCCGACTCTATCCGGACCTCTATAGGGCCTAGAGCCATGACTTCGCCTGCTTCGAAGAAGGACAGTCTTCCCACGTAAGCGGCTTGCTTGTTGAGGTAGAAGGTTACAGTGTTTCCGGAGATGTTTTTCGACAGCAGCATCCTTGCAGTGTTTCTTATACGGCGTGACCTAATTATCATGCGAAGCTTCTCCAAACCCTCAAGCGAGTCCACAATGGCAGTCACCCTTTCATGCTCTTTCTCGACGGAAGCCTTAGGGAAGATGTTCAAAACAGCCTTGACTACCTTCTCCATACTCTCGGTGGGGTTGACGGCTGCTGTGACTTTAACAGCCAGTTTCAAAGCTGGGACTTTAGCGATGAAAGAGTCATCATTACGTTCAGAATGTTTTCAAACAGTTCCGTCTGCGTTACACGTCCTATTATCTTCCCTTCTTCAACGACGAACAGCCTTCGTATCCCTTTTTCCACCATCTTACCCATAGCCTCGCCGATAGAGGCTTCTGGGGGTATCGTTTCAATGGGAGAAGACATTATTTCCCTGAGTTGCATGTTTAGGGAGTAGCCCTTGGACACGCATCGTCTTATGACATCCCTCTCGGTTACAACTCCAACCGGCAGTTTGTTACGTGTTACCACTAGAGACCACACGTTGTTGTCCAGCATGGCCTTCACAGCCTCCAAAACCGTCGCCTTCTCATCGAGCTCGACGATTTTCCTGTCCATAACATCCCGCACACGCAAGGTAACCGCCATCTAAACCACGTTTTTCCAGCGGTTCTGGATCTTTTAAACTTTCAACAACAAAGCCTCAAACCATGTTCAACCGGGAAAATTCAAGAGAATATAGGGGGCTGGTCTCAGGCGGCAGCTATCTCGAAAGCCGTGGGATACGTCGCCTTGATAATTGGACTGTCCAAAACACCCCGACCCATACAAAACAAAACCCAACCGAGCGGAATGTGAAAGAACTGGCTGGAGTCGGAGATTATCGGGCTGGGTTATTGACAGATCAAAACTACTTGTCTCATCATACCCTCAGAGTCGTCGTTCTTATCCGACATGATGGGTGGAAACGCCATCGCCTTAATATATTGAACCAACACGGTTGCAATAGATGCTGGACAACACTTCCGTAGTCGTCTGGGAGGGGGTCGACGGCTCTGGAAAAACCACGCTTATGAAGGAGACGGCATCGAAGTTAATCAAGCTTGGCTACAGTGTGGAAACATATAAAACACCCAGCGAAACAGCTACGGGTGTTTTCGCTAAAGAATATGGAAACAGGCCGTCGACAGACCCTTTTACCCGTATGCTTCTCTTTTTAGCCAACACGGCAGACGATAGCTCGGTTCTGAAAAAAATCGCTGCAGAAAAACGTCCCGAATATCTTTTCATAGACAGGTACTATGTCTGCTCTCTCGTGTACGGCTTCGCTCTTGTTTCTAAACATTTTGGAAAACCTGTGGACGAGCAGAGGTTTTTGCAGTTCTTCCGGCTTGTGGAAGAGTTAGGCTCCGGCGTGTTCGTCAAACCCGACCTCATCGTGTTGGTTGAAGTGGACCGAGAAACGCGGAGAAGGAGGGCTTTTCAGAAGGAGGCAGGCTCAGACCATGTTTTCGAGAAAGATGACGAGCTTCAAGAGCTTGTCCAACGCTATTACAAGGTTTTGGAGGGAGAGCTGGACGGCTCCGTTATAACGGTTTTAAACGCAGACAGCATGCTTGAAGCGGTTGCAACCGAGCTGGCAAAGAAATTAACCATGATGAAGAGAGGATGGTCAGATGGTTAGAGCCTTCATAGCTGTGGATGTTGTTGACAAGAATGTTGTTAGGCAGATCATGAGTGTTCAGAGCGAGCTGTCACGCGTTGGGGGTAATGGGTTGAAACTCGTTGAACCGGAAAACCTTCATCTTACACTCCGTTTTCTGGGTGAGATAGGTGATGCAGAAGTTGAAATGGTTTCGGAAGCCCTTAGAAAACTTGAGGCACCACCCTTCTCGATATCTTTTACAGGCCTCGGATATTTCCCCGGGGGTGGGAGAATCAACGTCATCTGGGTCGGCGTTGCGGAAGGTGCTGAAAAACTCGAAGAAATACACAACAAGCTTGAGAAAAGATTAGCGAGCATGAGGCTTGAAAAAGAGAAGTTTACACCACATCTAACCATCTGCCGGGTAAAATTCGTGAAGGACAGAAACGCATTGCTGGATGTTGTCAACAGAAATTCAAAAACATTTTTCGGCAGCCAGCGAGTTGACAGAATAGCTTTAAAGAAAAGCATGTTGACACATTCAGGCCCAATCTACTCGGATATAACGGTGCGAAACCTTTGACAGAGGTTGAAAAGCTGCTCACGGCTTTGGCGAAGCTGTTGAGACCGTTACCCGAGACTTTGGAGAAAGCCAGCTTATACGCTGAAAAGCTTGTTAAAGGGGTTGAAGAACTGTTCGGGACTGGAACAGCCTCTGTTGAAGGAAGCTTTGCAAAAGGCACTATGGTGAGGTCGAGGGAAGAGGTCGATATCTTCATCCATTTCAAGCCTGAAACACCTGTTGAGAAGGCTGCAAAGGCGGTGCTGAAGAGGGGCACAGAGCTTGTAAAAAAACTGGGGGGAAGCGTCAAGCTCCGTTATGCCAGCCATCCTTACGTAGAAGGTTATCTAGATGGTGTAAGGGTTAACCTCGTACCCTGCTACGACACCGAGTACGGTAAATGGATGACGCCTGTTGACAGAACACCGTACCACACACGTTACGTCAAAAACATCATCGACGAAAAGATGGCTGATGAGATTCGTCTCCTTAAAGCTTTTTTGATGAACGACGAGCTTTACGGGGCCGAGATAAAGAATAAAGGGTTCAGTGGCTACGTTTGCGAGCTTTTGATCATAAGATATGGTTCTTTCCTTGAGCTTGTGAAACAGGCCTCCGGATGGAGGCCGCCGGTTGTCCTCGACGCTGTAAAAGTTATCCAGCCAATGTCAGCCATCATACTACCCGACCCAGTTGATAAAAACAGGAACGCCGCAGCCGCTGTCTCCCTAACACCCCTTTCGAAATTTATCATGAAGTCGAAACTATTTTTGAAAAAGCCCTCTGAAGCTTATTTCCTAGGGAAGACGTTGCTGAAACCTAGTTCAGAAGGCAGGTGTTTCCTAGCTGTCAGCATAAACGTCCCACAAAGACCGCCTGACGTGCTTTGGGGTGAGTTGAGCAAAACCCTCGAAGGTCTGGCGAGGGCTTTATCGAACTACGGCTTCAAGCCCTTTAGATGGGACAGATGGTTTGAGGGTGAGAAAGCCCTGTTGGTTTTTGAGCTGGAGTCTTTACATCTTCCGAAAGTTTATCTCCATAAAGGCCCTCCAGTGTGGAGCAAAAACGCAGTCGACTTCGTAGAGGAGCAGGCGCGGAAAGAGGATTTGGCCGCATACCCGTGGGTTGAAGGGGATAGGCTGTATTCGCTGCGCAAAAGGAGCTTCACATATGTGGCAGACTTTGTCAAACACCTCATCGAGGGGGAGCGTGCCTCTGTCTCAAAAGACCTGCGTCCACACTTGAAATCATCAAAAATATACACAAGCCTCGAGGAGCTGCATCCGACACTCTCTGAAGAAGGCCGGCTGTTCTTGGAAGATTTTGTGAGAGCATGTCCGAATTTCATAGCCCAGTATTGTTCGCCGCAGTAGAGCGGTTATCAGGCGACTATGACCTCAGCATGCTCGCCTACCCTTCAAAAGACCCCCACGAGATAAAGGCAAGAATCTCATCGATGAAACAGCTTGGCATATCCAGCTTAGGTGTTAGAGAGGTCGGTGGGAGGTATGAACCTTTTGTTCTAGGTAAAGGAGTTAGGGGGGTTGTTGTGCTAGGGCTGATGAACTACCAGAAGGTAGCTGTAAAGCTCCTGAGAACAGACTCGCCTGTGAAAAGCATGCAAAAAGAGGCGGTGATGCATTATAGAGCCAACAGCATGCACGTAGGCCCAAAAATTATCCAATGGACGGATGACATGATAGTAATGGAGTATGTTGAAGGAATTAAGCTGGGCGAGCTTTTTACCAAAGAGCATCCTGCCTCGCTCAGCACATCCATCGAACAAGTCTTGGAACAATGCCATACGATGGATGTCAACGCATTAGACCACGGCCAGCTGACAAACTCTTCAGACCATGTTATAGTCGACCGGACGCTCAAACCATACATAATAGATTTTAGCCACTCGTCGACGGCTAGAAAACCATCCAACGTAACGTCATTCGTTTCATACATAACAAGGGTTCTCAAGCGTTACGACAACACATATCTCATTGAATGCTTAAAGGACTATAAGAAAGGCTTTCCAAAGACGGAGTTCGAGAAAGTAAAACAAACGGTTTTAAGTATGCTTAGATGACGGAATGTTTTTAGAGATGCTGGAACGACCATGAACATGCTCGACGATGAAACATTGACCAGCCTGAGAGAGATTCTTGGCAGCGATAAAGTGTTGACAGATGACGAAACTCTTGAGAAATATTCGAAAGACATGGGAGGGTTTTCGAAAAAACCTTCCGCGGTAGTCGTCACGGAAAACGTGGAAGACGTCAGCAAGCTGTTAAGGTTTTGTAATGATAGGAAAATCCCAGTCACTGCATGGGGTGCGGGGACAAGCCTCACAGGAGCAGCCGTCACAGAAAGCATAGTCCTAGACCTGTCGAAACTTAATAGGATTCTGAAAATCGACACAGTCAACTACTACGTGCACGCCGAAGTTGGGGTAATTCTAGAACAACTTAACAACGAGCTGGCTAAACATGGTTTCTTCTTTCCACCGGACCCGGCCAGCAGCTTCATATGCACAGTTGGAGGAGCTGTGGCCGAGGGTGCGGGAGGGCTGCGATGCGTAAAATATGGCACCGTCAAGGACTGGGTTCTCGCTTTGAAGGTCGTGCTGGCCAATGGGGACGTCGTTATCTTCGGCGAGCCTTTGGCCAAAAACAGAGCTGGCTACAACCTAGCTCAGTTGATGGTTGGAAGTGAGGGAACTCTCGGCGTTATAGTCGAAGCTTGGCTGAAGATCGCTCCAATACCTGACGTGTCATTGCGTAGGGTTTACGCAGTGTTTGACAGCTGGAGCGATGCGGGAAACACCATACTGGAGATCAGAAAGAGGCGGATCGTTCCTCGGATGCTCGAGTTCTTTGACAGAGTTGGAATCGATGCGGCCAACAAAATGCATGGAACAAGCTTGCCAGCAGGCGAGGCGATGCTTCTCATAGATGTAGAAGAGTTTAGGGGAAACGAGCTGTCAAGCCTGTTAACAATACTCAGAGAAAACAACGCCAGAATCATAAAGGTGGCGGAATCTGATGAGGAGGCTGAGCTGCTGCAGATAAGGGCTACGATGTACTTGGCTTTGAACATGATCTCTAAAGCAAGAATGGTGGAGGACGTATGCGTACCCATCGACAGACTAGTCGAGTACCTCATGAAGGTGAAGGAGATTTCGTCTAAATATGGCTTGATTATTTCGATGAACGGCCACGCCGGGGATGGAAATATCCATCCAATAATACTATACGACCCTGACAACGTGGAAGAAGTTGCCAAAGTTCCGAAAGCTGTTGAAGAGCTTGTTCAATATTCTATAAAGGTAGGTGGCACCATTACGGGCGAGCATGGAGTCGGCGTTCAGAAAATGCGTGAGCTCACAATGCAGCTGGAGGCTCATAACGGAAGGCAGGTGCTTCAGCTGATGAGGGAGCTGAAAAAAGTGTTCGACCCAAACAACATACTTAACCCAGGCAAGTACATAGACAGCCGTGAAGACGATAGCCGTTGACCTGGGAGCGACTTACACAAGGTTCGGCCTTTTAAGAGACGGTGTTATCCTCAAGAAAATAATCTACCGAACGCCCACCACGAAGAAAGGGTTGACCAACCTATTCAGCCAAGCATTTAAGATTATGCATCAGTCCGGGGCTTCGGAGAAGGCCGCGGTGGGGATGGCTTCGATAGGGCCCTTGTCAGTGCAGAAAGGGGTTGTTATGAAAACTCCCAACATCGGCTGGTTAGGGATAAACCTCCGAGACATTGTTGAACGTTTCCACCGCAGAGAGCCGGTTATTCTCAACGACTGCACGGCCGCCGCTCTCGCTGAGAAGATATACGGCCGATGGCGTGGATGCGAGAACTTGGTGTTTGTTTCAATCAGTACAGGGATAGGCGGTGGAGCCGTCGTTGACGGCCACCTTCTGCAGGGTAAGGACGGAAACGCCGTCGAAATCGGTCATATAGTAGTAGACTATGGAAGTTATGTCAGATGCGGCTGCGGGGGCAGAGGCCATTGGGAGGCGCTTTGCTCAGCAACGGGACTACCTAAGCTAGCCTCAAAAATCCACGGCAAGAAGCTTTGGAACGACCCGCGGGAAATATTCTCCGCCGCAAAAAAAGGCGATAGACGTGCTGTCTTAGTTATCAGTAGAATGGCTGAGCTGAACGCAGCTGGTTTCGCCAGTGTTATCAACTCTTTTGACCCCGAGATAGTTATAGTAGGTGGAGGCGTGGCGTTAAGCCATCCTCGTGAAACTGTTCTAAAGGCTGAGAGACATATGAAGAGATACCTCACGCTAAGGGCTAAGGTTGCCATCACCTCCTTAGGCCCAGACGGGCCGTTGCTTGGAGCGGGAGCCGCAGCGGCGGGAAGCCTTGAAAACTAAAATACCTTCGAAGGACGTTTCTCAACCATGAAAGCGTTTGTCCTAGGGACTGTTGGAACTCGGAGCGGCTTGACGGAAACACTGACCGCCGTTAGGTCGGACAAAAACGTTGAGGAATCATACCTGATATGGGGGCCTTACGACGTCATATCAAAGGTAAACGCAGAATCCCTTCCACACCTAAACAGAATTTTAGACCATATGAGAGAACACGGCGTCGTTGACACAAACACGTTGATAGTGAACGAGGGAGGGCTGTCGTTTGAGAAAGAGAACTGTTCTTCAAGACGAAAATGTGCCTACATATTCATCAAGATGAAAAGACCCTCTGCTCCAAAGTTGTGGGAAAAATATTTGATGGCGATAGATGAGGTGCTTGAGGGGCATGAGCTGTTTGGTATGTGGGATGTAGTTGTGAGCGTTGCGGAGGAGGCGAGAGACGATTTCTTCAACAGGGTCTTCAAAAGACTGTGGCTTTTGACTGAAGTCAATATGACGTCAACTCACACGATGTTCACAGTCAAAGAATAAACGTAGCCGAGTCATGGTTATTAACTGTTATAAAACACTTCTTCCACCTTGACCGAACTAAGAGATTTCATGCGCAGAGTGCCCCAGTGTGTTACTGTTGTTTCCACGTTTTACGCAGGCGCCCCCCACGGCATGACTGTCAGCTCTTTTACCTCAGTGTCTCTAGAACCGCCTCTCATTTTGGTCGCTCTAGAGAAGAATACCACCACTTGTCAAATGATTCTCGAGTCTAAAAGATTTGCGGTAAACCTTCTCAGTCAAAAACAGTCTTCAGTATCTGATTCATTCGCCTACTTAGGGCATCATGAGCGGTTTACGAAGACGAGATACAAGATTGAAAAAAACGTGTACCCGGTTTTAGAAAGTGTTATAGGTGTTTTGATGTGTGTGCTGGAGAGCGCGTATGAGGCGGGTGACCACCTCCTTTTGATAGGCAGGGTTGAAGAGGCTAAAATCTGCTCTGACGAGCTTCCGCTTGTTTATGTCTATAGACAATACTACACGGTTAAACCAATTACGGAGTCAGCCTGAACTTGTCTCTGGGGAAAAGTATTACCTCCCTTATGTTTGTACGTCTAGTCAAAACCATCAACAACCTTTCAAAGCCAAGACCCCATCCAGCGTGGACGGGCATTCCATAGTTGAAGACTTTTAAATGGTCTTCAAAAGAATTTGGGTCTAATCCCTTCTCCGCCAGCCGTTTCCTGAGAAGCAGAGGGTCGGAGATTCGTGTCCCGCCGGAGGCAAGCTCAAGCCACTGGTACATGAGGTCGAAGGACTCGGATACAGCTGGGTTGTCTGAAGAAGGCTGGATGTAGAAGGGCTTCAAATCCGTTGGAAATCCTGTGATGAAATAGTAGCTGTGGAAATGTTTTGCGAGGGCTTTTAGGTGGAGTGTTCCAAAATCCTCACCCCACCTAATCTCTACGCCGTCTTTCCTCAACATTTCTACCGCTTGGTCGTAGCTCAGCCGTGTGAAAGGCGTTTTTGGAACTCGAAGGGTCAGCCCCAGCTCATTCAGCTCTTTTTGGTTATGTTGTATAACATGCTGGTAGACGTACACGATTGCTTCTTCAAGCGTCTGCATAACGTCATCCATGTCGGCGAATGCCTGCTCGATGTCCACGGAGGTAAACTCACTTATGTGCCGCCGTGTATGAGACTCCTCAGCTCTAAAAAAGGGCCCTATCTCAAACACTTTCTCAAAGACCGTTGTCAACTGTTCTTTGTAAAGCTGGGGGCTTTGAGCCAGATAGGCCTTCCTGTCAAAGTATTTGACTTCAAAAAGCTCGGCACCACCCTCGGTCGCGGAGGCAATTATTTTCGGCGTTCTAACCTCAATAAACCCTCTACTTATGAATAAGTCGCGCAAGGCTTTGAGGACGGAGCTGGCTATGATGAAGATGTTTCTTACTTCAGGCTTGCGCAGGTCGAGTATTCTATGTCGAAGTCTGACATCTAGGCTTGCTGAAACTTTACCGGTCGGGTCATAATCAAGCTTGGGCACAGCCTTAGACAGTATCTCTAGCTTTTCACCAAACACCTCAACACCTAATCGTGACTTGGGTTGCTTGACTACCACACCATGTACGTAAACCGCGGATTCGTTTGAAAGTTCGTCCAAGGCTTTGCGCACGCTTTCTCCGACTTCATCCCTTCGAAAAACCACTTGGCAAATGCCTGTCACATCTCTAAACAGTATGAAAACGAGTTTTCCTAGGTCGCGGACTTCATGAACCCAGCCGAAAAGGTTGACATGTTTTCCGTCAGACTCTACCGTGACCTCACGCGCTGTGCTGCGCTTCGACAGGGCATCCTTCAATCTCTTTTCTAACATGAGCTCACCTCCCAAACTTTACCGCAGCAGGTCTTCCCTTTTTCTGCATTTCGAAACTCACCGAGATGCCTGTCACTTGTTTGATAACGTAAGTCAGCACGTGGGCGGGTGTCTTAAGCATCCTATCATCCTCGATAACGACCTTTATCTCGGTGGTCTGGTCAGGGAGCCAAACTTTGTTGACGGCGAGTATTCTCGCCGGCGAAACGAGGCCCTGAAGAAACGTGTTAAAGTCTCTATGCTCTTCTACTAGTTTAACTGTTAAAACAAATCTCTCGGATAAATTTTTCTTCAGCTGAGCCTGCAGCTGTTGCGGTAAACCAGCCAAATCCCTCTCCTTGAACACAATAAACAAATAATCGTCAATTTTCAGGCTGGATACGTAACGGAGGTGGGTGAGCTGGGGATGTTTTTTCTCCAGCTCGAGGAGAAAACGCATTATATCTAGGTCTAGGGAAGTGAGCTCGCCACGGTTTATCTTACTTTCACACTTAGAGCAGAGGACCCCCGTCTTCAGATCGAAAGTACACACCGGAAACTCCAATGCATGCACCTAGCAGCCATTAGGAACCCCTCAAGACTGTCCAATAACTATTTCTATGGTGCTGACGTTGAGTGACCTGTTCTGCTCGTCGGTTATCTGCTCGGTCCCTAGTTTGACGTCCTTTATTACTAGGTTTGACAGAAACCTGTTCTTCACTATTTGGACCACGTCAACAGCTCTGCTTATGGCTCTGCCCCTTGCCTTGACGACGATGTCCTTAGAACCTGTCTGAAAACCTGTTAGACACGCCAGCACATAGCTCATGACAGGCTTTTTACCGATAAGAACCGTTGGTATTATCTGTTTCTCCGACACCTCTCCCACCTCTTCTTACTATCGCTTTCTAATCCATAACATGCGCAATAAATAGTTATTTGCGGGATAATTAGGTTAGCTCAGCTGTTTTGAGGATTACGATAAAATATAAATTGGTTCACAGTATTCGACTTACGGAAATGCCGATCAGGGACCCAGCTTTGCTCCAACTGGCCCAGAGCCGACGCCTACTCGTCAAAATATGCAGAGATTGCGGAGCTAGGAACGCCAAAACCGCAGTAAAATGTAGGAAGTGCAGGAGCTACAACCTCAGGTGGAAGAGAAGGGAGATAAAGAGGTAGACACGGGCCGGTGGTCTAGCCTGGTAGGACGCTGCCCTTACGAGGCAGAGGTCGGCGGTTCAAGTCCGCCCCGGCCCAGCTGGGAACAAACATATGCAGTATTGTTCTCTCTTTACAGGTATCCCATGACCGCTAGGCTTGGATACCTGTTTATGAACTCTGCAACAAGAGGTTTGTAGGTGTAGGGCCCCCGGCTACTTCTGGGAAGTGTTTTGACGTTCATCAGTTTTTGAAACGCCTCAGCCTCACTTCCATACACCCGGATCAGGTAAACGGACTCCTCCAGCTCGGTGTTTTTGACGAAGATGAAGGGAAGGTGGAGATGGTCAAGGATCTCAGCCGGTAGCGCTTCACCTATCTTCCTAACCTCTTCGGGGTCGAAATGATGTACCCCGCCGCCTACAGTTTCTACGTGGTAAACACCAGAACCGACTATCTCCCTGTATTTTACCACCCTTTTCGGCACCGAGTCGTTAACTGTTTTGAGTATGTTGGATAGGAAGCTGTCTATCTTATCCAACCGTCCTCGGAGAATAGATGCGGGTTTGGTTTTATAAGTTTAATTGGTCGCAGGTTTTTGGAGCGGTGGAAGAGATGAGCGTGGAACAGTTCATAGACCTTTTGTATGGCAGCGCCTACTGGTTCATAGCGGCAGGTTTTATTGCTGTAGCTCTTTACGCAGTTTATAGCCGTATGAGCAGGGAGAGATGAGTTTTAGAGGCCCTGCCGAGGCATCATTCGTTCAACACCTGTTCCGAAACTATTATGAAAAGCATTACACCAACCCTTTCATCCCCACACACTTCGATAGACGTGAGTTCGGATACATGCTTTTCGGTCAAAAAATCATGGTAAGACATCTTGCCTTCAAAAGCTTTGAAGAGCTGAAGAAGACGCTGGCTAAAGAAGGTCCTCTACATGTTTACCGTTCAGCCGCCATCTACCAGTATCCGCAGGCGCCGATGGAGGAGAAAGGCTGGACTGGCGCTGAGCTGATATTCGATATAGACGCAGACCATCTAAAAACTAGCTGCAAACAGGTTCACGACTACTACTTATGCGTCGGCTGCGGATCTGTTTTAGGCAGCAAAACAGGCAAATGTCCAAAATGTGGAAATGAGGATGCTGCTGAGATAAAGATGGTTTGCGACGAATGTCTGAGTAAGACAAAGAAAGAGATGGAAAAGCTAGTAGACTTTCTTGTCATGGACTTCGGCATCGAAACGTCTGCGATGGTTCTCAGCTTTTCAGGCAACCGAGGATACCATCTTGCGGTCTGCAGCGAACAGGTGATGGAGCTCGACAGAGCCTCGCGGCTTGAGATAGTAGAGTACATTACCGGCGCCCATGTTGAGTTACGGCGTCACGGTCTTTCTCTCATATCTGGCGACAAATCTGGGCCAGGGTTTCAGGATGCGGGGTGGGGTGGAAGAATTGCGAGGGGATGCCGTTCTTTGCTGGACAGGCTGTCTGCGGGTGGTGAGGAGGTGAGGAAAGAGCTTTCGATGCATTTGAAGCCGAAGGACTTGTCAAACATGGCCGAGCTAGCACGCTACTGGAGAGACAGCCCCCGCTGGGATTTGCTTAAAACAGGGAGGCGGTCACCATATCTGGAGACTTTGGCGAGGTTGGCCATAGAGGATTCAGCCTCGCATATAGATACGGTGGTCACAACAGACGTGCATAGGCTGCTTAGGCTTTCCGACACTTTGAACGGGAAAACCGGCCTAAAAGCCTGCACTGTTAAGCTTGACGATTTCCACAGCTTCAACCCTTTAAACGACAGCGTCGTCTTCGACAGCGAACAATGTGTTGAGGTAAGGGTTCTCCCAACCCCTGCTTTCCAGATTGGGGACGAGAGATACGGCCCCTACAACAATGAGGTGGTAAAACTGCCGGTTTATGTGGCGGTTTACCTGTTGTGCAGAGGCTTGGCTATGATGGTTAAGCGTTGAGCGAAAGGTCATGGTTTAAAGCATGGATGTAAGTTTTCACTCTGGATGGAAGAGGTTTACGAGACGTTGCTCGGGCTGTGGAGCAAAGAAAAAGCAAGCGAGGAGCTCACGAGCATTCCTGAGAAGTTTTTAGATGACTTGGCTGAATACTTCGCGTACATAAGAAGGCAGATAAGGCTGAGCGATAAAAACTCGTTAAACACTAGGATTAGGTCTGCGGAGCTTGAGATGCTGCAGAACCTTTTGGAGTCGTTGCTTAGAATCCGTATGAAAAAGATAGTTGCGATGGCTTTTCAACAGCCTTCTCTGGAAAACGTTTTACCTTTTGAGAAAAAGACCTTCAACGTCATCCAGAGAGTGGTGTCCCAGCATGAGGACATGATTAGAAACGGTTTGAACGACCCTAGGATGCTTCAAAGGGAGATAGACCGTAGGTATGAGGTTGTTATCTTTCTTAAAGATTTTCCAAGGTTTGTGGGAGAGGATTTGAACAGCTACGGGCCTTTTAAGGCAGGTGATGTGGCGGCAGTCTACGCTGGAAACGTCGCAGCCCTTATTAGAAAAAACACCGTAAGGCCTGTTAAACTAATCTAGCAAACATTCTTCATCGCCATCGGCTGAGAGGAACAGTTTGCCGAGCACAATCTTCCGTATGTCTGCCTCGGTTGAGGCGAGGATTTTTACAACGCCTTTGCCGGGGTCGAAGCCGCAGAAGATGCCTATGCCTAGGTAGCTTTCCGCTGAGCTGTATAGATAGGCTATCAGGCCTATTCTCCTTCTGCACAAAACGTTTTCATCCCTTTCTTCAGGCAGCTTTAAAGCATCGCTGGCTGATTTCACCGCATCCTTGAAAAAATCATAGGCTGTCGAGTGGGTTGAGCCCAAGGCCTTTAGCTGGATCCATGAGGATGGTATCATCCTTAAGGATGGTTGTCCAAGAAACTTTCGGAACACCCATTCCCTTATCTTTTTCCTGTCTGAAACGTCTCGTTTTTTTATGTGCTTGGATGTGCTGAGTGGTTTGAGCGAGACACCTGCTGTGTCTAGATGTTCTTTTAGGGTTTGGACGTCTTCTCCGAGAAGAACGGCCTTGGTGCATGCCAGGGATTTTAGAAGGATGGTTTTGTGAGCTATGGCTGCCGGCCCTTCAACCCATCCGTCCATGTCAACTACTGACGGCGTTGTCTGGGATAGTTCTTCAACTGCGTCGATGACGAGCGATGCCGTGCCAGCTGCCGAGGTGGAGCCCACTGGCTTTTGCCAGAAAGGCTTTAGCTCGGAAAGGTCGTGGACAGGTTTCTCCGCCACTGCGGCGCCTATAACTGTGGGTGGTGTGAAATATGTCTGCCCGGGGTCTAGGCTTATCACGCAGCACCTTCCGTATTTCTTTACTAACGTGTTGACGGTGGTTGTGGCGAAGGCTGTTTTACCCGTGTCTATCCCCCCTAGAACCGCCGTCACGTCGTTTTCGGTTAGGCTGTTGATGTGGCCTAGCCATGCGTCTGTTGATTCGTCTCCTTCCACTATGTTTGCTGCGGCGTCTTCACCTAGGCTTAGCTGTATTGTTGTGTTTGTCTCGGCTAGGATGGGGTAGCGTCGCCATGGGCGTAGGAGGTAGGGTTTACGTGGTGTTAGGGGGCAGTTGAAGATGGATGCTTTGCCGTCGAGGATTGTGACTGTTGCCGGCCCGTCCACAAGCAGTGTTTTTCCTGGCTGCAGCTCCATCCCTCAACCCTTCTTGCCATGTCTTCTCAGCAACAATGCTGCTGCGGCTTCGTCCCAGCCTTTCGCCAGCTTAGTAGTGTTTTTCTCTGGAACGCTGTGGATGATTTGGGGGTTGATGGATGAGGTTTTGGAGAGGAGTGTTTTGAGGAGTTTTTCACGGAATTCTGGTGCGCCCGAGCCTATTATGACAGCTTGTTTCGAGTTTGGATGGTTTTTGAAGAACTCGGAGACGCTGGATGTAAGGTGTTTGTAGTCTGTGTAGGACTCCATTCGCAGTAGAATGTTGTCTGCTAAGAATGCGGCGCCCATGGTTTTCCCAGGGTCTACGGCAACCACTACTTTTCTGATTTTATCTTTTGAGTAGGCTACTTCGATGGCTCTGTCGACTATGGCTGTGGGGCTTGTGTATTCGTCGGCGTAAACGGGGTTTCCGTGCGTTATCTCTTTAAACTCGCCTTTTTTCACGACTACGGCTTTTGCGGCTAAAGGTATGTCTCCGGGGTTGGTTACGTGGTCTGCTTT
This sequence comes from Candidatus Caldarchaeum sp., assembly GCA_038896555.1. Taxonomy (GTDB): domain Archaea; phylum Thermoproteota; class Nitrososphaeria_A; order Caldarchaeales; family Caldarchaeaceae; genus Caldarchaeum. The sequence continues at coordinate 2,610 of JAWACZ010000001.1, read as the reverse complement.
TAAACCCCTTCTCACGGCCTCTTCTACGACGTTTCTGGCAAGCTTCATGTCGGAGGTTAGGACAGCTATCCTTACCTGCCTGCCGTGGAAGGGGCTGGGGACCGGCATCTCAATCGGGTTTAAATCCACCAGATATGTTAAGTTTTCCTTGACGGTGGATGGGTAGGAAGAGGAGAAAAATCATCAAGAAAACTCCCAAGCCTTTCCCCAACATCTTCTCTTGTCCGTTGTGCGGTGCGATGGCGGTTACTGTTCAGCACGAGAAAGGCAGCGGGACTGCGCTGGTTTCCTGCGGGACCTGCAAGGCTTCCGCCGAGGTTCCCTGGTATCCTGCCTACAGCACGGTTGACGCTTACACCAAATGGTATGACAGGGTTTTGAGGGGAGAGCGTGCTGTTGAAGCTGGGCAGGGTTGAGCGCTATCTTGTCTCCAAGCTGGAGGCGGGTGAAAGGCTCCACATCACGTTGATAGACCCTGTAAATGTTACGGTCGACCATGCGGCAGACCTGGCGCAGCATGTAGAGAAACTGGGCTCCGACGCCATCATGGTTGGCGGCTCGACTGTCCATACTCAGGAGCAGCTTGACACCTATGTCCGGAAGATTAAGAGCATGACGAAGCTGCCTGTCATAATTTTTCCCAACAACGTTCAGTCGATTTCCCGCTACGCCGACGCCATCTGGTTTATGAGTTTGTTGAACAGCGTTGACTGGTACTATATTGTTGGGGCGCAGCTTCAGGGTGCTTTGTCTGTGAAGGCTTTCGGCTTGGAGGCCATCCCCATGGGCTACGTGGTTTTCGGCCATGAAAGCACTGTGGCGGCGATGGGCCGTGTTCTGCCCCTCTCGCCAAGCCACCGTGAAGTAGCTGTATGCTATGGGCTGGCCGCACAGTACCTCGGTATGCGTTTCCTTTACCTCGAGGCTGGCTCCGGGTCGGCGGCGCCGCTTCCGCCATCAACCATCAAAGCCGTGAAACAGTCCGTCGAAATCCCCGTGATCGTCGGCGGTGGAATCAAGACCTCTGAAGACGCGGCAATGGTCGCGGAGGCCGGAGCAGACATCATAGTTACGGGAACCGCCGTGGAAAGGAGCTTGGACAGACTTCCAGCTATAATAAAGAGCATTAAAACATGCGGTCGATAAACGTCTTGCACTCAGATTCTGACCGCTGGCCCTCGACATTACTTTAGTCTTCTGAACTAGCGTTTTAGTTAGCAAAGACGTTAAAAACTTTTAAGATGCTGGTCGTGGTCTATCTTAGAGTGCAAGCTTGGAAGATTTAATGGATGCAGTCGCCGAGAAAGCCGACACCAGCAAAGAGAGGCTTAGCAACCTTGATGGCAAAACATGGGGCAGGTATTCCATAAGTATATGGGATGTTGTCAAGACCCCTCAAGAAAGAGAGCTTAAGCATCCCGCCATGTTCCCTGTTGAAATCTGCAGACGTCTCATACAAATTTATACAAAAAAAGGGCACTTGGTAATCGACCCATTCGTGGGAAGCGGAAGCACACTTGTAGCCTGTAAAGAACTCGGAAGAAGAGGGGTAGGTATAGACATAAATGAAAAATTTGTTAAGCTCGCACAAGAGAGACTCCGCCAGCAAACGCTTGATGCTAAAAGCTCAGCGCAAGTAGAAGTATATGTCGATGATGCGCTGAACTTACTGAAATATGTACAACCAAACAATGCGGACCTGTGCATAACATCTCCACCTTACTGGATGATACACCTTAGAAAAAGAAGCGCTGACTACAAACAACCAAGGCCGTATTCACAGCTGGAACGAGACCTAGGAAATATACCCGATTATGCGGTATTTCTCTCCGAACTTAAGAAAGTCTTCGAGAAGGTCTATGAAGCTCTAAAGCCTGGAAAGCGTTGCGTTGTGATCGTGATGGATATACGTGTTTTAAATCAATTTATTCCATATCACGTTGATGTGATTCGTCTTATGAGTGAAATCGGTTTTGTTTTAGAAGACATTATAATATGGGATAGGAGAAAAGAGTACAACAGGCTTAGACCGTTGGGTTATCCGTACGTTTTCATAGTCAATAAGGTCCACGAATATATAATGATCTTTCGGAAAGAAAAGAGGGTTAAAACAAGTGGACTTCCCTAAAATCGTTGACTATCTTGATGCTGACGTTGCTTACTTTCTTGGACTTCTTACAGCCAGAGGAACAATAACCGAAGCAGGGGGAGTAAGGAGGATAGCTATAGAATTCCCGTTCAGAAACTTACGTGTTGAGGGTATAAGGAAGAAGTTCGTTCAAAGAGATCAAATAATATTAAGCCTCCAAGACCCAATAAAGAGGATTAACGAGCTAACTGATGTGCAGATAGGACAACATATATCTAAGAGTTCAGTTTACCTGACGATAGAGACCCTCAAAAATACCATATTTTGGAGGAATGTGAAGTCGCTAATGAGAGGAATGACGTCTTACTATGAATTCTCAATACCGAAGGAAATTTTTGGAGCCGACGAGAACATAAAAACTGAGTTCATGCGTGGATATGCCGACGTTGCAGGATATGCGAGGGTTTCAAATCGAGACCAATCGGGTAGGCACAGGATATATTTAGACGTTCTAAATGCTA